>NZ_QJUO01000001.1 GCF_004327335.1 Stutzerimonas kirkiae | reverse complement strand
AAGGCGGGAGTGCTATCTACGATGCAGGCTCGAAGCCTAAGGGTGCGCACGTCTTCCCAGTCCTTCCCCCGATGATCAGTCGGGGACTATTGCCCATTGACAGGGCTGAAGTCGAGATACAAGGGTGTGCCATGCGCACCGGGGATGGCGGAGTCGATCATCCAGGAGCCCGCGGCGCATCCCGCGCAAGGCCCTTGCGCGAAGGCGGGCGCTCCATGCCAAGGCCTTCGACAAACGCGCTGGGGCTGGACGAAAAGCCGTTCGTTTTCCAACCGAAACCAACGCTGTCCGACTGTCCAGCCCCCAGCGCCTTCGGCGGCGCTTTGAGCGCATAGCGCGATCGCCCTGTGCTCGGTCGTTTCGTGGCGGCGCATATCCATTTTCTTTCCGGTATAATGCCGCGCCTTCGAACCGGCCCGACGCTGGTTTTCATAGCGCCAGCCGGCGCCTGTTCAAAGAGAGGCACGACGATGAGCGCACTGGTTGGCGTGATCATGGGTTCCAAGTCCGATTGGAGCACCCTCAGCCACACGGCGGACATGCTGGAAAAACTCGGCATCCCCTTCGAGGTCAAGGTGGTGTCCGCCCACCGCACCCCCGACCTGCTGTTCCGGTACGCCGAACAGGCCGAGGAGCGCGGCATCCAGGTGATCATCGCCGGTGCCGGCGGTGCCGCCCACCTGCCGGGCATGTGCGCGGCCAAGACCCACCTGCCGGTGCTCGGCGTGCCGGTGCAGTCGTCGATGCTCTCGGGCGTCGACTCGCTGCTGTCCATCGTGCAGATGCCGGCGGGCGTGCCGGTCGCCACCCTGGCCATCGGCAAGGCCGGCGCGGTGAACGCCGCGCTGCTGGCCGCCAGCATCCTCGGCCACCAGCACCCGCAGTTCCACGCCGCGCTCAAGCAGTTCCGCAGCGAGCAGACGGAAACCGTGCTCAACAACCCGGATCCGCGTGAGGCCTGACAGATGAAGATCGGTGTAATCGGTGGCGGCCAACTGGGCCGCATGCTGGCCCTGGCCGGTACCCCGCTGGGCATGGACTTCGCCTTCCTCGACCCGGCGCCCGACGCCTGTGCCCAGGCGCTCGGCGAGCATATCCGCGCCGATTACAGCGATCAGGAGCACCTGCGCCAGTTGGCCGATGAAGTGGACCTGGTCACCTTCGAGTTCGAAAGCGTGCCGGCGGAAACCGTCGCCTTCCTCTCGCAGTTCGTGCCGGTCTACCCGAGCGCCGAGTCGCTGCGCATCGCCCGCGACCGCTGGTTCGAGAAATCCATGTTCCGCGAGTTGGGCATTCCCACCCCGGAATTCGCCGATATCCAGTCCCAGGCCGACCTGGAGGCCGCCGTGGCCGCCATCGGCCTGCCGGCGGTGATGAAGACCCGCACCCTGGGCTACGACGGCAAGGGCCAGAAGGTCCTGCGCCAGCCGGCGGACGTGGCCGGCGCCTTCGCCGAACTGGGCAGCGTGCCGTGCATCCTCGAAGGCTTCGTGCCCTTCACTGGCGAAGTGTCGCTGATCGCCGTGCGTGCCCGCGATGGCGAGACGCGCTTCTACCCGCTGGTGCACAACACCCACGACAGCGGCATCCTCGCCCTGTCCGTGGCCAGCAACGGCCACCCGCTGCAGGCGCTGGCCGAGGACTATGTCGGCCGGGTGCTGGAGCGGCTGGAGTATGTCGGCGTGCTGGCCTTCGAGTTCTTCGAGGTGGACGGCGGCCTGAAGGCCAACGAAATCGCCCCGCGCGTACACAACTCCGGCCACTGGACCATCGAAGGCGCCGAGTGCAGCCAGTTCGAGAACCACCTGCGCGCCGTCGCCGGCCTGCCGCTGGGCTCCACTGCCAAGCTGGGCGAGAGCGCCATGCTCAACTTCATCGGCTCGGTGCCTTCGGTGGACAAGGTGATCGCCATTGCCGACTGCCACCTGCACCACTACGGCAAGGCCTTCAAGGCCGGCCGCAAGGTCGGCCACGCCACCCTGCGCAGCGCCGACCGCGCCACCCTCGATCAGCGCATCGCCGAAGTCGAGGCGCTGATCGAGGGCTGAAGGCCAGGGCTTGAAATAGGTTGGGCGGGCCCCGCAGCCCGTGCCACAGCGACTCCAAGCGATACTCAGGTGCGCTGTGGCCGCTCTTCGTAGTGGTGCCAGATACGCAGGATCACCAGCGCCTCGCCCTGGGCGGAATAACGGATGATATAGCGCCCGAAGACGGCATCCCGGATGGACGCCGGGGCTGGCGCCAATTCGACGCTCCGTCTCATCTGGGGAAACAGACGGATGTTCTCGATGCGGGTGATCAGCTCCGTCGCGATGCGCGCGGCGGCCTGCGGGTCGTGTTCGGTGATAAATGCCCGCAGGCGCGCCAGGTCCGCCACCGCCTCTTGTGAATAGACCAGGTTCACTTCGGTGGCGGTAGTTCATCGGCGCTGCTCCAGCTCTGGAGCCATTCATGCACCGCAGTGCCGGAGACAGCTCGGCCTTGGGCGACCGACTCCATCGCCTCCAGCGTCTCCTGCCAGCGCGCCTGCTCCTGCGCCTGGCGTTCGAAGAACTCCCGGAGCGCCTGGTTGATCAGCCAGCTTTTGCTGCGTTGCAGCTTCTCGGCCATCTCGGCCAGCTTCTCTTCAAGCTCGGGCTGCAGTCGAACGGTCGTCACGCTCATTGGGGTGCCCTCCATAGGTTCGAATGCAATGTATTACCTTGTATTCATACGAACAAGGCGGGATGCCGAGCGGAGGCTGTCGTAGGCAGTCCGGGACTTTGTCTGTTCCTATACCGTTGGCGGTATCCTGATGCCCGTGTGTCGCGAGCCCGGCCAGCCCCTCTACGAAACACGCGTGAACCCATCCACGGGGCTCTTCGTCGGCATCCCTGCCGACGAAGGTTTCTCCGAGGGGCTGGCCGGGCTCGCGGTCAATATCGAAGTGACCATAAGAAGAAGCGACTCCTTGCTTACAACACCCGTCATTCCCGCGAAGGCGGGAATCCATAGGGGGTTGTACGGTATCTGGGATGGAAAGTGATGTCTCTGCTTCAGGGTGGCCATGATCGTGAAATGTGAACTACTTGGCAGATTGAGGCGCTCGATATTGACGCCATTCTTCGCGTCCGTATGCTGGCGATTCGGAGCGTAGAAACTCCTTTCAGGCGGGCAAAGCCGCACCCCGGAAGCACTTGCGGTTTATTTCTGAAAGGTTCTCTGATGAAAAACCGCGAAACTCAAAGTTCGCTCAGGTTTTTACGACTATCAATACTCGGCGGACCGCCGTCGCCGCGAGCCCTGCAAGGTCAGTCCTGCAGTTCCCTTTATTTTGTTGAAAGGTTATTGGTTGGAAAAAGCTAATTTCCTAATTGATAAAGTTGTAAGTGTCGAGGTGCGAGAAAATCAGGTGATATTAAAAATTGAAGATTGTTGATCCTGCCTGTATGGGCTATTACTTGGTGGCGTAGTGCGTGTTGGTATCCATGTAAGTCGTGGTGGCTTTATATTTCTTGGTTACTCGCGTGGACGGTTTGTAATTCCAAACGGGATGTGTACGGATGGCGCTACTTCACTTGCGGTTGCAAGATGTCGAGATTGGTCATCAAAGAAGATATGCGGTTGAAGAACGTCTAGGATCAGTTTTTTATCAATGCCGCCAAGGAAGAATGCGTCGTTAGCAATTACTCCCCAGCTCTTAAGTGTGTTTATAGCACGTTCGTGAGAGGGGGCGTTTCGTGCAGTTACAATTGAGACGCGTAGCCTGTTTTTGTAAGTTTGATCAATTCCCTTACGAAACTCTTCGGCGCGCTGTATTTTAGATATACGCACGAGAAAATTTTTCAAAGGACCACTTCCATGTGGTTCCATGACATTGGCGGTTTCATGAGTGTGAAACTTCTCAAGATTGCCTTCCTGCATCACGGTTTCCGATACATCATCTGCGAGTACACCATCAAAGTCGAATGCAATTCTTAGCGTGTTGTCGTTTGGGTCATCAATGATTTTTGAGTCCATTACATAACCAGCAGGAAGGCCTTTGGCTATCGCTTCTAGAACATCACTCTGATTTGCTGATAAAAACAAAGAGATGTTAAGGGCATTAATATATGCGTACGGTGATAGTCCTTGCTGAAATATGGCTCTTGATATCCCTAATCCGTGATGCTGAATGGAGTTCATAACACGTAATCCAGTATCAGGATCATTGCGCGAAAGAAGTACGACCTCAACCAATGGGTCTTCGTCTTCGGTGCTTAGGTCATTTAATGAAAGCAATCGTTTTATAAAGGAAAATGCGATGCCAGGCATGAGTGGGGAGTTTTTATGCTTTTCCTGATATTTCCGGTAATTTTCCTCGCCTTCGGTTCGGAATACTTTATCAGATTCGCTCAAGTCGAACATGGCGCTTGACGCTACGCCAACGACTAATCGATCTTTTAATTCATAGGGCATAAATATTCCTGTGATTGATAAAGTTTCAAATGAGTCTTGAAAATTATTGGGATTAAAACGAAGGGTTGTATTCGTCAAGTCATGCTGGGGGCTTTGAGCGTAGTATAATTGTCTTCTTTTTTGGTCCTGATGGTGTGCGGAATAAATGTCAAACTCTTTTGTTGTCGAGTTTCGCGCTATTTGTTATGAGATTAAAATAGGCTTAATTATTCATAAAAATTGATTGTATCGGACAGTTGTGCACCTTTTCATGGGGCGACGTGTAGGGCTTTATAGCGCCGACAATCCACCCTAATTGCTAGGAATTGGATACAGCGTTTGGATCAATCCTCCTGCGCCTTCACCGTCTTCGGCGACAGCCTCAGGCTGCGCAGGCTGCGTTTGACGCTTTTCAGGTGGTTGACCAGGTCCGGGCCGCGGGCCATGGCGACACCCATGGCCAGCACGTCGATCACCACCAGGTGGGCGATACGCGAGGTCAGCGGGGTGTAGATCTCAGTGTCTTCCTGCACGTCGATGGCCAGGTGCACCGTGGCCAGGTCCGCCAGCGGCGTCTGGCTCGGGCACAGGGTGACCAGGGTGGCGCCGCTCTCGCGTACCACGTTGGCGGTGATCAGCAGGTCCTTGGAGCGGCCGGACTGGGAAATGCAGATCGCCACGTCGGTGGGTTTCAGCGTGACCGCCGACATCGCCTGCATATGCGGGTCGGAATAGGCGGCGGCGGACAGCAACAGGCGGAAGAACTTGTGCTGGGCATCGGTGGCCACCGCGCCGGAAGCGCCGAAGCCGTAGAACTCCACTCGCTCGGCTTTGGCCATGGCGGTGATGGCGCGCTGCAGCGCCTCCGGGTCGAGATGCTCGCGCACCTCGATCAGCGTGTGCAGCGTGGTATCGAAAATCTTCAGGCTGAAATCGGCCACCGCGTCGTTCTCGCTGATGGCGAACTGGCCGAAGCTGGCGCCGGCGGCCAGGCTCTGCGCCAGCTTCAACTTGAGGTCCTGGAAGCCCAGGCAGCCGATGGCGCGGCAGAAGCGCACTATGGTCGGCTCGCTGACCCCTACGCTATGGGCCAGGTCGGCCATGGAACTGTGCATCACCGCCGTCGGGTCGAGCAGGACATGGTCGGCCACCTTCAACTCCGACTTGCGCAGCGAGGGTCTCGATTGGGCGATGTGTTGCAGCAGATTCACGATAGCGGCTCGCTTTTCGGCGTGCTGGCCACGATTGGCTGGCCAGGGTGGTTGTAGTGGGCCTGTAGTTATACTACAAGAAACATCTGAACGCCCACCCGCCTGTGCTTGGATAGCAGGGTGATTGTGCTATACACGGCAAACAGCCGAAAACAGCGCTGGAGGGCTGGACGAAAGAGCGTGGCAACCGGTGTTTTTCGTCCAGCCTCCAGCGCTTTTATCGAAGGCACCCTGCCTTGGATGGCGCCGTGGCTTGTGTCAGGGTGTCTGCGCTCGATTGATCTGGAGGGATACCGTGGCTTTTTCCTGCGACATGCTGGTGTTTGGCGGTACCGGCGACCTGGCACTGCACAAGCTGATCCCGGCGCTCTATCACTTGCACCGCGACGGGCGCCTGCATGCCGATGTGCGCATCCTCGCGCTGGCGCGCCGCCACCTGGCGCGGGAGCAATACCTGGCGCTGGCCGAACGGCACTGCCGGGCGCAGGTGGCGCGGGCGGACTTCCAGAAGGAGGCCTGGCAGGGCTTCGCCCAGCGCCTGGACTACTTCGCCATGGATGCCTCGCAGCGCGGCGAGTTCACCCGCCTGGCGCGCCACCTGGGCGGTGACCGCGAACGGGTGCGGGTGCATTACCTGGCCACCGCGCCCGACCTGTTCGAGCCGATCGCCAACAACCTGCACACCGCCGGGTTGGCCGGCGAGCAGGCGCGCATCGTGCTGGAGAAGCCGATCGGCCATTCGCTGGAGTCGGCGCTGGCGATCAACGCCGCCATCGGCCTAGTGTTCGCCGAGCCGCGCATCTATCGCATCGACCACTACCTGGGCAAGGAGACTGTGCAGAACCTGATGGCGCTGCGCTTCGCCAATGCCTTGTTCGAGCCGGTCTGGCGCGCCGGGCATATCGAGCATGTGCAGATCACCGTGGCGGAAACCCTCGGCGTGGAGAACCGCGGCAGCTACTACGACAACGCCGGGGCGATGCGCGACATGCTGCAGAACCACCTGCTGCAACTGCTCTGCCTGGTGGCGATGGAGGCGCCGGTGCGCTTCGACGCCGAGGCGGTGCGCAACGAGAAGGTCAAGGTGCTGGAGGCGCTCAAGCCCATCGCCGGCCTCGACGTGCAGGACAAGACCGTGCGTGGCCAGTACGGCGCCGGCAAGGTCGGCGGGCAGGATGTGCAGGCGTACTACTTCGAGAAAAATGTGGATAACGACAGTGATACCGAGACCTTCGTCGCGGTTCAGGCGGAGATCGACAACTGGCGCTGGGCCGGCGTGCCCTTCTACCTGCGCACCGGCAAGCGCATGGCGCGCAAGCGCTCGGAGATCGTCATCACCTTCAAGCCGGTGCCGCACCTGCTGTTCGAGGAGGAACAGTGCAATCGCCTGGTGATCAGCCTGCAGCCGGAGGAAAGCATCAGCCTGCACCTGATGGCCAAGGCGCCGGGCAAGGGCATGCAACTGGAGCCGGTGGAGCTGGACCTGAACCTGGCCAAGGCCTTCCGCCAGGCGCGGCGCTGGGACGCCTACGAGCGGCTGCTGCTGGACGTGATCGAGGGCGATTCGACGCTGTTCATGCGCCGCGACGAGGTCGAGGCGGCCTGGCGCTGGGTCGATCCGATCCTCAAGGGCTGGCAGGGCCACTACCGCAAGCCAAGGCCCTATCCCTCCGGGGTCGACGGCCCGGAGCTGGCCCGGCAGTTGCTGGACCGGCGCGGGCATGACTGGTGGCCTTGAGCAACCTCCTGCACGTCAGGGCGCTATTGCGATGGTTCGGACTGCCTTGCGGAGCCCCTCTCCCGCGAGGGGAGAGGGAGAAATGCAGCTTCGCGCCCTCGCGATTCATTCTGCAAAGACCTTGAGAGGCCTGGCTCTCAGGACGCGGCAAACACCTCATCCAGCGTCCTGGCGTCGAGCACGTTGTCGGTCCAGCGCTCCAGCTCCGCTACATCGGCGGCCTGGATACGCGCCTGGGTCGTGGGGCTCAGTTCGCCGAAGCGGCGAGTCAGGTGTTTCGACAGGGCGCCCCGAGGCCTTGCTCGATCCCTTGTGTGACTCCTTGCTCGAAGCCCCTGGCCTGTGCCTTGCGCTCGAACGAGCTGACATAAGGCATGATCGCTTCCTCCTGTAGCTGGGTTATGTGCTCGTCGTAGTAGTCGCCCGCCTCGGCTGGCAAGGCCACCATCCATTCGAGGAAGATCACCAGGCGCCCGATCGACTGCCGGTCCAGCCCCTGGCGGAGGGCCAGGCGGTAGAAGCCGATCAGGTTGTCGGCCCGCTGGCGGCCATCGCGGACCAGCTTGGCGGTGAGCTGCGCCGCCACCAGCAGGGCGAAGGGGTTGTCGCTGTGCCGCAGGCTGTCCATGTCGCCCCGCAAATCCAGCAGTTTGCAGGTGCGAAAGCTGAAGGTGACGCCGCTGCCGGCGAGATGGCTGGAGAAGCGTTCGGGGCGAAAGGCCGGATCGCTGTCGGTCAGCACCGCCAGGCTGATCACCGGTTGCCGGTAGCGCTCGCGGATACCGCTGTAGTAGCGGTACATGCGCTCGGCGAAATCCCGCTCCGGCTCGCCCTGCACCTCGGTGTGGATCAGCAGCCAGTGCTGCGCACCATCCAGCAGCTTTACCCTGGCCAGCTTGTCGACGTAGCGCCGGCCATCTTCGGCAGCGCGGGTGATCTTCTGCAATTCCTTGTCGAGGAAGACCGGTGGCTGGCGCCAGTCGATCAGGCCGTCGATATCCGGGAACAGCAGTTGCAGGAAGGGCCGGAAGAAGACTTCCAGGGCTTCCTTCCAGGGGGAGTCGTGGTCTTCGTTCATGTCGAGGGCAGGCCATCGGTATCGATTTCCCGCCAAACCTGCGGGCAACCGGCATTGGGAGCAATGGCGGTGAATC
Source organism: Stutzerimonas kirkiae (assembly GCF_004327335.1). GTDB lineage: Bacteria > Pseudomonadota > Gammaproteobacteria > Pseudomonadales > Pseudomonadaceae > Stutzerimonas > Stutzerimonas kirkiae. The sequence continues at coordinate 361,380 of NZ_QJUO01000001.1, read as the reverse complement.
GAGTCTGTGAGGCCCGTCACACAACAGGATCCGGGTATGTGACGCGCTGCACATTGCGATGGTCGAGCGGGACGCTACCGGGCTGGCGATAGGCCCGCGTGCACCGTGGGTATGGCCTCGAATGAACGATACTTCCCGATCTTGCGTCACGTTTTGTTACGAATTGCCAGGCTGCGGTTCGTCGGTTGATTTTCATCGACTGAATGGCGCCGTTCTTTCCAGCCTGTTCCGGGTATATAGGCGTGAGAATTCCGGCGGAATATATCCGGTCACTCGCCTGTGTGCATTCGGCGGTATCCGGATAGTTGCAGAAAGTTGTTATGGCCTTCTGCAATGGGGGTTGTGGCGAAATCCCAAGGTTGTTTTGAAAGTGTCTGTCCTGGGTTGGCAGATCCAGCATTTTCGCGGCTTACAGGGCTGCCGAAAGCACTCTGGGGAGCATGCCGATATGGCACGGCATGAATGTGGAAGTTGGCCGAGAATATCGCCCAGATATCGACAGGGCCGGCCTGTCCTTGGGTTGTTACATGCGCCGATCTATGTTTGCCTGTAAAGGAATTCAATCAACTACCCACAAGGATTTGTTTTGAGTTTCGTTCAAGTAACACTCCGCCGCCCAAACGACGGCGATGGTTACAACCTCCATCGACTGGTGGCGCGTTGCCAGCCACTGGATACCAATTCGGTTTATTGCAACCTGCTGCAGTGCACCGATTTCTCCGATACCTCGATCGCCGCCGAGAATGCCCAGGGGCAACTGGTCGGCTTCATCTCCGGTTATCGCCCTCCTTCCCGTAGCGACACGCTGTTCGTCTGGCAGGTCGCCGTGGATGCCACGATGCGCGGCCAGGGCCTGGCCCTGCGCATGCTGCTGGGACTGGTCGAGCGCTGCGCCGAGCAGGGTGTGCGTTACCTGGAAACCACCATCTCGCCGGACAACGGCGCATCCCAGGCCCTTTTCAGGAAAGCCTTCGCACGGCTCGGCATCGACTGCCAGACCCGTGTGCTGTTTTCCCGGGCCGCACATTTCGATGGCCGGCATGAGGACGAGGTGCTGTATCGCGCCGGTCCCTTCGCCGCCACCGCCAGATATCAAGGAGCAGACATGAATGTTTTCGAGTTGAACGAGTCATCGGTGCGGAGTTATTGCCGTTCCTTTCCCGTGGTCTTCAAGCAGGCGCGCGGCGCCGAACTGATCACCCGCGACGGTAAGCACTACATCGACTTCCTGGCCGGCGCCGGCACGCTCAACTACGGGCACAACCACCCGGTGCTCAAGCAGGCGCTGCTCGACTATATCGCCGGCGATGGCCTGGCCCATGGCCTGGATATGTATTCCGAGGCCAAGGAGCGCTTCCTGGAAACCTTCAACCGGCTGATCCTCGAACCGCGCGGTATGGGTGACTACCTGATGCAGTTCACCGGGCCGACCGGCTCCAACGCGGTGGAGGCCGCGCTGAAACTGGCGCGCAAGGTCACCGGGCGCAGCAACGTGATCAGTTTCACCAATGGCTTCCACGGTTGCAGCATCGGCTCGCTGGCGGCCACCGGCAACCAGCACCACCGTGGCGCGGCCGGTATTTCGCTGAGCGATATCAGCCGCATGCCCTATGCCAACTATTTCGGCGACAAGGCCGACACCATCGGCATGATCGACAAGCTGCTGGCCGACCCCAGCAGCGGTATCGACAAGCCGGCAGCGGTGATCGTCGAGGTGCTGCAGGGCGAGGGCGGCCTGAATGCCGCGTCCGCCGAGTGGATGCGCAAGCTGGAGAAGCTCTGCCGCAAGCACGACATGCTGCTGATCGTCGACGATATCCAGGCCGGTTGCGGGCGTACCGGCAGCTTCTTCAGTTTCGAGGGCATGGGCATCCAGCCGGACATGATTACCCTGTCCAAGTCCCTCAGCGGCTTTGGCGTGCCCTTCGCCATGGTGGTGTTGCGCAAGGAGCTGGACCAGTGGCAGCCCGGCGAGCACAACGGTACCTTCCGTGGCAACAACCATGCTTTCGTCACCGCCGCGGCGGCGCTGGAGCATTTCTGGCGCGATGACGGCTTCGCCCGCAGCGTGCTCGCCAAGGGCCAGCGTATCGCCGATGGCATGGCGCGTATCGTGCGCCGGCATGGCCCGGGTTCGCTGTCGGTCAAGGGGCGCGGGATGATGCTCGGTATTCGCTGCCCGGATGGCGAGATCGCTTCGGCGATCTGCCGCCATGCCTTCGACAACGGCCTGGTGATCGAGACCAGCGGCCCCCATGGCGAGGTGGTCAAGTGCCTGTGCCCGCTGGTGATCAGCGACGAGCAGATCGACCAGGCGCTGGGCATCCTCGACAAGGCCTTCGCCGCCGTGCTGTCCAACCTGCCCGCCGAAAAAGCATCCTGAGGAGCCGAACATGATCGTAAGAACCCTGGCCGAGGCCGAACGCAGCGAGCGCCGAGTCGTCAGCGAGAACTGGGAAAGCACGCGGATGTTGCTCAAGGGCGACAACATGGGCTTTTCCTTCCATATCACCACTATCTATGCCGGCACCGAGACGCATATCTGGTACCGCAACCACCTGGAGTCGGTGTATTGCGTCAGCGGCGAAGGCGAGATCGAGACCCTGGCCGACGGCAAGGTCTACCCGATCCGCCCCGGCACGCTGTATGTCCTCGACCAGCATGACGAGCACCTGCTGCGCGGTACCACGGAAATGAAGATGGCCTGTGTCTTCAATCCGCCGCTGAATGGCCAGGAAGTGCATGACGCGGACGGCGTCTATCCGTTGGAGGCAGCGGCAAGCGGCAAGCTCTAAGCGGCAAGCTGGAGATAACGCTTCGAAAAGAGCGCTGGAAAGCTGGAGGTTGGACGAGAACGCGAGGCGCCCCATGCTGATCGTCCAGCCTCCAGCCTCCAGCCTCCAGCCTCCAGCCGTTTTATCGCGCGCCTTGCTCCGGGGCCGACGACATAGCGCGATCGCCCTGTTCTATCTCCCCCCGCATGTAGATAATGGCGCACGAATTGGCGCCGGGCCGCGCGATCGTGGATGAAAGCGGTAACAGGCCCTAAATCCGACATATCTCCGGGGCGCCTCCCCGGGATGGAACACACCCATGACGGGACGTTGAATCTCGATGCATACCGTAGAAAAAATCGGCGGCACTTCCATGAGCCGCTTCGAGGAAGTCCTCGACAATATCCTTATCGGCCAGCGCCAGGGGGCTGCACTGTACCGGCGGATTTTCGTGGTGTCGGCCTACAGCGGCATGACCAACCTGCTGCTGGAACACAAGAAGACCGGCGAGCCGGGTGTCTACCAGCGCTTCGCCGAGGCGCACAACGAGAGCGCCTGGTGCGAGACCCTCGAGACGGTGCGCGGGCTGATGCTGGAGAAGAACGCCGAACTGTTCGGCGATGCGCCCGAGTTGCAGGACGCCGACGAGTTCATCAACACGCGGATCGACGATGCCCGCGACTGCATGCTCAGCCTGCAGCGCCTGTGCGCCTATGGCCACTTCCAGCTCAGCGAGCACCTGATGAAGGTGCGCGAGATGCTCGCTTCCCTCGGTGAGGCCCACAGTGCCTACAACTCGGTACTGGCGCTCAGGCAGCGGGATGTCAATGCGCGCATGGCCGATCTGACCGGCTGGCACCGCGACCGCCCGCTGCCCTTCGAGGACATGGTGCGCGAAAGCTTCGAAGACTTCGACTTCGAGCACGAACTGGTGGTGGCCACCGGTTATACCCATTGCAGCGAAGGGCTGATGAACACCTTCGACCGTGGCTATAGCGAGATCACCTTCGCGCAGATCGCCGCCGCCACCGGTGCCCACGAGGCGATCATCCACAAGGAGTTCCACCTCAGCAGCGCCGATCCGAACCTGGTCGGGGCGGACAGGGTGGTGACCATCGGTCGTACCAACTACGACGTGGCCGACCAGCTTTCCAACCTCGGCATGGAGGCGATCCACCCGCGCGCGGCCAAGACCCTGCGCCGCGCCGGCATCGAGTTGCGCATCAAGAACGCCTTCGAGCCGGAGCACGGCGGCACGCTGATCAGCCAGTCCTACCGCAGCGAGCGGCCCTGCGTGGAGATCATCGCCGGGCGCAAGGATGTCTTCGGCATCGAGGTGTTCGACCAGGACATGCTCGGCGACCTGGCCTACGACATCGAAATCACCCGCATGCTGAAGAAGCTCAAGCTCTACCTGGTGAACAAGGATTCCGACGCCAACAGCATCACCTACTACCTGTCCGGCTCGCGCAAGCTGATCAACCGCGCGGCCCGGCTGATCGAGGAGCAGTACCCGAGGGCGGAAGTGACGGTACACAACATCGCCATCGTCTCGGCCATCGGCTCGCACATGAAGGTCAAGGGCATCCTGGCCAAGACCGCCGCCGCCCTGGCGGAGGCCGGCATCAGCATCCAGGCGCTGCACCAGTCGATCCGCCAGGTGGAGATGCAGTGCGTGGTCAACGAAGAGGACTACGACGCTGCGATCATCGCCCTGCACCAGGCGTTGATCGAGCCGGAGAACCATAAAGGGGTGATCGCCGCGGCCTGACGGCAGAGGCCATGAAGCCGAGAAGAGCGCTGGAGGCCGAACGAGGACAAAGCCTGCTGTCTGCGGCTGTTTCGATGCGCCTGGCGAGGTTGCCCGCCAGGCGCAGGCTGCTAGAATCGCGGCCTTTCCCGCTTCCCTGATCCCGTTACGACCATGCGCACTGAACTCTTGTCCCCCGCCGGCACCCTCAAATCCATGCGTTACGCCTTCGCCTATGGTGCCGATGCGGTGTATGCCGGGCAGCCACGCTACAGCCTGAGGGTGCGCAACAACGAGTTCGACCATGCCAACCTCAAGCTCGGCATCGACGAGGCCCATGCCCAGGGCAAGCAGTTCTACGTGGTGGTCAATATCGCGCCGCACAACGCCAAGCTGAAGACCTTCATCAAGGACCTGGAGCCGGTGGTGGCGATGGGGCCGGATGCGCTGATCATGTCCGATCCCGGCCTGATCATGCTGGTTCGCCAGCATTTCCCGCAGATGAACATCCACCTCTCGGTGCAGGCCAACGCGGTCAACTGGGCCAGCGTGAAGTTCTGGCACGAGCAGGGCCTGACCCGGGCGATCCTCTCCCGCGAATTGTCGCTGGAAGAGATCGGCGAGATCCGCGGGCGGGTGCCGGGCATGGAGCTGGAAGTCTTCGTCCATGGTGCGCTGTGCATGGCCTACTCCGGGCGCTGCCTGCTGTCGGGCTATATCAACAAGCGCGATCCGAACCAGGGCACCTGCACCAATGCCTGCCGTTGGGAGTACAAGACCCACGAAGCGCAAGAGAACGAAGTCGGCGACATCGTGCACGTGCACGAGCCGATCCCGGTGCAACCGGTAGAGCCGACCCTGGGCGTCGGTGCGCCGACCGACCGGGTGGTGCTGCTGGAGGAACTGAACCGCCCCGGCGAGTTCATGTCCGCCTTCGAGGATGAGCACGGCACCTACATCATGAACTCCAAGGACCTGCGCGCGGTGCAGCACGTCGAGCGGCTGGTGCGGATGGGCGTGCATTCGCTGAAGATCGAGGGGCGCACCAAGTCCCACTACTATGTGGCGCGCACCGCCCAGGTGTACCGCAAGGCCATCGACGATGCGCTGGCCGGGCGCCCGTTCGACAAGTCGCTGATGGACACCCTGGAGTCCCTGGCCCATCGCGGCTACACCGAGGGTTTCCTGCGCCGCCATGTGCATGACGAGTACCAGAACTACGAGCGCGGCTTCTCGCTGTCCGAGCGCCAGCAGTTCGTCGGCGAACTGACCGGCGAGCGCCGCAACGGCCTGGCCGAGGTCAAGGTGAAGAACCGTTTCGCGCTGGGTGACCGCCTGGAGCTGATGACGCCCCAGGGCAACCTCAACCTGCGCCTGGAAGCCCTGGAGAACCGCAAGGGCGAGCGGGTCGAGGTGGCGCCGGGCGATGGCCATACCCTGTATATGCCGGTGCCGGAACACGTGGACCTGCAATACGCCCTGCTGATGCGCGAACTGGACGGCGGTGCCACCACCCGCGGTTGAAGGCCGCGCCCACAGGGGCGGCCTTGGCCCGCAGCGTTATTCGCGCTGAGGGGGCCATCCGGCCGGCATCAGGCGCTCAGGTTGAGTTGGCTGCCGAGGCTGTTCCGGGCGCTGAGGCTGTACTGTTCGACCAGCTTGGCGATCAGCGCCGAGAAGTCCGTTCCCGTGGCGCTGCCGGCCGACGAGGCGGTCGCCTCGAACAGGCTGCTCAATTCGTCCTGGTCGATACTGCCATCAGCGTTGACATCCAGCTCGCCGAACAGCTCCTCGCTGTCGCCGCTGCTGGCCGGGGGTGGCGGTGGTGGGGCCAGGGCGCCCAGCTCGTCGAGGTTGAGGCTGCCGTCGCCGTCGCTGTCCAGTTCGTCGAGCAATGCGCTGCTAGTGCCGCTGCCGCTGCCGAACAGGGCGGACAGTTCATCGCTGTCGATGCTGCCGTTGCCGTCCGCGTCCAGTTGGCTGAACAGTTCCTCGGTATCGGCGCCGCCCGCGGAAGGTGGCGGTGGTGGCGGCGGCGCCAGGGCGGCGACTTCCTCGCTGTCGAGGCTGCCATCGCCATTGGCATCGAGCTGGCCGAGCAATGCGTCGATATCTATGGTCGAGGTGCTTTCCTCGCTGTCCGAGGTCGAGCTCAGCGCGCTGGACAGTTCATCCTTGCTGACGCTGCCGTCACTGTCGCTGTCCAGCAGGCTGAACAGCTTTTCCTGTATTTCCTTCGCACCCCCGGCGCTGTCGCTGCCATTGCTGGCGCTGCTGCGCTGGGTGCTGGCGTACGTCGAGGCATAGGTATAGCTCGAGTATCCACTGACGCCACTGATCATGAGTGTTACTCCCCTGTCTGGCATGCCGGAGGGACTTCTCCAGTGATGCCAGGATGGGGCGGGCATGTGTCGCCGGTATGTGGTCTTTGTATCGGCGCCGATACCGGATTCAGCGCGGTAGCCGGAGGATGGCGGTCAGGCCACCGCCGGGGGTTTCTTCCAGGGTGATGTCGCCGCCCTGGCGCCGCGCGGCTTCGCGGGCGATGGTCAGGCCCAGGCCGACCCCGCCGGAGCTGCGGTTGCGCGAGCCCTCGAGGCGGAAGAAGGCTTCGAATACCGCCTCATGCTGGGCCTTGTCGATGCCCGGGCCATGGTCGATGACCCGTATTTCGACCGCCTCCCGGCTGTCGCACAGCGCGATCTCGGCATGTCCGGCATAGCGCAGGGCATTCCCCAGCAGGTTGCCGACGCAGGAGCGCAATGCCAGCGGTTGTGCCATCAGCGGCCCGCACTGCCCACGCACGCTGACATCGGCATCGTGTTCCTGGGCGTCCTCCGCCATGGATTCGACCAGTGCCTGCAGGTCCAGGCGCTGCGGCGTTTCACTGTCGCGCTGCTCGTGCAGGTAGCGCAGGGTCGCGTCGAACATGGCGATCATCTCGCCCAGGTCGTGGTCCATGCGCTCGCGCAGCGGCTGGTCGGGAATCTGTTCCAGGCGCAGCTTGAGGCGCGCCAGCGGCGTACGCAGGTCGTGCGACACCGCTGCCAGCATACGCGTACGCTGCTGCACCTGGCCGCGGATGCGCTGCTGCATGCGGTTGAAGGCGCGGGCGGCCAGGCGCGTCTCGCGTGGACCGGTTTCGGCCATGGGTGGGCTGTCGAGGTCCTCGGCCAGTTGCTCGGCGGCCTCGGCCAGGCGCCGGATCGGCCGGCTGAGCAGGCGCGCGCCGTACCAGGCGGCGGCCAGCAGGGTGAGCAACTGGAAGCCGAGCACGATCAGCGGGCCATCGATCTCGAGGCCGTGTGTGGGGGCCTCCGGTGGCGGCATGGGCGGCATATCCTCGCCATACGCCTCTGGCGGCGGCAGGCCGGGGCCGTGAGCATGTTGCTCCGCGGGCGGCGGGTGCTCCCCATAGTGGCTGAACCAGGCGAAGGCCAGGGCGTGAGCGAGCAGGATGGCGGCCAGGAACACGCCGAGCAGGCGGGCGAACAGGCTGTCGGCGCGATGCATCAGTGGATCTCGGCAACGTCGAACAGATAGCCTTCGCCACGCACCGTCTTGATCAGCGATGGGTTGCGCGGGTTGTCGTCGAGCTTCTGCCGCAGGCGGGAGACGAGCAGGTCGATACTGCGATCGAAGGCCTCGATGGAGCGCCCGCGCGCGGCATCGAGCAGCAACTCGCGGCTGAGTACCCGGCGTGGTCGCTCGATGAAGGCCCAGAGCAGGCGGAACTCCGCGTTCGACAATGGCACCAGCAGACCGCTGGCCGATTGTAATTGGCGCAGTGCGCAGTGCAACGTCCAGCCGGAGAAATGCAGCAGGCTCGGCGGTTCGTCGCGTCCGCCCTCGCGGCCATCGCGCACCCGCCGCAGGATGCTCTGGATGCGGGCCACCAGTTCGCGCGGCTCGAAGGGCTTGGCCATGTAGTCGTCGGCACCCAGTTCCAGGCCGATGATACGGTCGGTAGGCTCGCAGCGAGCGGTGAGCATCAGGATCGGGATCGCCGAGCTGGCGCGCAGTTCACGGCACAGGCACAGGCCGTCTTCGCCGGGCAGCATGAGGTCGAGGATGATCACGTCGAAGTGCGCCTGGGCCATGGCGCGGCGCATGCCCGTGCCATCGCCGACGGCTTCGCTGTCGATGTTGAAGCGGATCAGGTAGTCGCCGAGCAGTCCCCGCAGCTCCTGGTTGTCATCGACGATCAGGGCGCGGGTCGTGCGTGGGCGCGGCTCAAGGGCGGAAGAGGCATGCACTGGAGGCAGGCTCCATTTGCGAAGGGTGGAGGATAGGGTGTCGTCCCGGCTACCGGGTCTCATGCTCGGTGCTGCGGGTATCCGGAGCATGTCGGCTATGTATCCTAACCGACACAAAGCCGGGCCGTTGGCATTCCGAGCATCAGGTGCCGGAGGGCCGCCGCACATCCGTAGGAGCGGCCTTGGCCGCGAATAGCCTTGCCGGCAGGCACTTCGCGGGCGAGCCCGCGCCTATGGCAACAGACCATGGGCCCTGATGAATTCCAGGAGTCGCGCCGCTTCCACGGGTTTGCACAGCAGGTAGCCCTGCACCTCGTCGCAGCCCTGCGCGGCGAGGAAATCCATCTGGGCCTGGATCTCGACGCCTTCGGCGACGGCCTTGAGTCCCAGTGCATGGACCATGGCGATGATCGCCCGGGCGATGGCGGCACCTTCGTCGGTGAGGTCGAGTTCGCTGATGAACGAGCGGTCGATCTTGACGTAGTTGACCGGGAAGCGCTTCAGGTAGCTCAGGGAGGAGTAGCCGGTGCCGAAGTCGTCGATGGCCAGTTGCACGCCGAGGGCACGCAACTGGCGGCAGATGTTGATGGCGTTGTCGATGTCGTCCAGCAACTGGCTTTCGGTCAGTTCCAGCTCCAGGCGTTCGGGGGCCAGCCCGGTTTCTTCGAGCACCTGGCGTACCAGGCTGACGAAGTTCCCCTGGCGCAACTGCTTGACTGACAGGTTGACCGAAACACGCAGGTCGGCCTCGCCCGCTTGTCGCCACTGGTGCGTCTGCTGGCAGGCCTGGCGCAGCACCTGCTCGCCCAGTGGAATGATCAGCCCGGTTTCCTCGGCCAGGTCAATGAACTGCCCTGGGGCGATCAGGCCGTGCTCGGGATGTCGCCAGCGCACCAGGGCCTCGACCGCTTCGATGCGTTTGCTGTGCAGGTCCAGGCGGGGTTGGTAGAAGACTTCCAACTGCCCGCTGCTGAGGGCCTTGCGCAACTCGTGCTCCATCTGCAGCTTTTCCAGGCTGGAGGTGCGCAGGCCGTCGGTGAAGAATTGCAGGGTGTTGCCGCCCAGGTGCTTGGCCTGTTGCATGGCGATATTCGCCCGGCGCAGCAGGTCGGAAGGGTCGCGGGCATGCTCGGGCATCAGGCTGATGCCGATGGAGGCGCTGATCACCAGCTCGCGGTTCTCGATGAGGATCGGCTTGCGGATCTTCGACAGCAGTTTTCTGCCGATCTGGCTCAGGCTCGACAGGCTCTGGTGGGTATCGAGCAGAATGGCGAACTCGTCGCCCGACAGGCGGGCGATGGCCTCCGCGTTGGGCAGGGTGTGCATCAGGCGGCGCGATATCTGGTACAGCAGGCGGTCCGCGACTTCGTGGCCAAGGCTGTCATTGAGGATCTTGAAACGGTCCAGGTCGATATACAGCAACGTCAGGCTGCTGCCGGGGCGGATATGCTGGCAGGCCTCCTGCAACTGCTCCTGCAACTGCCGGCGATTGGCCAGGCCGGTCAGTTCATCGTAATGGGTCAGGTAGCGCAGGCGCTCTTCGACCTGGCGGCGCTGGCTGACATCGGAGACGAAGGCGATGATGTTGGTGATCTCGCCGCGCTCGTCGCGGGCCACGCGCAAGCGCACCCACTGGGGATAGAGCTGGCCGTCCTTGCGCGACTCGACCAGTTCGCCCTGCCAGCAGCCTTCCTGTTGCAGCGCTTCGTGGATGGTCAGGAACTGCTCGCGCAGATCGGGCGAGGAGGTCAGTTCCATGATGTCCCGGCCAACGATGTCCTGCCGCGAGTAGCCCGAAAGCCGGCAGAAGGCCTCGTTGAGCTCCAGTACCCGGTAGCTTGCGTCGAGAATCAGGATGCCTTCGGCGGCAACCTCGAAAGCCGCCGCCGCCAGGCGTGTACGTTCGCTCTGCGAATCCTTCCCTTTGTCCCGCGCTGCGCTCGTGTCGGCATCTTCCTGGCCGACACGGTCTGGTGTATGCGGGGAGCGGGCTTGATCAGTCATCGTCTTTTCTTGTACTTATCCGGCGTTCGGGTCGAGGGGCGATTGGTGAAGTCTTCTGGAAAGGGGAAACTGGCTGACCGAGCCACCGCTGTCAACTCACCGTTGGGCGGGTATCCCATGGTCCAGGGGTAGCGCTGTTTCGCGTAACGGACAGATTCAGGCATTTGCGGCTAGAATGCCGCGATGCACGATGACATATCCCACCTCCTGAACTCCCTCAACGATGCCCAGCGCCAGGCGGTCACCGCGCCGCTCGGGCGGCAACTGGTGCTGGCCGGCGCCGGCTCCGGCAAGACCCGTGTGCTGGTGCACCGTATCGCCTGGCTGCACCAGGTCGAACAGGCTTCGCTGCACTCGATCCTGGCGGTCACCTTCACCAACAAGGCCGCCGCCGAGATGCGCCAGCGCCTGGAGCAACTGCTGCAGGTCAACCCGCAACGCATGTGGGTCGGCACCTTCCACGGCCTGGCGCACCGCCTGCTGCGGGCGCACTGGCAGGAGGCGGGGCTGGCGCAGAATTTCCAGATCCTCGATTCCGACGACCAGCAACGCCTGGTCAAGCGAGTGATCCGCGAGCTGGGGCTGGACGACAACAAGTGGCCGGCGCGCCAGGCCCAGTGGTTCATCAACGGGCAGAAGGACGAAGGCCACCGGCCGCAGAACATCCAGGCCAGTGGCGACCTGTTCCTGGCCACCATGCGTTCGATCTACGAAGCCTATGAAGCCGCCTGCGCGCGCGCCGGGGTGATCGACTTCTCCGAGCTGCTGCTGCGCGCGCTGGAACTGTGGCGCGACCACCCAGGCTTGCTGGCGCATTATCAGCGGCGCTTCCGGCATATGCTAGTGGACGAGTTCCAGGACACCAACGCCGTGCAGTACGCCTGGCTGCGGTTTCTTGCCGCAGGCGGCGACAGCCTGATGGTAGTGGGCGACGACGACCAGTCGATCTACGGCTGGCGCGGCGCGCGGGTGGAGAACCTGCACCAGTTCAGCGCCGATTTCAGCGATGCCCGGACCATCCGCCTGGAGCAGAACTACCGTTCCACCGCTGGCATCCTCAAGGCGGCCAACGCATTGATCGCCAACAACCAGGGGCGCCTGGGCAAGGAGCTGTGGACCGACGGCGACGAGGGCGAGCCGCTCAGCCTGTACGCCGCCTTCAACGAGCACGACGAAGCGCGCTATGTGGTCGAGAGCATCGAGTCGGCACTGAAGACCGGCCTGTCGCGCAGCGAGATCGCTATACTCTACCGCTCCAACGCCCAGTCGCGGGTGCTGGAGGAAGCCTTGCTGCGCGAGCGCATTCCCTATCGCATCTATGGCGGCCAGCGCTTCTTCGAGCGCGCCGAGATCAAGAACGCCATGGCCTACCTGCGGTTGATCCAGACCCGCCACAACGATGCGGCGCTGGAGCGGGTGATCAACGTGCCGGCGCGCGGCATCGGCGAGAAGACCGTCGAGGCGCTGCGGCAGATGGCGCGCGATGAAGAGGTTTCGCTGTGGACCGCGCTGCACCAGGCGGTCGGCCTCAAGCGCGTTTCCGGGCGTGCCGCCGGTGCGCTGAATGCCTTCGTCGAGCTGATCGACAGCCTGGCCCTGCAGGTCGAGGGCCTGCAACTGCACAGCATGGCGCAGCGGGTCATCGAGCAGTCCGGCCTGCTGGCCTACCACCGCGACGAGAAGGGCGAGAAGGCCCAGGCGCGGGTGGAAAACCTCGAGGAACTGGTGTCCGCCGCCCGCGCCTTCGACAACTACAGCGACGAGAGCGAGGAGGGCGGCGAGGGCGAGCCACAGACACCGCTGGCGGCCTTCCTCGACCACGCCTCGCTGGAGGCCGGCGAGCAGCAGGCCGGCGAGCACGAGGACAGCGTGCAACTGATGACCCTGCACAGCGCCAAGGGCCTGGAGTTCCCGCAGGTGTTCCTGGTCGGCATGGAGGAGGGGCTATTCCCGCACAAGATGAGCCTGGAGGAGCCGGGACGGCTGGAGGAGGAGCGGCGCCTGGCCTATGTCGGCATCACCCGGGCGATGCGCCAGTTGACCATCACCTACGCCGAAACCCGACGCCTGTACGGCAGCGAGACCTATAACAAAGTGTCGCGTTTCGTCCGCGAGATTCCGCCCGAGCTGATCCGCGAAGTGCGCCTGAGCAACAGTGTCAGCCGCTCCTATGGCGGCTCCCGCGCCAGTAGCGGCAGTTCGCTGTTCGCTGGCGCCAGCGTGCCGGATACGCCCTTCAGTCTTGGCCAGCGGGTCAGCCATTCGCTGTTCGGCGAGGGCACCATCCTCAATTTCGAAGGCTCGGGCGCCCAGGCCCGGGTACAGGTCAATTTCGAGAGCGAAGGCAGCAAGTGGCTGATGTTGAGCTACGCCAAGCTGCAGGCATTGTAATTTCCCCAGAGAGAAGAGAGTCGATGAAACGCCGTAACCTGTTCGGCGCCGCGCTGGCGCTGTGCACCGCCTTCATGCTGTCGGGCTGCAAGGAAAAGGCTGCCGTGGCAGCGGAAACCGGGGCGGCGGCCACGGAGCCGTCCAGGGTCTACCACTGGAAGATGGTCACCGCCTGGCCGAAGAACTACCCTGGCCTCGGCACTTCCGCCGAGCGCCTGGCCGAGCGCGTCACCGCCATGAGCGGCGGGCGCCTGACCATCAAGGTCTATGCCGCCGGCGAACTGGTGCCGGCACTGGAAGTCTTCGATTCGGTGTCCCGCGGTACGGTGGAATTGGGGCATGGCGCGTCCTATTACTGGAAGGGCAAGGTGCCGACCGCGCAGTTCTTCACTTCCGTGCCGTTCGGCCTGTCCACCCTGGAAATGAATGCCTGGCTGAGCAAGGGCGATGGCCTGGCGCTGTGGCAGGAGGCCTATGCGCCGTTCGGCGTGAAGCCGATGGCGGCGGGCAATTCCGGCATGCAGATGGGTGGCTGGTTCAACAAGGAAATCAATGGCCTGGCGGATCTCCAGGGGCTGAAGATCCGTACCCCCGGCCTGGGCGGGGAAGTGTTCAGCCGGCTGGGGGCGATCAGCGTCAACCTGCCCGGTGGCGAAGTGTTCACTGCCCTGCAGACCGGCGCCATCGACGCCACCGACTGGGTCAGCCCCTACAATGACCTGGCCTTCGGCCTGCACAAGGCGGCCCGCTATTACTATTACCCGGCCTGGCAGGAGCCGCAGGCGGTGATCGAGCTGCTGGTCAATCAGCAGGCCTTCGACAGCCTGCCCGAGGACCTGCAGGCGATCCTCTCCGAGGCCGTACGCGCCGCCAACCAGGACATGCTCGACGATTACGTCTACCACAATGCCCTGGCGCTGCAGCAGTTGCAGGAGCAGGGCGTGGAGCTGAAGCGCTTCCCCGACGAGGTGCTGCAGGCGATGCAGCGCGAGTCGGCGCAGGTGCTCGATGAACTGGCGGCGCAGGGCGAGTTGAACGGGCGTATCTGGCAGTCGATGCGGGCCTTCCAGCAGCGGGCGGCGGCCATGCACGAGCTGTCGGAGAAGGAACTCTACAACTGGCGCTGAGCGGCGGGTGCTGGCCCGCCGACAGGGCTATCAGCGGGGCACGTCGAAGGACAGCGTGGCGACGTGCACCACGCTCTCATAGCGCTTGCCTTCCACCGTGGCCGCGCCGTTGACCTCGGCGGTCACTTCCAGCACATAGCGTGCGGGGAAGACCGGGTCGAGGGTGACACTGCCGTCTTCGGCGGGCTTGAGCGTGCGGTTCCACTGTTCCGAGGTATAGACGTTGACCTGCGAGGCGGAAACCACGCTGCCCTTCCAGTGCAGCTTGAAGGTGTTGCCGCCCGGCGTGGTCGGCACCAGTTCCAGGTCGTTGACCGCCTTGGTTTCACCGCGCCCTTCCTTGGCTTCGTAGATCACCAGCTTCCCGCCTTCGGGCAGCTTGGCCTGCAGGCGCAGGTCGCCGGCTACCGGGGCGCTGATCAGGTAGCCGTTCGCTTCGACGCGGGGTGCTTCGCCCTTGCCCTCGGCCAGCCGCACGGCTGGCTCCCGCAGCTTGCCCAGGTCGAGATGCTCGCCAGGCTGGAATTCGCTGAGATAGGCCTTCGCGGGTTGCCCGGCGCTACGCTCGATCCACAGGTAGTCGGCTTGCGCCATGGGCAAGGCGAACAGAGTACCCAGGCCCAGGGTGGTGCGCAGGCTATTGAACGGCGTCATTTGCTAATACCTCGTCGGTTGGTTTCCAGGGGCGAGAAACGCGTTCTCATATATAGAGACGGATGAGCCTGCGAAAACCCGCACCCTTGACCGGTATTCAATTTGCCACGGACCGTTCAACGGCCCAGCCAGACACCGTTGTTGCGCCGCTCGCAGGTGTTCCTGAGCGCCGCCAGCGCATGCTGCGAGCCATAGTAGAGAATGTCCTGGCGGTACAGCGTGCCGGGCGTCTGGGCATTCCGGCAGGTGGCGATGGCGCCGCCCGGGCACTGCTCGGTGAAGCTGATCGTGGCCTTGCGCCCGTTGATCCGTGGCTGGCAGAAGCCGGCGCGGAATATGTGCGGCGGGATGCTGCGGTTCTGCTGGCAGACGCTCATATTCGCCGATGCCTCCTGGGGGACGATCAGGCAGGCTTCGGCCAGGGCCTGGCCGGAGGCCGCCAGTAACAGGATCAGGGTCAACAGGCGCATGGCAGCCTCGTCGGGTAGGGGATTAAGGCCGGGATTATGGCATTCTTCCAGGCGATTTTCGTATAGGGGCCTGCCATGCTGAGCGCGATTCCCACCCACCTGATCGCCGGCCCGCTCGGGGCTGGCAAGACCAGCCTGCTGCGTGCCCTGTTGGCGCAGAAGCCGGCAGGTGAGCGTTGGGCGATCCTGATCAATGAATTCGGCCTCGTTGGCCTGGATGCCGCGCTGCTGAGCGGAACGGCGGATGACGTGAGCTTCGCCGAGGTGGCCGGCGGCTGCCTGTGCTGCGTCAATGGCGTGCCGTTCCAGGTGGGGCTGAATCGCTTGCTGCGCAAGGCCCGGCCGGATCGCCTGTTCATCGAGCCATCCGGGCTGGGCCATCCGCACGAACTGCTGGGGCAACTGGCCGGTCAGCCCTGGCATGAGGTGCTGGCCCTGCAACCCTGCGTGCTGGTGCTGGATGCGGCCGCCCTGGCCGGGGGGCATGGGTTGCCAGCGTATCCGGAGGCGTTGCTGGTGCGAACGGGGCTACTGGTGCTGAACAAATGCGAGCATCTGACGGAGCCTCGGCGTGCGTTGCTCGCCGATCGGTTGCCGGCACTGCCGATCGCCTGGGTGCGCCATGGCGAACTGGCCCTCGAACGCTTGCCTGGCATTGCCTGCCGGGCGGTAGAGCGCTCGCCGTCGTTACCCGCAGTGGGCGCGGGGCCGTTGCCATTGGCAAGCCTGTGGCTGGACCTGGCCCAGCCGATCTGCCAGCACCAGGTGCAGGATGAGGGCTGGAGCATCGGCTGGCGTTGGCACCCGAGCCAGCGCTTCGACCTGGCCAGGGTGCAGGGCTGGCTGGCCGGGCTGGGCTGGCGACGGGCCAAGCTGGTCATGCGGGGGCACGATCACTGGCAGTCGGCGAATGCCCTCGAGGGCGAGGCCCTGCACTGGCGGGCCACGGAGTGGCGCAAGGATTCCCGGCTCGAATTGATCTTCGCCCGTCCACAGGATGTCGCGGCGCTGGAGCGTGAGCTTGCGGGCTGCAGGATAGTGGCTGCCGGGCCATGAGCGGCGCTCAATCCCGCGGGCGGCGCCGTTCGTCCAGTTGAATGACATTCGGCGGTTGCGGCCCGGCGTCGAACGGGTGGGGTTCGAGTTCGATATGGCCCGGGTGCGGGCCGAACATGGTGACGCTGCCCTGGTGGCGCTGTTCGCCGGTGACGGTGAACTCGAAACCGTAGATGCGCGCCAGGCGCCGCCGGCCCTTGCGGTCGCGCACGAACGCAAGGCGGCGGAAGGCCACGTTCTCGTCCAGCCACTCGACATCCTGGCGCTTGCAGTACTGGCGTACCGCCGCCAGCGCGCGCTCGCGGATGCCGTGGGAGTGCCACAGCCAGGCGGCAACGCCGCCGAGCAGCATGAAGATGAACAAATTTTCCAGCGTCAGCATGCAATGGACCTTGGCCGTAGGTTCAGCTTTCCAGCCAGACATCCCTGGCCCAGTGCCAGACCGAATCCCATGTCTCGTCGGTCAGTTCACCACTGGCACCATCCCACAATGTCACCTGGCCTTCCAGGTCGACCACATAATAATCGTGCCCATCCTGGCAGATCGGTAGCAGATCGCGGGGTACGCCATCGTCCCAGGCATTGGCGGCCACCTCTGGCAGGAAGGTATGGGACTGCGGATCGGTCGCTGTCACCGGCTCCAACCGGCCATACACGACATCGCTGACCTGCAGCAGGAATTCCCGCAGTTCGAAGGGCAGGTTGATCAGCAACTGCTCCTCGATCTCCACCAGCAGCTCATCGTCCGGCAACTCCAGCGGCACGGGTACCGGTTCGTTGAGACTGCGCAATTGCTCGATGACTTCTTCCACGGCATATCCTCCCAGACAATGATTTTATCCAGCCTGCAGCGTAGAACGTGATTTGGAAAGATTCCCGAGCACCATGCGACGCGCAAAGAAAAGCCCGCGCGGGGCGGGCTTCGGGACGTTTCATGGACTACGGCGGGCAGCCCGAAACCGATATGGCTATATCTGGCGCACTCGGCGGGATTCGAACCCACGACCCCTGCCTTCGGAGGGCAGTACTCTATCCAGCTGAGCTACGAGTGCGTTGCGGGGCGCAATCATACGCATCTCGTTCGAGGGCGTCCATTGGGGATGCGTATCGCGCTATACGCGGCAACGGAGCCGGAAACAGCGCTGGAAGGCTGGAGGCAGGATGAAAGGGCGTTGCAGCCGGTGTTTTTCGTCCAGCTTCCAGCCCAGCGCCTTTATCGAAGGAGCTTGCCCGTGAATAACGGCATAGCGCGATTGCCCTGGCATACCGGGAACCTCTGTATCGGCCCCGGTTTCGAAAGAAGTATGCGGCGGTACTGCATGGCAGCGAGGATTACACTGGGAGCGCATGCCCGCGCCCGGGAATTTGCAGTATCCAATGATTAAAGGCGCGCGCTTTCCGGCGAACCTGGTCGATAATGCCCGAGTAAGACGATCAACAACACTGCGAGTGCGCCTTGCCGATTTCATCCTATGTCCTGATTGCTTTCAACGAGCCCTGGCGGGCCGACAGGCTGTGCCAACTGGTGCAGGAACTGCGGCCCGGCATGCGGGCCGTGCAGGTCAACGATGGGCTGGGGGCGCTGAAGGCCTGCAAGCGGCATGTGCCGACACTGCTGATTGCCGATGGTGAGCTGAATGGCCTGGATGGTCCCGGCCTGCTGCGGCAGTTGCGCCGCCATGGGCCGACCCAGCGGCTGGCCTGTATCATCATCAGCGAGCGCACATCCGCCGAGCATATCCGTACGGTCCTGCCCCTGGCGCCCACGGCCTATCTGGCCAAGCCGGTCGACCTGGATAACCTGCGACAGCGCCTGGACAACCTGCTGCCTCGCTCCGCCGCCCAGCAAAAGATGCACCCGGCGATAACCTCCGGGGGCTTGCCCGAGTTTCTCGAGCGTATGCGCAAGAGCGCCCGTGGCGCGCCCATGATGCAGGCGGTGCATGAAGTGCTGGAGCGTTGCCTGAAGGCCACGGAGCAGAGCCTGGGCGACCTGGAGGCGGTGTTCAGGCGCGATCCGCAGATTACCGCGCGGCTGATCAGCCAGGCCAACAGTGCGGCGCAACACCAGGGCGCGCCCTGCCAGACGCTGTCCCAGGCATTGGCGCGGCTGGGGATCAGGCGCTCGCTCAACCTCGCCCTGGAAACGGCCTTGCAACGAAATGCGCGGCTGCGGGACGAGCGCCTGGCGGCCCAGTCCCAGGCGCTCTGCGAGCAGGCGCAGCGGGTCGCCGACCTGGCGTTCTGGCTGGCGCGCCAACTGAAGCTGGATGCGGAGCTGTGCTATACCGCCGGGCTGTTGCAGAATATCGGCGAACTTGCATTGTTGCGCAGCCTGCAGGATTGGCTGGACAGCGGCCAGGTTCTGCAGGAAGAAGAGATACAGCAGGCGTTGCGCGAGCGTGCCGCCGGTTTTGGCTCGGCCTTGCGGGCCCAGTGGCGCTTGCCATTGGGGTTGCGCCAGGTGATCGCATCCTATTATTCCCTGGGGGCCGGCGTGTTCTCCCGCGAGGCGCTGGTGCTCAACCTGGCCGGGCTGCTGCTGGCGCTGCCGGCTGGCGAGTCGCCGTTATCCCTGGCGGACGAACGGGTGGTGCGGCTGTTGCGTGTCGACGTTTCGCTGTTGCAGCGCGTACCGTTGGGCTGAGCGATTGCAGGGGCTTGCGCGCCGCTGGATGGCGTGAGGAACTTGAATTTGTTCTTGTTGGGGGCGGGGCTTTCTGGTATAAAACGCCGCTCTGTTCTGGGGGCCCGGTTTCCCGCTCGTCGCATGAGCCGGTAAGACCCCCACGAAACATGGCGTAAAACGCCAATCTTCAAGCGAATTCAAGCGGCCAACCCATGCCGGGTTGTGCATGTGGTTTAGAGGGCTGAGGCATGTCGAGAGTCTGTCAAGTTACCGGTAAGGGTCCGGTAACCGGGAACAACATTTCCCACGCGAACAACAAAACCCGTCGTCGTTTCCTGCCGAACCTGCAGCATCACCGCTTCTGGGTCGAGTCCGAGAACCGCTTCGTCCGCCTGCGCCTGAGCGCAAAGGGCATGCGCGTCATCGACAAGCGTGGCATCGACGCCGTTCTGGCTGAAATCCGCGCCCGCGGCGAGAAGGTTTAAGGAGATTTATCATGCGTGATCTGATCCGTTTGGTGTCCAGCGCCGGTACCGGCCACTTCTACACCACCGACAAGAACAAGCGTACTACGCCCGAC
Source organism: Stutzerimonas kirkiae (assembly GCF_004327335.1). Taxonomy (GTDB): domain Bacteria; phylum Pseudomonadota; class Gammaproteobacteria; order Pseudomonadales; family Pseudomonadaceae; genus Stutzerimonas; species Stutzerimonas kirkiae. The sequence continues at coordinate 341,689 of NZ_QJUO01000001.1, read as the reverse complement.
AAGATCGAAATCAAGAAGTACGATCCAGTCGTGCGCAAGCATGTGATCTACAAGGAAGCGAAAATCAAGTAATTGGTTTTCGGCCCTTGATGAAGGACCCGCCCTCGTGGCGGGTTTTTTCGTTGTGCGCCAGGCATGGCGCGTTGCGCGTGAGCGCAACCAGCTTGGCTGTGGTGGCCTCGTTGGTGACTTGGAGGTGAAAGTCCTCTACACACCCGGCAAGGGGAGGTGTTAGCTGGACGGCAAGGGTGTCGTGGGTGACTGCGAGTCTGAAGGAAGCCGAAGGCAAAATGCTGGCCTGACGAACAGGAAGCGGATAGAGGCGGCGTAGCGGGGTAAGGTAGCCAGGATTGCCAAAGCCCAATACTTGCACGGAACGCTGCGACGTAAATCCGACAGGCATAAGCAGGAAGGTCGCGCGAATTACCCTGGGAGATCTGTTGTGCTACCAGTATCGCGAGATGACGGGATGGGCGAACAGAAGTCAGCAGAGGCCGTAGTAGTTGCCCGAAACCGGAGCAGCGAAGGGCTGAACCTGCCATGAGTGGATAGTCAGGTGTGATCTCTGTTGGAGCGTAAAGCAGAAACGTCGTGAATAGCGGCGGTCGAGACCATCAGGAGGCAGGAGTCGGAAACTCCGAGGGCCGGTCTGGGCGCTTGGATACCACAGGCGACACATCAACGGAACCAAGCTCGCTGAGGTGGTTTATCCGTAGGCGGGAACCGCCGTATACGGAAGCGTACGTACGGTGGTGTGGGAGGACGGCGGGGGCGATCCCGCCTCCTACCCGAATTTCGGGAGGAACGATTGGAAAGGCGCAGTCTCTGGTTTAGTGTTACCGGCAACAGCTGTTCACTGAACAAGAGAGGATACGCCATGACCGATCTCACCCTGGCCGATTGGCAGCAACGTGCCCGCGAGCTGGATATAGAGGGACGTGCATTCATTCAGGGCGAATATGTCGATGCCCTGTCGCGAGGGCGTTTCGACTGCGTCAGCCCCATCGACGGCCGTGTACTGGCGCAGGTCGCCAGTTGCGATGCGCAGGATGCCGAGCACGCCGTGGCCAGTGCCCGCGAGGTCTTCGCCGCAGGGCTCTGGTCGCGCCTGGCGCCGGCCCGACGCAAGGCGATACTGATCCGCTTCGCCGATCTGCTGGAGGCGCACGGCGAGGAGCTGGCGCTGCTGGAAACCCTGGACATGGGCAAGCCGATCGGCGATGCCCTGGCGGTGGATATCCCGGGTGCGGCGCGGGCCCTGCGCTGGAGCGGCGAGGCGATCGACAAGGTCTACGATGAGGTGGCGCCGACGCCCCATGACCAACTGGGGCTTGTTACCCGTGAGCCGGTCGGCGTGGTGGCGGCCATCGTGCCGTGGAATTTCCCGTTGATGATGGCCTGCTGGAAGCTTGGCCCGGCGCTGGCCACCGGTAACTCGGTGATCCTCAAACCGTCCGAAAAGTCCCCGTTGACTGCCATCCGCATCGCCCGCCTGGCCATCGAGGCCGGCATCCCCGCGGGCGTGCTCAACGTATTGCCGGGCTACGGGCATACGGTAGGCAAGGCCCTGGCCCTGCATATGGATGTCGATACCCTGGTATTCACCGGTTCCACCCGGGTGGCCAAGCAACTGATGATCTACGCCGGCGAGTCGAACATGAAGCGGGTCTGGCTGGAGGCGGGTGGCAAGAGCCCGAATATCGTCTTCGCCGATGCCCCTGACCTGTACCAGGCCGCCGAGGCCGCCGCCAGCGCGATTGCCTTCAACCAGGGTGAGGTATGTACCGCCGGCTCGCGCTTGCTGGTGGAAAGCTCCATCCGCGAGCGTTTCCTGCCACTGCTGGTGGAGGCGCTCAAGGCCTGGAAGCCGGGCAATCCGCTGGACCCCGCGACCAATATCGGGGCTCTGGTCGATACCCAGCAACTGGATACGGTGCTGTCCTATATCGAGGCCGGCCACGCCGAAGGTGCCACTCTGTTGCTCGGTGGCAAGCGGACCCTGGAGGAAACCGGTGGGCTGTATGTAGAGCCGACCATTTTCGATGGTGTCGACAATGCGATGAAGATCGCCCGCGAGGAGATTTTCGGTCCTGTGCTGTCGGTGATCGGCTTCGACACGCCGGAGCAGGCTATCGCCATTGCCAACGATACCCAGTATGGCCTGGCCGCCGCGGTGTGGACGGCCGATCTGTCGAAGGCGTTGTTGACCGCCAGGGCGCTGCGGGCCGGCAGCATCTGGGTCAACCAGTACGAGGGTGGCGACATGACCGCGCCGTTCGGTGGCTTCAAGCAATCGGGCAATGGCCGCGACAAGTCCTTGCACGCCTTCGACAAATACACCGAGCTGAAGGCGACCTGGATCAAGTTGTAGAGGGAAGCCGCTGGAGGCCGAGCCTCCGGGAGTTGTGCAGGACCTACAACCTCTGGAGGCTCGGCTTGAAGCTTGAAGCCGCCCCTCAGACCGTATGCAGGTACCAGTTGTATTCGAGGTCGGAAATCGAGTGTTCGAACTCGGCCAGTTCGCTCTCCTTGCAGGCCACGAAGATATCGATGTAGTCGGGGCTGATATAGCGCGCCATGATCTCGCTGTCGTCGAGCACCCGCAGGGCGTCGCGCAGGTTGGTCGGCAGGCTGGGCTCCACCTGTTCGTAAGCATTGCCTTCGGTCGGCTCGCCCGGTTCTATGTGATTGAGCAACCCATGGTGGATGCCGGCCAGTACCGAGGCCATCAGCAGGTAGGGGTTGGCGTCGGCGCCGGCGACGCGGTGTTCGATGCGTACCGCATCGTCGCTGTCGGTCGGTACGCGCAGGGCTACGGTGCGGTTGTCCAGCCCCCAGGACGGGGCATTGGGCACATAGAACTGCGCACCGAAGCGCCGGTATGAATTGACGTTCGGGCACAGGAAGGCCATGGACGCGGCCATGGTCTCCTGCAGGCCGCCGATGGCATGCCGCAAGGTCTGGCTTTCCAGGGGATTTTCGCAGGCGAAGATGTTCCTGCCCTGCTTGTCGAGAATCGAGATATGCACATGCAGCCCGTTGCCGGCCTGGCCGGGATAGGGCTTGGCCATGAAGGTGGTGTCCATCTCATGGTCGTAGGCGATGTTCTTGATCAGGCGCTTGAGCAGCACCGCGTAGTCGCAGGCCTTGAGCGGGTCGGCGACGTGATGCAGGTTGACTTCGAACTGCGCCGGGGCGCTTTCCTTGACGATGGCGTCGGCCGGGATGCCCTGTTCCTTGGCGCCTTCGAGAATGTCCTGCAGGCAGTCGACGTATTCGTCCAGGTCGTCGATCAGGTAGACCTGGGTCGATTGCGGGCGTTTGCCGGAAATCGGTGAGCGCGGCGGCTGCGGGCGGCCGTTCACGTTCTCCTGGTCGATCAGGTAGAACTCCAGCTCGAACGCGGCGCACAGGGTCAGCCCCAGTTCGTCGAACTTGCTTACCACCTGGCGCAGCACTTCCCGCGGGTCGGCGAAGAACGGCGAACCATCGCGCTCGTGCATGGTCATCAACAGTTGTGCGGTGGGGCGGCGCTGCCAGGGCTCCCTGGCCAGGGTGTTGGGGATCGGGAAGCAGATACGGTCGGAGTCGCCGATGTCCATGCCGAGGCCGGTGCTTTCCACGGTGCTGCCGTTGATGTCGAGGGCGAACAGCGACGCCGGCAGGTTAATACCCGCTTCATAAACCTTGTGCAGACTGGCGCGCTCGATTCGCTTGCCGCGAACCACACCGTTCATGTCGGCGATCAGCAGGTCGATGTAGAGAACCTCGGGATGCTCCTTGAGAAAGGCGTTGGCTTCATTGAGCTGAATGGCACGTGGCGGCGGTGACATGGCGAAGTACCTTTCTTGTAGAAAATATGATCATTCCGCGACTTTACCGTGAGTCAACCGAAAAGCCCTGCGGCTGTCAATAGCGCCGCAGCGCCCTGAAAACGGGCGTCGTGGGCGATTTCGGAGCGATATCGAAGGGGCCGCTGGAAGTGTGCATGCTACGACGAACCAACGGTTGTCCGGGAAAATGAACAGGATTAATCTCATCGAACACACTGCAAGGAAGGTGATCAACCCATGCCCCGCTCGCCCTTGATCGGTGTATCCGCCTGTAGCCGCAAGCTCGAAGATCATGATTTTCACATCGCCGGGGACAAGTACCTGCGCGCCGCCGCGTTGGCGGGGTTGCCTCTGGTGATCCCTGCCCTGGAATCCCTGAAGCTGGAGGACCTGCTGGAGAATGTCGACGGGTTGTTGTTCACCGGCTCGCCTTCCAACGTCGAGCCCCATCGCTACAGCGGTCCTGGCAGTGCGCCGGGCACACTGCACGATCCGGCGCGTGACGACCTGACCCTGCCGCTGATTCGCGCGGCGGTGGACGCCGGCATTCCAGTGTTCGGTATCTGCCGGGGCTTCCAGGAAATGAACGTGGCCTTCGGTGGCAGCCTGCACCAGAAGGTGCATGAGCTGCCCGGCTATCTCGATCACCGTGAAGACCCCGAAGCGCCGTTGCCGGTGCAATACGGTTTCAGCCACGACCTGCTGCCGGAGCCGGGAGGCTTGCTCCAGCGCCTTGGACTGGTGCAGCGTTGCCAGGTCAATTCGCTGCACAGCCAGGGCATAGATCGCCTGGGCGACGGCCTGAGGGTGGAGGCGCGTGCCCCGGACGGATTGATCGAAGCCATTTCCGTCGAGGGTGCGCGCAGTTTCGCGCTCGGCGTGCAGTGGCATCCCGAATGGGACGTGCAGGCGGTCCCCCATTATCTGGCCCTGTTCCGGGGCTTCGCCGACGCCTGTCGCGCACACGCAGAACAGCGCTGAGCGCTTTCGTTCCAGCCAATCGAGGCCAACATGTCGAACAAGCTCGACCAGCTCACGGGCTGGCTCAAGGATCACAAGATCACCGAAGTGGAATGCGTCATCAGCGACCTGACCGGCATTGCCCGCGGCAAGATTTCGCCGACCAGCAAGTTTCTCGGCGAAAAGGGCATGCGCCTGCCGGAAAGCGTGCTGCTGCAGACCGTCACCGGCGACTACATCGCGGACGACATCTATTACGAACTGCTCGATCCGGCGGATATCGACATGATCTGCCGGCCGGACCCGGATGCCATATACAGCGTGCCCTGGGCCATCGAGCCGACCGCGTTGGTGATCCACGACAGCTACGACAAGCAGGGCAACCCCATCGAACTGTCGCCGCGCAACGTGCTGAAGAAGGTGCTGGCGCTCTATGCCAATCGCGGCTGGCAGCCCATCGTGGCGCCGGAAATGGAGTTCTACCTGACCAAGCGTTGCGAGGACCCGGACCTGCCGCTGCAGGCGCCGATCGGTCGCTCGGGCCGCCAGGAAACCGGGCGCCAGTCATTCTCCATCGATGCCGCCAACGAGTTCGACCCGCTGTTCGAGGATATGTATGACTGGTGCGAGACCCAGGGGCTGGATCTGGACACGCTGATCCACGAAGAAGGCACGGCGCAGATGGAAATCAACTTCCGTCATGGCGAAGCGCTGCACCTGGCCGACCAGATCCTGGTGTTCAAGCGCACCATGCGCGAAGCGGCGCTCAAGCACAATGTCGCCGCCACCTTCATGGCCAAGCCGATGACCGGTGAGCCGGGCAGCGCCATGCACCTGCACCAGAGCGTCATCGACGTGGCCAGCGGGCGCAATATCTTCTCGGACGAGAGCGGCGGCATGAGCCAACTGTTCCTCGATCACGTCGGCGGCCTGCAGAAATACATCCCCGAGCTGCTGCCGATGTTCGCCCCCAACGTCAATTCGTTCCGCCGTTTCCTGCCCGATACCTCGGCGCCGGTCAATGTCGAGTGGGGCGAGGAGAACCGTACGGTGGGCCTGCGGGTACCTGACTCCTCGCCGGACAATCGCCGGGTGGAGAACCGCCTGGCCGGGGCGGACGCCAATCCCTACCTGGCGATAGCGGCCAGCCTGCTGTGTGGCTATATCGGCATGACCGAGGGCATCCCGCCCAGCGCGCCGGTCAAGGGGCGCGGTTACGAACGACGCAACCTGCGCCTGCCCTTCACCCTGGAAGCCGCGCTGGAGCGGATGGAGAGCTGCCAGGACCTGCACCGCTACCTGAGCCCGAAGTTCATCCAGGGCTATGTCGCGGTCAAGCGCACCGAGCAGGAAAACTACAACCGTGTGATCAGCTCGTGGGAGCGCGAATTCCTGCTGCTTTCGGTATAGAAAATGCACCGTTATGGTGCGCAAAATTAACAGGCTCTTCCGATAAAGGTGCTGGAGGCTGGAAAGCTGGACGAAAAACAACGGGGTCGCCGCGCTCTTTCGTTCAGCCTCCAGCCTTCCAGCGCTGTTTGCGGCTTTTTGCAGCGTCATCCTGGGCAATTGGCGTTGGCGGTGGACGCCGGGTTTTCCGGCACCCTATTTGCTAAAAGACACTGTGGGTCGAGCACGCTGGAAAAATTGTCTCTGGAGCTGTGTCAGGTGTTTAAAAATGGTGACGAAGTTGCCAGACTGCGCGGGTTTCCAGGCCTGCCGGGAATCCTCGCGGACCAGACAGACGAAGCCTGATCTTGCCCTGAAAACAATCTATCAACGACAGGAGTTGCACTGATGAAACCCTTTGCCAAGACCCTCATCGCCTTGACACTCGTCGGTGCCGCCGCCGGGGCCGCGCAGGCCAAAGACAAGGTCCTGCACGTCTACAACTGGTCCGACTACATCGCTGAAGACACCCTGGAAAACTTCACCAAGGAAACCGGCATCAAGGTGGTCTACGACGTGTTCGACAGTAACGAAGTGCTGGAGGCCAAGTTGTTGGCCGGTGCTTCGGGCTACGACATCGTCGTGCCTTCCAACCCCTTCCTGGCCAAGCAGATCAAGGCCGGCGTGTTCCAGAAGCTGGATCGTTCGAAGCTGAGCAACTGGGAAAACCTCGACAAGGACCTGCTCAAGGCCCTGGAGCCGAGCGATCCGGGCAATGCCTACTCGGTCCCCTATATGTGGGGCACCATCGGTATTGGCTACAACGTCGACAAGGTCAAGGCGGTACTGGGCGAGAATGCACCGGTCGACTCCTGGGACCTGGTGTTCAAGCCGGAGAACATCGAGAAGCTCAAGTCCTGCGGCGTGGCCTTCCTCGACTCGCCCACCGAGATCCTGCCGGCAGCCCTGCACTACCTGGGCCTGCCAACCGATAGCGGCGATAGCGGTGAATTGAAGAAGGCGGAGGACCTGTTCCTGCAGATCCGCCCGAACGTGGCCTACTTCCATTCCTCCAAGTACATCTCCGATCTGGCCAACGGCAATATCTGCGTGGCCATCGGCTATTCCGGGGACATCTACCAGGCCAAGTCCCGCGCCGAGGAAGCCAATAATGGCGTGAACGTGGGCTACAAGATTCCCAAGGAAGGCGCCGGCAGCTTCTTCGACATGCTGGCAATCCCCTCTGACGCCAAGAACGTCGAGAATGCCCATGTCTTCCTCGACTACCTGCTGCGCCCGGAAGTGATGGCTCCCATCGTCGACTATGTGCAGTTCCCCAGCGCCAACGCGGCGGCGACCCCGCTGATCGACAAGAGCATCAGCAGCGACCCGGGCATCTACCCGAGCCAGGACGTGCTGCAGAAGCTGTATACCTTCCCCGATCTGGAGGCCAAGACCCAGCGCGCCATTACCCGTAGCTGGACCAAGATCAAATCGGGCCGTTGAGGGTCCAACTGAAACCGGGTTGTCGCCAACGACTGTTACCGTCGCTGGCGCCCCGGGCTGGAATGTCGGTGACGCGCCTGCTGAAAGGTGCGTCGTAGCCATGGGTTTTCAGGGTTGCGGAACGGCAACACATTGCAGGCCGGAAGGCCTGGTGTCGTTCCCCCGCTGCCCGACATCCGTACCAGGCCTTGCCTGAACCTGAAGACGATCGGCCACTGGCCGCCCCCACCATTCTGAATTCGGGAGTTCGCGCATGGCCGTAGCCTCCAGCGCCTACAAGAAAGCCCTTTCGGGCGAAAGCAGAAGCAGGCAGGTGCTGCTGAAGATCGACCGCGTCACGAAGAAGTTCGACGAAACCGTCGCGGTCGACGAGGTTTCCCTGAATATCCACCAGGGCGAGATTTTCGCCTTGCTCGGCGGTTCCGGCTCCGGCAAGTCGACGTTGCTGCGCATGCTGGCCGGCTTCGAGCGGCCGAGCGAAGGGCGCATCTACCTGGATGGCCAGGACATCACCGACCTGCCGCCCTACGAGCGGCCGATCAACATGATGTTCCAGTCCTATGCGCTGTTCCCGCACATGAGCGTCGAGCAGAACATCGCCTTCGGCCTCAAGCAGGACGGCCTGCCCAAGGCCGAGCTCGCCGAGCGCGTGGCCGAGATGCTCAGGCTGGTGCAGATGAGCCAGTACGCCAAGCGCCTGCCGCACCAGTTGTCCGGTGGCCAGCGCCAGCGCGTGGCCCTGGCGCGCTCGCTGGCCAAGCGCCCCAAGCTGCTGCTGCTCGATGAGCCGATGGGTGCGCTGGACAAGAAGCTGCGCTCGCAGATGCAACTGGAGCTGGTGGAGATCATCGAGCGGGTCGGCGTGACCTGCGTGATGGTCACCCACGACCAGGAAGAGGCCATGACCATGGCCGAGCGCATCGCCATCATGCACCTGGGGTGGATCGCCCAGGTCGGCAGCCCGATGGACATCTACGAAACCCCGGCCAACCGCCTGGTGTGCGAGTTCATCGGCAACGTCAACCTGTTCGACGGCGAACTGATCGAGGACCTGGAAGACCATGCGGTGATCGCCTGCCCGCAACTGGAGCGGCCGATCTACATAGGCCATGGCATCAGCACCCGTGCCGAGGACAAGCGCGTGACCTTCGCCCTGCGCCCGGAAAAGCTGCTGATGAGCCTGGACAAGCCGGAGCTGGAGCACCCGGACTACAACTGGGTGGTCGGTACCGTGCATGACATCGCCTACCTGGGCGGGCATTCGGTCTACTACATCCGCCTGGAGTCCGGCCTGCTGCTGCAGGCTTTCGTCGCCAACGCCGAGCGCCATGTGAAGTGGCCGACCTGGGAGGAGCAGGTCTACCTGTACTGGCTGAGCGACAGCGGCGTGGTGCTGCAGGCATGAAGCGGGTAGCGTTGAACAGGGGGCGCCGGCTGGTCATCGGCATTCCCTTCCTGTGGTTGATACTGTTCTTCCTGCTGCCGTTCGCCATCGTGCTGAAGATCAGCTTCTCCGAGGCGGACGTGGCGATCCCGCCATATACGGAGGTCTTCAGTTACGCGGACCAGCAACTGCAGGTACTGATCAACCTCGGCAACTACATCTTCCTCAGCGAGGACGCGCTGTACCTGGCGGCCTACCTGGGCTCGCTGAAGATCGCCTTCTTTTCCACGCTGCTGTGCCTGCTGATCGGCTACCCGATGGCCTATGCCATCGCCCGGGCGCGCAAGGATGTGCAGACCGTCCTGCTGCTACTGATCATGATGCCGACCTGGACCGCGATCCTGATCCGCGTCTATGCCTGGATGGGCATTCTCAGCAACAACGGCCTGCTCAACAGTGCGCTGATGGGCATCGGCCTGATCGACCAGCCGGTGCAGATACTCAACACCGACCTGGCGGTGTATATCGGCGTGGTCTATTCCTACCTGCCGTTCATGATCCTGCCGCTTTACGCCAACCTGGTGAAGCACGACATGAGCCTGCTGGAAGCGGCCGCCGACCTTGGCGCCAGGCGCTTCACCAGCTTCTGGAAGATCACCGTGCCGCTGTCGAAGAGCGGCATCATCGCCGGCTGCATGCTGGTGTTCATTCCGGTGGTGGGTGAGTTCGTCATTCCCGAGTTGCTGGGTGGGCCGGAGACGCTGATGATCGGCAAGGTGCTGTGGCAGGAGTTCTTCAACAACCGCGACTGGCCGGTGGCTTCCGCGTTGGCGGTGGTGATGCTGGCGATCCTGCTGGTACCGATCATTCTGTTCAACCGCAACCAGGCGAAGGAACTGGAGGGAAAACTATGAGCAGCCGATCGTTCTGTTCAAGCGGTGTTCCATCCAGATGCGTGGCGAAGCAGTTGGAAGGAAAACTATGAAGCGCTACAGCTTTTCCAACCTGATCCTGGCGCTCGGCCTGCTGTTCATCTACCTGCCGATGGTGATCCTGGTCATCTATTCGTTCAACGGCTCGCGGCTGGTGACGGTATGGGGCGGCTGGTCGGTCAAGTGGTACACCGGCCTGCTGGACAATACCCAGTTGATGAGCGCGGTGATGCGTTCGCTGGAGGTGGCGCTGTACAGCGCTATCGCGGCGGTGGCGCTGGGCACCATGGCGGCCTTCGTGCTGACGCGCATCCCGGTGTTCCGTGGCCGCACCCTGTTCGGCGGGCTGGTCACCGCACCGCTGGTGATGCCCGAGGTGATCACCGGCCTGTCGCTGTTGTTGTTGTTCGTGGCCATGGCGCAACTGGTCGGCTGGCCGGCCCAGCGTGGCATCGTCACCATCTGGATCGCCCATACCACCTTCTGCTCGGCCTATGTGGCGGTGATCGTGATGGCGCGCCTGCGCGAGCTGGACCAGTCCATCGAGGAAGCGGCGATGGACCTCGGCGCACGGCCCTGGAAGGTGTTCTTCGTCATCACCATGCCGATGATCGCGCCGTCGCTGGTGGCGGGGGGCATGCTGTCCTTCGCGCTGTCGCTGGATGACCTGGTGCTGGCCAGCTTCGTTTCCGGACCCGGCTCGACCACCCTGCCGATGGAGATATTCTCGGCGGTGCGCCTGGGGGTGAAACCCGAGATCAACGCGGTGGCCAGTCTGATCCTGCTGGTGATCTCGCTGTTCACCTTCCTCGCCTGGTATATCACCCGCCGCGCCGAGAAGCGCCGCGGTCGTGCATTGCAGCAGGCGCAGGAGGAAGCGGCGGCGGCCTGACCTCAGCTCCCGGGCAAGCCTATGCCCTGCTTGAGGGGCGAGGCAGTGCGACCGGATTGGCAATAGTGAGTCTGGCTTCAGGGCCGTACAGCGCGATCTCGGGCTCAGCGTTCCTGTGCGAATGCCAGGTGGCGGGACGGGGCCTTCGCCGCCAGGGATGGCGGCGAAGAGCTACAGGGATGTATTCACGCGTGCCCCGTCCCGCCACCTGGCATTCGCACAGCCACTATCGGCGGCGCCTGAAAGAAACAGCCTGTGAAACTGAAAGTCCTGCGAATAATTCATTCGCCACGCATACGGCTCTTTCCATAGTCGCCACGGTAGCTCGACGCGAGCCCGGCCAACCCCGCTACGAAACCTTCGTCGACAGGGATGTCAGCGAAGAGCACCCCTTATTCATATTGGCGACAGGTTCATGCGTGTTTCGCAGCGGGGCTGGCCGGGTTCGCTACACCACGGGCACCAGGACACCACCAGCGGCGTACGATGAAACGCACACTGGATTGCCAATCCGGACGCAACGAGGCAGCTCTACGGCGAAGGCGCAGAGGATATTCGGTCGCGACGAAACGTCAACAGACCCTAGGACCGGCCGGCCGGGGCCGTCCGCCCATATTCGCTGGGGGCCATGCCGTGATGGCGGCGGAACACCTTGGCGAAATGGCTGGGGTTGGAGTAACCCACCGCCAGCGCCACCTCGGCGACCCGTTGCCCATCCGCCAGGCGCCATGCCGCCTGCTGCATGCGCAGGTCCTGCAACAGCGCGTAGACGCCCTTGCCATGCAACTGGCGGAAGCCTTCCTTGAGCTTGCGCAGGCTCAGTTGCGCTTCGTCCGCCAGGCTCTCCAGGGTCCAGGCGCGATCGAGGTTTTCCGTCAGCAACCGATGGGCACAACGCAGGCGGGCCATGTCGCGCCCGCCGAGTGCCCGTGGTTGCCCGTGCGACTGCAGGTGGTCCAGGGTTTCAGCCAGCATCTCCAGTGCCTTGCCGCGCAGGAACAGGTCGCGGGCGATGCCCGGCAGGCGGCAGTTGAGCATCTCCAGGCCGATCCGCCGCAGCGGCTGGGGTGCCGGGAATTGCAGCAGGTGCGCCTGGCCATCGCTCGAGTTGGCCCGCTCCCAGGGGCCGGAGGCTTCCAGCAGTTTTTCGCCGATGCCGAGGCGCGCCAGGGTGTCTACCGAGAAGCTTACGTTGACCCCGCGCAGACGCTCGCCTGCCGGTAGAAAGCCTTCGCCTTCCAGCGCCACCGAGGCGTGATAGAGGCAGCCGCAGCCATCGCGGAACGCCAGTGGCGCGGTGTCGGCGAACTGTCGCCAGCCGCTGCCGTGTTCGTAGTAGGCGACGGTGAGGGAAGGCTCGCTGTGTGCGAAGGCGCGGCTGTCGTGGGGTAGCAGTGCCTCGATCAGGCGGATGTCCAGTTCTTCATCGGCCAGGCCGAGCAATGCCGGCGGCAGGGGCAGGTCGGACAGGTAGTGGTTGATGGCCATGGCGCGGGCTCCTTCTGCAAGCGCCAAAGATAAACGAGAACACTTATCACTAAAAGTGCCGATCGCAGGTATCCGCGCCCCGATCCCGCGCGCAAGCCCTGGCGCCTGCCGCCATCATGGCGGCATATTCGTTTTCAGGAGCACACCATGCGCCGTCATCCTCTCAGCCTCGCCGTCTTCCTCGGCCTGCCGCTGGCTGCCCAGGCCGCCCTGGACCTGCCCGGTATCGTAGTGACCGCGAGCAAGCGCGTCACGTCGCTGGAACGGACCGATATGGCACTCTCCGTGGCTGACGCGGAGGAGCTGCGCCAAGCCAATATCAGCAATACCGATGAGCTGAACCGGGTATTCCCCGAGCTGTTCGCCAGCGATACCGGCTCGAGCCTGTTCCCCAGCCTGAGCCTGCGTGGCATTTCCTCATCGGACCCGTACAACGCGCCAGTGGCGGTTTATGTCGATGGTGTGCCGCAGGCCGTTGGCGGTTTCAGTCAGCGGTTGCTGGATATCGAGCGCATCGAACTGCTCAGGGGGCCGCAGGGGACGCTGTACGGCCGCAATGCCCATGCCGGAGCGCTGAACATCATTACCCGCCAGCCCGGCAACGAGGCGCGCTTCGGCCTGCAGGGCCGTTACAGCAATCTGCATCGCGAGATCGGCACCAGTGCCAGCGGAGCCTTGCTGGAGGACCGTCTGTTCGCCGAGGCGGCGCTTTACCACGACGACATCCAGGGCGAACTGCATGGCACCAGGCGCCATGGGGACGGCGACAACGGCGGCGGCCGCTTCGCGCTGACCCTGACGCCGAACGATGATTTGCGCCTGCGGCTATCGTATTCCCGCGACCGCCTCACTTCCCATGAGGAGCATTACCTGCCGTTCCACGGCTATTCGCGGCGTGACATCGTGCCCGCCTGGCGCGAGTCCAGCTACACCCGCCGGGTGGAAACCAGCAGCGCGACCCTCGACTGGATGCTGAACGACGACTGGACGCTGACTTCCGTCAGTGCCTATCAGCACTACCGCCATTCCCGGCTGCTGGGCGATTTCGGCCTGTTGCACCCGGAGCAGGAGCGCAGTTCCAGCCAGGAATTGCGGCTGGGCAGCAACGGCGAGGGGCGTCGCTGGGATGCCACCTTCGGTTTCTACTGGCAGGAGCGGGAGATTCATGCCCGGCGCAGTGTGGCGGCCGGTGGCCCCTACGACGGTTTCCTCGGCGCCGCCGACAGTCGCATCGACGGTACGGAGAAGGCGCTCTTCGGCGAGTTCACCTGGCACTTCGACCCGCGCTGGGATCTGACCCTCGGCCTGCGCCATAGCCGCGAGGATGCCGATACGCACTTCGAGCAGCAGGGCAGCCTGCTCGGCGCGGGCTTTGCCTATCGTGGCAGCGACCGTTTCACCAGCACCACGCCGAAGGTCGCCGTTGGCTTCCAGGCCAGCGACGAACTGCGCCTGTATGCCCTGGCCAGCGAAGGCTTCAAGGCCGGCGGCTATAATCGCATCGGCGCCAGCACGGCGGATGCCGTGGCTTTCGATCCGGAGCGCTCGCTGAACCTGGAGGTCGGTGCCAAGGCCACTCTGTTCGAACACCGCCTGAGGCTCAACGCGACGCTTTACTGGATGCGCATCGAAGACGTTCAGCAGTTTGTCGGGCCAGTGGGCATGCAGTCATTACAGAACATGGGGGAGGCGCGCAGTCGCGGGGCCGAGCTCGCCCTCGACTGGTTGCCGGACGAGGACACCCGGGTGCGTCTGGCCGGCAGCGTCAACGATAGTGAATTGACGGATTCCACTGTACGCCAGGGCAACCGCCTGGCGCTGGCGCCGCGCTCCAGCCTGCGCCTGTCCGGCGAGCGTCGTCTGCGCTGGGACGGCCTGCCTGGTGAACTGGTGCCGAGCGTCGGCTTCTCTTATGTCGGCCAGCATTACTTCGATGTCGACAACGTGCTGGCGCAGGGTGGCTATGGCCTGTTCGACGCGCGCCTGGCCTGGCGTCCCGCCGAGGGTTACGAACTGGCGCTGTATGGCAACAACCTGAGCGACAAGGACTATCGCAGCTATGCCTATACCTCCGGTGCCAGCGCCTTCGCCCAGGCCGGCGCGGGACGCGAGCTAGGGCTGGACCTGAAGCTGGAATTCTGAAGCGGGAGGTCCGTTCCTGTACGGCCGGTACAGGGACGGGCTTCGTTTGTGGCTGCTCTTATCTGAACACAGTGGCTTCAATACCAGCGCTTTTCCCCGTCCGGCCGCTGCTTGAAGCGTTTCATGCTCCACATGTACTGGTCCGGGTAGTCGCGCACGTAGCGCGCCACCACCTCGCTCATGGCCGCCGCGCTGATGTCCGCGTCCTCGCTGTACATGGCCTCGGGCGCGGCCTCGAGAATCACGCGAAAGCCGCTGCCATCCTCCAGCCGCAGTGCATGCAGGAATACGCCCGCGGCCTTGCCGCCCTTGAGCATGCCGGGGACGAACCTGCTGGTCAGCGCCCGGGTGCCGAGGAAGGGCACGAACACACCGCTGGAGCGGCTGGGCTCGGGGTCGGCGGGGATGCCCACCGCGCCGCCCCGGCGCACTTCCTTGATGACGCCGAGAATGCCTTCCTTGGTCGAGGGGGCCACGCGGTTGCCCAGTTGCACGCGCTGCTTCTGCAGCAGGTCGTCGAGGGCCTGCAGCTTGGGCGGGCGATAGAAGATGATCGGCTTGCATTGCGAGCAGTAGAAGTGATTGAGCACTTCCCAGTTGCCCAGGTGGCTGGTGATGCCGACCACGCCCTTGCCGGACGCCAGGGCCTGCTCCAGCACTTCCAGCCCCCGTACCTCCTTGACCAGGGCCAGCGATCTTTGCGCCGGCCAGATCCAGGCGCAGGCACTCTCCGCCAGGGACTTGCCGATACCGCGCAGGCTCCTGCCGAGCAGCCTCTCCAGTTCGGCTTCGCTCAGTTCAGGGAAGCAGTGGCGCAGATTGATACGCGCCACCTCGCGGGAGCGATTCGGCAGTTTCCACATCAGCCAGCCGATCAGCGCGCCACTCTTCTGCACCAGTGGCCACGGTAGCGAGGCCAGCAGGCGCAGGAAGCCGACGGCGAGTACACCTTTGAGCTTTTCCACAGGAGTGCTTCCGGACCCGAAAGGGGCGCATTGTAACCAGCAGGCCGGCCGGGGCGTTAATCCCCTGCTGCTGTAGGGTGTGCCGTGCGCACCAGCAAGCGACGCGCCATCACCCCTGGTGCGCACGGCGCATCCTACGGGAGTGGATAGCGGTCGCAGTCGATGGTGTGGTCCATCACCATGCCGCTGGCCTGCATGAAGGCATAGCAGATGGTCGGGCCGACGAAGGTGAAACCGGCCTTTTTCAGCGCCTTGCTCATGGCCTCGGCTTCCGCGGTGACGGTGGGTATTTCGCCGCGCCCGCGCCAGTGATTGACGATGGGGGCGCCGCCGACGAACGACCACAGCAGGGCCACCGGGTCGTCCTGGGCCAGCCAGGCGCGGGCATTCTGCCGGGCAGCCTTGAGCTTGAGGCGATTGCGGATGATGCCGGGGTCCTGCAGCAGCGCCTCGATCTCGTCGTCGCTCATGCGTGCCAGGCGTTCCGGCTCGAAGCCCCAGAGCACCTGCCGGTAGCGTTCGCGCTTCTTCAGCACGGTGATCCACGCAAGCCCGGCCTGGAAGCCCTCCAGCAGCAACAGCTCGAACAGCGCCCGGGGCTCGCGCAAGGGCACGCCCCACTCATGATCGTGGTAGGCGATATACAAGGGGTCGTCGGTACACCAGAAGCAACGGGGCATGGGAAATCCTACAGCCTTAATACAAACGGGGTGATCGCGCTAGGCACTCGAAGAGCCGAAAACAGCGCTGGAAGGCTTGGGGCTGGACGACAAGCCTGTGCGGAAGCGGAGTCTCTACCTCCAGCTTTCCAGCCTCCAGCGCTTTTAATCGAAGCCTTTGTAGCGCAATAGCAGCGTAGCGCGAGCGCCCTGCCTATACAAAGGCTGCATCTTGCGTTGCAAGCCAGGGGCCGACATTATCTGCGCCCCTTTTCTGGCGATCGCCAATCCATACAGATGAGACAGCGTCATGCCTGATACGCGTGTGTTGGAGGGGGCGGTGGAGAAACCCGCCTTCCTGTCGAAAGAGCGGATCACCGCCAAACCCGGATTCAACCGCTGGCTGGTCCCACCGGCGGCCCTCGCCATCCACCTGTGCATCGGCATGGCCTACGGCTTCTCGGTATTCTGGATACCGCTGTCCAAGGCCATCGGCATCGACAAGGCGGTCGCCTGCGCGCCCGGGATCGGCTTCTTCGAGCAACTGTTCTCCAGCCAGTGCGACTGGCCGATCTCCATGCTCGGCTGGATCTACACGCTGTTCTTCGTCTTCCTCGGCTGCTCGGCGGCGGCCTGGGGCGGCTGGGTGGAGCGGGTCGGGCCACGCAAGGCCGGCCTGGTGTCCACGCTGTGCTGGTGCGGCGGCCTGCTGATCTCGGCGCTGGGTATCCATCTGCACCAATTGTGGCTGCTCTGGCTCGGTTCCGGGGTGATCGGCGGCATCGGCCTGGGGCTGGGCTATATCTCGCCGGTTTCCACGCTGATCAAGTGGTTCCCGGACAAGCGTGGCATGGCCACCGGCATGGCGATCATGGGCTTCGGCGGCGGGGCGATGGTCGGTGCGCCACTGGCGGCGCTGCTGATGGAGCATTTCTCGACGTCGCAGGGTGTCGGCGTCTGGCAGAGCTTCGTGGTGATGGCGCTGATCTACCTGCTGTTCATGATCGGCGGCGCCCTTGGCTACCGCGTGCCGCCGGTAGGCTGGAAGCCCGAAGGCTGGGTGGTGCCCCGGGCGAAGGTGGACAACGCGATGATCACCCGGGGCCACGTGCATGTGAACACGGCCTGGAAAACACCGCAGTTCTGGCTGATCTGGGGCGTACTCTGCCTGAATGTGTCGGCGGGTATCGGCATCATCGGCATGGCTTCGCCGCTGTTGCAGGAGGTGTTCGCCGGGCGCCTGATCGGCCTCGAGCTGTCCTTCGACCAGCTCGACAAGGCGCAACTGGCCGAGATCGCGGTGATCGCTGCCGGCTTCACCGGGCTGCTCAGCCTGTTCAATATCGGCGGGCGTTTCTTCTGGGCCTCCTGCTCGGACATCATCGGCCGCAAGGCCACCTATTTCGTCTTCTTCGGCCTGGGCTTCGCCCTTTACGCCGCCGTGCCGCTGCTCGGCCAGTGGGGCAACCTGGCGTTGTTCGTGCTGGCGTTCTGCATCATCCTGTCGATGTACGGCGGCGGCTTCGCCACGGTGCCGGCCTACCTGGCCGACCTGTTCGGCACGCAGATGGTCGGCGCCATCCATGGTCGCCTGCTGACCGCCTGGGCGGTGGCCGGTGTGCTCGGGCCGGTGCTGGTCAACTACCTGCGCGAATATCAGTTGGGCATCGGCGTGGAGCAGGCCGCGGCCTACGACATCACCCTGTATATCCTGGCCGGGCTGCTGGTGCTGGGGTTCATCTGCAATGCCCTGGTGCGCCCGGTGGCGGCCAGGCATTTCATGAGTGAGGCGGAACTGGCCGAACTGCGGGCGCATGGCGCAAAAGCGGTGCCGGCCTGCGCCGAGCTGGAGTGGTCCGCCGATCCATCCAGCAGGCCGCTGGTGATCGTCTGCTGGCTGCTGGTGGGTATCCCAATGCTCTGGGGCATGTGGATCACCCTGCAGAAGACGGTGGTGCTGTTCCAGTGATTCCGACTCTTTAAGAATCTATTCACCATGGCACCGTAGGGTTCGCCGTGTGCACCGGGGTGATGACGTGTCGCTTGCCGGTGCGCGCAGCGCACCCTACGTGGTGATCGTCACCATCCGTACAGAACCACAAGCTTCGAGCTTATGGCTTGAAGCTTGTAGCTGTGTCTGCCGCTTTCAGCGTGCGTTGCGTACGCCTTCGGCCAGCGCGGCGCACAGGCCGAGTACGCCGTCGATGGCCTGCCGGTCGTTTTCCGCCTTGGCGATATGGTCGATCAGCGCCGAACCCACCACCACGCCATCGGCCAGGCGGGCGATGGTCGCCGCGTGTTCCGGGGTGCGGATGCCGAAGCCGATGCTGACCGGCAGCTCGGTATGGCGACGCAGGCGCGCCACGGCCTGTTCCACATGTTCCAGGGTGGCGCTGCCGGAGCCGGTGACGCCGGCCACCGAGACGTAGTAGACGAAGCCCGAGCTGTTCGCCAACACCTTGGGCAGGCGTACATCGTCGGTGGTCGGCGTGGTCAGGCGGATAAAGTCGATACCTGCGGCCTGGGCCGGTTCGCACAGGTCGGCGTTGTGCTCCGGCGGCAGGTCGACGACGATCAGGCCATCGACGCCGGCGGCTTTCGCATCGGCGACGAAGCGCGCTACGCCATAGCGGTGGATCGGGTTGAAGTAGCCCATCAGCACGATCGGCGTGGCCTGCTCGTGCTGGCGGAACTCGCGCACCATCTGCAGGGTTTTCAGCATGTTCTGCCCGTTGGACAGGGCGCGGATATTGGCCAGCTGGATCGCCGGGCCATCGGCCATCGGGTCGGTGAACGGCATGCCCAGCTCAATCACGTCGGCGCCGGCGGCCGGCAGGCCCTTGAGGATGCTCAGGGAGGTGTCGTAGTGCGGGTCGCCGGCGGTGATGAAGGTCACCAGGGCGGCGCGGTTCTGTTGCTTCAGTTCGTCGAAGCGGCTCTGCAAACGGCTCATGCCTGCTTCTCCTCCAGGGTCAGGTGGTGCATCACGGTCTGCATGTCCTTGTCGCCACGGCCGGACAGGTTGACCACCATGATGTGCTCCTTCGGCAGTGTCGGCGCGCGCTTGAACACTTCGGCCAGCGCATGGGCCGACTCCAGCGCCGGGATGATGCCTTCCAGGCGGCAGCACTGGTGGAAGGCGGCAAGGGCTTCGTCGTCGGTGATCGAGGTGTACTCGACCCGGCCGATATCGTGCAGCCAGGCGTGTTCCGGGCCGATGCCGGGGTAGTCGAGGCCGGCGGAGATGGAGTGGGCGTCGATGATCTGGCCGTCGTCGTCCTGCAGAAGGAAGGTGCGGTTGCCGTGCAGCACGCCGGGCAGGCCGCCGTTCAGGCTGGCCGCATGCTTGCCGGTATCGATACCGTGGCCGGCGGCTTCGACGCCGACGATCTTCACGCTCGGTTCGTCGAGGAACGGGTGGAACAGGCCCATGGCATTGGAGCCGCCGCCGATGCAGGCGACCAGGGAGTCCGGCAGGCGGCCTTCCTTCTCCTGCAACTGCTCGCGGGTTTCCTTGCCGATCACCGCCTGGAAGTCGCGCACCATGGCCGGGTAGGGGTGCGGGCCGGCGACGGTGCCGATCAGGTAGAAGGTGCTGTCGACGTTGGTCACCCAGTCGCGCAGGGCTTCGTTCATCGCGTCCTTCAGGGTGCCGGTGCCAGAGGTGACCGGGATCACCTCGGCGCCCAGCAGCTTCATGCGGAAGACGTTGGCCTGCTGGCGGTCGATGTCGGTGCTGCCCATGTAGATCACGCATTGCAGGCCGAAGCGCGCGGCCACGGTGGCGGTGGCCACGCCGTGCATGCCGGCTCCGGTCTCGGCGATGATGCGCTGCTTGCCCATGCGCCGCGCCAGCAGGATCTGGCCGATGCAGTTGTTGATCTTGTGCGCGCCGGTGTGGTTCAGCTCCTCGCGCTTGAGGTAGATTTTCGCGCCGCCGCAGTGCTCGCTCAGGCGCTCGGCGAAATACAGCGGGCTGGGGCGGCCGACATAGTCGCGCTGGAAATACGCCAGTTCTTCGAGGAAGGCCGTGTCATCCTTGGCTTTCTCGTATTCGCGGCCCAGTTCGAGGATCAGCGGCATCAGCGTCTCGGCGACGTACTGGCCGCCGAATGCGCCGAACAGGCCGGTGGCGTCGGGGCCGTTGCGCAGTGTGGTCATGGTGGGTTCCTTGCAATCCGGTGGCGCCGGTGACAGCGCGGTGCCGTCATTCTACCGCTGGCGCTCATGGGGAAAAGCGATTAGATTGCCATGACCTGTCAGGAAATCTCACATATTCCATGAGTCGCGACCTGCCTTCCCTGAATGCCCTGCGCGCCTTCGAGGCCGCTGCCCGCCTGCTCAGCATCGGCAAGGCCGGTGAAGAGCTGCATGTGACCCATGGGGCGATCAGTCGGCAGGTGCGGTTGCTCGAAGAGGAACTGGGCGTGGCCCTGCTGGTGCGCGATGGGCGTGGCGTAAAACTCACGGATGCCGGGCAGCGCCTGCGCGATGTGGCCGGCGAAAGCTTCCAGCGCCTGCAGACGTTGTGTGGCGAACTGCGGCGACAGCCGCTGGATGCGCCCTTCGTCCTCGATTGCCCGGGCAGCCTGCTGGCGCGCTGGCTGATCCCGCGGCTCAGCCGTATCGACCGCGACCTGCCGGAACTGCGCCTGCAACTCTCCAGCAGCCAGGGCGAACTGCAGCCGCTGACCTCTGGCGCCCATGCCACCCTGCTGTTCTGCGAGCCGCCCTGGCCGGCGGATGTGCGTGTATACGAACTGGCCAGCGAATCCATCGGCCCAGTGCTGAGCCCCCGCTACGGCCATTACCCGCAATTGTGCGGGGCCGCTCCAGACGCGCTGCTCGGCGAGGCGCTGCTGCACACCGGCTCGCGCCCCCAGGCCTGGCCGCAATGGGCGCTGCGCAATGGCCTGGCGCCAGAGGAACTGCGCTTCGGCCAGGGCTTCGAGCACCTGTACTACCTGCTGGAAGCGGCGGTGGCCGGCCTCGGGGTCGCCATCGCGCCTCGGCAACTGGTCGCCGACGACCTGGCCTCCGGGCGCCTGGAGGCGCCCTGGGGGTTCGTCGAGACCCAGGCCCGGCTCGCTCTCTGGGTGCCGGCCAGGCAGGCCGATCCGCGTGCCGAACGGCTGGCGGCCTGGCTGTACCGGGAACTTGGCGAGCGGTGAAAAAATCTGTGACCCATGGGCGTGTCGCGCTGTCCATCTAAACGTGAATCAGACCTGATCGGGAACAGCATAATGAGCAAGAAAAACAGCCAGCCGGAAACTGCCGAAGTCGCCCTCCAGCATATCGTCACGGGTGTGCGGCGCTTCCGCGAAGACGTATTCCCGGCGCAGCGCGAGCTGTTCAAGAAGCTCGCCCATGAGCAGACCCCGCGCGCCATGTTCATCACCTGTGCCGACTCGCGCATCATCCCCGAACTGATCACCCAGAGTTCGCCGGGCGACCTGTTCGTCACCCGCAACGTCGGCAACGTGGTGCCACCCTATGGGCAGATGAACGGGGGCGTCTCGACCGCCATCGAGTTCGCCGTGATGGCCCTGGGCGTGCACCACATCATCGTCTGCGGCCACTCGGACTGCGGTGCGATGAAAGCCGTGCTCAACCCGGCGGAGCTGGAGAGCATGCCCACGGTCAAGGCCTGGCTGCGTCACTCCGAGGTGGCCAAGACCGTGGTGGCGGAAAACTGCGGCTGCGCCGACCACAACACCCTTGGCATCCTCACCGAGGAAAACGTCCTGGCCCAGCTCGACCACCTGCGTACCCACCCCTCGGTGGCGGCGCGACTGGCCAGCGGGCAGTTGTTCATCCACGGCTGGGTCTACGATATCGAAAGCTGCGAAATCAGGGCCTACGACGCCGCCAAAGGCGAGTTCCGCCCGATCGGCGATGGCCCGTTGCCGATGGCGACGCCGAAGGCGCGCTATTCTTCGGAATAACCCGAAACATTTAGCAGTGGCGCTATGGCCCGACGCTGGGCAACATGGCGTGCGTAAACCCACCAGATAAAGCGGAACCCCCTAATGCAACGAGTGCTCAGCCTTTTCATGGCCCTTTCCCTGTGTGTCGGCCTGACCTTCAGTATCGACGCCGAAGCCCGACGCATGGGCAGCGGCAAGAGCTTCGGCGCGGCCCCCAGCCACCAGACTCGCCAGGCGCAACCGCAACGCAACGACACCGCCGCCGCGCCGGCCACCGCTGGCCGCCAGACTGCCGCCAGCGGCGCTTCGCGCTGGCTCGGCCCGCTGGCCGGCATCGCCGCCGGCGGTCTGCTCGCCTCGATGTTCATGGGGGACGGCTTCGAGGGTATCCAGTTCCTCGACATCCTGATCTTCGGCCTGATCGCCTTCCTGCTGTTCCGCTTCCTCGCCGCCCGCCGCCAGCAGCAACCCGCCGCTGCCGGGCATGCGCCGTTGCAGCGTGAAGCCGCACCGCAAGCGTCGATCTTCGGTGGCAGCGCGCCCGTCGCCAGTGTGGCGCCGGTGATCAACGCGCCGGCCTGGTTCAACGAGCAGAGCTTCGTATCGGCGGCCCGCGAGCATTTCCTGTCCCTGCAACAGCATTGGGACGCCAACGAAATGGACAAGATCGCCGAGTTCGTCACCCCGCAGATGTTCGAATTCCTCAAGCGTGAGCGCGCCGAACTGGGCGACGGCTACCAGTCCACCTATATCGATGGCCTGGAAATCCAACTCGACGGCGTCGACGACAATCCGGAGAAGACGGTCGCCACCCTGACCTTCTCCGGTGTCTCGAAGAACTCGCGTTTCGACCAGGGCGAAGCCTTCAGCGAAAGCTGGCGCATGGAGCGCCAGCAGGGCGAGAACCAACCCTGGCTGGTCGCCGGTATCCGCCAGAACGGCTGATACGCTTTCATTGCGCTACAGGAAACCCGGGCTTGCCCCGGGTTTCCTTGTTTCAGGGTGCCCATTTTAGCTGGGCATACCTCTCCCCGTACCTGGTATCGCCTCAACGATCCGTTGTCGTGGCGGCTGACGGCACCCTACACAAGGCATTCGCGCGCAGGCCGATGGGTATTTGATTTCGATCAAGGCTCGCGGGGGTATTGCCAGGAAATAAGAATCAATGGCGGGTTGGTGATGGCAAAAGGATATTCGTCCTTTATCATTTCCCCGCCGCTATTCATCCGTGGCAGTCAATCACAGACATTCAAGGAAGATCCGATGATCCCCTCTGGTTTTTGCAAGACACTGCTCGCCCTCGCTGTCACCGCAGCGGCATTGCCCGCCCTGGCGCAGACCGTGCAACTGAACGACAGCGGCTTGCTGTCGGAGAACCAGGCGTATACCGACAGCCTGGAAATCACCGGTGCTTTCAGTGGCAGTGCTGCCGACGCGGTGCGCCTGACCAATGTATCCATCGCACAGGGGCTGACCCTGGATGCCGGCATCGAGAATGCCGGGGGCAATGGGGTGGTTTTCGATGAGGTCTTTGGCGAGGGCCTTGTTCTCAGCAATGTGGGTGGGGATCTGCTGAACAAGGGCAGTATCTCGGTCCTGAGCGATGCCAGCAGCGCCTTGCGGATCGAGCAGGTCGGCATCCAGGGCAGCCTGCTCAACCAGGGGAGCCTGGCGGTCCAGGGCAACGGATCGAGCGGGACTCTGTCCATCCATAACAGCACCATAACCGGCGATCTGCACAATCAGGGCAGTATCACTACCGAGGGGTTGAACACCACGGCTCTGGATATCCGCCACGATACCTACCTGGTCGGCAGCCTGATCAACTCCGGCCTTATCCAGGCCCAAGGTTTGGGGGACCCGGTTACCGATATGATCTCTGCCATCCATATACGCGATAGCGCTATCGATGGGGATATCCATAACGAGGCAGGGGCGACTATCCGGGCGGTAGGCTTGAATAGCAGCGGTATAGGTTTGCAGGGGGTCGAGCTGGCCGGCAGCCTGATCAACGACGGGACCATCGAGGTCGTTGGCGATGGCGTGGCTATCGATCTTTATCGAGGGTTTCAATACGACAGCCAGTTCGAGTGGCTTGGCCCCACTACACTCAAGCAACTGGTCAACAATGGCAGCATCATCGGTCGTGACGAAGAGTCCATCGCTATTCTGGTCGATGGCGCAACCTTTACCGGGGAGGGGCCGGGTATCCTCAACAATGGCCTGATCCAGTCGGTCGACGATGCGATCACTTTCGACGCGAACGGGTTGGGGGAGGATAATGCCTTCCTGCTGGTCGAAAACAACGGCGATATCATTTCCCAGGCCAATGCCATCGATGCCAGCTACCTGGAAAATGGCGAGAGCATCTATCTCGACTGGAACAGCGGTCGCATCGAGGGCAACCTGGTCGATCTGACCAGCATCAATATCATGGGCGAGGTGGCCTTCTCCGGTACCGATATCACTGAAACCGGCGCCAATATCCGCATGAAGGACGGCGGCTGGATCGACATCGGCGCTACCTCGGACAATATCGTCGGGCATCTTGAGCTGGTGCAGGCCCATACCCTTATCGACGGCAGTCTGAACCTGGCCGGCCCTTCGTCCCTGGGCATGACCCTGAGCAGCGCCACCGATGCCGAAAAGGCCGTGCTGGAGGTATCCGGTATTGCGGAGTTCAAGAATGGCTCGCGTATCCGCCTGGCGGCCCAGGGCGAGGACTTCAGCCCTGACGGTAGCCAGTACATCCTGGTCAAGGCCGGTACCCTGGATGACCAGGGGCTGAGTGTGGTCAGCAGCTCGGCCCTGCTGCGGGTCGATACCTATGGCAGCGAAAACGACCAGGTGACGGCCACCGTATCGCTGCGCAGCGGTACGGAGATCGACGATATCGTCGTCGGCAATGGTGGTTCGCGCAATGCCGGTCGTGCATTGAAGTCCTTCAGCGGCATCTTGGGCCAACTGGAACAGCGCGATCCGCCGTTGTTCCAGGCCTTCGCCAATGCCGACCAGGCCCAGGCCGCCAGGCTGGCCGGCGAGCTGACGCCGGATATCCATGGTGCCGCGCGCGAGGCGGCGCAGAGGGGCCATCAACTGATCGGCAATGCCGCCAGCAACCGTACCGGCAGCCTGCGCAGCGGGCTTTCCTCCGGCGACGGGCTGAGCCGGACCGGCGCCTGGGGGCAAGCGCTCTACAGCGAGAGCGACCAGGGGCTGCGTGATGGCATCACGGGCTATAACGCCTACAGCCGGGGCGTGGCCATCGGCGCCGACGGCAAGCTCGAGGAGCGACTGACCCTGGGCCTGGCCTACAGCTTCATCGACACGAGCGTCAATGGCAGCGATGGCGGCAATCGCACCGAGATCGAAAGCCATGCGTTCTCGCTCTATGGCGGCTTCGAGCAGGGGCCATGGTTCGCCGATGCCAGTCTCACCTATGGCCTGAACGATAACCAGGGCCGGCGCCGGGTCGCCAGTACCCTGGCCAAGGCCGACTACGACAGTCGCCTGCTCGGCCTGAACCTGGTCGGTGGCTATGGCTTCCAGTTGCATGACGGCCTGCTGCTCGAACCGCGCCTGGCGGCCCGCTACAGCCTGGTGGATATCGATGGCTACCGCGAGCAGGGCTCGTCTGCCGCGCTGCGTGTCGATGACCAGCGCTATGAGGTGGCCGAGCTTGGCGCCGGGCTTCGTCTGGCAGGCCGCTATCCGCTGGCGCATGGCACCCTGGAGCCGCAGGTACGGCTGATGGCCTACCACGACTTCGCCGCGGACAGCAGCCGCAGTACGTCGACCTTCCTGGTTGGCGGTACGCCTTTCGTCACCAGCGGCACCAGCCCGGTGCGCAACAGCTATGAGGCCTCCGTGGGGCTGGACTACCTGCTGGGGGCGGTGACGCTGGGCGTCAACTACGAGCATGTCGGCAAGAGCGATTTCAACGCCGATACCTTCGCCGCCAGGGTGCGTTACGACTTCTGAGGGCTGCGTCTTTCAACGCCCTCGCAAGAGCGCTAGCGGGGCGGGGCGACGGCAGGTCACAGGCTTGAAGCATCATTTCCGCAGGGTGCGCCGAAGCCTGTGGCCGCGCGGGTATGGAAGACCTGGCCAGAACATGAACTCGGGCTTGCACCTGGGTTCATGTTCTGGTTGTAACGCGCTTGAAAGTCGGCTTAGGATAATAAGAATTATCATTAGCAAATTTTCCCATGACGCAGCCCGATAGCGAGATATCCGAATTCCAGGCGCTCTATAGCGAACACCATGGCTGGCTACAGGTCTGGTTGCGCCGTCGCCTGGGCAACAGCAGCGAAGCTGCCGACATCGCCCAGGACACCTTCGTCAATGTCCTGGCCAGCGACAAGGCCAGGGATATCCGCGAACCACGTCCCTTCCTGGCCACGGTTGCGCGCAACCTGATTTCCCATCGCCTGCGGCGCAAGCGTCTGGAAGAAGCCTACCTGGAAACCCTGGCGAACCTGCCCGAGGCCCAGGCGCCTTCGCCGGAAGTACGCTGGCTGGCCCTCGAGGCCCTGCAGGAAATCGACCAGGCGCTCGATGGCCTGCCCGCCCGCGTGCGGCAAGCCTTCCTGCTGGCGCACCTGGAGGGGCTCAACTATGCACAGATCGCCAGGCGCATCGGTGTTTCCAGCAGTTCGGTCAAGCAGTACCTGACCCGTGCCAACCGCCACTGCCTGTTCAGCCTGAAATGAGCGAGCGCAACCTGCTGGCCGGCGGCCTGCCCATCGACGCGAAAATCGCCGACGCGGCGGCCGACTGGTTGACCTTGCTGATGTCCGGCGAGGTCAGTGCGGCGCAACTGGCCGAGTTCCAGTACTGGCGCCAGGCCCATCCCGACCATGAGCGCGCCTGGCGGCATATCGAGAATGTGACCGGGCGGCTGCGCCACCTGCCGGGCGAAACGGTCTATCGCACCCTCGCCAGTGTTCCTCCCGGTTGCCAGCGGCGGGCCGTGGTCAGGGGCTTGTTCTGGGTCGGCGCGCTTGGCGCCAGCGGCCTGCTGGTCGGGCGCAGCGGCGCCTGGCAGCAGTTCAGTGCCGATTACGCCACGGCCACGGCCGAGCGGCGAACGGTACAGTTGCCTGATGGCACGCGCCTGCTGCTGAATGCGCGCAGTGCCCTCGACCTGGCGTTCGACGAGCGCCAGCGCGGGGTGCGCCTGCTGGAAGGGGAGGTGCTGGTCAGCACCGGCCATGGCGATACGCGGCCTTTCGTGGTCGCCGCCGGCCCCGGGCGTATCCAGGCGCAGGCTGGCCGCTTCAGCGTACGGCGTGTCAGCGGGCAGTGCCGGGTCGCGGTGTTCGAGGGGGCGGTGGATCTCGATGCTGCCAGCCAGCGCCGGCGCCTGGAAGCGGGCCAGGCCAGTGATTTCGACCATAAGCATATCGCCGCGCCCGTTGCTGCCGCCGAACAGGACATCGCCTGGAGCCGGGGGCAACTGATCGCAGACAACCAGCGCCTGGGCGATTTCATCGATGAACTGGCGCGCTACCATCATGGCCTGTTGCGCTGCGACCCGGCGGTCGCCGGGCTGCGCTTGTCCGGCGTGTTTCCCCTGGATGACAGCGAGCGCATCCTGCAGACCCTGCCCAGGGTCCTGCCAGTGCATATCGAGCGGCGTACGCGCTACTGGGTGACGGTGCTGGCGACAGAGCGCTCCTGAGACCCAGGCCTCTCAACACCTTTGAATAAATGCTCTGGCGCCTTCGGTGCCCATGCTGTCGAAGCCAGTGTTCGTTCAAATCCCGAGTGAATTCGGATGGGTTGAGCGCCGCGATACCCACTTGCGCCCTATGTGCCTGAAAAGCCGACAAAAGCGCTGGAAGGCTGGACAGCTTGATGCGGGCAGAACACGAACGGCTTGTCGTCCAGCCTCAAGCCTCGGCCTTGTCTTGTGAGGCCGTGAACAGCTTCTGCGCGGCGCAGGCCTGCTCTCGAGAATGTGGAAATAATTCACATTTGCTCCTGCCCGATTTTTCGTTTCGCGGTACCTATCCCATGAGTGCGATTTTTCAGCCCGTTGGGAGGGGACTGCGACATGACCGTAGACGTTGGCTTCAGGCCATATCAATACCAAGCAAAATACCGCATACGCCCGCTGGGCCGGGCCATCGGCCTGGCACTGGTCGGCCTTGGCCTGGGCGCTGCCAGCGTCACGCTGTCGGCACAGGAGTATCGGACGCAGCAGGTTGCCCGGCAGGATTTCGATATCCCCGCAGGCGATCTCGCCCCGGCATTGCGCGCGTTGGCCAGCCAGGCCGGCGTACTCTTGACCTTCACCGAGGCGCAGGTGGCTGGCAAGCACACCGCCGGGGTGAGCGGCAGCCATAGTCCATGGCAGGCGCTGGCGCTGCTGCTGGCGGGCAGCGGGCTGGCGCCCGAGCGCCTGGCCAATGGCGCCTATATCCTGCGCCCCGCCACGAACGACGACAGCCTGGAGTTGCGGGCGGTCGAGATCGGCGCCAGTCGCCAGGCCCGCGCCGCAGATTTGCCGGAAAGCTATGCCGGCGGGCAGGTGGCGCGCGGTGGCAGGCTGGGCATGCTGGGCAACCTGGACATCATGGAGGCTCCCTTCAGCCAAACCAGCTACACCTCGGAACTCATCGAGAATCAGCAGGCCAAGACGATCGGGGATGTTATCCAGAACGATCCTTCCGTCCGCCTCTCCTCTCCAACCAGTGGCTACTACCAGTTCCTGCAAATCCGCGGCTACCAGCTTCAAGGCAATGATATTTCGATCAACGGGCTCTATGACCTGGCGCCGACCCTTGCCGAAACCCCGGTCGAATTCGCCGAGCGCGTGGAAGTGCTCAGGGGGCCGAATGCGCTCTTGAGCGGCATGTCGCCCGGTGGTGCCGTCGGTGGTGCGGTGAACATCCAGACCAAACGTGCCGGCGACGCCCCATTGAGCCGCCTGACCCTGAGCCTGGATTCGGACTCATTGTGGAAAGGCCACGTGGACGTGGGGCGGCGTTTTGGCGAAAGTCGCTGGGGCGTGCGCTTCAATGGCAGCCAGACCGGCGGTGAAACCTATATCGACGGGCAGAAAAGGCAGGGCAATAACTTTGCCCTCGCGCTGGACTATCGGGGCGAGCGGACACGCATGGCCCTGGATGTGATGCGACTGGACCAGAAGATCAGGAACGGCGCACCGTTCTTCGTCAACATGAGCGGACTCAGCAAAGTGCTGTCGCCCCCGGATGGCAGCACGAACATCATGCCTGGAGCCGACGCGCATCATGTCGCGGAAACCGCCATCTTCAGCGGGGAATTCGATCTCACGGGCAACCTGACGGCCTATGCGAAGCTGGGCTACAAGGATTATGACTACGACGGAATCCTTGGCCATACGGTCTTCGGCATGACGCCCGATGGCAGTGGCTCGCTGATGGGCATGGAGTGGCGGCAGGAAGAGACGGCCAAGGTGGCGGAGACAGGGTTGAATGCAAACTTCGCCACCGGCCCGATATGGCACACCCTGGTCGTGAGTTCCTCCTACACCGATAGGGAAGTCCGTAGTGCGTTCAACCGCGACACAAGCTGGACCACCAATATCTACAACCCGCAACAGTCCTTGGTCTATCCCGCCGCGCCAGGAAAACCGCTGGGCGGCAGCGACAATACGCTACGCAGCCTTGCCCTGGCCGATACCCTTCGGCTTGTGGATGACCGTTTGCTGGTGACGCTGGGTGTACGCAGACAAAATGTAAAAGTCGAGAGCCTGGGTTCGACCGGCGTACGCACCGCTCCCCCCTATGACGAGCATGCATGGACACCAATGACGGGCATCGTATTCAGGCTGCATGGTGGTCTGTCGATCTATGCAAACTACATACAGGGGCTGTCGCAGGGGGCGACGGTGGGCGCCAGCTACCTGAATGCAGGCGAGGTTTTCCCACCCTACAAGACCAAGCAACTGGAGGTGGGCGTCAAGCTTGAAACGGGCGGCTTCACCAATACCTTGGGCGCATTCCAGATCAAGCGCCCGAGCACGCTGGTCGACTACAGCACACAGCCGAGCCCTTCGCTGCGGCTGAATGGAGAGCAGCGCAACCGAGGCATCGAATGGTCGGTCTTCGGCGAAGTGACTCCCGGCGTGCGTGTCCTGGGCGGGGCTACCTATATCCAGGGACGGCTGACCCGGACCCAGAACGGACTGCAGGATGGCAACGATGCTCCAGGCGTAACGCCTTTCGCGGTCAATCTCGGCGGGGAGTGGGACTTGCCAGCCATTGCCGGCCTGACCCTCAGTGCACGCCTTATCCATAGCAGCGCGCAATATCTGGATGCAGACAACAAGCTGAAAGTCCCCGACTGGCGCCGCGTGGACATCGGCGCACGCTACGCCACCCGTCTGGGCGGCAGGCCGGTCGTGTTGCGCGCAGGTGTCGACAACCTGCTCGACAAGACCTACTGGGTGGGCGGAGCCAGCATTGCAACGGTCGGCGCACCGCGTACCTTCGGCTTATCGGCCACGGTGGATTTCTGAGCGAAGCCATCCCATATGCGCGGCAGGCTGTCCAGAAACCGACACATTGCCTGTCGCGGCATCAATCGAGAAAACGGGGTTCATCGTGAAGCAGGACGTCCACAAGTCGATGACTGCCTTATGTTGCGTAGCCGCCCTGCTCCCGGCGTGCGCCCAGACCACACAGCAAGGTGAAGGTCCCCGGAAAATGGAAGACATGATCCATGTACCGGCGGGATGGTTCTGGATGGGCTTGTCGGCAGACGCATCCCGTCAATTCGTCGCGGCCTGTACCAGGGAGCGCGAAGAGGGCGAGGATTGCCCGGGTTGGTTCCAGGCGACTGAACCACGGCATCGGGTCTGGCTGGGCGCCTTCCGGTTGGATCGGCATGAGGTCTCCAATGCCGATTTCCGCCAATTCGTGCAGGCGACCGGCCATGTGACGGATGCCGAGCGGGAGAACAGAGGCGCGGTGCGGCGCGAGCAGGATGGCACTTGGGGCTGGTTCATGGTGGACGGGGCAACCTGGCGTTCACCACAGGGCGCCGGCAGCGACATCGAAGCCGACGATCACCCTGTGCTGCAGGTCAGTTGGCATGATGCCCTGGCCTATTGCCGGTGGGTTGGCAAGCAACTCCCCACGGAAGCGCAATGGGAGAAAGCCGCGCGCGGCACCGACGAGCGACTCTATGCATGGGGCAATGACTGGAATGCCGCACGGCATTCCAACAGTGCCAAAAGCGTAGCCCGCACCAGGCCCGTGGGCCATTACCCCAGTGGCGCCAGCCCCTATGGAGCGCTGGACATGACCGGCAATGTATGGGAATGGGTGGCCGACTGGTTCGCCCCCGATTACTACGCCGTCAGCGAGACCCGTAACCCGCATGGCCCTGCGCAGGGAAGCTCGCGTGTATTGCGGGGCGGCTCCTGGCATCACAGCAGCGTAATTTCACTGGCAGCCTATCGCATCCATCAGCCGCCCGGCGCACGCAACAACCTGGCAGGCTTTCGCTGCGCCGCATCCGGCGCCTGAGCGTCACACCGCCCGCCACTGCCGGCGGGCTGTTGCTCCTTTGCCTGGCACAGGCCGCGGTGGCCATGCACGGCCACGATTGTGAAGCGCGTCACGGCGGCAAATCCCTGGATCTGCCAGCATCCACTCCTGTGCAAACCGTACGGGAGCAGGAGCGGGAACATGGTCCAGGATCACGACGCCGGCTACAAGCTGCTGTTCTCCAATCCGGACTTCGTACGCGATCTGCTGCTGGGCTTCGTGCCCCAGGCCTGGGTGGGCAATGTGGATTTCTCCACGCTGGAGCTGCTCAACGGCCACTATGTCAGCGAGGACATGCAGGGGCGTTACGAGGATATGGTCTGGCGGCTTCGCCTCGATGACGAGGTGGGTGGCGACTGGGTCTACCTGTACCTGCTGCTGGAGTTCCAGTCCACCCCCGACCGTTTTATGGCGTTGCGGCTGCTGAGCTATATCGGCCTGTTCTGGCAGCAACTGGAAAAGCAGGGCCAGCTCACCTCGGATGGGCGCCTGCCGCCGGTCCTGCCGCTGGTGCTCTACAGTGGTCGCCAGCGCTGGAAGCACGCCACCCGCTTGCGCGACCTGTGCTACCCGGCGCCAGAGGGTTTGCAGGCCTGCCAGCCGGACTTCCGCTACCTGCTGCTCGACGAAAACCACTACCCGCAGAACGAGTTGCATGGCCGGCGCAACCTAGTGGCGGCGCTGATGCGGCTGGAACAGGCGGAGACGCCACAGGCCATGGGCGAAGTGATCCGGGACCTGCACGGGTGGCTGAGGCTGGACGACCAGACCCCCTTGCGCCGCAATATCGTCAGGTGGATCATCGGCCTGATCCGGCGCCGGGTACCGCGCCATGAGATCCCACCGCTGAACGACTTGCTGGAGGTGAGCACCATGTTGGCAGAACGTCCGGAAACCTGGGCCGATAAGTGGGTGCAGGAAGGCTTGCAGAAGGGGCTCGAGCAAGGCTTGGAGCAAGGCCGGAAAAACCAGGCGGCCTTGTTGCGACGCCTGTTGGCTGGCCGTTTTGGCCCACTGCCGGCGTGGGCCGTGCAGCGGGTCGAGGGTGCCGGGGTGGAGCAGATCGGTGCCTGGACCGAAGCGCTTTTCCATGCACGGGAACTGGAGGCGTTGCTGGGGCGCGCCGACGAATAGGCGGCTGTCGGTCATGCGGGATCAGGCATTTGCCGGGGCCGGGTTCATATATAGGCCTGATCTATCGCTGTAATAGGCTGACAACTGCGATTTGTGGTCTACCTTTTCCATTGTTCGTGAAAAGGAGATACCCGTATGTTGGCCAGTCTACTTCCGGCGTTGCGCGAACTCGATCTGCCGTTGCGCCTGCAACTGTGGGATGGGCAGGTGTTCGACCTCACCCCCGCACCCCACGTCACCTTGATCCTCAAGGATCCTTCGTTGCTCGGCGAACTGTCCCGCCCCAGCCTGGACAATCTCGGGGCCGCCTATGTCGAGGGGCGGCTCGATCTTTCCGGCCCGCTGGACGAGGTGATTCGTATCGGCGACCGGATCAGCCAGGCGCTGGGCGAGGACAGGCCGGTCGAGCACCAGCCCTGGGCCCATGACCGGCACACCGATGCCGAGGCGATTTCCTACCATTACGACCTGTCCAACGACTTCTACCGGCTCTGGCTCGACCCGGACATGGTCTATTCCTGCGCCTATTTCGAAACCGGGACGGAAGACCTGCAGCAGGCCCAGCAGGCCAAGTTGCGCCACCTGTGCCGCAAGCTGCGTCTCAAGCCCGGCGAGCGCTTGCTGGATGTCGGCTGTGGCTGGGGCGGGCTGGCGCGTTTCGCGGCGCGGGAGTTCGGTGTCGAGGTATTCGGCATCACCCTCAGCCAGGCGCAACTGGAGCTGGGCCGCCAGCGGGTGATCGACGAGGGCCTGCAGGACCGGGTCCGGCTGGAGCTGCTGGATTATCGCGATCTGCCGCAGGATGAAAGCTTCGACAAGGTGGTCAGTGTCGGCATGTTCGAGCACGTTGGCCATGCCAACCTGCCGCTCTATTGCCAGCGGTTGTTCGGCGCAGTACGTCCAGGCGGGTTGGTGCTCAACCATGGCATCACCGCCAGGCATCTGGATGGCCGTCCGGTTGGCCATGGGGCTGGCGAATTCATCGGGCGCTTCGTCTTTCCCCACGGCGAGCTGCCGCATCTGGTGAATATCTGCGCGGATATCAGCGAGTCGGGCCTGGAAGTGGTGGATGTGGAAAGCCTGCGCCCGCATTACGCACGTACCCTCGAACTCTGGAGCCAGCGCCTCGATGAGCGCCTGGATGAAGCGCGTGGGCTGATTCCCGAGCGGGCGCTGCGTATCTGGCGGGTGTACCTGGCGGGTTGCGCCTATGGTTTCAGCCGCGGCTGGGTCAACCTGCACCAGATCCTTGCCGGCAAGCCCCGGGCCGATGATTCGCTGGAACTGCCCTGGAGCCGTGCGGATATCTACCGCGACTGAGGCAGTCTCAGCGTTCTGCGAGCAACAGCAGGTTGCGTGGCGTCAGGCTGGCGGCGCAGAAGGTGCCCAGGCGTACCCGGTAGCCGTGTTCCTCCAGCAGCAGGGCGCGGTCGAGTGCCAGCCAGAGTTCCAGCGGGCGGCGGAACAGGTTGCGCAGCCGTTCGAGATTGCGTACCTGGGCCAGGCGCTCCCAGCCGGCCCGTTCCAGAGCCTGCCAGTCCTGTAGGGCTGGCCCGGGGAGCATCTTCAACCGTGCCAGGTCGCGGATATAGTGCTCGAAGCCCTTGCGCAGCCAGGCGCTGGGCAGCGAGGGCGTTGGCAGGTAGCTGTCGGTCTGGCGCGCCTGGCGCTGGTACAGGTCGAAGCCCAGCCGCCAGGCCATCGACTGGTCGCGCTGGCGGCGTTCACGGGCGCCGGCGGTGACCGTTTCGCTCAGCGGCAGGCCGAGGTCGTCCTTGTCCAGATGCAGCGCCGAGCCCAGGGCGGCCTGTGACAGTGGCTGGTACTGGTCGCTGGCGATGCGGTTGTAGCAACAGGGCGCCAGGGCCAGTTGCCGGCAGCCCTGTTCGATGGCCACGCGCAACAGCCGGCAGTGCAGGTCGCCGCAGGCATGCAGGGCGACCGGGGTGTACGAGGCCGGCAGGCCATCGTGCAACTCGGCCATGACATCCTGCTGGCGATGTTGCGCGCGGATCCCGGCCCGCTGGCTGAGGCGGCGACCTTCCTCGACCAGCGCCGCATTCCACTCCAGGCAAGTCAGGGGCGTGCCATCCAGTGCCAATAAGCGCCCCAGGTGGCCCTTGCCGGCGCACCAGTCCAGCCAGTGCCCGGGTTTTTCGGTGAACTGCAGTGCGCTGGAAAAAGCCTGTATCTGCTGCCACTTGCGCCCGGGGATATGCGCACTGGTGCGGGCAGCGACCGGCGCGACCGGCCGGCTGGGCAGGGGTTGGAGCCGGGCAAGGCGTTCGGCCTGGCGCGCCAGTTCGGCGAAGGGTGCGGGCACGTCTTCCACGATTATGGTGTGTTCGGCATCCTCCAGGCTACGCTGGCGCAACCAGTGCGCCAGTTCCGGGCAGTCCTTTTCCCAGGGCAGGTGCAGGGCCGTGAAGGGCCTGGGGCGCCACAGGCCCTGATGCTCCAGCAGGAAGGCATCCAGGGCCAGGAAGCGTTGCAGGCTTTCGCTCACGCCTTAGCGGCCATAGACCTGTTCCGGTAGCCAGGTGATCAGGCTGGGCCAGAAGTAGGCGATCACCAGCATGGAAATCTGGATGGCGATAAAGGGAATCACACCCTTGTACATGGTGGCGGTCGACACCGAACGCGGCGTCACGCCACGCAGGTAGAACAGCGAAAATCCCAGTGGTGGGGTGAGGAAGGAAGTCTGCAGGTTCAACGCGATCATCACCCCGAGCCAGATCGGGTCCAGGCCCATGGCCAGCAGCACCGGGCCGACGATGGGTACCACGACGAAGATGATCTCGATGAAGTCGAGAATGAAGCCGAGCAGGAAGATCACCAGCATCACCAGGAAGAAGGCGCCCAGTACGCCGCCCGGCAGTTGCTGGAAGACTTCCTCGATCAGGTGTTCGCCACCGAAGCCGCGGAATACCAGGGAGAACAGCGAGGCGCCGATCAGGATCAGGAACACCATGCAGGTGATCGAGGTGGTGCCGTTGGCCACGTCGCGCAGTTTCGGCAGGGTCAGTTGGCCGCGCGCCAGCGCCAGCAGGGTGGCGCCCACCGCACCGATGGCCGCGGCTTCGGTGGGGGTGGCGTAGCCGGCGAGGATCGAGCCGAGTACCGCGACGATCAGCGCCAGTGGCGGCACCAGGGCGCCGAGCAGCTTGCCCCACTGCACCTCGCCGAGCTCTTCCTTGGGCACCACCGGCAGCTTCTTCGGTTGCAGGATCGCCACCACCACCAGGTAGGTGACGTACAGCAGGATCAGTAGCAGGCCGGGGAGCAGCGCGCCCATGAACAGGTCGCCGACCGAAACCGTCTTCGGCGAGAACACACCCAGGCGCAACTGGGCCTGCTGGTAGGCGCTGGACATCACGTCCCCCAGCAGTACCAGCACGATCGACGGCGGGATGATCTGGCCAAGGGTGCCGGTGGCGGCCAGGGTGCCGGTGGAAATGGCCGGATCGTAGCCACGCCGCAGCATGGTCGGCAGCGCCAGCAGGCCCATGGTCACCACGGTGGCACCGACGATACCGGTGCTGGCCGCCAGCAGGGCGCCGACCAGGCATACGGAAATCGCCAGGCCGCCGCGTATGCCGCCGAACAGGCGCGCCATGGAGTCCAGCAGGTCTTCCGCGACCCGCGATTTCTCCAGCATCACGCCCATGAACACGAACAGCGGCACCGCCAGCATGGTCTGGTTGTTCATGATGCCGAACAGGCGGTTGGGCAGCGCATGCAGGTAGGTGCCATCGAACGTGCCGGTGAGGATGCCGACCCCGGCGAACAGCAGCGACATGCCGCCCAGGGTGAAAGCCACCGGGTAGCCACCCATCAGTGCCAGGCAGATGCTGGCGAACAACAGTATCGACATGAACTCAGCCATGCTGCACCTCTGCGAACGGCAGGCGGCCGCTTAGCTGGTAGACGATCTTGATCAGGTCCGAGATGGCCTGCAGGGCCAGCCCGAACACCAGGATCAGGATGATGCTCTTCTGCAGGTAGACGAACTTCAGCCCTCCCGACTCGTTCGAGCCTTCCCGGGTGGCCCATGAGTTGGCGACGTAGTCCCAACTGTTCCAGGCCAGGAACAGGCACACCGGCAGCAGGAAGAACAGATGCCCGAGCAGTTCGACGACGGCTTGCCGGCGTGGCGAGAACTTCTGGTAGAAGATGTCCACGCGCACATGGCCGCCGCGCTGCAGGGTCCAGGCCGCGGCGCCCATGAAGATCAGCGCATGGGCGTACATCACGCTTTCCTGCAGGGCGATGGCGCCGATGCTGAAGCCGTAGCGCAGCAGGACGACGGTCGCGGTGCCGAGTACGAGGAAAACCGTGAACCAGGAACAGAATTGCCCGAAGCGGGCGTTGACGCGATCTATGCCGCTGGCGATGCGCAGCAAGGGCGGGGTTTTGGTGGACATGCAGCAGTCCTTTGTTATTGGCTCGGGAGGGATCGGCAAGCGGTCGATTCTAGGCAGACCTCCATCCGTACAGCAATTGGCTTACGACTTTAGTTGCGTGAACTAGGCTTGAGAGGCCCGAGTCTCTAATGTAGACGAGCCGGTAATAGTGGGCCGGCCTTCGTCGAACGGCCAGGCGCAACGCTCGAGGGGCGTGCTGGCGTGGGCCTGCGATTATCGAATAGAAGCTGCGTGTCTGCCTTGCGCAGCGCTTGCCGAATAAACAAGAACAAGGACAACCGCACATGAAACGTCGTGACATTATCGCTGCCGCAGGCGTGGGCCTGGCTGCAACCGCACTGGTCGGCTGCAAGGAAAAGGATCAGTCCGTCGCCGGGGGGCCGGCCGCGGAGCAGCAGAAGTTCAACTGGAAGATGGTTACCTCCTGGCCGAAGAACTTTCCCGGCGTCGGCGTCGGCGCCGAGAATTTCGCCAGGCTGGTCACCGAGATGAGTGGCGGGCGGCTGACGGTCAAGGTCTATGCCGCCGGTGAGCTGGTGCCGGCGCTGGAAGTGTTCGACGCGGTTTCGCGCGGCACGGCCGAGCTGGGCCACGGCGCGCCCTACTACTGGAAGGGCAAGGTGCCGGCGGCGCAGTTCTTCTGCGCGCTGCCATTCGGCCCCAATGCCGCGGAGATGAACGCCTGGCTGCACCATGGTGGCGGGATACAACTGTGGGAAGAAGCCTACAAGCCTTTCGGCATCCTGCCGCTGGCCTGTGGCAATACCGGGGTGCAGACCGCTGGCTGGTTCAACAAGGAAATCAAGTCGGTCAACGATTTCCGTGGCCTGAAGATGCGCACCCCGGGCCTGGGTGGGGAAGTGCTGACCAAGATGGGCGGTACCGTGGTCAATATGCCGGCGGGCGAGATATTCACCGCGCTGCAGACCGGTGCCATCGACGCCACCGAGTGGATCGGTCCGTACAACGACCTGGCGCTGGGCCTGCACAAGGCCGCCAAGTATTACTACACCCCGGGCTGGCAGGAGCCGAGCGTGCAGTTCGAACTGGACATCAACCTCAAGGCCTGGGAAACCCTGCCCGCCGACCTGCAGGCCATCGTACGGGCGGCCGCGCGGGCCGTGAACGGCGATATGCTCGACGACTACAACGCCAGGAACATGGAAGCCATGGAGCAGCTCAAGTCCGAAGGCGTGGACGTTCGTCGCCTGCCCGACGATGTGCTGGCACGGTTGAAGGAAGTGGCGGGTGAAGTGGTGGAGTCCTCGGCCAACGCCGACCCGGTGGCGAAGAAGGTCTGGGAGCAGCAGAAGGCCTACCTGAAGCGCCTGTACGACTACGCGGAAAGCAACGAGAAGGACATCTACACCATCCGCGGCTGATCGCACTCCGCTGTGCAGCCATCCCCCCACAGGGGGTGGCTGTGTCCGTTCAATCCAGCAGGGTGGTGTCCAGGCTGATCTCGGCGTCCAGCAGCCGTGAAACCGGGCATCCTTCCTTGGCCTTGCAGGCGATCTGCCGGAAACGTTGCTCATCGATGCCGGGGATGAGGGCTTCCAGGGTCAGGTCGACCGCGGTGATGGTGAAGCCGCCATCGTCCTTTTGCAGGGTCACCACGGCGCGGGTTTCGAGCTGTTCGGCGGTAAAGCCTTCCTCTCCGAGCATGGCCGACAGCGCCATGGAGAAGCAGCCGGCATGAGCGGCGCCGATCAATTCCTCGGGGTTGGTGCCCGGCTTGTCTTCGAAGCGGGTATTGAACCCATAGGGGTTGTCCTGCAGGGCGCCGCTTTCGGTGCTGATGGTGCCTTTGCCTTCTTTCAGGCTACCGCTCCAGACTGCTGATGCGCTTTTCTTCATGGGACTGCCTCCTCGTTCGAGTGGGTTATTGCGATTGGCTCAACAGAGCCCTGGCCAGTTCCAGGTCAGTGGCCCGCAAATGCGGGTGTTCACTGCGGAGCTGGCGTAGCCGTGCTTCAAGGTAAGGGCCACGAATGCTTCCTTCGCTGGCGACAAAGGTGCCGGCGTCCTCGCGGGTCGCGACGACCTGCTTGTCGTCCTTGAAGGTGAGGTAAGTGGAACCCGTGGTGGCGCCCGACGACAGGATGTCGCGTAGCAGCCCGTCGGCCTGTGCCATGGTCAGCGGGGCACCGGCCAGAAGCAGCAGGGTCAGGATTCTTTTGCGCATGTTCGGTTCTCCAGGCGTACCCAGGTATTGAGAGTGGGCAAGGGGGAGGGAGTTCAGCCTTGCGCGCCGGACGGTAGGTTCTCGAGGACGCGGATATTTTCCAGCGCCTGGCGCAACCTGGGCGGGATTGTCGCGGGCTGGTTGCTCGTGCGCTCCACGAAGACATGCACGAAGCGGCCAAGGGCACAGGGAGACGCCTCCGTGCTGCGGAAAACCGCCAGCTCGTACTCCACCGAACTGCTGGCGAGCTTGCTGACGCGCAAGGCCACGTCGACGACATCCGGAAAGGACAGTGAAGAAAAATAGTCGCAGGACGAGCTGACCATGAACGCCACGACATCGCCGTCATGGATGTCCAGCCCGCCATGTTCGATCAGGTAGGTGTTCACCGCGCTGTCGAAGAAGCCATAGTAGGCGGCGTTGCCGACGTGGCCGTGGATGTCGTTGTCCTGCCAGCGGGTGGTGATGGGCTGGCGGTAGTGATAGTCACTGCGCCGGATGTCGCCGGGTGCGGACATAAGGGCTCCAGATACGATGCAGGGGGTTGTTCGTGCTGCATTATTCCCCAATCCCTCGCCAGCGCGCATGCGGCGTGACGGTCGTTGATACGATAATGCTTATCAGCTATCTTCGCGCACTTCGACAGGCAGAGGGCGGAGCAATGGGCAGTGACCCGCTGGGCCAGCTATATCGTGAGCACAATGGCTGGCTTAATCGCTGGCTCTATCTCCGGCTGGGTTGCCGCAGCCAGGCGGC
The DNA here is from genome assembly GCF_004327335.1 of Stutzerimonas kirkiae. Lineage (GTDB taxonomy): Bacteria > Pseudomonadota > Gammaproteobacteria > Pseudomonadales > Pseudomonadaceae > Stutzerimonas > Stutzerimonas kirkiae. The sequence goes on along the minus strand of NZ_QJUO01000001.1, from coordinate 301,571 downwards.
CGATGTCGCCCAGGACGCCTTCCTGCGAATTCTCCGCCAGCAGCGCCGCGAGGGCAGCCTGCCCCCCTTGCAGGAGCCGCGAGCCTACCTCGCCACCATCGGGCGGCGGCTGGTGTATGACTACTTCCGCCGCCAGTCCCTCGAACAGGCCTACCTGGACAGCCTGGCATTGCTGCCAGAGGCTCATGCGATCTCCGCAGAGGAGCAACTGGCCATGCGCGAGGCGCTGTTCGAGCTGGATGCCTTGCTCGACAGCCTCAAGCCCGTGGTGCGTGAAGTCTTCCTGCTGTCGCAGCTCGAGGGCCTGACCTATGCGCAGATCGCCGGGCGGAAAGGGATCAGCGAACGCACGGTCAAGCGCTACATGGCCAGCGCGTTCGAGGCCTGCATCCTGTTCGTGGACTGATCATGCAGGGACAGCAGAACCCGATTAGCCGCGATGTCGCGCGCCAGGCGGCGCACTGGATGCTGCTGCTGCACAGCGGCGAGGCCGACTCGCAGGATCATGCCGACTGCCAGAAATGGCGCTCCGCCAGGCCCGAGAACGAACTGGCCTGGCAGCGTGTGGCCCGAGTGCAGGAGCGTCTGGGCGTATTGCCGCCCGCCGTGGGCATGGCCAGTTTCAACCGTGAGCGGCGCCAGGGCCTGAAGAAACTGCTGATTTGCGCAGCCCTGCTGCCAGCCGGCTATCTGGCTTACCAGAGCCTGCCCTGGAACCCGTGGATGGCCGATCACCGCACCGCCGTCGGTGAGCGGCGCCGCATCGAACTGGCCGATGGCAGCCTGCTGTACCTCAATACCGATAGTGCCGTCGACCTGCATTTCGATGACGAGCAACGGCTGATCCAGCTGCATCGCGGGGAAATCCTCGTCACCAGCGGGCGTGACCCTGGTTACCCGAGGCACCGACCGTTGCGCGTGCAGACTGCCGAAGGTCGCGTGCAGGCGCTTGGAACCCGTTTTGGCGTGCGCCAGTTGCCAGGCCAAACACAGTTGGCGATGTTCGAGGGAGCGGTGCGGGTCGAGCCGCTGGAAGGGAAGGGACGAACGCTTTCGGCGAGTGAGCAGTTGCGGTTTCGCCGCGATGGGTTCGGTGCCATGTCGGTGGCCAATGAGCAATCCATCGGCTGGCAACGGGGGCAGTTGATCGTCGAGTCGATGCAACTGGCGGAGTTTCTTGCCGAACTCGACCGCTACCGGCCTGGCCTGCTGCGCCACGACCCGCAGGTGGCCGACCTGCGTATCAGTGGCACCTTCCAGCTCGACAACACCGACGCCATCCTCACCGCCCTGCCAGCGACCTTGCCGGTCACGGTGAGCTATCGCACCCGCTACTGGGTGCATGTAGCCGTGCGGGAATAGCAGACGACTATTTTTCTCAAACGCTAATAATTCCTGTCACCTTTTTCGGACTTGTCAGTCCTTGTCATGGAAATCCACCCACTATAAGGATTGCCAGCCCATGACACGTCAACACCATTCTCTGGCCCGACAGGTTCGCCAGGTCTTGCTGCTTGGACTACTGAGCGCGCCATTGGCAGGCCTGCCGGGCGTTGCCCAGGCCGCAGGCGAAGCGGCCAGCTACAGCATTCAGGCCGGGAGCCTGAGCCAGGCCCTGACCCGTTTCGCCGCCGAAGCGGGGATTACCCTGCAGTTCTCCCCTGACCTGACCGAAGGCCTGGTATCTCCCGGTCTGAGCGGCGGCTTCAGCGTCGAGCAGGGGCTGGCGCAATTGCTGGCCAATACCCGCTTGCAGGCGGTTGGCCAGGGCAATGGTGTGTACGTGCTGGTGCTGGTAAGCGAGCAGGAACAGGGGGAAGAGGGAATCCAGTTGCCCGATCTGGCGGTCAGTGCCAGGAGGACGCAAAGCGCGACCACCGAGCGATCGGGTAGCTACGGCAGCAGTACCGGTACCACGGCATTACCCTTCAATGCGTCTCTGCGCGATACGCCGCAATCCGTCAGCGTAATTACCCGGCAGATGCTGGATGACAAAAAGATCGATAACCTGATCGATGTCGTTGAACACACGCCCGGACTGTCGATCAGTCGCTACGAAAGCAACCGTGGCAGCATGTTTTCGCGCGGATTCAAGATCGAGAACTACCTGATCGATGGCGTACCGACGACCATCGACGAGCAGTGGAGCGCTGGCGAGATACTGAACGGCACGTCGATCTATGACCGTGTCGAAGTGCTGCGAGGCTCCGACGGCCTGATGACCGGTGTGGGCAACCCGTCCGCCGTGATCAATATGGTTCGCAAGCGGGCGGATAGCAAGGAACTGAAGGGCAGCGTGTCGGCCGAGGGCGGGAGTTGGTCGCACTATGGTGCCAGCCTCGATGTCAGCGCACCCCTCAGCCCGAGTGGCGGTACGCGCGGGCGCCTGGTGTTGGACCATGACCAGGAGGATAGCCATGTTGACTACCTGGAAAGCCGCAAGGATGTGTTCTATGGCACCCTGGAACAGGACATTGGCGACCGTACCCTGCTTTCCGCCGGGTTCTCCCACCAGAAGGACGACACCAATGGCCCGACCTGGGGCGGTTTGCCTGCCTGGACCATGAACGGTGACTACAGCCAGGTTGTCGCCTTGAAAACCAAGCGCAGCCAGGGCGTATCGCCGGACTGGACGTACTGGGATAGCGACTACAGCAACTGGTTCGTCGAAGCCGAGCATCGCTTCAACGACAACTGGAATGCCAGGGCCCGCTACAGCCGTGGCGAGCGCGAGTCGGAAGCGAAGATCGCCATGCTCTACAGCTACCCGCTCGACTCCGAGACCGGTAAGTCCGGGTTGTTCTACACCTTGTTCCCCGGCTATGTGTACAAGCTGTACATGCCCGGTTATGCCGGCATCTATTACGTCGAGAACATCAAGAACGACGTCAATCTGCAGTTCGACGGGACCTTCCAGTTGCTCGGGCGCAACCATGAGGCTGCGTTCGGCTACGATCGCTCCAAGGAGCGCTTCACCGCGGATAGCCGGCCAGGAAGCATAAGTGCCGATGATATCCCTGGTTTTCGTGATTTCGCAGGGCATGTTGCAGAGCCGGACTACTGGTTCCGGCGCAACAACAAGAAGCACGAGATCACCCAGGAAGCCTTCTATGCGGCCAGTCGTATCGAGCTGGCCGATCCACTCAAGCTGATTGTCGGCGGGCGCCTGATCGATTATCAGGTCGACGATATCAAGACATCCGCCAACAGTTTCGAGTCCAACAACGAGGTGGTGCCGTATGCGGGGCTGGTGTTGAACCTGAACCGCCAGTTGTCGGCCTATGCCAGCTACACCAGCATCTTCCAGCCACAGAATTACCGGGACATCGACAACAAGTTGCTGGCGCCCATCGAGGGCAATACCTACGAAGCAGGTCTCAAGGGGATGTTTTTCGATGACCGCCTGAGCGCCAGCCTGTCCGTCTACCGCATGGAACAGGACAATGTGGCTCAGTCCATCGGCCAGGCCCCGGATGATCCGACACGGCAGGCCTACAAGAGCATCGACGGTGTGGTCAGTAAGGGCTATGAGGCTGAAATCGCCGGGGAGGTCACGGAGAACTGGCAGGTCTATGCCGGTTATAGCCAGTTCAAGGCCCGCGATGCCAACGGCAATGATGTCAACTCGCTGATCCCGCGCCGACAACTCACCATGTTCACCAGCTATCGCCTGCCTGGTGCCCTGAATGCCCTGACCGTCGGGGGCGGTGTGCGCTGGCAGAGCAAGGTCTGGGTCCACCAGCCCGTGGCGAAGACATTGGGTGTACCAAGGCTGGAGCAGGAGTCCTATGCGATCGTGGACCTGATGGCCCGCTACCAGGTGGATGCCAACTGGTCGGCGCAGCTCAACATCAAGAATGCCCTGGACAAGAAATATTTCGCGCCCACCGAGGACGGCCTGCAGCTCTACTGGCAGGAGCCGCGCAATGCAGAGCTCAGTGTGAAATACCAATTCTGACCTGTACTGGTCAGTGCCAGGCTGCCATGGCGTCCATGGCAGCCTTTGCTTTTACCGATCCATGACTGGTTTGTTGGGAAGGCCCGCGCTTGCACATACAGGAAAAGAAAACCCACTCCCGCTGGTACAGGGCGAACTTGTGGATCCACCGCTGGATCAGCCTGTTCGTCGCACTGCCTTTTGCCATCCTGTGCATGACGGGTGTGGTGCTGATCTTCCATGAGGAGATCGAGCACCTCACGGGATCTGCCCCCCAGGCTGCCCAGTCCGGAGCGCAGGCACCACGACCGCTGATGGCATCGATCTTCGCCGCCGAGCGGGCATATCCCGGCGAGCGTGTGCAGAGCGCCACGCTCGATGCGGAGCATTTCCCTGGGCTAGTGCTGCTGGGGCTGCTCAAGGATGGCGAAGGTTTCCAGCAGGCACGCTGGGTCTATGCCGACATCGCGCAGGCGACGCTGGTCGAGCAGCCTGCCTTCGACGAAACGCTGATGGGGTTTCTGCTCGAACTGCACGCCCAGTGGTTCCTGGGCACCGTCGGCGAACTGATCGGCGCGCTCATCGCCCTGCTGGTGCTGCTGTCGCTGGTGTCGGGCGTGGTGGTGTATGCCCCGTATATCAGGAAGTTCCTGTTCGGCATCATTCGTTCCGGAAAGGGCAGGAGGTTGCTCCAGCTCGACCTGCATAACCTGATTGGCTCGGTCGTGCTCGGTTGGGTGTTCGTCGTCACGCTCACGGGCGTCCTGCTGGGCTTCGGCACGGTTGCGATAGGTGTCTGGCAACTGACCGAACTCGATGCCCTGCGGCAGCAATACAGGCAGGAAATTCCATCGCCTGGCCTTACTGCGCCGGACCTCGACCGCGTCTATGCCGCCGCCGCCGAGGCGGCCAGGGGCTGGAACCCCACCACGGTGCTTTTTCCTGGCTCCGAGTATTCGACCCCTATGCACTATCTGGTGTTGTTGCAGGGAGGCCATGGGTTCGACGAGAAGATGCTGCAACTCGCCCTGGTCGATTCGCACAGCTTCGAAGTGACCAGGCTCATGCAACTGCCGGTCTATCTGAAGGCGATCCTGTTATCCCAGCCGCTGCACTTCGGCGACTATGGCGGCATGCCGCTGAAGATCCTCTGGGCGTCGTGCACCTTGCTGACCCTGTTCATCACCCTGAATGGCGCCTGGCTGTGGTGGGCGAAGCGCAGGAAAATCAACTAGGAGTCCGAATATGCGGCTGTGGAATGGTTTGAACGTGGTCGTGCTGCCAGCGTTCTTGAGCGTGCTGGGCATCGTCATGATGCTGGTCGTGGATAGCGCTTGGTGGGACAAGGTGATGCTGTTTCTCGCTGCCTTGCCAATTCTGCTGGCTTGTCATCGTATATACGCACTCAGGCGCAAGCGTCAGGTCTTGTGCTGAATTGCGCTGGAGTGCCGTAGTTTCGGCTTCCCCGAGCCGACAGGAGAGAGGTCTTGGGTCGTTCCTTGGCGCTTGAGCCGTTCAGGATACTGAGGGAGAAGGTTCCCTTCGTGTGATGCTTTTTTGATCGTTCCCACGCTCCAGCGTGGGAAGACAACGCATGAGTATCGCTTCGCTCGTCCCATCCTGCGGAGCTGCGTGATCGTCGCCAGTTTGTCGTCAGCCCTCCCGCTCCGCATCCTGGCGCTTGATCTGCTTGTGCTGATCCTCGCTGCTGCCGTGTTTCCAGTAGCTGGAGATATACAGGTCGTTGCGCCCGACCTGGCGTTCTTCCTTGAAGTGGCGACGCAGTTCGCGCATGGCGCTGAACTCGCAGGCGGCCCAGATGCTGACGCGCCCCGGCAGCCATTCGAGCTGGCGCACATGCTCGGCCAGCAGCCGGCTGTCCTCGCCCGGGTGCGGGTTGACCAGCCAGTGGATGGCAAGGCCCGACGGATGCCGCAGGGCCTGGATGTCGGCCTTGTCGATAACTTCGATCAGCGCATGGCCGCGGGCGTCCGGCGGCAATCGTTCGATATTCACGCTCAGCGCGGGCAAGGCGGTCATGTCGCCCACCAGCAGGAACCAGTCGGCGCTGAAGTCGACCAGTTTCTTCGGTCCGGGGCCGCCGACCAGGACCGGGTCGCCGGGCCTGGCCTGGCTCGCCCAGGTCGAGGCGGGGCCGCCATCCTCGTGCAGGACGAAGTCGACATCGAATTCATCGGCTCGCTGCTGGCGCACGGTGTAGGTGCGCATCAGGCCGCGCGGGTTGTCGGCTTGCGGGAAGATCAGCTTGATATAGGCGCTTTCCTGGTCGGCCGGGAAGTGCTCGGGGCCGGCGCCAGCCAGGGTGATACGCAGCATATTGGGCGTGATGCGCCGTGTCGCGCTGACGTGCAGGGTGCGTGGTGCGGGTCTGGACATGGTGACCTCGTCATGTATTCAGGTTGTTCGCCATCTGCCTGGCGAGTTGGATGAAGTTTTCCAGTTGTTCGTTCGTCAGGCCTTCACTCATGCGTTGTGCCGCTTCGCTTTCCAATACCTGTAGCCGCTGCATCAGGGCTTCGCCCTGGGCGCTGAGATGCAGGTATTGGCTGCGGCGGTCTTGTGGGTTGTCACGTTTGACGATCAGGCCGCCGGCCAGCAGGTCATTGAGCGCCCGTGTGATCTGCGCCTTGTCGCGGCGCATGTGCTGCGTCAGGGTCTGCGCGGTGCAGTCGCGGGTATGGCCGATGAACTTCAAGGTGCGCACATGGGTGATGGGCAGCGCTATCCCGGCCTGCTGGATGGCGCGGCGGATATGGGACTTGTAGGCGTGGGTCAGTTGTTGCAACGGATCGGCCAGGTTGCGGGTGTGCATGCTGCTGCCTTCTTGGTTGATAGTGTCAACTTAGTCTTGAAGGTTGATACTGTCAACCATGCGTCTGGCAGGGGAATGATGGCCTTTTGATGCGGGTCTACTGAAACCGTGTCCCAGACCTGTAACATGCAGGGAGTGTCGGTCCCGGTGCTATGGAGTAGGGGCTGGTATCACCTGACTGACGTGGGCGATCGGCCGCCGTCTGCATGCCTCGATATGAGAAGGAGCGCCACCATGTTTTCGTTTTCCCGTCATCGGTCCGCGCGCAGCGCCGGCGCCGGAGTAGCGAGCCTGGTCTGCTCCCAGGCGCAGTTGGCCGAGGCGTTGGCGGCGGTGAAGTTGGTGCCGACCTATGTCTGTGGCTTTGTCTCGCCTCATGTGGAGATCGACACGGTGGCGCGTCAACTGAGCCAGCGCTTCCCACAAGCCGCGATCAGCCTGAGCAGTACGGCGGGGGAACTGTCCAGCGAGGCCGGCAAGCTCTACTGCGACACGAACGGGCAGTGGGACCGTATCGTCCTGCAACTGTTCGACGCCAGTGTGATCGCCGCTGCCGAAGTGCTCATGGTGCCGCTGGAAAGCCAGGATATCCGTGGCCAGGGCTCGCGCCGTTCGCTGGCCGAGCGTATCGCCGGGCTGACGGAGAGCATCAAGCGGCTGTCGCTGGCCATGCCCATCGATTACCGAGATACCCTCGCCTATGTCAGTTTCGATGGCCTCAGTGCCTCGGAGTCGTTCTTCATGGAGGCGTTGTACGAGTCGGGGCGTTTCCCCTGCCTGTTCGTCGGTGGCTCGGCGGGCGGCAAGCTGGATTTCGTGACGACCAGCATCCATGACGGCAAGCGCCGCTATGAAAACCACGCGCAGATCGTATTCCTGAAATGCGCCGCCGATGTGCGCTTCGGCGTGTTCAAGAGCCAGAATTTCGAGCCGACGCCCTTCAGCCTCAGTGTGCTCAGTGCCTCGCTGGAGGATCGCTATATCAGCCAGGTGGTCGACCCGCAGGGCAACGTCCGTTCGATGGTGGCGGCGTTGTGCGACAAGTTCGGCTGTGCCACCCACGAGCTGGAGGCGCGGCTGGCCGACTATTCCTTCGCCATCCGTGTCGGCGATGAACTCTTCGTACGCTCCATCGCCCGCATCGACCAGGCCAGCGAGCGTGTGCACCTGTTCTGCGACGTGGCCTCTGGCGAAGAACTGGTGATGGTCAAGCGTACGCCGCTGATCGAGTCCACCCGCCGGGATTTCCAGCGCTTCATGCGGCACAAGCAGGGTCGACCGCTGGTCGGGCTGCTCAACGACTGTATCCTGCGGCGTCTGAACAACCAGCGTGAACTGGCGGGTATGGACGATGTATTCCAGGGGATTGCGGTCAGCGGTTTTTCCACCTTCGGCGAAATCCTCGGCTTGAACCTGAACCAGACGTTGACGGCGGTGTTCTTCTTCCGGGTTGGCGCCGGAGACGAGTTCCGCGATGACTATACCGACAACTTCGTCGCCTATCATGGCGAGTTCAAGGCGTTTTTCCTGCGTCGGCAGATCAAGAAGCTGACCGGCCTGAGCCAGGTGGTGATCCGCCAGATCGAGCAGTTCAAGTCCCGTGATTTCAGCAGCAGCCTGGATGTAGACGGCCTGGACGAGGGTATCCGCCCGGTGTTCCACGGGCTGGCCGACCTGGGCCAGGTGCTCAGCGATGCCCAGCGCCAGCAGGAGCTGATGGATGGCGAGTTGCGCAACTGTGCCAACGACCTGCACCAGTCGATGGACGACCTGAGCGGCAATATCGGCCAGCAGAGCGAGGTGATCGAGCAGGCCGATGGCTCGGTGCGGCAACTGGTGAGCAAGGCCGAACAGGTGGTCGGCAGCGCCCGCGACCTGGCGCAGTCGAGCCAGCGCATCCAGTCGGTGGTGCAGGTGATCCAGCAGATCGCCGGGCAGACCAACCTGCTGGCGCTGAACGCCGCCATCGAGGCGGCGCGGGCCGGCGAGATGGGGCGGGGCTTCGCGGTGGTCGCCGATGAGGTGCGGCAACTGGCGGAGAAGACCCGGCAGAACGCCGAGGAGATCGGCAGCGATATCGATCAGCTCGCCGAGGCCATCCGCCTGGTGGCCGAGCATATCGAAACCCAGTCGGGCGATGTCGCCGCCCTGACCGGGCTGCTCGATACCTTGCAGGCGTCGAGCGGCTCCACCGCCGAGACTTCTCTCCGCACCAAGGGTGTCGCCGATACGCTGATCGGCCTGGCCAGTCGGTAACAGCAGCCGCCAGCTTCAAGCTGCAAGTGACAAGATAGACGCGGTGATGCATGGCGCTCTACTTGCAGCTTGTGGCTTGAAGCTGGCGGCTTTGTCTCAGGGTTTGACGAAGCGCAGGGTGAAGCGGTCGGATTCGCCGATGGCCTGGTAATGGGCGCGGTCCTGATCGCCATGGCGCAGGACCGGCGGCAGCGACCAGACGCCGCCCGGATGGTCCTTGGTGTCCCGGGGGTTGGCGTTGATCTCGCTGCTGGCATCGAGCCTGAAGCCGGCATCCGTGCCCAGCCGGATGACCTCCTCGGTCGGCAGGTAGCCGTTCTTCTCGCTCTCCTCGGTACTGGCGCCCTGGCGGGCGCGGTGGTCCACCACGCCGAGCACACCACCGGGCTTGAGCACATCGAAGAAGGCGTTGAAATAGGCGGGCGCGTTGCCGGCCTGGGTCCAGTTGTGCACGTTGCGGAAGGTCAGCACCACATCGGCGGAAGCCGGGTTGCCGAACCGCGGGGTGGCGGGCTTGAATTCCAGCCATTCGACCTTGCCGTAGCGCTCGGGGTCGGCTGTGTATTTTGCCTTCAGGCCCTCGGCACTTTTACGAAAGTAATCGCCATCCGCCGGGTCGTGCACGGCGGCGACATAGTGGCCATCCTGTCGCAACCAGGGCGCCAGTATCTCGCTGTACCAGCCGTTGCCGGGGGTGATCTCGATCACCCGATGGTGCTGGCGTACGCCGAAGAACCGCAGGGTCTGCGCCGGGTGCCGCCAGTCATCGCGGGCGCGGTTCTCCGCCGAGCGCCAGTCGCCGTCGATGTTCCGTTGCAGGCTGGCGTCGGTCGCGGATGCCGTGCCGGCAAAGCCGAGCAGCGCCAGTGCCAGGGCACCGGCAAGAGCGTGTCTGCGCATGAGGGGGGATTTCCAGTGAGGAGCCGGAATGGCACCCTACCACGGGTATTTCATTCCTATATTGTTGATCTTGTTAGATGCTTATTCCCTCGCGGACTATGCCGTCGGATCACAGGAGAGCGCCATGATTCGTGAAATCCTGAAAATGGGTGACGAGCGTCTGTTGCGGGTGGCCCAGCCGGTGCCCGGGGACTGGTTCGGCAGCCCCCGGTTGCGGGCGCTGCTGGAGGATATGTTCGACACCATGCAGGCGGCCGGTGGCGTAGGGCTGGCGGCGCCGCAGATCGGTGTCGACCTGCAACTGGTGGTGTTCGGTTTCGAACGCAGCGAGCGCTATCCGGATGCGCCGGCGGTGCCGCGCACCATCCTGATCAATCCGCGCATCACGCCGCTCACGGACGAGCGCGAAGACGGCTGGGAGGGCTGCCTGTCGGTGCCGGGCCTGCGCGGCCTGGTGCCACGCTACCGGCATATCCGCTACAGCGGCTTCGACCCGGACGGGCAGCCCATCGAACGCGAGGCCGAGGGCTTCCATGCGCGGGTGGTGCAGCATGAGTGCGACCACCTGATCGGCCGCCTGTACCCGTCGCGTATCGAGGACTTCGGCAAGTTCGGCTTTACCGAGGTGCTGTTCCCCGGGCTGGACCCGGCACAGGACGATTGAGCCGTTCCGGCCAATACCCTCGAAGGCTGCGACCAGGGATGTCGCCAGCCGTCGCACTTTCCAGCGGCGGTCGCTCGCGGGGCGGGTAGGCGGTGTAGATCGCGTTTGGCTCCTGGTTGGCGGAACTCGCCCCGGTATCGCCCAGGCTGGCTAGAATATCCAGAAAGTCGAGTCGATAAACTGGGCCATATAACAAGTACATCCCAAGAGGACTCCAGCATGGACATCACGATCATCGGTACCGGCAACATGGGTTCGGCATTCGTCCAGTGCCTGAGCAAGGCAGGGCACCGGGTTACCGTCACCGGGCGCGAAACGGAACAGGCCGAGGCACTGGCCGCCGCCCACAAGGGTGTCAGCGCCGCTCCGGTGGCGCAGGCACTGGGGCTCAACGAAGTGATCATCCTGGCCACCGGCCATGCCGATGCCATCGACGCCCTGAAGTCGCTGGGCGACGTTCGCGGCAAGGTGGTGATCGATATCACCAATCCGCTGACGGCCGACTACATGGGGCTGGCCATCGGGCACAGCACCTCGTCCGCCGAGGAAATCGCCAAGGCGGTGCCGGGTATCGAGCTGGTCAAGGGTTTCAACACCCTGCTCGCCGAAGTCCTGATCCAGGGCCCGAAGTTTCCCGGTGGGCAGACCGCGCCGGTATTCCTCGCCAGCGACAGCGAGCGTGCCCGGCAGACCGCGAAGGCCCTGGCCGAGAGCATGGGCTTCAGCACCATCGACGCGGGCGAGTTGCGCAATGCGCGTTATCTGGAGCCGCTGGGTGGTTTGAATATTTACCTGAGATATGGCACCGACCTGGGCAAGCAGATCGCCCCGACCTGGATCAGGCGCTGAATCGACATCATTGGAGTCGCGTCGCCTGGCGGCGCTGGAGATCATCATGGCTACGCTTCCCGTACTGTTCGTGTCCCATGGCGCGCCGACCTTCGCCACCGAGCCCGGCCTCGCCGGGCCGCTGTTGGGGGAACTGGGGCGGCGCCTGGGTGGAATCGAGGCGGTACTGGTGCTGTCGCCGCACTGGATGACCCGTGGCGGCGTGGCTGTGACCGCCAGCGAGCGACCGGAAACCATCCATGACTTCGGCGGCTTCCCTCAGGCGCTGTACCAACTGCGATACCCGGTCGCCGGCCATCCGGCGCTGGCGGCGCGCACCGTCGAGCTGCTGCAGGCGGCGGGCTGGGCGAGCGCGCTGGACCCGCATCGCGGGCTCGACCATGGCGCCTGGGTGCCGCTGCTGCACCTGCTGCCCGAGGCGCGCGTGCCGGTGTTCCAGGTGTCGCTGCCGTATCCGCTGGACACCGCCGGCGCGTTGCGCCTCGGCCAGGCGCTGGCGCCGCTGCGCGATGAAGGCGTGCTGATCGTCGCTTCCGGCAGCCTGACCCACAACCTGTACGAATTCCGCCAGCAGGGCGAGGCGGCCGGGTATGTCAGGGATTTCACCCGCTGGATTCGCCAGACCTTGCAGGCGGATGATTCCCAGGCACTGGTCGATTACCGCCAGCGAGCGCCACAGGCCGAGCGCGCGCATCCCAGCGAGGAGCATTTCCTGCCGCTGCTGGTGGCACAGGGCGCACGGCGCGTCGATGATTCGCTGCAGGTGCTGGATGGCGGCATCGAACATGGCGTGCTGTCGATGGACGCCTACCTGTTCGGCACATGCGACAACGTGAACAGCCCCTGAGCACGAGCATTCCAGCGCCAGGCGGGTCCAACGCCATGACTCGCCGAGTCGTCTGCGTCATCCAAGGAGAAACACCATGATCGATACCCGTACCGCTCTCTATGCCGCCCTGGTCCTGCGCATCGCGCTGGGCGTGATGTTCCTCGCCCACGGCCTGACCAAGCTGCTGGTGTTCACCCCGGCCGGCACCGCCGGGTTCTTCGAGTCCGTCGGCTTCCCGGGTTTTCTCGCCTATCCGGTGATCGCCTTCGAGATCGTCGGTGGTGCGCTGCTGTTGCTCGGGGTCTACGCCCGCTGGATCGCCGCCATCGCCGTGGTGCAACTGTTCGGCGCTTCCACCGTGCATTTCGGCAACGGCTGGAGCTTCACCAACCCCAATGGCGGCTGGGAATACCCGATCTTCCTGACCCTTGCCGCGCTGGCGCTGGCATTGCTGGGGGATGGCCCCTTCGCGCTGAAACGCTCCACGCGCTGAGAACCTGTTCACGATCTGCTGCGCGTCGGCCCTGCTGCGTTAAAAGCAGGCTAAGCCGCTTGCGGCTAACGCACTTCCAGTGCGGCTCCGCAGGGGCGAGCCTTTGGTCGTTGCGCCTTGCCGGACCAGGCTCGCGAGATCGTGAACAGGTTTCGCGCCGGGCAGGGCGATGAATCCGGTCGCGCAGCAGGTATAACCGACGGCGCTCTATTCGGGGCGTTCGAAGGCATGGCGTTCAGAGGGCATCCTGACCGGTCAACTCCAGCAGCAGCTCGTCCCTGAGCTTGTGCAGGCGGGGGGACTGGCGGTCGCGTGGGTGTGGCAGGCCGACCTCGACCACATGGCGGATGCGGCCCGGCCTGGGGTCCATGACGATCACCCGGTCGCCCAGGTAGAGCGCCTCCTCGACATCGTGGGTGACCATGATCATGGTGCTGCGCTGCTGCACCCAGATGCGTTGCAGTTCGTGCTGCAGGCGGATGCGGGTGAGGGCGTCGAGGGCGCCGAAGGGCTCGTCCAGCAGCAGCACCTTGGGTTGCGTGACCAGCGCCCGGGCGATCGCCGCGCGTTGCGCCATGCCGCCGGACAACTGGTGCGGGTAGGCCTGTTCGAAGCCGCCGAGGCCGACCCGTTCGAGGTGTTCGGCGACCCGTTCGGCCTTCTCCCGCTTGCCCAGGCGGCTGTTCTTCAGCGCCAGCAGGATGTTCTGCTCGACGGTCTTCCAGGGGAACAGGCGGTGATCCTGGAACACGATGCCACGTTCCAGGCTGGTGCCGGAAACGGACTCGCCATCCACGCGGATCTGCCCGTCGAAGTCGTCTTCCAGGCCGACGATCAGCCGCAGCAGGGTGGATTTGCCGCATCCGCTGGCGCCGACGATGCTGAGGAATTCGCCGGGCAGCACTTGCAGGTCGATGTTCTGCAGCACCGGCAGCGCCTGGCCGTCGATCCGGTAGCTTTTGTTCAGGTTGCGGATCTCCAGGGCTCCGGGCTGGTGCTGTTCGCTGTCGAGCGGTAGGGGCGCGGGAATGGCGGTCATCGGGGTCACCTGGCGGCGGAGGGTTAGGGACGAAAATCAGCGGTGCAAATCAGCGGCGCAAATCAGCGGCGAAGGTTGCGCCAGCGCAGCAGGTGCCGGCTGAGACGGGAAAAGAGCTGGTTCATGGCGTAGCCGAGCAGGCCGACGCAGAGCACGGCGATCACCACGATCTCCATGCGCGAGCCGGTCTCGGCGTTCATCATCAGGTTGCCCAGGCCCATGCCGGTGGCGAGGAACAGTTCGCAGCCCACCGAGCTGACCCAGGCGAAGGCCAATGCGTGCAGCACGCCATTGGACAGGCTCGGCAGGGCGCTGGGCAGCTCCACGTGGACGAGCCGCTGCAGCGGCGTCAGGGCATGGACGTGGCCGACTTCCAGGTAGCGGCGCTCGACGTGGGAAAAGCCCTCGAAGGTGTTGAGCACCATCGGGTAGAAGGCCGCCAGCGAAACCAGCAGCACCTTGGAGAACTCGCCGCTGCCGAACCACAGGGCGATCAGCGGGATCAGCCCGAGGATCGGGACCTGGCGCAACGTGTGGTAGAGCGGCGCCAGCAGGCGTTCGGCGATGCGCGAGCGCGCCATCGCCAGGCCGACGACGAAGCCGGCGAGCACGCCGTAGAGCAGGCCGAGGCAGGTGCGTTGCAGGCTGGCCGATACGCTCAGCCAGAGTTCGCCGCTGGCCAGCAGTTCGCCGAGCGCGGTGCCGATGCGCGACAGCGGGACGAAGGCGTAGGCATGGCTGGCGCTCTGCCGCGAGAGGTATTCCCAGGCGGCGACCAGCAGCAGCGGCAGCAACAGGCCGCGCAGGCGCAGGAGGTAGTTCTTCATCATCGTGTCTTCCAGCGGAACAGGCGTTTTTCCAGCAGGCGCAGGCCATGGTCGAGCACGCAGCCGACCAGGCCGGCGACCACCACACCGACCATCACCACGTCGATGCGCATCATCTGCCGGCTCATCTCGATCATCTGCCCGAGGCCGCTGTCGGCGGCCAGCAGCTCGGCGGCGACCAGCACCATCCAGGCGCGGCTGAGGCCGATGCGCAGGCCGGTCACGATCGGCGGCGCGGCGGCCGGGAAGGCCACGTCCCTGAGCAGGCTCGGCAGGGGCAGGCGGAAGACCTCGGCCACCTCGAAATGGCTGCGCGGGATGCCCCGCACGCCTTCGCTGGTGGCCAGCGCTACCGGGAAGAAGGCGGCCTTGAGCACGATCAGGATCTTGAAGGTTTCCTCGACGCCGAACAGCAGGATGAACATCGGGATCAGCGCGATCGAGGGGATCTGCCGCAAGGTATGGAACAGCGGTGCGCAATAGGCTTCGACCTGCCTCGACAGCGCCAGGGCGGTGCCGAACAGCAGGCCGCCGAGGGCGCCGAGGGTAAAGCCGATGGCCAGCCGCGACAGGCTCACGGCAAGGTGTTCGCGCAACTCGCCGCTGCCGAGCAATTCGCTGAAGGCCTGGTAGACGTGGGCCGGGGGCACCAGCAATTGCGGCGGGAACCAGCCGGCGGCGGCCACCAGCAGCCAGGCCGCGAGCACCAGGAGGGGCGAGACCAACCAGCTCAGGCGTTCCAGTACGACGTTCGCCATGTTCAACCCTCCACCACGGCGGTGCCCGTGGACCGGCGCTGTTTGCGCCACCAGCAGTAGGCGGCGGCCAGCAGTACCAGCGGCATCCAGGCAAGGAACAGGTTATGCAGCCCGAGCCACTGGCTGAGCGCGCCGCCGAGCAGGGCGCCGGCGAAGCCGCCGAGCATGCTGGCCAGGTTGAACAGGCCGGACACCTTGCTCTTGTCCCCTCCGTGCTCGCTGAGCTGGGCCATGTTGATCAGGTGCACCAGGGCCGTCGCCGCGCTGAGCAGCACGGCGCCGCCGGCCAGCAGCCAGTAGTCATGGCTGCGGCCCAGCAGCGCCAGCCCGAGTAGCGCGGCGAGCAGCCCGCACAGGTAGGTGAAGCGCCGCTGCCGGCGTGCGACCAGGCGGCCGAAGCCGAACAGGCCGAGTACCGTGGCCAGGCCCTGGACCATCACCAGGCTGACCGCCTGGGCCTGCGACAGCCCGGCGATGTCCATCGCCAGCAACAGGATGAACGTGGCGAACAGCGCGTTGGTGGCGCCGGAGAGCATCTCGACCAGGCAGCTCTCGGCGATTTCCACATGGCCGAGCATGGCCAGCGTCTGCGCGAGCATGCCGCCGGCCGGCTGCTCGGCCAGCTCTGGCCCGGGCGCTGCCGCCTCCCAGAAACCGAGGCTGTAGAAGGCCATCGCGCCGAAGCACAGGCCGATCGCCACGAAGCCCAGGGTGAAGCCGGCGCCGCCACTCAGCCAGTGCCCCAGCAACGGCCCGAGCAGGCCCATGCCGAGGGTCAGCGAACCACGGTACCAGCCGGCCCTGGCGTGGCCGATATGGCGCAGCCGCTGCAGGAAGGCGCTGTTCATGGCGACGATGCGGAACGGGATGCACAGGCCGATCAGCAGGCGCGCGATGGCCAGCCACAGCCAGCCGCCGAACAGCGGGATGGCCAGGTTCAGCAGCATCGGCCCCAGGCTGGCGAGGAAGTACACGCGGCGCGCGCCATAGCGGGCGATGACGAAACCGGCTGGCAGGGTCAGCAGGATCATGCCGAGGGCCTCCATCGCTGAGATGATGCCGATCTGCATGGCGTTGGCGCCGATCTCGATGGCGTACAGCGTGGTGACGATCTTCGCCATGCCGATGGTGGCGCCACTGAAGGTGGCCAGCAGCATGAAGTTGACCAGGAACGCCGGCCTAGATGGCGACATTCACCTTCTCCAGCAACTGCTCCAGCGGTCGGCTCTCGATCCAGTCGCGCACGTCGAAGCGGCGTGGGATGAAGTCCCAGCGCTCGAGGAAGTCGGTCAGGTCCTGCAGGGCACCGATGGAGCGTTCGGCCAGGTTGGTGTGCAGGCGCAGGTGGGCATCCTCGCCATAGGCGTTGGCCACCCAGTATTCGCTGGTGTTCAGCTCGCGGGCGAGGAAGCGCCGGGTTTCCTCGGGGTGCGCCCAGGCCCATTGCTCGGCGCGCAGCACGGTCTCGAGGATCAGTACGGAAGCCTCGAAGTGCTCGTCGAGCAGGTGCTGGTCGACGGTCAGGGTGCGCGGCGTGCCGATGTTGGCGCGGATCAGCGGGTCGGGGTGGGAGCCGACATCGGTGATCACCCGCAGGCCGAATTCGTCGGCCAGGTGCAGGCCGTGGGCGCCCTTGAGGAAGATGGCGTCGATATCGCCGCGCAGCAGGCCGATCAGTTCGTTGTTGCGCCGCCGTACGCGGTTGCCGTTGAAGGTCACCTGGGCGCCGTGGATATGCCGCACCTGTTCATCGCTGTAGGTGCCGCCGTAGGGGTAGTCGACCAGTTCGACATCGGCGACCTCCAGGCCTTCCAGCCGCAGTGCGTTCTCCAGGCCGCGAATGGCCTGGGCGCGGGTGAAGTCGATCTGTACGTTGGCCCACTTGGGCAGGCCGAAGCGCCGGTTCTTCAGGTCGCGGATATCCTTCAGCGGGCTGTCGGCGGTGGTGACGATCAGTTGCACCTCGTCGCTCCAGGACAGGCCGATGACCCGCGTCGAGCGGCCACTGGCGCGGGCCCAGATGGCCGGGATATTGCCGCCGTGGCGTACCGAGTTGGGCAGGTGGTGGTCGAAGTGGGCTTCGCGCACTTCGCGGTCGGATGATTCGCGCAGGGCCTGGATACGGGTCCCGAGGGGCCGGAACGCTTCCGCCAGCCGGCCGGATTCGACAGCGATGCCGAGCCCTGTGGGTACCGGACTGTGGGTGTACCAGAGGGTATCGAGGGTGGTGCTCATGGGAGTCCTGATTCACGCAAGGCTGCTCTCCGCTCCCTGGAGGACGAAGAGGCGGAGGCGGCCCGCCGGGCCGCTCCGCGGGTGGTAGGGAAATGGAGCGCTTCAACCGGCACGCTGGGCCGCGGCGTCGCGCAGGGTTTCCAGGGGGCGTGGGTCGATCCATTCGCGCACGTCGAAACTGTGCGGGATGAAGTTCCAGCGGCGCAGGAAGTCGGTGAAATCCTGCAGGGCATGGATCGAGCGTTCGTCGAGATCGGTGCGCAGGCGCCGGTGGGCGTCCTCGCCATAGGCCTGGGTCACCCAGTACTCACTGCTGTTGGTCTCGCGCGCGAGGTAGCGGCGGGTGTCGTCCGGATGGCCCCAGGCCCATTCCTCGGCGCGCAGCACCGCAGCGAGGATCGCCACCGCAGTGCCGTAGTGATTGTCCAGCAGGTGCTGGTCGACGCTCAGGGTGCGCGGCGTGCCGTTGTTCGAGCGCACCAGCGGTTCCGGGTGGGCGCCGGTGTCGATCACCGTATGCAGGCCGAACTGCTGGGCCAGTTGCACCGCCTGGGCGCCCTTGAGGAAGACCGCGTCCACTTCGCCGCGCAACAGGCCGGTCAGCTCCGGGTTCTGGCCACCGTGGCGGCGTCCGCCGAAGCCGGCCAGGCCATTGCTGGACTGCACCACCTCGTCGCTGAAGGTGCCGTGCTGGTGATAGTCGACCAGTTCGACATCCTTCACTTCCAGCCCTTCCAGCCGCAGTGCGTTTTCCAGGCCACGGATGGCCTGGGCGCGGGTGAAGTCGATCTGTGCGTTGCTCCAGTCCGGCAGGCCGAAGCGGCGGTCCTTGAGGTCCCTGGCGGTCTTGATGCCACTTTCCGGCAGGCTGAGGATCAGTTGCGCCTCGTCCGCCCAGGACAGGCCGATCACCCGTGTCGCGCGGCCGCTGGCACGGGCCCAGATGGCCGGGATATTGCCGCCATGGCGTACCGAGTTGTGCAGGCTGTGGTCGAAGTGCGATTCGCGCACCGCCTGGCTCGTGGACTCGCGCAGTGACTTGATGGCGGTGCCCTGGGTGCCGAGGATTTCCTCCAGCCAGCCTTTTTGCACGGCGATGCCAAGGCCGGTGGGGACCGGACAGCGGGTGTACCAGAGGGTGTCGAGCGGTTGTGTCATGAATGTCTTCCTTTCTCAGGCGCTGGCTTTCAGCGTGACTGGGTGTTGGTCGGTCTGCTCGGCGCTCGCCTGGATCAACGGCAGGACTTCCTGGCCGATGCGCAGGGCTTCCTCGAGGTGCGGGTTGCCGGCCAGGATGAAGGTGGAAAAGCCGGCGTCCCGGTATTCGGCCAGCCGTTCGGCGACGTTCTGGTGGCTGCCCACCAGGCCGATGGCCGGCCCCGGCTTGGCCTTGCCGAAGCCGGCCCAGAGGTTGGCGCCGATGACCAGGTCGTCGAAGCGCTCGCTATTCTGATGGTAGGCGCTCTGGCGCGCAGCGCCGACCGAGTCGGAGCCGCTGGCGAAGTGCCGGATGGCGGCGCTGGTGTTGGCGTCGATGCGTTCGTACTGGCGGCGCAGCTCGCTCCAGGCGGCTTCCTCGGTTTCCCGGGCGAACAGGTCGATGCGGATGCCGAAACGTATCGTGCGCCCCTGCTTGTCGGCCAGTTCGCGCACGCGCTCGATGTGCGGGCGCAGCTTGTCGATCGGTTCGGCCCAGTTCAGGTACACATCGGCATGCCGCGCCGCCACCTCCAGGGCCGGCTCGGAGAAGCCGGAGAAGTACACGGCGGGTTTGCGTTCGTGGGCCAGGCCCGCTGGCAGCGAACCGTTCTCCAGTTGGTAGATGTCGCCCTGGTAGCTGAACTGTTCGTTGTTCCACAGGCCATCGATGATGTCGAGGAACTCGCCGGTGCGCTGGTAGCGCTTGTCGTGCTCGAGGAAGTCGCCGTTGGCGCGCTGGCTGGCCGGGTTGCCGCCGGTGATGATGTTCCAGTCCAGGCGCCCATGGCTCAGGTGCTGGAGGATGGCCGCCTGCTGCGCGACATAGGCCGGCAGGGTCCAGGTGGCCTGGAACGCGACCAGGAACCTGATCCGCCGGGTTTCCCGGGCCAGCGCGGCGGCGGCGATCCAGGGCTCGGGGCCGGTGGGCAGCAGGGCGCCCTGGAAGCCGGCCAGCTCGGCGGCCTTGGCCACCTGGGCGATGTAGTCGATATAGGTGAAGCCGTCGGGCTCGCCGTTGGCCAGCCGCCCCGGGGCGATATTGCCGGGGCGGTGGCGGGGGGCGCCGCGGTTGTTCTTGTCGGTGGCGAGGTGGGGGCCGTCGCTCCCCAGGGGTAGGCGCCAGAAGAATTCGGTACTCATTGGGTCAGTGCTCCAGTGGCTGCGTCGATATGCCGTTGCCGGTTGACAGTACTTGAGCAAGCCCTGTGCCGAAAGACGCAAAGCCAGCCATGGCGCGGCTTGCGGCCTGGCGGGCGGCGCTCGCGCGGTGGTGGCTGCTGGCTCAGCAACACCCGCCCAGCAATCTCTGCTGGGGCGGCAGCAGGATTTGCGCGGCAGGCTCGGGCTTTTACCTGGGTTTTCTACAAGCCATTGAAGGGAAAGGGTTTTCAGCGATGGCTCAAGTCTTGCTGGAGCGTCGTCAGTGCCATGCCAGAAGCCTGGCCAGACCCTTTCCAGACAGGAGACATGCCATGACCGCCAGCCTTACCAGCCAGCAGCTCGTTCATCTCGACCAGGCCAGGCGCGATTTCGCCAAGGCCACCCGGGTGCTCAAGGAAACCCGCACACTGACCGCCACCAACACCTTCCAGGCCTACCTGCGGGTGCCGGACAGCGACCTGGTGATCGCCCTGCACGCGCCCGGCCCCTGGGCCGACGACCAGGAAATCCGCGCCGTGGTCGCCAGCTACGATGGCCGGGTGGTGCTGGACGAAACCGTCGACAACGGCTCGCCGCTCAGCGGCAGCAAGGTCGGCGGCAACGGCCAGCGCTATGCGCAAGTGTTCCGCCGGCGGCCCGAGGTCAATGTGGTGATCCATGTGCATACGCCCTACCTGGGCGGCTGGGCCAGTGCCCACCGGGTGTTGCCGATCCGCTATGCCGCCTCGCAACGGGTGACCCTGGCCCGCGAGTTGCCGATCTATATCGACCGCCGCCAGCCGGAGTCCGCCTTCATCGTGGAGAAGATCGAGGAGAACCCGCATACCCCGGCCATTCTCGAAGCCAACGGCGGGGCGACCTTCTGGGGCCAAGGCATCCTGCAGGCCGCCAAGCTGATCCTGCTGGTCGAGGAGGGCGCCTACTTCCAGGGGCTGGCCGAGATATTCGGCGGTTCCAGGGAGTTCGGCCCCGGCGTGCTGGAGCAGCAATGGAAGATGACCGGCCTCTGGGAGCAGGGCCAGAAGCTGCTGGAAGCGGCGGCCTGAACCTCTGCCGCTGGCGCCAGGCGGTGCCAGCGGCAAGGCAGGTCGCTGTTCACGATCTCGCCGGCCAACGCCGCCGCAGGGGGCGCCATGCGGCACCGGTAAGCGATGCGATATCGCCCCCGGTGCGCACGGCGCAGTCTACGTGGGTTGCGCTTGCGGCATCTTCCCGCTAACCGTCTTTCGAGGACGTTGCACGCCATGCTCCTCAGGTCGGCTTGCGCAACAGCGGCAACACCTCTTCGCCGACCCGGTAGGCTTCTTCCTGGTGTGGCGCGCCCCCCCAGCAGGAAGCTCTGGATGCCGGCGGCGGCGTAGGCTTGCAGGCGTTCGGCGACCCATGCGTAGCTGCCCACCAGGGTCGCCGTGGCATCGCCCGGGCCGAGTGCGTGCCACAGGTCGTAGTCATCGGGCCGGCCTTGCCAGCCGGTCAGTTCGGCGGCGCGGGCGATCTGCTGGAGATAGTCGAGGTAATCGTGCTGGCGGGAGACGCAGGCCTCCTCGCCACGTTTGCGCGGCAGTGCGTCGGCATAGCGCGCGTCCAGATGGTTGGGCAGGTGCCAGAGGTACTCGGCCATTGTGCGGTGCTCCCGTTGGGGCCGTTGGCGGTGGAGGCGGCGCCTCCGTCACCCAGGCCAGAGCAGGGAAAGTGCCAGGCTCCGTGTCGGGGCCGGAAAGCGCCGGGGATCTTGATCGTGGCATCACCCCGGCGCGCACGGCGCCCGCTTGCACAAGGTTTCCGTCAGGCCGGCCTGGCCTCCGCGACCACTGGATCGGCCTCCCGGCGCAGCCCCAGCGGCAGCAGCAACAACGGCAGCAGGTTGGCGACCAACAGCGCGGCGAAGAACGGCAGCTTCGACGGCAGGGCGAACAGCGGGAACAGCAGTACCGGGCCGAGGAACATTGACAGGTAGAGCGCCTGTTCGGCGATGCCGCCGGCGCCCATCACATCGCCATGGCGGCTCATCTTCGGAATGCTGGTGAACACCCAGGCGACCACGAAGCTGCTGAAGAAGCCCTGCACGATCTTGATCGCCACCGCCGCGGCAGTACCGATGCCGGGCAGGAAGAAGATGATCTCCAGGCTGACGCCGACCACGGCCCCGGCAATCACGCTGAGCGGGCCGATGCGCGGCAGGTTGAGGATAAAGCCGGCGAACAGCCCGGCCAGCACGCTGGAGAGGATGCCCAGGGTGGAGATCACGCCGATGGTCGCCGGTGCCACGCCGAGCTGGCGGATCAGGTAGTCGGGGACGATCGCCACCAGGCCGAGGGCCACGGTCAGCGGCGCGCCGACCGCCAGGGCCAGGCGCAGCACCGACGGATCGGTGTAGATATCGAATACCCGCGACAGCGGCTTGCGTTCGCTGCGGCTGGCCAGGTTCACCGAGGGCAGCAGCGGCGTGGCCAGCAGCAGCGCCAGCAGCACCACCGCATGGCCGCTGAAGGCGACGCGCCACTGGCCGTTGCCGATATAGGGCGAGACGGCGAAGATCGCGATGGCGCCACCCAGCGGCGAGGCTACCGACCAGAACGCCAGGGCGCTGGTGCGGCGCTTGCCCTGGGTGGTGTGGATCAGCAGCGCCAGCGCCGCCAGCACCACGCTGATATAGCCGGCGCCTTCGATCACCCGCAGTGCCAGCAGGCCGGCGAAGCTCTGGCTGTGGCTGGCGAGGTAGCTGCAACTGGCGGCCAGCAGCAGGCCGAAGACGATGGCCCGGCGCTCGCCGACCCGCGCCACGGCCCAGTTGACCAGCGGCGAGGCGAGGGCGGCGACGATGGCCACCGCCGACACCACCCAACTGGCCTGGGCCGGGGTGACATCGAAGGCGGCGGCGATATCGGCGACCAGCAGGATGGTCTTGCCGTGGCAGGCCGCGATGATCACGGCGAAGGCCAGGGTGAGTAGCACGGATGGCCAGCTTCCGGCACGCATGGGGAAATCCTCTTGGGGTCAGGGAAAGGCGGCGCTATCAGCGCCGTGCCACATTGATTACTTGCAGTTCGCTGAAGGCCTCGTAGCCGCGCTGGCCGCCCTCGTAGCCGAGGCCGCTCCACTTGTGGCCGCCCTTGGGCGCGCCGGGGTGGATGTCGAGGTGCTGGTTGACCCAGGCCAGGCCGGCCTCCAGGCGCGCGGCGATGGCCGCGCCGCGCGTTTCGTCGCGGCTCCAGACCGAGGCGCCGAGCCCGTAGTGGCTGGCGTTGGCCTGGGCGATGGCGTCCTCGACATCGCGGAACGGGATGACCGGCAGCAGCGGGCCGAACTGCTCCTCGTCGACCAGCGCCACCCCGGCGCCAATGCCGCTGACGATGGTCGGCGGGTAGAAATGCCCGGGGCCTTCCAGGCGCTGGCCGCCGCTGTGGATGCGCGCGCCATTGGCGCGTGCATCGGCGACCAGCGCCTCGACCCGTTCCAGTTGCTGGCGGTTGGTCAGTGGGCCGAGTTCCGTCTGCGCGTCGAGGCCATGGCCGAGGCGGGTACGCCCGGCCCGCTCGGCGAGCGCCGCGACCAGCCGCTCGAACAGGCTTTCATGCACGTACAGGCGCTTGATCGCGAAGCACACCTGACCGCTGTTCCAGAAGGCGCCCCAGAACAGCGGCTCGACGATGGCGTCGAGATCGGCGTCTTCCAGTACCAGCGCGGCGTCATTGCCGCCCAGTTCCAGGGTCAGCCGCTTGAAGTCGTCGGCGCCGCCGGCGTACAGGCGCTTGCCGGTGGCCACGCTGCCGGTGAAGGTGATATGGCGCACGCGGGGGTGGCGGGCCAGCCGCTCGCCGACCTCGCCGGCGCCGGCGACCACGTTGAGCACCCCGGCGGGGAATACATCCTTGAGCAGCCGCGCCAGCAGCAGGGTCGACAGCGGGGTGTGCTCCGAGGGCTTGGCCACCAGGGCGTTGCCGGCGTGCAGCGCCGGTGCCAGCTTCAGCGCCAGCAGGATCAGCGGCACGTTCCACGGGGTGATCGCCGCGACCACCCCGAGTGGCCGCTGGACGATACGCACCAGGCGCTCGCCGTCGTCGCGCAATACCTGCTCGGGCGCCTGTGGCAGGCCGGCATAGTGCTCGAAGGTGGCGGCGACGCCGGCGACCTCGCCCTGAGTGAAGTGCAGCGGGCGGCCCTGCTCGCGGGTGATCAGCTCGGCCAGCTCGGCGGCATGCTCGCGCACCACGGCGGCGGCCTGGCGTAGCGCGGCGCGGCGGCTATCGGCAGCGGCGGCCCAGGCCGGCTGGGCGCGGGCGGCGGCCTGCACGGCCTGCTCGAGCTGGGCCTGGCTGGCGCGGGCGGCCTCGCCGACCGATTGCCCGTTGGCCGGGTCGAGCACTTCGTCGTAGTGTTCGGCGTCTTGCAGGGCGCCGTCGATCAACAGTGGGTAGCGGGACATGCTGGGCTCCTCAGGCGCCGGCGAGGATGGCGTCGGCGATCTTCTCGGCGAGCATCAGGGTCGGCAGGTTGGTGTTGGCGGTGGGGATCACCGGCATGATCGAGGCATCGGCGACCCGCAGGCCCTCGACGCCGTATACCCGGCCAGCCGGGTCGACCACCGCCAGCGGGTCGTCGGCGCGGCCGATGCGGCAGGTGCCGCTGGGGTGCCAGACGCCGCCGACCTGCTCGCGCAGGTAACGCTCCAGCGCCGCCTCGTCGGCCAGCAGTTCGGCCAGCGCCGGGCCGCCGGGTTGTGGCACGGCGAAGGGCGTCAGCCGCAGCTCGAGGCGGTAGCGTGCCAGGCGCGGGTGCTGGAACAGCCGCTCGATGGTTCGCAGCGCGACCTGGATGCGCTGGATGTCGCGACGCTCCGAGAGCAGGTTGAAGTCCACCCGGGGCGGGCTGCCCGGGTCGCTGTCGCGCAGGCGCAGGCGGCCATGGGAACTGGGCTTGTTCAGCCACAGCAGGGCATGTGCGACGCCGCGTTCGGCATCGGCGCCGATCGCCAGGTAAAGGTCGGACGGCGTATCCGCATCGACCCCCGAGGACAGGCGGATGCCCAACTGGTGGGAACTGCCCGGCTCGCTCAGGCGGGCATCCTCGGCGGCTTCCCGGCCCAGGGTCGCCAGTGTGCCGATCGAGGTGTGTTCCCAGAGATTCTCGCCGACGCCCGGGCGGTCGGCCACCACCTCGATACCCAGGTCGCGCAGGTGCGCGGCCGGGCCTATGCCGGCCCGCAGCAGCAGCGCGGGCGATTGCAGCGCACCGGCGCTGAGCAGGGTTTCGCCGGCTTCCACTAGCAGGCGCCGGCCGTCGCGCAACACCTCGACGCCGCTGATGCGGGTGCCGTCGCGGCGCAGGCCGAGGACCCGGGTGCCGCTCCAGACCGTCAGGTTGCCGCGGGCGCGCACCGCCGCGTCCAGGTAGCCGCGTGCGGCGGAGACGCGCTGGCCGTGTTCGAGGTTGACCGTCGGCGGGAAGTAGCCGTCCTCGAACACGCCATTCTGGTCACCGATATCGCGCAGCCCTTCGGCTTCCAGCGCGGAGATCACCGAGCGGGTGAACGGGTTCCATTGCGAACGCTTGACCCGGCTGATGGGAATCGGCCCGTCCTGGCCATGCAGCTCGTTGTCGTAGTCGGTGTCGCGCTCGACCTTGCGGAAGAACGGCAGCACGCCGTTCCAGTCCCAGCCATCGGCGCCCTGGGCGGCCCACTGGTCGTAGTCGCGGGGCAGGCCGCGATTGGCCACCAGCACGTTGATGCTTGAGCCGCCGCCGAGTACCCGCGCCTGTTCCAGGAAGCGTTCCTGGCGCGGCGTACCCTCCGGCTGGGCGCCGTGGAATACCTTCAGCCCTGGCCAGAAGTAGCGCTCGCGCAGTTCCAGGCGCAGGCGGAAGGGGTTGAGGCCGTCGAGGATTTCCGCCGGGGTGTCGTGCGGCGGGGTATCCGGCCCCGCCTCGATCAGCAGCACCCGGCGCGCGGGGTCGGCGGAAAGCCTGCTGGCGAGTACGCTGCCGGCGGTGCCGCCGCCGACGATCAGGTAGTCGTAGCTCATGTTCTGCTCCCTGCCCGGGGTGCTGCCCGGGCGGTGATTCGGATGGTCAGATGTCGATCGAGATGCCGGCGACCAGCGCGCGGGGCGCGCCCTTGTAGTACTGCGGCGCGTCGTAGAAGTCGGCGTCGACCGGGTCGGCGGATACCGAGCCGGAATTCACCCCGGACAGGTACTGCTTGTCGAATACGTTGTTGAGGTTGAGGGTCAGGGTGGCGTTCTTCAGGTAGCCGCCCAGGTTGTTCAGGCGGTAGCCGAGGTTGAGGTCGAAGACCGTGTAGCCGCCGATCTTCTCCTTGTTGGCCAGGTCGCCGTAGAAGCTGCCGGTGTGGCGGCCGAGGAAGTTGGCGTAGAAGGTCCGGTTGTCGTAGCCGACGCCCGCCGAGAGCAGGTTGCGCGGGGTGTCGTAGAGCCGCTTGCCGGAGGTGTCGAGGGTCACGCCGCCGGCGCTGTAGTCGTCGTCCTGGGTTGCGCGCAGCCAGGTCCAGGAGGCGAAGTAGTTGAAGTCGGCGGGCAACTGGCCGTTGACCGCCAGTTCCAGGCCGGTGATGGTGGCGTCGCCGGCGTTGAAGTAGGAGGTCACGCCGCTGACCTGCTCGTAGGCGGCCTGGCGGTCCTTGAACTTGTCATGGAACAGCGCCGCGCTGAGCAGCAGGTCGTCGCTGCTGTAGCGCCAGCCGATTTCCTGGTTCCAGGTGATTTCCGGCTTCTGCTTGGCGCTGCCGTCGATCCGCCCGTAGACCGAGGCCACCGCGGGCACGCGCATGTTGGAGGTGGTGTTGTAGTAGAACTGGTTGCGTTCGTCGCGCTGCCAACTGAGGCTGAGGCTGGGCAGGAAGCGATTGTAGTCGGCGCTGCCACGGAAGCCGCTCAGGCGGTCGTCACCCTTGTTCTCGGTGTGCTGCCAGGCCAGGCCGGCGGTCAGGATCAGGTCCTGGCGGATGTCCCAGGTGTCCTGGAGCCACAGCTTCTGGGTGGTGATCTCGTTGCGCTGGTCGGTGAAATGCACCGGGTTGCCGTTGCCGTCGCGCAGCGGCGTGCTGCCGTCGATGCTGGCCGGTTTGCCGTTGCCCTTGATCTCGATCACGCGCATCTGGTGGCGGCCATGGGTGTAGTCGGTCCACAGGCCGAGCTGCAGGGTATGGGCGTCGTTGAGGACCACGTCCAGGCTGTTGCTCGAGCCGATGCGGTACTGGCTCGGGTAGACGGCCAGCGCGCCGGTCACCAGCGGGTCGATGCTGTCGCCATCGCCGTTGAGGTCGTTGTTCACCGCGTTCTCGTTGACCGGCACCACGGCGACCGCGGCGGTGCCGTCGGTGACGCGCACGAAGTAGGGGTCGATCCTGAGCTGTACGTTATCGCTCAGGTTGAACAAGCCATTGAGGCCGTAGGTCTGGATCTTGAAGTCGGCGCGCGAGGCGGCCGCGCTGTCGCCGGGGATGGTGATGTCCGCGACGCCATTGGTGCCGCCGCCACGGGTGGGGAAGATGTCCCTGGCATGGCCGCTGTCGTAGTCGTTGGCGCGGTACTCGGCCAGGGTCGGGTTCTTGTAGCTGTTGGTGCGCATCAGGAAGCTGGAGAAGATGGCGTTGATGCGGTTGCCGTTGCCCCACTCGTATTGCAGGTTGCCCTCGTAGCGGTTGGAGGACAGTTCGCCGTCGCTGTCGTCCCAGAGTTCGCCGGTGGTCCGCGAGGCCGACAGCCAGGCGGAGAAGCCCTCGTACTCGCCGGTGTTGACCCGGGCGAAGGTGCGCAGCAGGTTGTTGCTGCCGACGTTCTGCTTGACCAGCAGGCCGCTGTCCCTGGTCGGCGCCAGCGACTTGATCTGCACGCTGCCGCCGCTGGCGGTCAGGGTCGGCGCGTTGATCGACGAGGAGCCGTAGAGCACGCTGACCGACTCGTAGTTTTCCGGGTCGCCGAAGAAGTCGGCGTGCGGGGTGAGGAACTGCGGGTCGTTGATCGGCACGCCGTCGCGGGTGAAGCCGATCTGGTCCTGGGAAAAGCCGCGGATGTTCAGGCTGCCTTCGGTGATGCCGGAGGCGTCGCCACCGCTGGAGTGCACGCCGGGCAGGTACTTGAGTGCGCCGGTGACCGCGCTGTCGAGGCCGACGAATTTCTCCAGTTGTGCCTTGCTCAGGGTGCCACGGGACTCGGGGACGACTTCCTTCTTGCTGTCGCCGACATAGGTGTCCTCGGCGGCGTTCTTGCCCTGGATCACTACGGTGTCGAGGGCCGTGTCCTGTCCGGCTGCCTGGAGCGTTCCGGCGGGCAGCGCCAGTGCGCTGGACAGTGCGATGGCCAGGTGCGTCCTGTTGAATTCTGTTCGATATTTCATGATGGTTCCCAGGGTGTTGAAAGCGTTGACGGAATAGACAGAGCAAAGCCTGTGCCAGTGGCTGAAGGCCCCGTGTTTACTGGGTTTCAGCAGGTCATGGCGCTTGTGTCGGGGCCACCTTGCTGCTCCGTCGGCAGCGGTTGCTTGTCGGGTGATGCTGGAGCAGCAATGCGTGCCGTGTGGTCAATGGGCGGCCGGCTGGAAGGGGCCGCAGCATGCAAAACGCCCCTGCTCGAGGGGCGTTGCGCTGTGTGCCGGCGGAGGGGGATCATTCGGCCTGCCAGTAGTCCTGCAGTTGCAACTGGCGCAGGCCCTGCTCGACGAATCCCGGTTCGAGCAAGCGCTCGGCATCCACTTCGCCACGGATCAGCCCGGCCTTGCGGCTGTAGGCGATGGCATCGACATAGTGTTGCCGCAGTGGCTGGTCGTAGAGCGGGCTGAAATGGCTGGACCAGGGCTCGCCTGCCACCTCGCGCTGCAGCACGCTGAGCGGCTGGCCGGACTTCGACAGGTAGCCCTGGTAGGTGTCCTTGTTCTCATCCTGGGCGGCCCAGTGGGCGGCCTTCAGGTACGCGGTGACCACCAGTTGGGTCAGCTCGGGCTGCTGCTCGACGAAGTCGCTGGCGCCCCACAGCTCCGCGCGCATCTTCCAGTCGCGGGGTGCCTGCTTGCTCGACCAGATGATCCTGCCGACCTGCTTGTCCTCCAGCAGGAAGGCGTCGCTGAGGGTGAAGAAGGCATCGACCCGCCCCGCGCTGAGGGCCGCGCCGCCCGCCTGGGGGTTCAGGTTGAAGATGCGGAAGTCCTTGAACCCCAGGTCATGGGCGTCGAGCAGCTTGGCGAACGACAACTCCCACGGGCGGCCGCGATGCAGGGCGATGCGCTTGCCCTTGAGGTCCTCGATCGAGCGCGCCTCGGAGCCCGGCGGTACCACCAGGTAGACATGGTTGCCGCTGCCGCCGGGGGCGATCAGCCGGGTCGATACGCCGGATGCGTTGGCGATGATCGACGGCAGGTCGCCGTAGAGGGCGAAGTCGATGCGCTGGTTGGCGAACTCCTCGTTGACGAAGGTGCCGACCGAGGCGGTGGCGGCCGGTACCCATTGCAGTTCGATACCGCGCTCGGCGAGCTGCCGCTGCAGCCACTGGTCGCGGGCGATCACCTCGGCCGGGCCGTAGAAGGTGGTCTGGCCGGCATTGACGTAGGCCACGGTGGCGATGCGTACGCTCTTGGGCGTTTCGCCGAGCGCCTGGCCGCTGAACAGTACCAGCGACAGCCACGCCACTCGGCGCCAGAACCGTGGAAAAAGGGATGCGGGCATGTAAATGACCTCGTTGGGGCTGGCGGCCCGCGGGCCGCCGCCGTGTAGTCAGAATTCGCTGGTAACGGACAGGCCCAGGGTGCGTGGGTCGCCGAACATCACCCCGGCGCTCTGGAAGCCGCCGGGCAGGGTGTGGTTGCGGTACTCCTTGTCGGTCAGGTTGTTGACGTAGGCGCTGATGCGCGTGGTTTCCCCCGGCAGCTCCCAGGTGACCCGGGCATTGCCCAGGGTGTAGCCGCCGCTGCGCATGCTCCGGGTCTGGTTGTTGGAGAAGAAGTACTGGCGGCTGCGGCTGTTCCAGTCGGTGCCGAGGATCAGCGCGCCGCCGACGTTCAGCGGAATGCGGTAGTCGGCGCCAAGCACCGCCGAGACGTTCGGCGCGCGGACGAACTTGTTGCCGGAGAAGTCGTCGCTGCCCGAGGTGTAGTCGGTGAACTCGGTGTGCAGCAGGCCGACGGCGAAGTTCAGGTGCAGGTTCTCCAGCGGAATGGCCTCCAGCTCGAGCTCGGCGCCGTAGGCCTCGCCCTGGGCGCCGTTGGCCAGGCGCGAGACGGTCTGGTTGTTCACCGCAGTGACGATGTTGAGCTGGATGTCCTTGTAGTCGTAGTAGAAGACGGCGGCATTGGCATTCAGCCGGCCGTCGAACCACTCGGACTTGAGGCCCAACTCATAGGATGTCAGGTATTCCGGGTTCACCGTGGCCACCGTCGCCTGGCTGGTGACCCCGGCGTTGTAGCCGCCGGAGCGGAAGCCGTAGGCATAGCGGAAATACACCCGGGCGTTGTCGGCGAGGCGGTATTCCGGGGTCAGGTCGTAGGTCCAGTCGCTCCAGGTATTGCTGTCGTCCTGGGTCGCGGTGACCACCAGCGGCGTGCCGACGCTGCCGATCTTCCACCAGTCGCCGCCAGTGAAGCCGGCCTCGCCCTGGTTGGCATGGCGGATCAGGTCGATGTCCTTGCGCTCGCGGGTCCAGCGCAGGCCGGCGGTGAGCTTGAAGTCGTCGCTGAAGCGGTAGGTGGCGCTGCCGAACAGGGCGTAGCTTTCGCTCTGGTGGTCATAGCCGAGGTTGTTGTAGCTGCGCGATATGTAGGTGTTGTCCAGGGTGGCGTTGGCGGTGCGCGATTCCAGGTCTTCATGGAAGTAATGGAAGCCGAGCACCCAGTTGAGGCGGTTCTCGCGTGGCGAGGCCAGGCGCAGTTCCTGCGACCACTGCTGGCTGTCGGCATAGTTGTAGCCCCGCTGCAGCTCCAGCGGGGTGTTGTCGCCGTCGCTGAAAGCGTCGCGCTCGAAATGCTCGAAGGCAGTGATCGAGGTCAGCTCCAGCTCGCCGAGTTGCCAGGCCAGGTTGAGGTTGCCGCCGGTCTGCTCGACGTTCACCTTGTACTTGGCGTTGTAGTTGACCTCGCCCTGCCTGGGCTCGACGCGGTAGCCGAACTGGTTGCTGCCATCCGCTCGCAGCCCGTAGTTGACCGTGCTGTAGCCGGCGGTGTCATGGTAGCGGCGCGCGTGCAGGTTGAGGTTGGCTTCCAGCTCGTCGTTGATCCGCGCCAGCAATTGCAGGCGCGCGGCACTGTCCTCGAGGGCGCCCTGGCTGTCGTGGTCGGCCAGGTTCTCGTTGTAGCCGTCGCGGCCCTGGTGGCGGAACGACAGGCGTGCGGCCAGGCGCTCGTCGATCAGCGCATCGCTCAGTGCCCCCTCGACGACCCGCTCGGCATAGCTGCCGAGGCCCGCCTTGAAGTAGCCGGAGCGATCGAAGGTCGGCTTGCGCGAGATGAAATTGATCGCGCCGCCGGTGGTGTTCTTGCCCCACAAGGTGCCCTGCGGGCCGCGCAGCACTTCCACGCGCTCCTGGTCGAACAGCGGGAAGCTGGTGGCGCTGATGTTGGCGATGTAGACATCATCGACATAGATACCCACCGGGCTGACCGTGTTGGCGCCCTGGTCGCCGGTGCCGAGGCCACGGATCCACCAGCGCGGGCGGCCATGGGCCTCGCTGGTGCCGGCCGAGGCATTGGGGATGAACTGGGTCACTTCGTTGGCCGATTGCAATGCGCTGTCACGCACCCTGTCGCCACTCAGTACGGAGATCGAGGAAGGGACTTCCTGCAGGGTCTCTTCGCGCTTTTGCGCGGTGACCGTGATCTTGCTCAGGGTCGGGTTGCCGGTGTCCTCCGCGCTCGAACGGGTGTCTGTCGTTTCGCTGGCATGCACCATCGGCAGGGCGATGCCGGCCAGTCCGCCGAGGGACCAGGCGATCGCGATGGAAAGGGTGTGAGGTTTCAACATATTGCCCCCAATGCGGCGTGATTCGAGCCAGGTCTGCCGGCCTGGCCCGTGGCTGTCGTGTCGTAGGCGACTCGTGCTGGTGAGGTCGCAGCAGGGGCTATCGCAACAACCGTACCGGGTCGCTGGAGAGGGCGATATAAAGGCTCAATCAATTGAAAGTAATGGGTTTTTATTTATTGGATGGCTCTTTTGAACGTACCGTGGCTACTGCTCTGGCAGCAGTGGCTGCTGTTGGCGTGCTGCTCTGGAAGCAATGAACTATTTATATTTATATTGAATATGCAAATAAACATTTAAGATTTTTTTTATATATGCAGATCGGGCACTATGGCGCTCTCCAGGCTTCACACGGGTTCGCCGATATGTCTCTGATCACCCACCCCCAGGCCCGCGAACTGACCAAGTCGGTACGCGCTACCGTGCTGGTGTTCAAGGACCCGCGCTCGCAGGAATTGCTCAACCGTATCGAACGGCTGGCGCCCAGCGAGGCGAATGCGCTGATCATGGGCGAGACTGGGACCGGCAAGGAACTGGTGGCGCGCCATGTGCACCACCTGAGCCGTCGTCACCAGGCGCCGTTCGTCGCTGTGAACTGCGGCGCCTTTCCGGAGAGCCTGGTGGAGAGCGAGCTGTTCGGCCACGAGAAAGGCTCTTTCACTGGCGCTACCAGCAACAAGGTGGGCTGGTTCGAGGCGGCCAATGGCGGCACCCTGTTCCTCGACGAAATCGGCGACCTGCCGTTGTCCATGCAGGTCAAGCTGCTGCGGGTGCTGCAGGAGCGCGAAGTGGTGCGGCTGGGCTCGCGTACGCCGATTCCGATCGACGTGCGGGTGGTGGCGGCGACCAACGTCAACCTGGCCGATGCGGTGGTGGCGGGGAATTTCCGCGAGGACCTGTTCTACCGCCTGCATGTCGCCACCATTCGCCTGCCACCGTTGCGCGAGCGCCCCGGCGATATCCTGCCGCTGGCCGAGTTCTTCGTGAACGAGCATTGCCAGCGCCTGGGCTACCAGCGTGCCAGCCTCAGCGCCGAGGCCGAGCGCAAGCTGTTGATGCACAACTGGCCGGGCAATATCCGCGAGCTGGAGAACGCCATCCACCATGCGCTGCTGGTATGCCGCCACCAGTTGGTGCAGCCGTCCGACCTGCAACTGGCGGAAATGCGTTCCAGCTCTGCCAGCCCGCGGCTCGATACGCCGGTCCAGGCTATTGGCGCGGCACAAGAGGTGAGCCTGGAGGCGGCGCTGAATGCGCTGTACGAGCGGAACCTGCCGGACCTCTACGAGCATATCGAGGAAGTCCTGTTTCGCACGGCCTACCGCTTCTGCCATGGCAACCAGTTGCAGACCGGGCGCCTGCTCGGCATCAGCCGCAATATCGTGCGGGCGCGGTTGGAGAAGATCGGCGAGCTTTAAGAAGCCGTTCACGATCCTGTGAGCCGGAACCACCATCGTAGGGGGCGCCATGCGCGCCGATTTCACCGCTCAGGTGCGCATGGCGCACCCCTATGGGCTTGTGACTGCCGCCGGTAGCGCCGGCGGCAGTCGCGCTTCAGAGGATATCGCTGTTGAAGCGCCCTTCGGCAGCCAGTTTGCGCAGCGGCTCGCGCAGGCTGGGCTGTTCGCGTTTGCGCAGGTCTTCCGGCAGGGTGTCCGGGCTGGCCAGGTGGCCGATGGCGACGGCGGCCTGGAACTCGTAGTCCTCCGGGACCTCCAGGGCAACACGTGCCCGCGCACCGTCGAAACCGCCCATGGCATGGCTCACCAGGCCGTCGTGGGCAGCCTGGTGAGCCAGGTTGGCCCAGGCCGCGCCAGTGTCGAAGGCGTGGCTGGGGAAGGGCGCCGGCTGTTCCTTGCCGGGGGCGACGAAGCTGCGCTTGGACAGCACGAACAGCAGTGCCGAGGCGTTGGCGGCCCAGCGCTGGTTGAAGGGCAGCAGCAGGTCGAGGAAGGTGTCCCATTCGGCGCTACCGCGCAGCGCGTAGAGGAAGCGCCAGGGCTGTGCGTTGTACGCCGAAGGCGCCCAGCGCGCCGCTTCCAGCAGGCTGTCGAGCTGCTGGCGGGTGATCGGCTCGCCGCT
Organism: Stutzerimonas kirkiae; assembly: GCF_004327335.1. Taxonomy (GTDB): domain Bacteria; phylum Pseudomonadota; class Gammaproteobacteria; order Pseudomonadales; family Pseudomonadaceae; genus Stutzerimonas; species Stutzerimonas kirkiae. Next base: position 267,549 of record NZ_QJUO01000001.1, on the reverse strand, counting down.
GAAGGCGCGTGGCGACCAGCGTTCGGCGAACAGCGGGTTGATCGGGTGTTCGGGTTGACGAGTGCTCATGAAAACTCCTGGTTCTGCCTTGAGGCAGGTTGGGCAATGGGGCCATGTCAGGCGTGGCGTATGGAATGCCCGCTGTCTGTCAGCTGGGTACTTTCAAGCCGCGTTCCACCGCCGGGCGGGCGAGGAAGGCGTCGAGGGCGCGGCGCACGTTGCCGAAGGCGTCGAAGCCTACCAGCCCGCCGGCTTCGTAGAAGCCGACCAGGTTGCGCACCCAGGGGAATATGGCGATATCGGCGATGCTGTAGTCGGCGCCCAGCACCCACTCGCGGCCTTGCAACTGGCGGTCCAGCACGCCGAGCAGGCGGCTGGATTCGGCGGCGTAGCGCTCGAGCGGGCGCTTGTCCTCGATCGCCTTGCCGGCGAACTTATGGAAGAAGCCGAGCTGGCCGAACATCGGGCCGATGCCGCCCATCTGGAACATCAGCCACTGCAGCGCCTGGTAGCGTTGCGCTGCGTCTCCGGGCAGCAACTGGCCGCTCTTTTCCGCCAGGTAGACCAGGATCGCGCCGGACTCGAACAGCGCCAGCGGCTGGCCGTCCGGGCCGTTGGGGTCGAGGATCGCCGGGATCTTGTTGTTCGGGCTGACCGAGAGGAATTCGGGGGTGAACTGGTCGCGCGTGTCGAAGCTGACCTTGTGCGCCTCGTAGGGCAGGCCGATCTCTTCGAGCATGATCGAGACCTTGACCCCGTTGGGCGTCGGCAGGGAATACAGTTGCAGGCGTTCAGGATGTTGCGCGGGCCATTTGCGCGTGACGAGGAAGGGCTCTAGGGCGGTCATTTAGAATCCTGTGGAACAAGGCAGGGAAGCGTCGAGATTAACCGAAAGTGGCGGGTTTGGGCGCGTGGGGCGAGCTGCTTTAGCGGCTTATTGCGCTATATCGTGATGCGCCTCGAGAAAAGCGCTGGAGTCTGGAAAGCCGAACGAAAGAGGCCGGGTTACCTCGTGCGTCTGGTCCGGCCTCCCTGTGCTGCCGGGTGCGCCGCGCGCACCGGTTGCATCGCCGTCCAGGGGCGGCGCGGCGCACCCTACAGCAGGACCAGCACCAGCGGTAGGCTCAGCGCCGCCAGCAGGGTCTGCAGGGTGATGATGCCGGCCATCAACTGGCTGTCACCGCCGAGCTGGCGTGTCAGTACATAGGCGGTGGGCGCGGTGGGCAGGGCGAAGAACAGCACCAGTACCGTGCTTTCCATGGCCGGCAGGGCCAGCAGGCGCGCCACGCCGTAGGCCAGGGCCGGGACGGCGAGCAGGCGCAGTGCGCAGTTCCAGCCGAGGGCTGGCACTTCGCCATGCAACTGCCGGGGCTGCAGTGCCGCGCCGACGCAGAGCAGCCCCAGTGGCAGGCTGGCGGCGGCCAGCAAGGCGAGCAGGCGCTCGCTACCGCCGGGCAGGCCCAGCCCTGACAGGTTGATCGCCGCACCAGCCAGGCAAGCGAGGATCAGCGGGTTCTTCAGCATCGGCAGCAACAGGCTGCGAGCGCTGGCTCCATGCTCGGCCAGCAGCGCCCAGACCGACATGGCGTTGACGATGGGGATCATCAGCGCCAGCATCAGTGCCGCCAGGGCCAGGCCATCCGGGCCGTACAGGCTGCCCAGCGTCGCCAGCCCGAGGTAGGTGTTGAAACGCAGGATGCCTTGGGCTATGGCGCCGAAACGGGCCGCCGGCCAGGCGAATAGCCGGCGCGCCAGCAGCAGCGCCAGCCACAGCAGGCCCAGCCCCAGCACCACGGCCAGCGCCAGGCGCGGCAGCGCCGGGTTGTCCAGCGGCGCGCTGGCCAGGTTGCTCAACAGCAGCGCCGGGAACAGGACGAAATAGTTGAGGCGTTCGGCGCCGGGCCAGAAGGCCTCGTTGGGAAAGCCGGCACGGCGCAGCAGGTAGCCGGCGACGATCAGGGCGAACAGCGGCCACAGCGCCAGCAGCAGGGCGATCATGGCGATCAGCGGCGCGGCAGCGGGCGGGTGCGTCCGCTGCCGTCGATGGCGACGAACACGAACACCGCCTCGGTCACCTTGCGCCACTCCTGGGAGACGGGATCTTCACTCCAGACTTCGACCAGCATCTGGATCGAGCTGCGGCCCACTTCCAGCGTCTGGGTATAGAAGGACAACTGCGCACCCACGGCCACCGGCACCATGAAGGCCATGCGCTCGATGGAGACGGTCGCCACCCGGCCTGCCGCGGCCCGGCTGGCCATGGCGGTGCCGGCCAGGTCCATCTGCGCGACCAGCCAGCCGCCGTAGATGTCGCCGAAGCCGTTGGTCTCGCGCGGCAGCGCGGTGATTTGCAGGGCGAGGTCGCCCTGCGGGATCGGGTCTTCCTGTTCGTAATCTTTCATCGTCGACTCGGAGCGCAATTGTTTTTGTGGTCTGCCATCCTGTGGGCCGTCATTATCGCGACGGCAAAAATTGCGCCCGGCAATTTCTTGTGGCGCAAACCCGCGTGGTGGCGGAACTGGCGAGTACAGCGACGAGACTGGCGCAGATGGCGGGCTTTTGCAATTACCCAGGGCGACTGCGCTATAGCGTTATTCACTGGAAAGGGGCTTCGACAAAAGCGCTGGGCTGGAAAGCTGGACGAAAAGGCCGAAAGCGCTTGACCGGTTTTTGGCGCTGACGTGCACACTGTCCAGGCTCCAGGCTCCAGGCTCCAGGCTCCAGGCTCCAGGCTGTAACTGGATTGTCACATTCGATTCATAGAGTGTTCATACGGTCTGCCGATACTGGCCACCGTTCCACCAACACTTCCCAAGTACATCCCTGCCAGGAGCAAGGTATGAAACTGAATCGTTTGATGGCGGCCCTGACCTTCGTTGCCGCTGGTGTAGGCACTGCCGCCAGCGCTGTGGCGGCGGTCGATCCTGCACTGCACAGCTATGAGAAGACCTCCGGCGTATCAGGCAACCTCTCCAGCGTCGGTTCCGACTCGCTGGCCAACCTGATGACCCTGTGGGCTGAAGAGTTCAAGCGCAGCTACCCGAACGTCAATATCCAGATTCAGGCCGCCGGTTCTTCCACCGCGCCGCCCGCTCTGACCGAGGGTACCGCCAACCTGGGCCCGATGAGCCGTCCGATGAAGGACAACGAGATCCAGGCCTTCGAAGAGAAGTATGGCTACAAGCCGACCGCCGTACCGGTGGCGATCGATGCCCTGGCGGTGTTCGTGCACAAGGACAACCCGATCAAGAGCCTGGACATCGAGCAGGTCGACGCGATCTTCTCCAGCACCCGTCTGTGCGGTGGCGCCAAGGACCTCAAGACCTGGGGCGACCTGGGCCTGACCGGCGAGTGGGCGGCCAAGCCGATCCAGTTGTTCGGTCGCAACTCGGTATCCGGTACCTACGGTTACTTCAAGGAAGAAGCCCTGTGTAAAGGTGACTTCAAGTCCAACGTCAACGAGCAGCCGGGTTCGGCTTCCGTGGTGCAGTCGATCTCCAGTACCCTGAACGCCATCGGTTATTCGGGCATTGGCTACCGCACCTCCAGTGTTCGCGCCGTTCCCCTGTCCAAGGGTGGCGAGGCCTTCGAGGCCAGCGAAGAAAACGCCCTGGCCGGCAAGTTCCCGCTGGCGCGCTTCTTCTACGTCTACGTCAACAAGGCGCCGAACAAGGCTCTGAGCCCGCTGGACGCCGAGTTCGTCAAGCTGGTGCTGTCCAAGCAAGGCCAGGACGTGGTGGTCAAGGATGGTTACATCCCGCTGCCGAAGAAAGTCGTCGACAAGGCGCTGAAAGACCTGGGTCTCTGATTCCATAGGAGTCAGGCCGCACGCCCGCCACGCATCCAGCGCTGGCGGGCGTCTTCGTTTCGGTGTTCTGTAATTTATTTGTCACATGGCCGCTATAGGCTTTGGCCGGAGCCGCTTACGCCCGTGCGATGGTGCGTGGGCCGTTTTCGGACAGTATCCCGGAGGGCCGTATGGCCCACCCTGGCAGGAATGAAATAACGCCATGACCGCTCACTCGAAATTGCAACGGCTGGACTTCAATACCCCAGCCCTGCAGCGCAAGCGTCGCCTGCGCGCCCTCAAGGATCACCTGGCGCGCTGGTATGTCTCCATCGGGGGGCTGGCCGTGCTGGCGGCTATTACCCTGATATTCTTCTATCTGGCGAGCGTGGTGCTGCCGATGTTCCAGGGCGCTAGCCTGGAGCGGCAGGATGCACGGCAACCGGCCTGGCTGGCCGAGGCCGGCGAACCGCTGTTGCTGGCGATGGAGGAGCAGAACCAGGTGGCATTGCGCCTCGGGCGTGATGGCCATATCCAGTTCTTCGACACCGACTCCGGGCGCGCGCTGTCGAAGGTGGCGTTGCCGCTGCCGGAAGGCAGCCAGGTGGTTTCCATCGGCCAGGATGTACCGGGTAGCCGCCGCGTGGTGCTGGGCCTGAGCAATGGCCAGGCACTGGTGCTGGAGCATCACTACCGGATCAGCTACCCGGACAACAAGCGCCTGATCGAACCCCAGGTGACCTATCCCTTCGGTGGCCAGCCGGTCAGCCTGGATGAACAGGGGCGCCCGCTGGAGCATGTGGCGGTCAGCCAGAACGGCTCGACCCTGCTGCTGGCGGCTTCCACCGGCAATCAACTGCATGCCGTGCGTATTTCCAGTACGGAAAACCTGCTGACCGGCGAAAGCAGCCAGGAGCAGAGCGAACTGGCGCTGCCGCAACTGTCCGAGCCGATCAAGGTGCTGTTGGTCGATCCGCGGCAGATGTGGCTGTACGCGATCAGCGGCCAGGCCAGCGCGGATGTCTTCGACTTGCGCCAGCAGCAGCTCAACGGGCGCTACAAGCTGGCCAGCGGCCAGGCCGAAGTGACCAGCGTGACTTCGCTGCTCGGTGGTATCTCGCTGCTGGTCGGCGATTCCAAGGGCGGTATCGGCCAGTGGTTCATGGTGCGCGATGAGCATGGCCAGTCGGAGCTGCGCAACGTCCGCAACTTCAGCCTGGGCGACAGCCCGGTCACCCAGATCCTGCCGGAAGAGCGGCGCAAGGGCTTTCTGGCGCTGGATGCCAGTGGCACCGTCGGCATCTTCCACAGCACCGCGCACCGCACCCTGCTCAAGGAGTCGGTGGCCGAGGGCACGGCCATCGCCGCATTGTCGCCGCGTGCCAACCGCCTGCTGGTGGAGAGCGCTGGCAAGCTGCAGGGCCTGGTGATCGACAACCCGCACCCGGAGATTTCCTGGAGCGCGCTGTGGGGCAAGGTCTGGTACGAGAGCTATCCCGAACCTGACTACGTCTGGCAGTCGACTTCCGCCAACACCGACTTCGAGCCCAAGCTGAGCCTCGCGCCGCTGGCCTTCGGTACGCTCAAGGCGGCCTTCTACGCGATGTTGCTGGCGGCACCGCTGGCGATCTGCGCGGCCATCTACACCGCCTACTTCATGGCGCCGCGCCTGCGCAGCAAGGTCAAGCCGGTGATCGAGCTGATGGAAGCGCTGCCGACGGTGATCCTCGGCTTCTTCGCCGGCCTGTTCCTCGCGCCGTTCCTCGAGAGCCACCTGCCGGGTATCTTCAGCCTGCTGTTGCTGATGCCGGTGGGCATCATCGCCGCCGCCTATGGCTGGAGCCGCCTGCCGGAAAGCCTGCGACTGCGCGTGCCGGACGGCTGGGAAGCGGCCCTGCTGATCCCGGTGGTGCTGCTGGTCGGCTACGGTTCGCTGGCGGTCAGCGGCTATCTGGAGAACTGGTTCTTCGGCGGCGACATGCGCCTGTGGCTGACCAACGAGATGGGCATCCCCTTCGACCAGCGCAACGCCCTGGTGGTCGGCCTGGCGATGGGCTTCGCGGTGATCCCGACCATCTACTCGATCGCCGAGGATGCGGTATTCAGCGTGCCCAGGAGCCTGACCCTGGGCTCCCTGGCCCTCGGTGCCACGCCCTGGCAGACCATGACGCGGGTGGTGATCCTCACCGCCAGCCCGGGCATCTTCTCGGCACTGATGATCGGCATGGGCCGTGCGGTGGGCGAAACCATGATCGTGCTGATGGCCACCGGCAACACGCCGATCATGGAGGCCAATATCTTCCAGGGGCTGCGCACCCTGGCGGCCAACGTGGCGGTGGAAATGCCCGAGTCGGAGGTTGGCAGCAGCCACTATCGCGTGCTGTTCCTGGCGGCGTTGGTGCTGCTCATGTTCACCTTCGTCATGAACACCCTGGCCGAACTGATCCGCCAACGGTTGCGGGGCAAGTATGCAAGCCTGTAATTGCCAAGGCGCAGCCGTCAGCGGCTGCCGGAAGATTTCGAACAAAGGTGTAAATCCGTGAAAAAGGATTCCCTCAAAGGCTGGTTCAATAGCGGTTCGCCGTGGATCTGGATGAACGCGGGCGCGGTGTCCGTCGCCGTGATCATGACCATCGGGCTGCTGGCGGTGATCGCCGTGCGCGGGCTCGGGCACTTCTGGCCGGCGGATGTGATCGTCGCCGACTACCAGGTGCCGGGCAGCGAGTCGCGCCTGCTGGCCGGTGAAGTGGTACAACTCGAGGAAGTGCCGCGTGCGCGGCTGGCGGCCTCCGGCCTGCCGGTGAACGCCGAGGGTGGCGAGTTCATGACCCGCGAGCTGCTCAAGGTGGGCAACCGCGAGGTCTACGGCGCCGACTTCACCTGGGTGGTCGGCGAGTGGCTGAGCAACCCGCGCACGCCGAAGGACCTGATCGCGGTCGAGCGCCGCGAGTGGGGCAACTTCTATGGCTTCCTGGTCAACGTCAAGGAAGACGGCAAGCTGGTGGCCGAAGGCGAGGGTGCCTGGAACGAGCTGCAGAAGCGCATCGCGCGCGTCGACGAGCTGCATGGCAATATCGCGCAACTGGAGAAGGTCGACATCGGCCGCATCAACCACGGTCTCGAACGCCTGCGCTTGAAGACCCGCAAGCTGGAGCTGGATGGTCGCCTCGACGCCCAGGCCCAGGCGGAGCTGGACGCCGAGCGCGATGGCTGGCATGCCGAGTACGAAGTGCTGGAGGCCGAACTGACGGCGCTCTACCAGACCTTCAACCGCGACAGCATGACTGTGCGCACCGCCGATGGGCATGAGCTGGAAGTCAGCCTGGGCAAGGTGGTGCGGGCCTTCCAGCCCAACGCCATGTCGGTGCCGCAGAAGCTCGGTTTCTATTTCGCCAAGCTGTGGGAATTCGTCAGCGACGAGCCGCGTGAGGCCAACACCGAAGGCGGTATCTTCCCGGCGATCTTCGGTACCGTGCTGATGACCCTGATCATGGCGGTGATCGTCACCCCGTTCGGCGTGATCGCGGCGGTCTACCTGCGCGAATATGCCAAGCAGGGTTTCCTCACCCGGGTGATCCGCATCGCCGTGAACAACCTGGCCGGCGTGCCGTCGATCGTCTACGGCGTGTTCGGCCTGGGCTTCTTCGTCTATGTGCTGGGCGGTTCCATCGACCGCCTGTTCTTCCCCGAGGCCGCGCCGGCGCCGACCTTCGGTACGCCGGGCCTGATGTGGGCCTCGCTGACCCTGGCGATCCTCACCCTGCCGGTGGTGATCGTCGCTACCGAGGAAGGCCTGGCGCGTATTCCGCGGATGATCCGCGAAGGCTCCCTGGCCCTCGGCGCGACCAAGTCGGAAACGCTGTGGAAGGTGGTGCTGCCGATGGCCAGCCCGGCGATGATGACCGGCCTGATCCTGGCGGTGGCGCGCGCCGCCGGCGAGGTGGCGCCGCTGATGCTGGTGGGCGTGGTCAAGCTGGCACCGGCGCTGCCGCTGAACGGCAACTATCCTTACCTGCACCTGGACCAGAAGATCATGCACCTGGGCTTCCACATCTACGATGTCGGCTTCCAGAGCCCCAACGTCGAGGCGGCGCGCCCACTGGTCTATGCCACCGCACTGTTGCTGGTACTGGTAATCGCCTTGCTCAACTTCAGCGCCATCTACATCCGTAACCACCTGCGCGAGAAATACAAGGCGCTTGACCATTAACAGCCGATAAAGGCGCTGGAGGCTGAAGGCCGGACGAATGTCGCTTTTCGTTCAGCCTCCAGCGTTCAGCCTCCAGCGATTCGAGGAAACAAGCCATGCAGCAAGAAGTTCACTCCCATACCCACGCCATCGACATCTCTGCCCTGGGGCGCGACAAGCGCACCCTCGATCTGGCCAATGAAACGGTGGCCATCGAAGTGCCCGGCCTGAGCCTGTTCTACGGTCAGAAGCAGGCGCTGTACGATGTCAGCATGAATATCCCGAAACAGCGCGTGACCGCGTTCATCGGCCCGTCCGGTTGCGGCAAGTCGACCCTGCTGCGCTGCTTCAACCGCATGAACGACCTGGTCGACGGTTGTCGCATCGAAGGCGCCATAAACCTCGATGGGCACAACATCTACCGCAAGGGCGAGGATGTCGCCGACCTGCGCCGCCGTGTCGGCATGGTGTTCCAGAAGCCCAACCCGTTCCCCAAGAGCATCTACGAGAACGTCATCTACGGCCTGCGCATCCAGGGCATCAAGCAGAAGCGTGTGCTCGACGAGGCCGTCGAGTGGGCGCTCAAGGGCGCGGCGCTGTGGGACGAAGTGAAGGACCGCCTGCACGAGTCGGCGCTCGGCCTGTCCGGCGGCCAGCAACAGCGTCTGGTGATCGCCCGGACCATCGCCGTGCAGCCGGAAGTGCTGCTGCTCGACGAACCCAGCTCGGCACTCGATCCGATCAGTTCGTTGAAGGTCGAAGAGTTGATCTACGAACTGAAGTCCAAGTACACCATCGTCATCGTCACCCACAACATGCAGCAGGCGGCGCGGGTTTCCGACTACACCGCCTTCATGTACATGGGCAAACTGATCGAGTATGGCGACACCGACACGCTGTTCACCAACCCGGCCAAGAAGCAGACCGAAGACTACATCACCGGGCGCTACGGCTAAAAAAGCCGATAAAAACGACAACGGCGCTGAAGGCTGGACGGAAGAGCTCCTACGTCCAGACTTCAGCCTTCAGCCTTCAGCGGCTTTTCAGGAGTTTCTGATGAACAAAGACAGCCATACCCAACATATTTCCCAGCAGTTCAACACCGAGCTGGAAGAGGTTCGCAGCCGCCTGCTGGCGATGGGCGGCCTGGTGGAAAAGCAGGTCAACGATGCCGTCACCGCCCTGATCGAGGCCGACTCCGGCCTGGCCCAGCAGGTGCGCGAGGTCGATGATCAGATCAACCAGATGGAACGCAATATCGACGAGGAGTGCATCCGTATTCTCGCCCGTCGCCAGCCGGCGGCCTCCGACCTGCGGCTGATCATCAGCGTCTCCAAGTCGGTGATCGACCTCGAGCGCATTGGCGACGAGGCTTCCAAGATCGCTCGCCGCGCCATCCAGTTGTGCGAAGAGGGCGAGGCGCCGCGTGGTTATGTGGAAGTCCGTCATATCGGCGACCAGGTGCGCAAGATGGTGCAGGAAGCGCTGGATGCCTTCGCCCGTTTCGACGCCGACCTGGCGCTGTCGGTGGCGCAGTACGACAAGACCATCGACCGCGAGTACAAGACCGCCCTGCGCGAACTGGTCACCTACATGATGGAAGACCCGCGGGCGATCTCCCGGGTGCTGAACGTGATCTGGGTGCTGCGCTCGCTGGAACGCATCGGCGACCACGCGCGCAATATCTCGGAGCTGGTGATCTACCTGGTGCGAGGCACCGACGTTCGCCACCTGGGCCTGGCGCGGATGAAGGAAGAAGTGCAGGGCAAGAGCGAGGGCGAGGCGTAACCGGCGGGCATCGGCCCGCTGGTCTTGCGAGCATCCAGTGAAACCCGATTGATTGCGCTGGCGTGTCCATGCGCACGGGTTTCACCAGCCCTCCAGCCCTTTCCCACCAGCCGCCCGAGTCGCTCGGGCGTCAGAGAATCCGCAGCGGCCAGGAGACGATCAGGCGCAACTGGTCCACGTCCACATCGGACTGCCCGGAGATGCGGTGCGTCGCCTGGCGCAGGTGGAAGGTCAGGTCCTTGGCCTTGCCGGCCTGCACAACGTAGCGCGCCTCGATATCCCGTTCCCAGTGCTTCTCATCGTCGCCATAGTAGGCATAGGGCGTTCCCGCCCGCAGGGTGCCGCCGTCGATATCACTGCCACGGATATAGCGCGCCATGAACGACAGGCCTGGTACGCCGAGAGTGCTCAGGTCGAGGTCATAGCGAATGCGCCAGGAGCGCTCGTTGGGGCCGTTGAAGTCGGCGTACTGCGAAGAGTTGGCCAGGTAGATCGAGTCGTGGAAGCCGCCGCCGCCGAGGCCCAGGTAGTCGAAGGGCTGGTCGCCGTGGATGCGCTGGTGCGCCAGGGTCAGCTTGTGCGCGCCGAAGCGGTAGGCGGCGGCCAGCGACCAGGCGGTGACCTGGATATCGCCGGCCAGTGCGCGGCCTTGGTCGAGGCTGCGGTAGAGGTTGAAGTCGAGGTTCAGCCCGCGTCCTCCATCCAACTCGATGTCGTAGTTGCCGTTCAGGTAGTACTGCCGCCACAGGTCTTCGTAGCGCGAGGCGTAGAGCGTCACGCCGAGGTTGGGGCGCAGCGAGTGGCTGGCGCCGATGAAGTCGACATCGCCACCCTCCACGCCGGCGTAGGCGGCACGGAAACCGCCATCGTGGTGTGTGCGGTTGAAGTCACGGGCGGCGGTGAAGTGGCCGGCTTCCAGGTCGATGCCGGGAATGTCCTGGCTGCTCAGCAGGAAGCCGGTGGCGGTGGCCGGTATCAGGCGGGCGTCGGCCAGCGCCAGCACCGGGTTATAGGGGCGCAGCTCGCCGTATTTCAGTTCCGTGCCGGACACGCGCAGTTTCAACGCGGCGCCTGCCGTGCTGGCTTCGCCACGTGAACTACCGTCGCTGTCGGGCACCAGCAGGCCGGTGTCGGCGCGGTCGCGCTGGCTGTCGAGCTTGAAGGCGGCGTAGGCGTGGGCCTCCAGGCCGAAACCGACGGTGCCCCGGGTGTAGCCGGAGCTGTAGGCCAACTGGAAGCCCTGGCCCCATTCGCGCTTGTCGGCGGCGCCCTTGTGGCCGTCGTGGTCCCAGTAGACGTTGCGCGACAGCAGGTTCAGGCTGCTGTCCTCGATAAAACCTTGCGCGGCGGCCAGCGTCGGCAGGGCCAGAGCGGACAGCAGAAACAGGGTGTTGGCGTGTTTTCTGGACATGAGTGTTCCCCCATTCCGGGCCATGCCCGGAATTTCCAATGGTCATATGAAGAGTGAGTGGCGCTCCCCGAGGCGGTTGGCCGCTTCGTCATGGGGCGCGGAGCGATCAGCCGCGTAGGGTTCATATAGGGTGCGCCGTGCGTACCTGGACGGCGCGACAGCGGGGCCTATGGCGAACCCTGCGGTTTGTCTCAGAGCTGTTGTTCCCCGTGCCAGGGCACCAGCTTCTTCTGTAGCGCACGCAGGCCGATTTCCATGCTGGCGGCGATCAGCGCGATGATCAGGATGCCCAGCAGCACCACGTCGGTGGCCAGGTATTGCGCCGCCGACTGCACCATGAAGCCCAGCCCGCGGGTGGCCGCCACCAGCTCCGAGGCGACCAGCGTGGACCAGCCGACACCGAGCCCGATGCGCACCCCGGTGAGAATGTCCGGCAGGGCGCTGGGCAGTACCACGTGGCGGATCAGTTGCCAGCCGCTGGCGCCCAGCGAGCGCGCCACGCGCAGCTTCACCGGATCGACGCTGCGTACGCCGTTGGCGGTGGAGATGGCGATCGGAGCGAAGATCGCCAGGTAGATCAGCAGCACCTTGGACAGTTCGCCGATACCGAACCAGATGACGATCAGCGGCAGGTAGGCCAGCGGCGGGATCGGCCGGTAGAACTCGATCAGCGGGTCGAGGATGCCCTGGGCGATGCGGTTGCGGCCGATGGCGATGCCGACCGGGATCGCCACCAGCAGCGCCAGGAGCAGTGCCACGCCGATGCGTGCCAGGCTGGTGCCCAGGTGCTGCCAGAGGGTGGCGTCCAGGTAGCCGCGGGTGGCGAGCTGCCAGAACTTGTCCAGCACCGCTTGCGGCGAGGGCAGGAACAGCTCCGGCACCACTTCCAGCCAGGTCACCAGCCACCAGGCCAGCAGCAGGCCGAGCAGCGTCAGGGCGCCGATCTGGCGGGTGCCCAGGCGCCATTTGCCACGGCGTGGCGGCGGCGCTTCGGCGGGGTTGGCGATGTTCTGCAGCGACTGGCTCATGCGGCGCTCTCCTGCTGGTGGCGGGCGAAGACCCGTTCGAGTATCCGCTCGCGGCGGGCGATGAAATCGGGTGCCGATTTCACCTGGCGGGCGGTTTCGCCGGCGGCATAGCGGCGGCTGAAATCCAGCTCCAGGCGGTCGACGATACGTCCGGGATTGGCTGCCAGCAGCAACAGGTCGGTGGCGAGGAACACCGCTTCCTCGATGTCGTGGGTGATCAGCAGGATCGGTTTGCCGGTGCGCTGCCAGACGTTCAGCAGCAACTCCTGCATCTGTTCGCGGGTGAAGGCGTCGAGGGCGCCGAAGGCTTCGTCGAGCAGCAGTACGCGTGGGTCGGCGGCCAGCGCCCGGGCAATGCCGACGCGCTGGCGCTGCCCGCCCGAGAGCTGCCAGACCTGGCGCCGCTCGAAACCGGCCAGGCCGACCAGCGCCAGCAGTTCGGCGGCCCGCTGCTCGCGCTCGCTACGCGCCACCCCGGCCAGCTCCAGGCCGAAGGCGACATTGCCCAGCACGTCCTGCCAGGGCAGCAGGGCATCGCCCTGGAACACCACGCCACGGTCGGCGCCGGGGCCGCGGATCGGCTCGCCGTCCAGGGTGATCTCGCCGGCAGTGGGCTCGACGAAGCCGGCGATCAGGTTGAGCAGCGTGGTCTTGCCGCTACCGGATGGCCCGAGGGCGACCAGCAACTGCCCGGGGACCAGTTCCAGCGAAACGTTTTCCAGTACCGGCAGGCCCTGCTCCTGGTAGGAGGCGCTGACCTGGCGCAGCTTCAATCGAGCCATGGACGGAGCCTCCTGGTCATTGCGCCGCGCGCACGGCGTCGCTGCTGACGAATTCGGCATAGCTGGGGCGTACGCGATCGACCCGGCCCTGTTCCTTGAGGAATTCTGCGGTGGCGGCGATGGCCTTGGCGGTGCCGCCGCCGAGCCAGGCTTCGGACAACTGCTCGTCACGGTTGGGGAAAGCCGAGCCGGCCAGCAGTTCGGGCACGTCCGCCGGCTCGGCGCCGGTCAGCCGGGCGATGCTGGCGACCTGCGGCGAGGCGGCGTCCCAGGCGGCGGGGTTTGCGTTGTAGTCGGCGAAGGACTTCAGCGTGACCTCGGCGAAGCGTGCCAGCACCTCGGGGTGTTTCTCGGCGAAGTCCTTGCGCGCCACCCACACCTCGAAGGTCGGCGCGCCCCAGCGCCCCACTTCGGCGGCATCGGTGAGCACCTTGCCGTCCTTCTTGATCTCGCCCAGGGCCGGCGACCAGACGAAGGCGCCGTCGATGTCGCCGCGTTTCCAGGCGGCGGAAATCTCGGCCGGCTGCAGGTTGACGATCTTCACCTTGGAGGCGTCCAGGCCCCAGTGCTTGATGGCTCCGAGCAGGCTGTAGTGGGAGGTGGAGACGAACGGCGTGGCGATGGTCTTGCCGAGCAGGTCCTGCGGGTCATTGATGCCGCTGCCGTTGCGCACCACCAGCGCTTCGGCGGAGTCGATGCGCGCGGCGACCAGGAAGGTCACCAGCGGCAGCCCGCGCGAGGTGGCGGCGGCCAGCGGGCTGGAGCCCAGGTTGCCGATCTGCAGGTGACCGGAAGCCAGCGCGGTGACCACCTCCGGACCGCTGTTGAAGCGACGCCAGTCGAGTTTCTCGCCGATGGCTTTCTCATAGGCGCCTTCGGCCTGTGGCACCTTGGCCGGGTCGATGCCGGTCTGGTAGCCGATGACGATATCGGCGGCCTGGACCTGCAGGGCCGTGGCGGTCAGGGCCAGGGCGAGGCCCAGGCGGCGGAAGATCCGTGAAGCTGGTTTCATGCAAGTATTCCTCGATGGCTGCAATGCCGTCGACTGGAACGGCATGGGCGGGATTATTGGAACGGCTGGGTTGTAATGCGCCGGCAGTCCGGTGAGGGGATGATAGAAACAGGCATTGCGTTATAAAAATATTATTTATGAATTAGCTTATTCGCTGGATATTAATTGTTTTTATTTCGGGCAGCATGAAGACCAGAATTAACGACGTGCCGTTATCCGGTTGTAAATGGGGTTCGGGATTGAAAATTCAGTGTGAGGTTTTTCGAATTTCCCCTTTTCCGTTTATTGTCGTGGAAGTGTCTCGTTATTGCCTGCAAGTCCGTCGATGGATTGACCGCAGGATGGGGCGAGCCGCCAGGCGATGCCCTCCGGCGGCCCCGGGATGATGGCTATCGCTATTGCGCCCAGGCGGTCGATCATTCCGGCAGCGGATAACGGGCGCGTCGCTCCAGGTCATCCAGGTGCATATGGTTGCGCATATATTGCTGTGACGCATCGCTATGTGCCTGGTGGTCCCATGAATGCAACTTGCCCTGGTTCAATGCCGCGTTCACCAGACGCCTGCGCCGCTGGCTGGCAAGTACTTCGGAAGTTATGCCGGATATATTCCAGCGTTGTTGCGCTTCGTCGATAAAGTCTTGAACGATTGCCTGGCAATCCGAATTCGATGCGAGGTTTTCACTTTCCTCCGGGTCATTCTCCAGGTCGAACAGCATCAGCGGGTCCTGACGGCTGTAGATGAACTTGTAGCGACCGCGACGGATCATCATCAGCGGGCTTTGCGTGCCTTCGCCCATATATTCGCCGAATACTTCGTCATGGCCGCTTTCACCGCGCAGGTGCGGTAGCAGGGAGCGGCCATCGAGGGGCAGTTGCGGATGGGTTTCGCCGCCGGCCAGTTCCACCAGGGTCGGCAGCAGATCGGCGGTGGATACGCTGGCGCCGACCCGGCGCGCGGCGAAACGCCGTGGCGCGCTGATCAGCATCGGCACCCGCGCGGCCATCTCGAACCAGTTCATCTTGTACCAGAGGCCTCGCTCGCCGAGCATGTCGCCGTGGTCGCCGGAGAACACCACCAGGGTGTCCTCGGCGAGGTCGCAGTCCTCCAGGGCCTTCAGCAGCAGGCCGATATTGTCGTCGACATAGCTGCAGGCGCCGAAATAGGCGCGGCGAGCGGCGCGGATGCGTTCCTCGGGCAGTTCCCGCTGCCACAGGTCGATGACCTTGAGCAGACGCTGTGAGTGCGGGTCCTGCTCGGCCTGGGGGATGACCTGGCGCGGCAGCGGGATGTCCTCGTCGCGGTAGCGGTCCCAGTATTCCCGGGAAATGCTGTAGGGGTCGTGGGGATGGGTCAGCGAGACAGTCAGGCAGAAGGGGCGCGGGTCATTGCCGCGCACATGGTCGAACAGGTACTGGCGCGCCTTGAACATCACTTCTTCATCGAAGTCGAGCTGGTTGGTGCGCACGCAGGGGCCTGCCTGCAGCACCGACGACATATTGTGGTACCAGCTCGGGCGCACCTCGGGTTCATCCCAGTCGACCGTCCAGCCGAAGTCCGCCGGGTAGATGTCGCTGGTCAGGCGTTCTTCGTAGCCGTGCAACTGGTCCGGGCCGCAGAAATGCATCTTGCCCGATAGCGCGGTGCGGTAGCCGAGCCGGCGCAGGTAGTGGGCGTAGGTCGGCGTGTCGGCGGCCAGTTCGGCGGCGTTGTCGTAGCCGCCGATGCGGCTGGGCAATTGCCCGCTCATCAGGGTGAAGCGCGAGGGCGCGCACAATGGGCTGTTGCAATAGGCGGAATCGAACACCACGGAGCGCTGTGCGAGTGCCATCAGGTGCGGCATCTTCACCGGGGAGTGGGCGTCGTAGAGCGGCAGCATGGGGGCCGCCATCTGGTCGGCCATGATGAAGAGGATGTTCGGGCGCTGCATGTCAGAAGGTCCACGGCTATGCATTGAATCGGGTTAGAGCTTAAAGTTATGACTCTTCCGCGTGAACCTTATGAATGAATATATTTAGGATAAGTCCAGCTTATGCATGAAAAGCCCCGGCGCCCCTCACTGGAGTTGCTGCGCCTGTTCGAGGTGGCGGCCCGGCATGGCAGTTTCACCCTGGCGGCCAGCGAGCTGGGGATCAGCCAGCCGGCCATCAGCCAGCAGGTCCAGCGCCTGGAAAAACAGCTCGGGGTACGCCTGTTCGATCGTATCCACCGTGGCCTGACGCTGACCGAGGATGGCCGCCTGCTGCTGGGCCATGTGCAGTCGGCCCTGGCCCTGCTCGACGAGGGGCTGGAGCTGCTCAGCGCCAACGCCGCCCATGAAACCCTGAACGTGGCCACCGACTTCGCCTTCGCCACCTACCGGCTGATTCCCACGCTGCATCTGTTCCATGCGGCCAATCCGGGGATCAACGTCAACCTGGTGACCGGCTACCGGGGCATGAAGGGCATCGAGACGGATATCGACGTGGCGGTCGCCTTCGGCGATGGCCAGGTGAAGAACGGCGAGAGCCGGCTGCTGTTCAACGAGGAGGTGTTCCCGGTGTGCAGCCCGGCGCTGCGCCAGTCGCTGCAGGGCGAGAGCACGTCGCAGGCGCTGGCCCGCCTGCCGTTGCTGCGCCTGAAGGCCGCCAGCGGCCACCAGTGGTGCGACTGGCCGCAGTTGTTCCGGGCGCTGGGTATCCGCGAGGCGCCGGCCAGCGGGCTATCGAGTTTCGACAACTACCCGTTGCTGATCCAGGCCTCCATCGCCGGCCAGGGCGTGGCCATCGGCTGGCGCTACCTGGTCGATGGCCTGCTGGAGCAGGGGCTGCTGGTGCGGCTGGGCGAGCACAACCATGTCACCTCGTTCGGCTACTACATCGTGCGCCCGGAGCGCAAACGCCGATCACGGCTGGCGCAGCGTTTCATCGACTGGCTGGAAGGGGTGGACAAGGTCGGGCAGGACACTGGCTGAGAACCTGTTCGAAGCCTCACGAACCAAGGCCGCCGAGGGTGCGCCGTGGACAGCGGTTTTTCCGCTCAGGTGCGCATGGCGCACCTTACGGCGATGGCTTGAGGGCGATGCTCAGGCCCAGCGTATGGGTGGCCCCTGGCGCCAGGCGCACCACATCGTCCAGCACGTTCGCCGTTTCGATACAGAGCATGCGCTGCCAGGCGTCCTCGGCGAATTGCGACAGGCGGCGGGACTTGTCGATCCAGGGGTTCCAGAGTACCGCCGAGCGCGAGCCGCTGGCGTGCAGCTCGATGCGCCGCTGCCAGGCCGGGTCGATCAGCGCCAGGCGCTGCGGCAGGTCGAGGTAGATGCGGTCGGTCTCGCCGTCGAAGCGCAGCTCGCCCGACTGCCGGCGTGGCTGCCAGTCTTCCAGGGTCTCGATATAGGGTGTGTCGTCGAGGCCTTGCACGGAAACCCGGTGGATGTCGCCGACGGCGAGGTAGCTGTGCAGCGCCTGGCTCAAGGTGACCGTCGCATCGCCGAGGTTGTGGCTGGTCAGGCGCAGGTGCAGGGCGTCGTCCAGGCGGATCTGCAGGCGCAGTTGCAGTCCAGGGCACTGCGCCAGCGGCGGGCAGTTGAAGTCGAGCACGGCCGTGCCCTGTTCCTCGGCCTGTCGTTCCAGTGTCCAGGGCAGGCCGCGTACCAGGCCATGGGCCGGTGCCGGCAGGGGATGCAGGGCCTGCACGGCCTCGGGGTTGCGCGCCAGGTCGCCGAACCAGGGCCAGCACACCGGGATACCGCCGCGCACCGGTTGCCCGCTGTCGAAGGCGGCCTGCTCGCTGAGCCAGATGACCGGTGCGGCATCGCCCTGGCGGTATTCGAGTACCTGGGCGCCCTGTTCGGCGACCAGCAACAGGCTGTCGCCACGGCGCACTTGCCAGCAGGCGAGCCGGCCCTTCATCACTGGCTGGATGCTCACGGGCATGCCTCAGCGCCCTTGGCAGGCGTCGACCCGCAGCCAGCGTTCGAGCAGCTTGAAGCCCTGCATCAGCACGAAGGCGATCAGCAGGTAGAGGATGCCGGCGGTGAGGAACATTTCCTCGTGCAGGTAGTTGCGCGCGGCAATCTTGCGCGCCGTGCCGGTCAGCTCCAGCAGGGTGACGGTGCTGGCCAGGGCGCTGGCCTTGAGCATCAGGATCACTTCGTTGCTGTAGGCCGGCAGGCCGATGCGCGTCGCCCGGGGCAGGGTGATGTGCCAGAGGGTCTGGCTGCGCGACATGCCCAGGGCGCGGGCCGCCTCGATTTCGCCAGGCGGTACGTTCTGGATGGCGCCGCGCAGGATTTCGGCGATATAGGCGGCGGTGTGCAGGGTCATGGTGATGATCGCGCACCAGTAAGGGTCGCGCAGGTAGGGCCAGGCCATGCTCTGGCGCACCGCCTCGAACTGCGACAGGCCGTAGTAGACCAGGAACAGTTGCACCAGCAGCGGTGTACCACGGAAGAAAAAGATGTAGCCGTAGGGCAGTGCACGCACCGCGAGGTGGCGCGAAGAGCGGGCGATGCCCAATGGCAGGGCGAGAATCAGCCCGGTGACCACCGAGATACCGACCAGTTGCAGGGTCAGCCAGGCGCCATCGAGGAAACTCGGCAGCCAGCGGACGAAGACTTCCCAACTCATGCGGCGCTCCTGGTGAAGCCGCGGCCAGCGCGTTTTTCTAGGAAATACATGCCGATCATGGCGAAGGTGGTCAGCCCCAGGTAGATGAACGCGGCGACGATATAGAAGGTGAAGGGCTCCTTGCTGGCGGTGATGGCGATCTGCGCGTTGCGCATGATCTCTTCCAGGCCGATCACCGATACCAGCGCGGTGTCCTTCATCAGGATCATGAACAGGTTGCCCAGCCCGGGCAGCGCCAGGCGCCACATCTGCGGCAGGATCAAGCGCAGGAAGATATGCCGCCTGCCCAGGCCCAGAGCCAGGCCCGCTTCGCGGTGGCCCTTGGGAATGGCCAGCAGCGCGCCGCGGAATACCTCGGTGGCGTAGGCGCCGAAGCACAGCCCGAGGGCGATGGTGCCGGCGACGAAGGGGCTGAGGGCGAGGTTTTCGATACCGAACACTTCGCCGATGCCGCGTACCAGGCCAATGGTGCCGAGGTAGATCAGCAGCACCCAGAGCAGCTCCGGAACGCCGCGTACGATGGTCGAGTAGGTGCCGCCGATCCAGCGCAGGGCGCTGTACGGCGAGGTCTTGGCGAGCGCGCCGCACAGGCCGAGCAGCAGGCCCAGGGCCAGGGACGCGAGCGCCAGTTGGATGGTGACCCAGGTACCGGCGAGCAGCGCCGGACCGAATCCGTGCAAGTCAGGAATCATGTAGGCTCGAAGACCCGTGCCCGGCCGTGGCCGGGTACGGGTTCAGACAGGTCAGTAGATATCGAACGGGAAGTACTTGTCGTTGATCTTCTTGTAGGTGCCGTCGGCGATGATCTCGGCCAGGGCCTTGTTCAGGCGCTGGCGCAGTTCGTCGTTGTTCTTGCGCACGGCAATGGCGATCTTGTCGTCATCGAACACCGGTTCGCCCTTGAATTCGAAGTTCTTGGCGGCGTCGCTCTTGAGCCATTCCCACTGTACGAAGGTGTCGGCGAGGATGCCGTCGACACGCCCGGTGGCGAGGTCGAGGTAGGCGTTTTCCTGGGTGTCGTAGAGCTTGATGTCGATTACGCCATCGAGGTTGTCTTCCAGCCAGGTGCCGGCGATGGTGGAGCGCTGGGCGCCGATCACCTTGCCTTTCAAGTAGTCCTTGTCGGTCTTGAAGTCCACCGATTTGGGTGCGACGAACTGCAATTTGTTGGTGTAGTAGTGGTCGGTGAAAGCGACCGCCTGGCGGCGCTCCTCGGTGTTCGACATGGAGGCGGCGAGGAAGTCGAACTTGCCGGCGTTCAGCGCCGGGATGATGCCGTCCCAGTCGGAGATGACCACGTCGCATTCGGCTTGCAGTTTCTCGCACAGGGCGTAGGCGATATCCAGGTCGAAGCCGACCGCCTTGCCGCTGGCGTCGATCAGGTTGAAGGGCGGGTAGGCGCCTTCGGTGCCGATGCGCAGTTTCTCGGCGGCGAACGTCTGGCTGGCGATCAGCAGGGAAGCGGCGGCACCGAACAGGATCTTCTTATAGCTTTTCATGCGTTGTAGCTCCATTAGCGATGGCTGGACATGAATTGTTGGCAGCGTGCCGAACGGGGGTTGTCGAAGACCTGGGCGGGCGTACCCTGTTCCTCGACCAGTCCCTGATGGAGAAAGACCACTTCGCTGGACACCTGTTTGGCGAAATTCAGCTCGTGGGTCACCAGCAGCATGGTGCGGCCTTCCTCGGCAAGCGAGCGAATCACAGCAAGCACTTCTTGTACCATTTCCGGATCGAGGGCCGAGGTCGGCTCGTCGAACAGGATCACCCTGGGTTGCATGGCCAGGGTGCGGGCGATGGCGGCGCGCTGTTGCTGGCCACCGGACAACTGGTTGGGGTAGGCGTGGCGCTTGTCGGCGATGCCGACCTTGGCCAGCAGCGCCTCGGCGGTTTCGACGGCCTCGGCGCGGCTCTGGCCGAGCACGCGGCGCGGCGCCTCGATGATGTTGTCGAGCACACTCATGTGCGGCCAGAGGTTGAAGTTCTGGAACACGAAGCCGAGCTTGCTGCGCATGCGGTTGATCTGCCCGGCATCGGCGGCGACCAGCTCCCCGCTCTTGTCGCGCTTGAGCCTGAGCGCCTCGCCGGCCAGGAGGATCTCGCCTTCGTGGGGATTTTCCAGCAGGTTGATGCAGCGCAGGAAAGTGGACTTGCCCGAGCCGGACGAGCCGAGGATGGAAATCACATCGCCATCGTGCGCGGTCAGGGAAACGCCCTTGAGTACTTCGAGATCGCCGTAACGCTTGTGCAGATTGCGGATTTCCAGAGCGGGTATGGCCTCGGCCATGGGGGTACCTCATCGATCGGGCCAAAAGAAATGGCGGACCTTCCTACTGTTTTTTATGACTGGCCACTGCCTCGCCATCCTGGCGAGGCGCAAACCTAGCATGCGCGAAGGCATGCGCCAAGCATGGATAATTCACGCTCAGGGTGATCGCGCTATGCGCTCGAAGAGCCGATAAAAGCGCTGGAGGCTGGACACCAGGACGTAGAAGCCCGGAATGAATGGCTTTTCGTCCAGCCTCCAGCCTCCAGCGAAAGAGCCTGGCGCCGCTTTCCACAACGGCTGATGTATCCTTGGGGTCTAGTTACTCCACCACAGCCATGGCCCGGGAGAGAGACATGCAGAGCTTGTTCGCGGAAATAAAACCTTATGCCCGGCATGAGCTGGCGGTGGAAGATCCCCATGTCCTGTATGTCGACGAGAGCGGCATGCCCGACGGCCTGCCGGTGCTGTTCGTGCATGGCGGTCCGGGCGGTGGCTGCGATGCGTCGAGCCGGCGCTTCTTCGATCCGACTCTCTACCGTATCGTCACCTTCGACCAGCGTGGCTGCGGGCGTTCGACGCCGCATGCCAGTCTCGAGAACAACACCACCGCGCACCTGATCGCGGATATGGAGCGTATCCGCGAACACCTGGGTATCGAGCAGTGGGTACTGTTCGGTGGTTCCTGGGGCTCCACCCTGTCGCTGGCCTATGCCCAGGCCCATCCCGGGCGGGTACTGGGGCTGGTGCTGCGTGGCATCTTCCTGTGCCGGCCACAGGAGTTCCAGTGGTTCTACCAGGAGGGCGCCAGCCGGTTGTTCCCCGACTACTGGGAGGACTACCTGGCGCCGATTGCCGAAGAGGAGCGCGGCGACCTGATGCGGGCCTTCTACCAGCGCCTGACCGGCAGCGACCAGATCGCCCAGTTGCACGCGGCCAAGGCCTGGTCCGGCTGGGAGGGGCGTACCGCGACCCTGCGCCCCAACCCGCAGTTGGTCGACAGCTTCACCGATGCCCATCGGGCGTTGTCGATGGCGCGCATCGAGTGCCACTACTTCGTCAACGACGCCTTCCTCGAGGCCGACCAGTTGCTGCGCGACATGCCGAAGATCGCCCACCTGCCGGGCATCATCGTGCATGGCCGCTATGACGTCATCTGCCCGCTGGACAATGCCTGGGCGCTGCACCGGGCCTGGCCCGGCAGCGAGTTGCAGATCATCCGCGATGCCGGCCATTCCGCTTCCGAGCCGGGCATCACCGATGCGCTGGTACGTGCCACCCAGGACCTGGCCCTGCGCCTGCTCGGGCTACCGCCGAAGGACGCCTGATGAAGGGGTTGATACAGCGTGTGAGCCATGCACGGGTCGAGGTCGATGGCGAAGTCGTCGGGGAGATCGGGCAGGGGCTGCTGGTGCTGGTGGGCGTCGAGCGCGGGGATGACAAGGCCAGGGCCGACAAGCTGCTGCGCAAATCGCTCGATTACCGGGTGTTCGGCGATGAGCAGGGCCGCATGAACCTTTCCCTGAAGGATGTCGCTGGCGGCCTGCTGCTGGTGTCCCAGTTCACCCTGGCCGCCGATACCCGTAGCGGCCTGCGCCCGGGCTTCTCCAGTGCGGCGCCGCCGGCGCTGGGCGAGGAGCTCTATGACTACCTGGTCGAGCAGGCCCGCGGCCAGCACGAGCGGGTCGCCTGTGGGCGTTTCGGCGCGAATATGCAGGTGCATTTGCTCAACGATGGTCCGGTGACTTTCTTGCTGGAAACCTAGAACACTCGCACCAGTGGTTTTGCGGCGCTGCTCAGAACTGCCGCTCCAGCTTCAGGCTGACCGAATTGCGCTCGTGGGAGTAGAGCCAGTCGACATTGCTTGCGACCTTGTTGTACTTGAGGGTCAGGCTGGGGGTTATACCGTACAGGGCCAGACGCTGGGCGTTCAGGATAAAGGTATAGCTCTGTTCGTCATCCTCGCGCCGCGCTTCCAGCAAGGCGCTGTAGATATCATGGGAACGCCGGCGGTAAGCGGCGAACAGGATGGCGCTGAAGCCGGACTCGAACTCCTTGGCCAGGCCTAGCCGCACGCCCTTTTGCAGGTAGGCGTTGGCCTTGTCCTCGCTGTTGCGGTCGGTGATATCCAGGCCGCCGAAGAGTGTCCAGCCCCTGGGCAGGGATTGCCAGAGGGTGGCGTAGAGCGAACTCGCATCGCCGTCGTTATGGGCATAAGCCTCCTGGCGGTATTTCATTTCCTTGTAGTCGCCTTCCAGCCTGAGCATGCGCGTAGGCGACAGGTAGTGCTGCCATTCGCCTCGAATACCCCAGGCGCCATACATGGCGGCATTGCCATAGGTGTTGAACTCGAAGGAGGGCGCCAGGGAGTACTGGTTG
This sequence comes from Stutzerimonas kirkiae, assembly GCF_004327335.1. Taxonomy (GTDB): domain Bacteria; phylum Pseudomonadota; class Gammaproteobacteria; order Pseudomonadales; family Pseudomonadaceae; genus Stutzerimonas; species Stutzerimonas kirkiae. The sequence continues at coordinate 244,299 of NZ_QJUO01000001.1, read as the reverse complement.
CGGGCGTTCTGGTAGCTGTAGCCGACATTGCTGATCAGCGTGCTCTCGTTGTACTGCTTGTGGTCCTTGTAGGACTGGCCGTAGACCAGCGAGCGTATGAACAGCCCATGATGGCCCCGCAGGGCGATGCGCTTGTTCAGCGTGCCCTCGAAGTCCAGCCCCGTGGCCGAGACTGCCTCGGGCAGCTTGCGCTCCAGGCGGAGAATGCCCTCGTCGGTGACGAACTCGAACACCTGGCGGTCTTCCGACGACAGGTTGAGGTTGTCGCTCCAGGTCGGCCCGATGGCGATGGAGCCTTGCCAGGCTTCGCGCCGGTCCAGGGCTTCGATGAAGCTGTCGACGCTGCGGCTGACGCCCATGGCGCGAGCATCGGATGGGTCGAAGCGGGCGCTGATGTGCTGGAATGCCTCGGATGACTCTCGGTCCTTGCGATTCTCGAACAGGACTCTCGCCAGCTCCAGTTGCCCCGGCAGGAAGTCGTCCTGCAAGGCCAGCAGGTGGCGGTAATGCCCCTCGGCCAGTCCCAGGTCGCCTGCCGCGCGCGCCAGCCCGCCCCTGGCATAGGCCGCCAGCATCGGATCGTAGCCGGGCAGGGCGACATAGGCGTCGAGAAAGTGTGCCACCAGCGGCCATTGCTGATGCCGGATGGAAAGGTAGAGTGCGCTGCCCAGGTCATCCAGGTTGTCGCCGACGCTGTAGGTCTGGCCGTCGATGGTCAGTGTGGACAAGTGGGAAGGCGGCTGGACTTCGTCCTTGAGCAATTCCCGCTCCTGCTGGCTGGCACGGTATTCGATGCTCTGGTTCAGGCGCAGGTGGGTGTCCTGGTCGGCCAGTACGCAAGCGGAGGGCGGGAGCGCTGCGATAAGGCTGCCGAGGCAGAGCCCGGGCAGGCGGGTACGGGTTGGTCGCTTCATCTGTGAAGTATTCGATCTTGCCTGATGGACACTGGCCGGCAGGGCGGCAGAGGCCATGTTCCTTGACGGGAAGAAGCGGGAGCCACCGGGGGGCCCCGCTTCACTGGATGCACTGCATTCGCCGGGACGCGTTCCGCTATTTGATCGTCCCGCCAAAGGCAGTGTCATATTGGCGGAGTTCCATGGGGAATTTTATGAATCCTGCCAGGCTCTCCTGATTGTTGAAGAACTTCCCGTTTATAACGCCGTCCCACGCCACCATATAGCCGGAGACATAGGCGAACGCCTTGGTCGCTCCGCTGGTTCCGCTGGCTATGCTGGCATCGTTATTGATATTGACCGTACCGATATTGATGGCGTAGCTGAAGGTCGGTGTATACAGGTTGCCGGTCATCTTCTTGCTGGTGAAATCCGCCGTGAACTCGCCAATCATCAAACCCTGGGACTGATAGTTGCTGATGCCACGCATATCGTATTTGACGGTTCCGGTCTTGGTCAGCGATGTGTCGCCATCACGGCCTATATAGTAGACGGCATGATTTCCGGTGGCGACATTGTTATTGTTGGTCCATTCGCCGAAGAATACGTCCTGTCCGGATATCTGGGCGAAGTTGAAGTAGCCGATCGAGTATGGAGAGCCTACTGGCGTCAGGGTAGTAAGTTTCGAGATGGGGCCGGCCGTAATGTTAGTGGTGGACCCCAGGGTCTGCAGGGTGGAAAAGCTGGCTTTCTGCACGAGACTTGTATAAGACGTACTGACGCCAATTCCGGGTCCGGACATGGGGGGTAAGCCATCGACAAAAGTGGCGGGTCCCACTTCTATGCTGGCGTTGTAGCTTTCGTCTCCAACAATTGCCGCATTGGCGCTGCCGCTGATGGCAAGAAGCGCAATAATTCTTTTCGAAGAGCTGAATGCTTTCATGTTTGCTCGCCTTGTGTATGAAGTGTGTTGTGTTGCGGTCGCTTCCTTGTTTTATCACCTCCCTGTGTGTTTTCTAGAAATTTATCGTCAGTCCAAGCTTGAGCGTGCGACCAGGTGCGGCGACCATTGACCTGCTGATGGGGTCTATATAGTAAATATTGGTAAGGTTGGTACCTGTCAGTTCAATACTGATTCTTTCGGACAACTTATAGTCCAGATAGGCGTCGTACAGGGTCATTCCTGCCCATTGCAAAGGTCTGTTCGAGAAGGCGTTACCTTGGTCGACTATTGATTCGGATAGTGTGTAGAAGTTTTCGTATTCCTGCTTGTAGTAATAGCTCACCTTCCCACCTACTTCCAGTCGCTCATTCATAAAGCGACGACCCAGAAGCCAGCTTATGCTGTATCGAGGTAGGGATTGGGTTGCCAGGTAGCCGCCAGGGAAACCATTGTCCACACAGTCCGGTACCGATCCGCCAATGGGGTCAGCAAGAATGGCGGAATGCTCGTCACAGACTTCATTTTCTATCGTGTAGGCCGCACCGATATCCGTGAAGAATCCGCCATTATCGTAGCGCCCTTGGAACTCTATGCCACGGATGGTCTGCTTTTCTATATTGTTGAGTACAAGGCTTGTGTCCCGCTCTATCAAGTCCTTCGTTATATGGTGGTAATAGCTGACTTTGATATCCGCGTATTTTTCCGCTTTCAGCCAATGGGTAAGATTATGAACGTAGGAAATTTCATAGTCATAGGCGTGTTCTGGTTTCAATCTGTCGATATAGGGATTTATATAGGCAGAGAAGCCCATGGTGCTTTCGAACATACTGGGATAGCGTAGCGCCTGGCTGTGGCGAAAATACAGCCGGCTATCCGTGGAGAGGTCCACGGCCAAGGATAGAGCGGGTGTCCAGCCACGATCTTTTTGCTTTCTGACTTTGGCAGGCTTCAGTGTTTCTCCAGCCAGTCCGCTGATAGTGCATGTTTGCTGCTTTTCATCGCCGATAAGTTCCAATCCGTCGAGTGTTCCGTTCACACACGGGTTATTGGCTCGGCTATAGCGTCCACTTCCATCGTGGTACCAAATGTCCTTGTATTGGACGACCTCGCTTTCAGTGCGTGGCAACGCGCTTATTATTTCTTCTATGGCTGCCTGCCTTTGTTCTTCGGTGAAGGCGAGCATGTCCCAGAACCAGCGGACACTCTCTATTGCCGAGTCCAACTTGCCTTGCCACTCCTGTTCGGAAAGCGTCCTCGTTTCTCTTGACGTATAGGAAACCTGCCGTCCGGAAAACAGGGATTTGCTCAGGAGGTTTCCCATTTTTTGCTGTTGCTGCAGATAGTCGTCGAAGGCCCAGTAGGATGAGTACCTTCCGCCAATCTCGACTGTCAGTGGCTGCACGGGGCGCCACTTGAAATTGTAGTTGATTTCGTATTCTTCCCTGGTGCCGGCGCGCGGTGGCATGAGGTCGCTATCGCTATCACGGGATGCACGGTCCCCGGAGTCCAGCTTCTCATGCTGGAAACTGCCGCCGAGGATCAGGTCGAGGTTGTCGTGCAGGGTAAAGCGGTTGCTCAGGGTCAGGCCGTAGCGATCGTTTTCCGAGTTGGATAGCGCGGAATTCCAGAGAATGGGGTCGTTCTCCGTGGCGGCGTTCGGGAAGCCACCGCGGGTGTAGGTGTCGCTGCGGGTATGGGTCATCCAGAGGTTCGCGTGCAGGTCCAGCCAGGGGTTGCCGTCCGGGCTCAGGTTGTACTCGAGGTTATAGGCCTGGCTGTCCACCCGGCTCAGGGGCCATTGCACGTGGCCTCTGTTATCGGCGTATTCGAGCAGGGGCGGCATGATCTCGCCATACAGGGAATAGGTATCACGGATGCCAAGACGTATATCCTGGTCGTCGCTGATGATCAGTTTTCCCTTCAGCAGCCAGGACTCCATCTTGCTGGAGGTATTGAGCACTTCCTCCCCGGGCTTCCAGTACAGGGCCATGCTGGTGGCATAGCTGTCTGCCGGTCGATCCGGGTCGGTGGCCGGCTGCGAGTAGAAGCCGGACTTGCGCTTGCCGGCGAAATGGTTGCCTTTTTCCCTGTAGGCGTAGGCCCCAAGCAGTTCGAAACGCTCCTGCCGGCTGGCCAGTGCCAGACGATAGGCCTGGTCGTCGCTGGACAGCAGCTTGTTGTGGCTGCTCGACCTGGGCGTAATGCGCAAGCTGGGGTCGTTCCAGGGGGCTGTCGGCGACTCCCCGGGCGCGAGGAAGCCCGGTATGTCCTGGTAGTTCTGTCCTGTCAGCAGTTTCGGCAGGCGTGCCTGCACCGAGTTGTTGCTCTGCTCCATGCGCAGTTCACCGCCCGATGCCTGGCCTTCGCCGAGGATATCGTCCACCTCGAGCGTGCGCATCACCACGGCTCCGCCCACGCCACTGCGAATGTCCCTTTCGATGGCTGGCCCCTTGATGACCTGGATGCTGCTCAGCAGGTTGGGATCTATGTAGCTCCTGTTGTTGGCGCCGTTGTAGCCACGGTAGGCCGTCAGCGCCTGTTCGGTGCCGTCGATCGTCAGTGGCACGCGCCCGGGTCCCTGGATACCGCGAATGTTCGGGTCGATTGCCCCGCTGTTGCGTGGGTCGCCGCTGTAGATGTTGGGCATGCCCTTGAACACATCCGCCGGCGCCGAGCCCTTGTTGCGATCTATCTGACGTTTATCGGCATAGACACTGGAGTAATTGCTGTCGTAGACGGCGTTGTGTCCTGCTTCATGTCGATGGAGCGCTGGAGTGTATCCGGCCTCGATGGCCAGCGGCATGAGTGTCAGCTTTTCTTGCTCGGTTGCATCGCCAGGCGGGATGATCCGGATCACCGGGCGCTCCGCTCCACCCGAGATGTGGTACTGGATATCCCGGCCGGCCAGCAGCCGTCGCAGCGCTTCCTCGAGTGCCAGGGTTCCCGCTACCGCGTTGCCGGATAGCCCGCTGAGCCCCGCGGTGTTCATGTAGATCTCCACATTGGCCTGTTGCGCCAGCTGCATCAGCGCACGGTCGAGAGGGAGGGGCGGTATGTCGAAGTCGTAGCGCAGGCTCGAACTGGCCTGCCCTGCTTCTGCATTGGGGATGGGCAGCAGCATGCCTGTACCCGGAAATACGAGTGCGACCAGCATGGCCAGCAGTGCGCTACCAAGCGGGCGCCTGGAAGGCGGATGGATGTCTTTCCCGTTTGATTGCATCGAATGCCGCATCCTTCCCCCTGGATGATTCAAATTCGATGGCTTCATTCCTGATGGGAATGCTTCTCCAGATCAAGTAGATCGAATTTGAATATTAAAACTTTAGTTCATGCCTTGGCATGTTGGAAAGAGAGCGGATGCTGAGGAGCGTGGTCCAGGCGCTATTTAGGCACTCACCAACAAGGGGCATGCAAGGTACTTGCCGGATCGGCTACGCATGGCGCTCAAGGGGGTGGGGTGAAGCGGCCGTTCTTTGCCTGCTCTTTCATTCGAGAAAGGCCGGCAGCGATGCCGGGGGCCGCGGCAGGTTTTCCCGCAAGCACCTGCCGAGTGCTGCCCGGACGGGATGACGATCCTGCTGCTCCGGCCAGACGAAATAGTAACTGTCGCCAGTTCCGACGGCATTGGCGAGCGGCATCACCAGTTGGCCGTTGTCGAGTTCGCGGGCGACCAGGGACAGGTCGCCGATGGAAATGCCATGCCCCTGGGCGGCGGCGTTGATTCCCAGTTCCAGGGTGTCGAACAGCGGCCCCGTGTGGCAGCGGTGGGGATCCGTGATGCCCTGGCGCTGCAGCCAGCGTATCCAGTCGCGGCGGTCGGGGGAACTGTGGATGAGCTCGCTGGCCAGCAGCCTTTCCATGTTCCACTCCCCTTCGGCGCGGAACGCCGGGGTACAGACGGGGACCAGCCATTCCTTGAACAACTCCTGCGCCTGCCAGCCCGCCGGGAAGTTGCCGTCACTCAGCAGCAGGGCGCAGTCGAACGGTTCGTTGCGGAAATCGACGTGGTCTTCGTCCATCCAGACGCTCGACAGTTGTACCCGTTTGCCCTGGTTCTCGGCATGGAACCTGCCGAGGACGGGAAGTAGCCAGCGCATGCTCAGGGTCGACGGGGCTTTCAGGCGCAGGCTGCCGCGCTGTTGCAGCGTGGCCGCGCAGGCCGCCTCGATCAGGCTGAAGCCCCGCTCCAGCTCCTGTGCCAGGTGGTGACCGGCCAGGGTGAGTTCCAGTCGTGCGCCGTGACGAATGAACAGCGGGCGCTCGAAGTGTCGCTCCAGGGTTTTCACATGACGGCTGATGGCGCTCTGGGTCAGGTACAGGCTGTGCGCCGCCGCGGTAAAGGAGCCGTGCCGTGCCGCCGCCTCGAACGCGCGCAGTGCATACAGCGGGGGAAGGGCCTGGCTCATGTGGATAGCTCTATGAGTAATACTCATGGGTGGTCGGCAAACTTTCCATTACCGCTCGCCGGGGGTCAAGGGAATAATCCGTGCGCCATGATGCCCGGAGAGAGTGATGATTGCCCTGTACCTGACGTTCGCCGCTGCCGTTGCACTGCTGATCGCATCGCCGGGGCCGGTGGCCATGCTGGTGGTGCACGATGCGCGATACGCCTGGCCATTCTGGACCATCGCCGGCGGGGTGGTGGCGGCCCTGGTACTGATGGGGCTGGCATTGTCGTCGCTGCACCTGGCGCTGGATTTCGATGCGCGGCTGCTGGACTGGGGGCGCGTACTCGGCGGGTTGTACCTGCTCTGGCTCGGCTTCGCCTGCAAGCCCGGGGGGCAAGGCGCGCCGCAGGCCGCGGAGCCGTCGGCGGCCCGGCGCTTCTGGCGCGGGCTGGGCGTGGGGTTGTCGAACCCGAAGGATATCCTGTTCTTCCTCGCCTTCCTGCCGGGCTTTATCCTGCCAGCCGCTCCCTTGCTGCCACAGGCGCTGCTGCTGATGCTGATCTGGGCCTTGCTGGATATCTCGATCATGGCCGCCTATGGCAGTTTCGCCCGGCGCTGGCTGTCGCGGCGCTTCCTGATCGGCACCTTGCCGCGCTATTGCCTGCTGGCGCTGGGGGCGTTTTCGGTCATGATGGGCGTCATGGCGCTGTAGCAGGCTACGGGCGGAATGCCCGTACCTAACGGGTGCGCCGTGCGCACCCTACACAAGCTGGAAAGCGGCATCGTCGCTGGAAATGAATCGATCCGAGCAGAAACACCGCAAGAAGATTATGCAAGGCTATCAGAACAGCCGCGCCAACAAGGCCGTGACGGCGGTTTCCACCCGCAGGATACGCTCGCCCAGTTGTACGGGGGCCAGGCCCGCTTCGGCCAGCTTGTCCACTTCGTAGGGTATCCAGCCGCCTTCCGGGCCGATGGCCAGGGTCACGGGTTGCGCCAGGGCGCGTGGGCAGGCGCCATGGTCGCCGGGGTGGGCGACCAGGCCGAGGCTGCCGCTGGCCAGTTGCGGCAGGCGATCCTCGACGAAGGGTTTGAAGCGCTTCTCGATGATCACTTCCGGTAGCTGTGTGTCGCGCGCCTGCTCCAGGCCGAGGATCAGTTGCTCGCGAATTTCAGCGGGGTGCAGGAAGGGCGTCTGCCAGAAGCTCTTTTCCACCCGGTAGCTGTTGAGCAGCACCAAGCGGGGCACGCCCATGCTGGCCACCGTCTGCAGGATGCGTTTGAGCATCTTCGGCCTGGGCAGCGCCAGCAGCAGGGTGAGCGGCAGTTTGGCCGGTGGCGGCTGGTCGAGCCGGACCTGCAGCTCCGCTTCCGCGGCTTCCAGGCGCAGCAGCCGGGCCTGCCCCATCAGCCCGTCGATGCGGCCGACACGCAGGCTGTCGCCACTCTGCGCCTGGTGCACCTCATGCAGGTGCACCAGGCGCCGGTCGCGCACGATGGCGCGGTCGGCAGCGACGAAGTCGCTGTCTTCCAGCAGCAGCAGGTTCAAGGCAGGGGTGCGGGCGGTTGGTCGCCACTGTGGTCGTCTTCCGCCTGGTCTTCGCCATCCTGTTCGCCACGGCGCTTGCGGATCAGGCTACCGGCCAGGATGCCCAGCTCGAACAGCAGCCACATCGGCACCGCCAGCAGGGTCTGGGAGAAGATGTCCGGTGGCGTCAGCACCATGCCGACGACGAAGCAGCCGATGATCACGTAGGGGCGAATCTTGCGCAGGTAGGCGACATCGACCACGCCGATCCAGATCAGCAGCACCACCGCCACCGGAATCTCGAAGGCGACGCCGAAGGCGAAGAACAGCGTCATCACAAAGTCGAGGTAGCTGCTGATGTCGGTCATCATCGACACTCCCTCCGGCGTCACGCTGGCGAAGAAGTGGAAGATGATCGGGAACACCAGGAAGTAGGCGAAGGCCATGCCGGCGTAGAACAGCAGGATGCTGGAGACCAGCAGCGGGATGGCGATGCGCCGCTCGTGCTTGTACAGCCCCGGGGCGATGAACCCCCAGATCTGGTGCAGGATCACCGGCATGGCGAGGAACAGCGCCACCACCATGGTCAGCTTGAACGGGGTGAGGAAGGGCGAGGCCACGTCAGTGGCGATCATCGTCGCGCCTTCCGGCAGGTACTGGCGCAACGGCGCCGAGACCAGGGTGTAGATATCCTGGGCGAAATAGAACAGCCCGGCGAAGATCAGGAAGATCGCGGCGACACAGCGCAACAGGCGCGTGCGCAGCTCGGCAAGGTGCGAAACCAGGGGCATTTCCTGGTCGCGGTCGGGGTTCGGTTCGCTCATGGGGCTCGGGGTGGTTGCGGCGTTTCGGTGGTGTTCGCGCTGGCGGGCTGCGCTTGCGTGTCCTGTGCCGCTGGTTCGACCGCGGGCTCGGCGGGCTTGACGCCCGCTTGCGGGTCGAGCGCGGCGGTGGTCACCTCCGGCGAACTTTCGGTCGGCTTGTTCGGCGCCAGCGGGTTGAGCGAGTCCAGGCCCTGCTTGAGCTCGCGCTCCAGCGAGAGGATGTTCTCGTTGTGCAGTTGCCGGCGGATCTCGTCGGCCCCCAGCTCGCGCTCCATGTCCTGCTTGATGCTGTTGAAGCTGCGCTTCAGGCGACCGATCCAGAGGCCGGCGGTGCGCGCGGCACCGGGCAGCCGATCGGGACCGAGCACCAGCAGGGCGACCAGGCTGATCAGCAGTATTTCACCGAAGCTGATTCCGAACATGGGTCAGTCCTTGCGCGCAGGCTCTTCGACTTTCTGTGCCTGGGCGTCGATGGTATGCGGCTGTTGCGCGTCGAGGGGCTGTTCGCGCTTTTCCTGGGCGGCCTTCTCGGCTTCCTCGTCGGTGTTCATCGCCTTGCGGAAGCCCTTGATCGACTCGCCGAGGTCGGAGCCGAGGTTTTTCAGTTTCTTGGTACCGAATACCAGCACCACGACGATCAGCAGTACGACCCAGTGTTTCCAGTCAAAAATACCCATTGTGCGAATTCTCCAGGTTATTGGTCGGATTGGCCGCGCGCGGCCTTTTCCGCATGGCCCGACAGGCCGAAGCGGCGTTCCAGTTCAGCGAGGACCGATCGCGGGTGCTGGCCAAGGGCGGCGAGCATGACCATGCTGTGAAACCACAGGTCGGCGGTTTCGTAGATCAGGTCGCTGCTGTCGCCGCTGACGGCGGCATCCTTGGCGGCAAGAATGGTCTCGACCGATTCTTCGCCAACCTTTTCCAGAATCTTGTTCAGTCCCTTGTGATAGAGGCTGGCCACGTAGGAGGTCTCTGCGGCAGCGCCCTTGCGGGCTTCCAGCACTTCGGCCAGACGATCGAGGGTGTCACTCATGCTTGTGCTCCGCATAGATGGCGTGCGGGTCCTTGAGGACCGGGTCGACGATTTTCCAGTCGCCATTCTCGAAGACACGGTAGAAACAGCTCTCGCGACCGGTATGGCAGGCGATGCCGCCCAGTTGCTCGACCAGCAGCACGACCACGTCGGCGTCGCAGTCCAGAAGCAGTTCATGCAGTTTCTGCACATGCCCCGATTCCTCGCCCTTGCGCCAGAGCCTGCCGCGCGAGCGCGACCAGTAGATGGCACGCTGTTCCCGGGCGGTCAGTTGCAGGGACTCGCGGTTCATCCAGGCCATCATCAGGATGCGGCCTGTCTTGTAGTCCTGGGCGATCGCCGGCACCAGGCCGTCTTCGTTCCAGTTGATCTGTTCCAGCCAGCTCATCGGTTCCTCCACTCGGTGGCGCAAGTGTGCCAGTCCTGCCGGGCGCTGGCTATCGGCGTACGACGATGTAGGTTCCCGCCGCCAGCATCAGCCAAGCCGGCCACAGCGCCAGGTCGAGCGGATCGTCGAGGCCGCCGGCCAGCAGTAGCGCCCCAGCGGCCAGCAGGGCCGCACCGATCAGGCGCAGCGGCCAGCCGCGCTGGCGTTCGCGCCAGGGTACGGGGGCATTGCGCGTATGCGGGTTGGACAGGCGTTCGAGCAGGTCGCGGCTCATGCTGGCCAGGTGCGGCAACTGCTCGATCTGCGACTGTACGTTCTTCAGCACCTGGCGCGGGCTCATGCGCTGGCGCATCCAGCGTTCCAGGTAGGGCTGGCCGGTGGTCCACAGGTCCAGTTGCGGGTACAGCTCGCGGCCCAGGCCCTCGATGTTGAGCAGGGTCTTCTGCAACAGCACCAGTTGCGGCTGTACCTCCATATTGAAGCGCCGCGCCACCTGGAACAGGCGCACCAGCAACTGGCCGAAGGAGATGTCCTTCAGCGGCTTCTCGAAGATCGGCTCGCAGACGGTGCGGATCGCCGCCTCGAATTCGTTGACCTTGGTCTGCGCCGGCACCCAGCCGGAGTCGATGTGCAGTTGCGCGACCTTGCGGTAGTCGCGCTTGAAGAAGGCCATCAGGTTGCGCGCCAGGTAGTCCTGGTCTTCCGGCGTCAGGCTGCCGACGATGCCACAGTCCACCGCGATGTACTGCGGGTTCCAGGGCTGCTCGCGGCTGACGAAGATATTGCCGGGGTGCATGTCGGCGTGGAAGAAGCTGTCGCGGAACACCTGGGTGAAGAAGATTTCCACGCCGCGCTCGGCCAGCGCGCGCATATCGGTGTTCTGTGCCGCCAGCGCCGCCATGTCGGTGACCGGGATGCCATAGATGCGCTCCATCACCAGCACCTGCGGGCGGCAGTAGTCCCAGTGCACCTGGGGCACGTAGAGCAGGTCCGAGCCCTCGAAGTTGCGCTTGAGCTGGCTGGAGTTGGCCGCCTCGCGCAGCAGGTCGAGTTCGTCGTAGATGGTGCGCGCGTAGTCTTCCACCACCTCGATCAGGTGCAGGCGGCGCGCCTCGATGGAGGCGCGTTCGGCCGTGCGCGCCAGTAGCAGCAGCCAGGCGATGTCCTGCTGGATGATCGGCTTGAGGTTGGGGCGGATTACCTTGACCACCACTTCCTCGCCGCTGTGCAGGCGTGCCGCATGCACCTGGGCGACAGACGCGGAAGCCAGTGGCTGTTCTTCGAAACGGGCGAACAACTGGCCAACCGGCGCCCCCAGTTGCTGCTCGATCAGCGCCTTGGCGCGGGCCGGCTCGAACGGCGGCACCTTGTCCTGCAGCAGCGCCAGTTCGTCGGCGATGTCCGCCGGCAGCAGGTCGCGGCGGGTCGAGAGCAACTGGCCGAACTTGATGAAGATCGGCCCCAGGCCTTCCAGTGCCAGGCGCAGGCGTGCACCACGGCTCAACTCGCTGGGGCGGCGTGGCAGCCAGCGCCAGGGCAGCAGGTAGCTGCTGGTTCGTAGCCACCAGGGCATGGGCAGGTCGAGGATGATGTCATCCAGGCGGTAGCGGATAACCACCAGCAGGATGCGCAACAGACGACGGATGGCGGCGAACAGCTTCATGCTTGTGGGTCTGTATTCAGGTTGCGGTTGATGCGCTCGACCCGGGCATCGAGGCGGTCGAGGGCAAGCTTCAGCTCATCGAGCTGGTTGAAGCGGCTTTCGGCTTCGTTGCGACCTACCAGGGTGCGCGACTCTTCGGCCAGGTAGTCGGCCAGGTTCTGCCGTAGCGTATCGAAGCTCTGCCCGGCCCACGCGGCCTGGCTGCGCAGGCCGCTGCCGATCCATTGCGTGGCGAGCGGGCCGATCCACTGGCTGAGCGGGTATTCCCAGTCGAGTTCGAGGTCCTGGAGGATGGCCGATAGGGTCATCAGCAGGCCGCTGTCGCCCTCGATGGTGACATCCGGGCCATGCAGCAGCGCATTCTTGTCCCGTTCCAGGGCCAGCTTCAGCAGGGTCGCCGTGGGCGCGTTCAAGCGGCAATCGGCGGGCGCCTCCCAGTGTTCGGCGAGGCACAGCCCCTGCTCGTCGGCCAGCAGGAACAGCGTCCACTGCGGTGCCGAGGCGCGTACCTCGATCACCTTGCCGGCCAGCCTGGCCAGGCGTGGCAGGGCCGTCGCGTCCAGGCGCAGGGCCTGCTCGATGACGCGTTCGGCACTGGCCAGCAGGGCGCTGCGCAGCATCAGGGCTTGATGCCCCGGTGCAGGGCGACGATGCCGCCGGTCATGTTGTGGTAGGTGACGTTCTCGAAACCGGCTTCGCTCATCATGCCCTTGAGGGTTTCCTGGTCCGGGTGCATGCGGATCGACTCGGCCAGGTAGCGGTAGCTCTCGGCATCCTTGGTCACCAGCTTGCCGACCAGCGGCATGACGTTGAACGAATAGGCGTCGTAGGCCTTGGACAGCAGGGCGCTGGACGGCTTGGAGAACTCCAGCACCAGCAGCCGGCCACCGGGCTTGAGCACGCGCAGCATGGAGCGGATGGCCTGGTCCTTGTGCGTCACGTTGCGCAGGCCGAAGGCGATGGTCACCACGTCGAAGTGATTGTCCGGGAAGGGCAGCTTCTCGGCGTCGGCCTGGACGAACTCGATATTGCCGGCCACGCCCTTGTCCAGCAGGCGGTCACGGCCGACCTTGAGCATCGAGGCGTTGATGTCGGCCAGCACCACCTGGCCGCTCGGCCCGACGATGCGCGAGAACTGCCGCGCCAGGTCGCCGGTGCCGCCGGCGATGTCCAGTATGCGGTTGCCATGCCGGGCGCCGGACAGCTCGATGGTGAAGCGCTTCCACAAGCGGTGCATGCCGCCGGAGAGCAGGTCGTTCATCAGGTCGTACTTGGCCGCGACGGAGTGGAATACCTCGGCCACCTTTTCCGCTTTCCGGCTCTCCGGCACGCTCTGGTAGCCGAAATGGGTGGAAGGTTCTGCGTCGTGTTCTTTGCGGGGATCGGTCATGTCACTGTCGCCGGAAGAGTTTCACGGCATTCTAAACCGAAAAGTACCGGCAGGCCCCAAGGCATTTGTATGCGGCCAGCCCGTATTTGCTGGCTGGCGCGCGGGCTCGCCGCACCGGCCGGCTGGCCGGGGAGCACTTGCTGGCCGGGCTCGCGGCAAATATCGAGGTGACTATGGAAAGGACTGTCGGCGCTGTGCCTGAATCATCCGCGGGAATTTCAGTTTCGCGGGCTGTTTCTTGCTGGCGCCGCCGAGAGTAGCTGTGCGGATGCCTGGTGATGGGGCGGGGCCTTCGCCACCAGGGATGGCGGCGAAGAGCTACAGGGATGTATTCACGCGTGCCCCGTCCCGCCACCTGGTATTCGCACAGAAACGTGGATCCCGAGGGACGAAGATGTGTGCATGCGTTAGCCCGCTAGGGGATAAGGGCCCAAGCAGCCGCTTTTCCCCGCAAGCCGTACAAACATGTCGAAAGGCATGGTTCTCAGAGACTCAGGTCGAGTACCACGCGGCCATTGATCTGGCCTTTGTGCATGCGCCCGAAGATTTCGTTGATGTTCTCCAGGCTGTCGCTGCTGACGGTCGCCTTGACCTTGCCTTCACCGGCGAAGTCCAGGGCTTCCTGCAGGTCGAGGCGGGTACCGACGATGGAGCCGCGCACCGTGGTGCCGTTGAGCACCATGTCGAAGATCGACAGCGAGAAGTCTCCCGGTGGCAGGCCGTTGAGGGCGATGGTGCCGCCGCGCCGGGTCATGCCCATGGCTTGCTGGAAGGCGATCGGCGATACTGCCGTGACCAGTGCGCCGTGGGCGCCGCCGATTTCCTTCTTCAGGTAGGCCGCGGGGTCGGTGTTGCGTGCGTTGACCACCACCTCGGCACCGAGCCGGGTGGCCAGGGCCAGTTTGTCGTCGTCCACATCCACCGCCGCCACGTTCAGGCCCATGGCCTTGGCGTATTGCACGGCCACGTGGCCGAGGCCGCCGATACCGGAGATCACCACCCACTGGCCGGGCCGTGTGTCGGTCATCTTCAGGCCCTTGTAGACGGTGACGCCGGCACAGAGGATTGGCGCGATTTCGATGAAATCGACGTTGTCCGGCAGGCGGCCGACGTAGCCGGCATCGGCCAGGGCATATTCGGCGAAGCCGCCGTTGACCGAGTAGCCACCATTCTGCTGGCTCTCGCAAAGCGTTTCCCAACCGCCCAGGCAATGCTCGCAATGGCCACAGGCGGAGTACAGCCAGGGAATGCCGACACGATCGCCTTCCTTGACGTGGGTGACGCCACTGCCGACCGCTACCACATGGCCGACGCCTTCATGGCCGGGGATGAACGGTGGGTTGGGCTTTACCGGCCAGTCGCCCTCGATGGCATGCAGGTCGGTGTGGCAGACGCCGCAGGCGGCGATCTTGACCAGCAGCTCGCCCGGGCCGGGGCGTGGTATCTGTACTTCCTCGATCTGCAGCGGTTGTCCGAATTTCCGTAGTACCGCGGCTTTCATGGTGGTTTCCATGTGACGACTCCCAGGGTGGTGGTTCGAGACGAGGGTTCGAGCGGCCAGAGGCCAATATTGGGACTATAGACGCGATTGGATTGCGTTTGCAGCTTTTAAAAATATGGATACAGTCTCGCAGGGGGTTGTCGCATTGGCCCCGTATCGGCCGAGGTAGAGCGCTTCCGGCTTTCCCGGGCGCAGTGGCAGGAGCTTGCGCCGCAGTAGATACGGACGGGTGGCGAGGGGGAGCCGATGGTCTCCCCCGGGTGGTGGCGACAGCCTGCGCCGGCTCAGCCCTCGATTTCCACCAGTACTTCGCCGGGCGTGACGCGGTCGCCCTTGGCCACATGCACGGCCTTGACGGTGCCCCCGATGGGCGCCTGGACCTCGCTTTCCATCTTCATCGCCTCGGTGACCAGCACCGGCTGGCCGGCTTTGACGCTGTCGCCGACCTGCACCAGCACATCGACGATATTGCCTGGCATGCTGGTGCTGACATCACCCGGTGCGCTGGCCTGTTTGCGTTTGTCGCCGGCACCGCCGACGAAGTCGTTGAGCGGCTCGACCACCACCTCTTCCGGTACGCCGTCGATGGAGATATAGAAGTTGCGCTTGCCCTCGCCCTTGATGCCGACGCCGGTGATATCGACCCGGTAGCTCTCGCCATGCACGTCGATGACGAACTCGGTCGCCACGCCCTGGCCGGCGGCTGGCTGTGCCTGGCCGTCGGGAATGGGCAGCAGCGCTTCCGGAACCAGCGTGCCGGCTTCGCGTTCTTCGAGGAACTTGCGCCCGATATCGGGGAACATGGCGTAGGTCAGTACGTCTTCTTCCGACTTGGCCAGGCCGCCGATTTCCGTGCGCAGTTTGTCCAGCTCCGGCGGAATCAGGTCGGCGGGGCGCACCTCGATGATTTCCTCGCCGCCGATGGCCTGCAGTTGCAGCTTCTTGTCGATCTTGCCCGGTGCCTTGCCGTAGCGGCCTTGCAGGTAGTATTTCACTTCGGTGGTGATGGTCTTGTAGCGCTCGCCGGCGAGCACGTTGAACACCGCCTGGGTGCCGACGATCTGCGAGGTGGGGGTGACCAGCGGCGGGAAGCCGAGGTCTTCGCGCACCCGCGGGATCTCGGCGAAGACTTCGTTGATGCGGTTCAGGGCGCCCTGTTCCTTCAACTGGTTGGCCAGGTTGGACATCATGCCGCCTGGCACCTGGTTGACCTGCACGCGGGTGTCCACAGCGGTGAACTCGCTTTCGAACTGGTGGTACTTCTTGCGGATGGCATAGAAGTACAGGCCGATTTCCTGCAGCAGTTCCAGGTCCAGGCCGGTGTCGTACTCGGTGCCGCGCAGCGCCGCGACCATCGACTCGGTGCCGGGGTGGCTGGTGCCCCAGGCGAAGCTGGAAATGGCGGTGTCGATATGCCCGGCGCCGTTCTCGATGGCCTTGAGCTGGCACATGCTGGCGACACCGGCGGTGTCGTGGGAGTGGATGAACACCGGCAAGCCGATTTCCGCCTTCAGGGCGCGCACCAGGTCACCGGTGGCGTAGGGGGTGAGCAGGCCGGCCATGTCCTTGATGGCGATGGAGTCGACGCCCAGGTCGCGCATGGTCCGCGCCTGTTTGACGAACGCCTCGACGGTGTGCACCGGGCTGGTGGTGTAGCAGATGGTGCCCTGGGCATGCTTGCCGCTTTTCTTCACCGCGCGGATGGCGGTTTCCAGGTTGCGCACGTCGTTCATCGCATCGAAGATGCGGAATACGTCGATGCCTTTTTCGGCGGCCTTGGCGACGAAGGCTTCCACCACGTCGTCGCTGTAGTGGCGGTAACCGAGCAGGTTCTGCCCGCGCAGCAGCATCTGCAGGCGGGTGTTGGGCAAGGCTTCGCGCAGCTTGCGCAGGCGTTCCCAGGGGTCTTCCTTGAGGAAGCGTACACAGGCGTCGAAGGTTGCGCCGCCCCAGACTTCCAGCGACCAGTAGCCGACGCGGTCGAGTTTGTCGCAGATCGGCAGCATGTCTTCCAGGCGCATGCGGGTGGCGATCAGCGACTGGTGGGCATCACGCAGGATGGTGTCGGTGACGGCGATTTTTTGGTGGCTCATTGGAATTCTCCCTTGGAGCGGCAAGCTTCAAGCTTCAAGCCGCAAGTCAAAGCCGATCCGCTTCTACTTGCCGCTTGAGGCTTGAAGCTTGCCACTGCTTTAAAGGCCGGCATGCGCGGCGATGGCGACGGCGATGGCCAGGGCCAGTTCGCCCGGCTTGCGTTTGATCGAGTAGTTCAGCAGTTGCGGATGTTCATCGACGAAGCTGGTATTGAAGCGGCCGCTACGGAAGTCCGAGTTGGCGAGGATCTGCTGGTAGTAGGTGGCCGTGGTCTTGACCCCCTGCACGCGCATGTCGTCCAGTGCACGGGAGCCCCGTGCCAGGGCCTCTTCCCAGGTCAGCGCCCAGACCACCAGCTTCAGGCACATGGAGTCGTAGTAGGGCGGAATGGTGTAGCCGGTGTAGATCGCCGTGTCGGTGCGCACGCCGGGGCCGCCGGGGGCGTAGTAGCGGGTGATCTTGCCGAAGCAGGGCAGGAAGTTGTTGCGCGGGTCCTCGGCGTTGATACGGAACTGCAGCGAGTAGCCACGGTACTGGATGTCTTCCTGCTTGACCGACAGCTCCAGGCCCGAGGCGATGCGGATCTGCTCGCGGACGATGTCGATGCCGGTGATTTCCTCGGTGATGGTGTGCTCCACCTGTACCCGGGTGTTCATCTCCATGAAGTACACCTCGCCATCGGCGAGCAGAAATTCCACGGTGCCGGCGTTTTCGTAGCCGACCGCCTGGGCCGCGCGGACCGCCAGGTCGCCGACGTAGGCGCGCTGCTCGGGGGTGAGCTGCGGGCTGGGAGCGATCTCGATGAGCTTCTGGTTGCGGCGCTGGATCGAGCAGTCCCGCTCGTACAGGTGCACGGTGTTGCCGAAGCTGTCGGCGAGTATCTGCGCTTCTATGTGCTTGGGATTGACGATGCACTTTTCCAGGAATACTTCGGCGGAGCCGAACGCTTTGGTCGCCTCGGAAATCACCCGTGGGTAGGCCTGCTCCAGCTCATCACGGCTGTTGCAGCGGCGGATACCGCGGCCGCCGCCGCCGGAGGTGGCCTTGAGCATCACCGGGTAGCCGATGCGATCACCTTCGCGCAGCGCCTCGGCGAGGTCGGCGACATTGCCTTCGGTGCCGGGCGTGACCGGCACGCCGGCCTTGATCATGCTGCGACGGGCTTCGGTCTTGTCGCCCATGCGACGGATCACTTCGGCGGACGGGCCGACGAAGCGGACCCCGCGTTCGGCGCAGATTTCCGCCAGCTCGGCGTTTTCGGAAAGAAAGCCATAGCCCGGATGCAAGGCATCGCAACCGCTTTCCACTGCCAGGTTGACCAGCTTGCGTGGGTTCAGGTAACCGGCCAGCGGGTCTTCACCGATGCAGTGGGCCTCGTCGGCACGCTTGACGTGCAGGGCATGACGGTCCGCTTCTGAGTAGACCGCCACCGAGCGCACACCCATCTCGGCGCAGGCACGCACGATACGGACGGCGATTTCCCCTCGGTTGGCGATCAGCAGCTTCTTGATCACGTTGTCGTCCTCGGATCAGTGAGCGGGTGACCCGTACTTCGGGCCGATGGTTCATACGCCGGGTTGGCGTCGGGTTTTTACCCTACTCCCGAGGGGCTGATTATAGAAAATGAATAATTGTTTGATTATGGATAAGTAAAAACTTATATATTCGCGAATCCCGCTTGCCAGAGGGCCTGTGGGGGTATCGAAAAGAGGTGTGAAGATGCGGAAAAGCCTGATGCGCATTACCTTGCGGCAGTTGCAGGTATTCCGCGCCGTGTGTGAAAGCCGCTCCTACAGCCGTGCCGCCGAGCAGATGGCGCTGACCCAGCCGGCCGTCAGCCTGCAGATCCGCCAATTGGAAGAGTTGATCGGCCAGCCGCTGTTCGAATACGTGGGCAAGAAGCTCTACCTGACCGAGGCCGCCGAGGCGCTGCTGCGGGCCAGCGGCGATATCTTCGACCGGCTGGAAAGCCTGGATATGCAGCTCTCGGACCTGCAGGGTTCATTGCAGGGGCAGCTCGACCTGTGCGTGGAGTCCAGTGCGAAATATTTCATTCCACATCTGTTCGCCGCGTTTCGCCGCAGATACCCCGATGTCAGCCTGAACCTGACGGTGGTCAATCATGCCCAGGCGGTGCGCCGGCTGAGCCTGAGCCGTGACGACCTGCTGATCATGAGCCAGGTGCCGCAGGACATGGCGCTGGAGTTCATGCCCTTCCTCAATAACCCGATCGTGGCGGTGGCTTCGCTGGAGCACCCGTTGTGCGATGAGGGAGAGCTGCATTTGCAGGATCTGACCGCTTACCCATTGCTGGTCCGCGAGAAAGGCTCGGGCACGCGCCGTGCCTGCGAGGAATACTGTCACCAGCAGCGTGCGCATTTTCCCCAGACACTGGAGATCGGCTCGCTGGACGCCCAGCGCGAGGCGGTGGCCGCCGGCCTCGGGCTGGCATTGTTGCCGCGTCACGCGGTGCACCTGGAACTGCGCCATGGCCTGTTGCGCGAGTTGCCGGTCGCCGAACTGCCGTTGTACCGCAGTTGGTGTGTCGTGCATGTGCGAGGCAAGCGCCTGAGTCCGGTGGCCCAGGCGTTCTTCGGTTTCATCCGCGAAGAGCGCGCGCAGATCAGTGCACTGGCTACGCGCTTTTCCGGTACTGCCCGGTTGCCTGAGGCAGGAATTCCGACTTGAAAATATCATCGAAATCGCTGATCTCACGGCTCAACCGTTGCCGCTCGCAATAGTCTTCGATGGCCCGGCGGAACCGCATGCGTTGCAGGTCTTCCTGTTGGCGGCGGGTCCGGCGGTCATGGGCGAATGATTGGGACTGGCTGGTGGACATGGAATGTTCTCCGCAATGAAGAGCTTCCACTGTGGCGGTGGGGTATGACCGGCTGATGACAGGTTTTTTGCAGATCGGTGCAGAGTCTTCCCGTTTCGGCACCGTTCATCGCAAGTCTTTGTCGACAGCCAGGTAGCGTGCCATCCCGGCTACCCCTGCGGGCCGTCGTTGTTGCGGCGTCAAAAATTGCGCCTGGCAATTTTTTGAGAGTAGATTGCGGTTTTTATGTGTCGTGGCGTACAGAATGGCGCCCATGGTTTTCCCTTTTCCTTCATTTTCGAGTCCATTTCCAGTGAATATCCGTACCTCCCTGGCCGGCCTGTTGTTGTGCTGCGTGGCTGCAGCGTCCCCCGTTTGCATGGCGGCGCCCGCGCCGGTGCCCCAGGAGCTGGCGTCTTCCAGTGCGCTTCTGGTGGACCTGAGCAGTGGCAAGGTGCTCTACGCCAGCCAGCCTGACCTGGTGGTGCCGATCGCTTCGGTGACCAAGCTGATGACGGCGATGGTGGCGCTGGATGCCGGCTTGCCGCTCGATGAGCAACTGCCGGTCACCATCCGCGATGCCAGGGAAATGCAGGGCGTGTTTTCACGGGTGCGGATCGGTAGCGAGATCAGCCGGCGCGACATGCTGCTGCTGACGCTGATGTCTTCCGAAAACCGTGCGGCGGCCAGCCTGGCCCACCATTATCCCGGTGGCTACGATGCCTTTATCGCGGCGATGAATGCCAAGGCGCGCGCACTGGGCATGAGTCAGACGCGCTATGTCGAACCGACCGGGCTGTCCAGTCGCAACGTCTCCAGCGCCAATGATCTGGTGCGCCTGCTCGGGGCGTCACGGCAATATCCGCTGATCGAGCAGCTCAGCACCAGCGATGAAAAGACCGTGGCCTTCCGCAAGCCCAACTACACACTGGGCTTTCGCAACACCAATGGCCTGGTGCGCAAGGCGGACTGGAACATTCAACTGACCAAGACCGGTTTCACCAACGATGCCGGGCATTGCCTGGTGATGCGCACCGTGATGGGCGGCAAGCCGGTGGCGTTCGTGGTGTTGGACGCCTTTGGCAAATACACCCATATGGCCGATGCCAATCGCCTGAAAAAGTGGGTGGAAACCGGCAAGGTGACGCCAGTGCCCGTCGCGGCCCTGAGCTACAAGAAGCAGCGGCAGCAACAGCGAGCGCAGCAGATGAGTGCATCGGCGGGCAAGCTGGCCCCATGATGGAGCCCCATGCCAGCGGCGCGCCGGGTGCTGTGTGGGCCGTGGCGTTGGCGCATTAATTGCGTGTTCGGGTCGCCCTGCTCAGATTTTTCTTGATCTAAGCCGGAATTTAGTTATTCACTAAAAAACTTAGAATCATGCCTTGCAAGGTGTCCGGCACGGATATTGGGGGCAGTCATAAGTCGGAAGCGGAATTTCCGTAGAGTGCCATTCGCACCGGATGACGACTCGTCGCTTGCGAGTGCATGCGGCGCACCCTACAACGGCTTCAAGCTTATGGCTGCTTTACCCGGCAAGCCTGGCCGCCAGAGGAAACCTGATGGAACACAATATTTCACTCATCACCACCCTGGCCGGGGGGTTCGGCCTGGCGCTGGTCTTCGGCTTCATTGCCGAGAAGCTGAAGCTGCCAGCGCTGATCGGCTACCTCTGCGCCGGTATCCTGCTTGGCCCGTCGACGCCGGGCTTCGTCGCGGATATCGAGCTGGCTTCGCAGCTTTCCGAGATCGGTGTGATGCTGCTGATGTTCGGGGTCGGCCTGCACTTTTCCCTGAACGATCTGCTGGCGGTGAAGAAGATCGCCGTGCCCGGCGCGGTGGTGCAGATGGGCCTGGCGACGGCCCTGGGCCTGGGTATCGCCATGTGGTGGGGCTGGAGCTTCGGTGCGGGGCTGATCTTCGGTCTTTCATTGTCCTGCGCCAGTACCGTGGTGCTGCTCAAGGCGCTCGAATCCAGGGGCATTCTCGACTCGATGAATGGCCGTATCGCGGTCGGCTGGCTGGTGGTGGAGGACCTGGCGACGGTGCTGGTGCTGGTGTTGCTGCCGCCGCTGGCCGGCGTACTGGGTGGCAACGTGCAGCCGGAAGCCGAAGCGCATCCGCTGTGGTACACCCTGGGCAAGACCCTGTTGCTGGTGGCCGGCTTCGTCGTGGTGATGCTGGTGGCCGGTCGGCGCCTGCTGCCCTGGCTGCTGCTGCAGGTGGCCAAGACCGGTTCGCGCGAGCTGTTCACCCTGTCGGTGATCGCCGCGGCCATCAGTATCGCCTATGGCGCGGCGGCGCTGTTCCATGTGTCCTTCGCGCTCGGCGCCTTCTTCGCCGGCATGGTGATGCGCGAGTCCGACCTCAGCCACCGGGCGGCGGAGGAATCCCTGCCGTTGCGCGATGCGTTCGCGGTGCTGTTCTTCGTTTCGGTCGGCATGCTGTTCGACCCGCTGGTGTTGATCGAGGAGCCGCTGCATGTGCTGGCGGTGGTCGGCATCATCGTGGTCGGCAAGACCCTGGCGGCCGCCGTGCTGGTGCTGGCGCTGCGCTATCCGCTGAACACCTCGCTGACCGTGGCGGCGAGCCTGGCGCAGATCGGCGAGTTCTCCTTCATCCTGGCCGGCCTGGGCATTTCCCTGGGACTGATGCCGCAGGAAGGCCTCAGCCTGGTGCTGGCGGGGGCGCTGATCTCGATTGCACTCAACCCGGCGGTATTCGGCCTGATCAAGCCCTTCAAGGAACTGGCGCTGCGCCGCTCCTCCTTCGCACGCAAGCTGGAACAGCGTGAAGACCACCTTGCGGTACTGCCGATGAGCACCGAGCGCAAGTATCTGCAAGGCCAGGTCGTGGTGGTCGGCTATGGCCGCGTGGGGCGCCGCATCACGCGCACCCTGAGCGAGAACAATATCCCCTTCGTGGTGGTCGAGCAGAATCGTGAACGCGTCGAGCGCATCCGCGCCGAGGGCATCCCGGCGGTCAGCGGTGACTCCGCGGCGCCGGAAACGCTGATCCAGGCGCACATCGCCGATGCGGCGATGCTGGTGATCGCCACGCCCGACCCGATGAACGTGCTGCCGATGGTGGAAACGGCGCGGGCGCTGAACCCGGATATCGAAGTCGTCATCCGTACCCACAGTCCCGATGCGGTGGAAATCTTCCGCAAGGAAGGGCTTGGCCAGGTGTTCTTCGACGAAGAGGAACTGGCACGCGGCATGAAGGCGCATATCCTGTCCAAGTTCGCTCCCGCCGGGGTTTCCGAGCCGCACGGGCACGCCCATCACTGAACCGTCCGCCGGAGCAATTCGCTTGCCGAGTGTCACTCGCTTCATGGCATTATGCCTGCAGGGCTGATTCGTAATGATAGGAGGCCTGATGTCAGCGGAGTGCGGCGATGCAGGCCCCGGCGGGGCGGTGGCGGAGCGGCTGGTCGTCCTGGGTGATGACTGCGCCTCCCTGGCGCTGCTTGCGGATTCCGCCCTTTCGGCTATGCCAGGGCTGGTGCTGGTGCGCAGCCTCGGCCTGGAGCAGTTACCGCTACCAGTCGGCGGTGGCGATATCCTGCTGGCGTCGCTTGGCTGGATGGAAGGCTTGGCACCGCCTCTGCGCGATGAGCTGTCGCGCCATGGGCGAGCCTGCGCACTGTGGATAGCCTTCAGCGGTGCCGACAGCCGTGTCGCGCAGCAGCTTCACTGGCAGGCACGGGGCGTCGCCTGTTGCTTTCCGCAGCCACGCAGCGTGCAGGAAATGACGCTTCTGGTCAGCGCGCTGCGCTCCCGGGGAGGCGCCGGCTCCGGTGACCAGGCGTTGCGCGATAGCGAGGCGCGCTACCGCTTCTTCCTGGACAACGTCGAGGAAGGCGTGGTGGTCTGCGAACGGGGCATCATCGTCGATGCCAGCGACCGCTGGCTGGAGCTGTTCCGCTGCCGTCGCGAGCAGGGCATCGGCCAGCCGGTGATGGACTTCACCGGGCCGGCGGCGGTGCCGATGGCCCTGCAACTGATTGACGAGAAATGGTCCGAGCCCTACGAATCGGAGATGCTCAGGAAGGACGGCAGTACCTTTCCGGCCATCGTGCGCGGCCGTGACCAGCAGTTCGGCGGCCGCGAATTGCGCCTGACCACCATTCTCGACATCACCCGGCAGAAGGAGACCGAGCGGGCGCTCAAGGTAGCCAAGGCCGAGGCCGAGCGCGCCAACCACGCCAAGTCCGAATTCCTCTCCAGCATGAGCCATGAGTTGCGCACGCCAATGAACGCCATACTCGGTTTCGCGCAGATCATGGAGTTCGACGAAGCACTCGGCGCCGACCATCTCGACAACGTTCACGAGATACTCAAGGCCGGCCACCACCTGCTCGGCTTGATCAACGAAGTGCTCGACCTGGCGCGTATCGAGTCGGGCAACGTGTCGATGTCGATCGAGGCGGTGGACCTGTCGGGGCTGGTGCGCGAGTGCCGGCAACTGGTGCAGCCGCTGGCGGAGAGCCGCAATATCGCCCTGTGCCTGGATATGCCGCAGCAGGTCATCGTCAGTGCCGATCATATGCGCCTCAAGCAGGCGCTGCTGAACCTGCTGTCGAACGCCATCAAGTACAACCGCGAGGGCGGTGAGGTGCGCCTCGAGCTGGAGCATGTCGGGCAATGGCTGAATTTCGCCGTGGTCGACACTGGCGAGGGTATCGGCGCCGAGCGGCTGGGCGAGCTGTTCCAGCCGTTCAACAGGCTTGGCGCCGAGCGTGGCGTGGTGGAAGGCACCGGCATTGGCCTGATCATCACCCGCAAGCTGATCGAAGCCATGGGCGGGCGCATCGGCGTGCGAAGCGAGCCCGGCCGTGGCAGCCGTTTCTGGATCGAGCTGCCGCTGTCGCTGTCCCGTCAGCCGCTGGAACAGGCCATGGCCGCCGCGAAGGCCAGCCCGCTGGCGGAGATGGTCGGGCAGGGGCGGCACTATATCCTCTACATCGACGACAACCCGGTGAACCTCAAGCTGGTGACGCAGATACTCGACAAGCTGCGGCATATCAATCTGGTGACCATGCATGCGCCGGAAATGGGTATCGAGTTCGCACTCGCGCACCTTCCCGACCTGATCCTGCTGGACATCAACCTGCCCGGCATGGACGGCTATCGGGTGCTGGAGGTGTTCAAATCGTACCCACAACTGCGGCAGGTGCCGGTGATCGCCGTCTCGGCCAATGCCATGCCGCGCGATATCGATCGCGGCATGGCGGCGGGATTTTCCGACTACCTGACCAAGCCGCTCGATATTGGCCGTTTCCTGGCCAGTATCGACGGCTACCTGCGACCTGACGGAGCGAGAGGCAGGCAATGATGCGAGCACATGACGAGTCACGCATTCTTATCGTCGATGATGAGCCGGCCAACCTCAAGCTGCTGGAGAAGTTGCTGGCCAGCGAGGGTTACTACCGGCTCGACAGCGTCCAGGACCCGCGCCATGTGGTGCGTCACTACCTGGATGCCCGTCCGGACCTGATCCTGCTCGACATCAATATGCCGTACCTGGACGGCTACCAGGTCATGGCACAACTACGGGCGCTGCATGACCCGCTGTTGCCACCGGTCATCATCCTGACCGCCGAGCATGGCCGTGACCGCCTGCTCAAGGCGTTGGCCAGCGGCGCCAGGGACTACATCAGCAAGCCGTTCGACCGTAGCGAACTGCTCATGCGGGTGCGCAACCTGCTCGACGCCCATCTCGCCCAGCGCCTGCTGCATGAACAGAAGGAAGTGCTCGAAGGCATGGTGCGGCTGCGCACCCGGGAACTGCTCGAGACCCGCCTACAGGTCGTGCGGCGGCTTGGCCGCGCGGCCGAATACCGTGATAACGAGACTGGCCGGCACATCATCCGCATGAGCCGCACCAGCGCGTTGCTGGCGCATCACCTGGGCTGGAGTGAGGGCGAGATCGAGCTGATGCTGCACGCCAGCCCGATGCATGACCTCGGCAAGATCGGCATTCCCGACGCGATCCTGCTCAAGCCCGGCCCGCTCGATGCCGACGAGTGGGCGATCATGCGCCAGCATCCGGTCATCGGCGCGGAACTGCTCGCCGGCGACGACTCCAGGCTGATGACCCTGGCGCGCGAGATCGCCCTGAGCCACCACGAGAAATGGGATGGCAGCGGCTACCCACGGGGCCTGGCCGGCGAGCACATTCCCCAGTCAGGGCGCATCGCCGCTGTGGCCGACGTATTCGATGCCCTGGTTTCGGTTCGCCCCTACAAGCCGGCCTGGCCCCGCGAGGAGGCGATTGCCTATCTCCAGCAACTGGCCGGCAAGCACCTCGACCCACGGGTGGTGGAGGTCTTCATGCGGCACCTGCCCGAGGTCCTGGCGATCCAGGACAGGTATCGCGATCCGCTGGAAGGCGCCTGAGTCGTCTCGTGCGCCCTTTCCTGCCGCAGGGTGCGCCATGCGTACCGGCTTCCCCGCCTTGAGGATTAAGGCGGGTTCTCAGATCCAGCCCAGCCAGCGCCACCAGGTCGCGGCGAACAGCAGCATCAGCAGGTAGCCGGCCAGGGTCAGCCAGATACCGGTACGCAGGAACTGCTTGGAGGTGAAGGTATCGGTGGCGATACACACCATGTTCTGCGGCGCGTTGATCGGCAGCAGGAAGCCGAAGCTCATGACGAAGCCCAGCAGCATGCTCATGCCCAGCGGCTTGATATCGCCGCCCAGGTGCTGCAACAGCGCGATCATGATCGGCAGCATGGCCGAGGTCAGCGCGGTGGCGCTGGCGAAGCCCAGGTGGATCAGGATCAGGAACAGCCCGAGCACGGCGAACACCCAGAACGGCGACATGCCTTCCATTCCGAGATGAATCACCATCAGCTTGGCCAGCCAGCCGCCGGCGCCGGTGGACAGCACGGCGGTGCCGAGGCTGATGCCCACGCCGAAGACGATCACCGTGCCCCATGGGATGCGCGCCTGGGCTTCCTTCCAGCCCATGACACCGATGCCTGGCATCATCAGCAGCGCCAGGCCGACCATGGTGGTGGACGCGGTATCGAAGCTGTGCAACTTGCCCTCGGTGGCCCAGAACGCCAGCAGGGTCAGGCTGATGGCCAGCAGGCGGCGTTCGTTGCCGGTCATCGGTCCGAGTTCCGACAGGGCCTTGCGCACCGCTTCCTTGCCGCCTTCGATGCGATCCATCTCGGGCGGCATGACCTTGAGGACCACCCAGTAGAGGATGCCGGACATCACCAGGCTCCAGGGCGCACCGGCGATCAGCCAGTCCATCCATGTCACCGACTCGCCGAGCAGCTTCTGCATGAAGCCGACGCTGAGCAGGTTCTGCGCCGCCGAAGTCTGGATGCCGACGTTCCAGATGCTGGTGGCCTGCGCCACCAGGATCATGATGCCGCCAGCGAATGCCGAGCGCTTGTCGACGCCGAAGGCGGCGATGATGCCCATCATGATCGGCACCATGCAGGCCACCCGTGCCGTGGCGCTGGGCACGATGAAACTGAGCAGGATGGTCACCACCGTGGCACCGATCAGCACCCGGTGGGTGCTGGCGCCGACCTTGGACAGGGTGGCCAGGGCGATACGCTTGTCCAGGCCGGTATGGGTCATGGCGGCTGCGATGAAAAGGGCCGAGGCCACCAGCGCCAGGGCAGAGTTGGCGAAGCCGGCCAGGCCCATGGCCAGGGCGTCCTTGGTGCCGATCAACTGGGTCGGGTCGGCGATCTTCGGCGCGCTGCCGAGCAGGAACGCCATCAGCGCCATGATGATGATGGCGCTGACCTCGTAGGACACCGATTCGCTGATCCAGACGATCACCGCGAAGGCGAGGATCGCCAGCATGCGCTGGCCGGCCACCGGCAGGTCGCTCTGCTCGGGCAGCAGCAGGATGGCGACCGCCGCCAGCAGGCCGACCAGCAGCCCCCAGGGCAGGCGTAACACAAGGGGTTTGGCTGTATTCGCTGTATTCATGGGCAAGGCTCACACAAGGCAAAAGTCGACTCTAGCGGGTTGTCCACAGAGTGCCATTGAGATAGATCAGCAATCGCTCTGGCCCATACCTTGAGTCGCGTGGCGCTGAGGGTACTCCAGGTCAGTGGGGGTAGATGACAGGCGTACGAGCTTGCCGAAGTTCTCAATGAGAGAAATTTACCTGTCCGTTTTTCTTCGGACGTGAAGTTTGTTGCAGGACTGTGAACGGGCTCACGGAAATGCATGATGGTTCTCGTTAGAGTTCGTTCGATCCGCCATCGTCCGGGATATCCCGTATGCCCAACGCGCCCCTACTCGACCCTAAACTCGACCTGGTTTTCAAGAGACTCTTCACCGATTTGCCCGATTCGCTGCTGGACTTGATCAACGCTGTGCGCAGTGACCAGCCGCCCGTCGTCGATGTGCAGATACTCAATCCACAGATATTGCCCGAGGACCTGACCGGCAAGTTCATTGTCCTCGATATCCTCGCCCGCGATGTGCATGGGCAACTGTTCAATATCGAGATGCAGGCACGCAATCACGATGGCTGGCCATCACGCGTGGTTTATTACCTGGCGCGCAACCTGGGCCGCCAGTTGCAAGCTGGCGATGACTACAGCCAGTTGCAGCCAGTGATCGGCATCCACTTGATGGATTTCGAACTATTCGACGACGAGCGGGCCTGCTGGCAATTCGAACTGTGCGACCGTCGCCGGCCCTCGGTGGTTTTCGACCGCAGCCTGCAGTTGTATCTGGTCGAGCTGCCCAAGGCCGACCGTCTGCATTCCCAAGCGGGTGGCGCTCTGGCAGACTGGATCGCCTACCTCGAGCACTGGCAGGAGGAAAGTGTCATGCAAGAGATCGAACGCCCCGCCATCCGTAAGGCCCACCAGCAGTTGCAGGCGTTGTCCGGCGACGAACTGGTCCGCCACCAGGCGCTGGTCCGCGAACGCGCCCTGTATGCCGAACGAACCGTCGTAGCTGCCGCCGAAGCGAGAGGCAAGGCAGAGGGCAAGACGGAAGGCTTGCGTAGTGCACTATATAACCTCCTGCAACTCAAGTTCGGTGCCTTGCCCATGGCCATCGAGCAGCGTCTGATGACTGCCTGCGAAGATGAGTTGACGGGCTGGATTGGCCGGGTCCTGTCTGCCGAGACACTGGAGCAGGTGTTCGAGGGCGGAGAAGTCGCTCCGAAACGGTAGGATGGGCCGAGGCGCGTAGCGACGATACCCTCCGATCGGTGCCGATGGGTATCGCTTTGTGCTCAACCTATCCTATGTATGGATTCCCCAGCGAGGCCATCGCGTTAAGGGTTGAGGATCGGTTGCGGTTCGTTCCTTCGGTGGTAGCGCTATTTTTCAGTGAGGTGCCAGTGATGCTGGTTGCCTCCAGTGTCAGCCCCTTGTCGCGCATGATCAGGGTAAAGCTGCCATTGCCCAGCTCGACCGCCTGCAGGTCGCTACCGGCCAGTAACTGTTGCAGGCCCTGTTGCAGGCTGTGGTTGCCTTGCAGGCCCGGGCTGCGCTGCTGGTTGGCAGTACCGGGCTGGAAGGAGATGTTGCTGCCGGTGATGCTGGCGAAGTGGGCGATGGCCGCTTCCAGTGGCCCGACTGGGATATCGAAGCGGTACCGGGCGCTGTCATCCTGTGCCCAGGCAGGGCTGGTGGCCAGGCTGGTGGCGAGGACGGTGCCGCTCATGGCGCCGATCAGGGCGAGGTGGATGGCGGCGGGCAGGCGCCGTTTTCTGGGGCTGTGGTCGTTCATGGGTTCTCCGGATGACAGTTGGCTTGCTGGGCGCTGTGTGCGCCTCTAACTACCAAGTCGAACGAGAATCGAAATCGACAACGCCCTGGACGATTATTTTCTGTCCGACCGGGCTGGCCGGTGCATGGCCTGGCGAATCTGCGGGTAGATCGGTAGCGGCGATCATGGTTTCGTCCATTGCCCGGGTGCCGCTTCCACCCGGGTCCAGTAGCGGCTGAAGCGGCGGATACGGATCGGCAGGGTATGGCTCAGGTTGTCGAGTACGGTATCGCTGTCCGCCAACTGGAAGGCGCCGGAAATACGCAGCTCGGCCACTTCCGGGGCGTAGCCCAGGTAGCCGGGGCGATGGCGGGACAGTTCGTCGAGGAAGTCGCCCAGGCGCCAGTCGCTGGCGATCAGTTGGCCGTGTGTCCAGGCGTCGCGGTGGGCCGGGAGGGGTTCGACGGGGTGGCTGTACTGGCGGTCGAAGCGCAGGCGCTGGCCTGTTTCGACACGGATGGCATATCCGCTACCTGCCGGGCGCGCCTCGACCGCGTGTTGCAACACATCCAGGGGTGGTCAGGCCGTCCTCGCTGCGCACCAGGAAGCGCGTGCCGAGGGCGCGCAGGGTGCCTTGCGGGGTCTGGACGAGGAAGGGCCGGCCGGCCGGGTCCGTGGCGGTTTCGATGCAGATTTCCCCGCTATGCAGGTACAGCTCGCGCAGGCTGGCGCTGTAGCGCAGGTCGAGGGCGCTGGCGCTGTTCAGTTGCAGCCGGCTGCCATCTTCCAACTGCCGTTGCAGGCGCTGGCCCACGCCGGTGTGCAGGTCGGCCAGGCGCCGTTGTACCGGGGGGCTGTAGACGCCCAGGCTGGCCGCGCCGCCGGTGGCCAGCAGCAAGGCCAGGATCTTGAGTGTGGCGCGGCGTTTCTCGCGGGCGCTGTCCAGGGCGGGGCGGGCGATCGCGGGAGGCAGGTTGCCCAGTTTGTCCTGCAGCTTTTTCACCCGTTCCCAGGCTTGCCGGTGCCGTGGGTCGCTGTGCAGCCATCGTTCATGGGCCTGCCGGGTCCGCGGGTCGGGCGATTGCAGGTACAGCTCGACATACCACTGCGCGGCGCTTTCCAGGATCTTCAGGTTGGCGGCCATGTCAGTCTTCGATCAGCAGCAGGCAGCGGGCCATGGCGCGTACGAAATGCTTGCGCACGGTATTGGTGGAAATGCCCAGGCGCTGGCCGATGCTGACGAAGCTCATGCCGTCGAGCTGGGCCATCAGGAAGATTTCGCGCCCGCGCGGGCCCAGTTCATCGAGCATGCCATCGATTTCCAGCAGGGCCTCGATGACCAGGCTATGGTTCTCCGGCGAAGGCTGGAGCGTTTCGGGATGGCTGGCCAGCGCTTCCAGGTAGGCCCGCTCCAGCGCCCGGCGGCGGAAGCGGTCGATCAGCAGGCTGCGGGCGATGCTCGACAAGTAGGCGTGCGGTTCGCGCAACTCGATGGCCTTGCGCCTGAGCAGCACTTGCAGAAAGGTGTCGTGGGTCAGGTCCGCCGCCTGCTCCGAGCAGTCCATGCGCTTGCGTATCCAGCTTCGCAGCCAGTCGTTGTGCTGCTCGTAGAGCTGCTGGAGGGCTCGCTGCTGAGAAGGATCGGGCTGGGGCATGGGGTTCTGGTCAGGTGGTTAAATGATAATTAATATCACTTCTGGCGCGGCGTCGGCAACCGGAGGGGGTACATGCCGGGTCGTTATCGGCGGGAAAGGTGCTTCGATAAATGCGCTGGACGAAAAGCGCGAGCTAGCCTGTACTCCTCGTCCAGCGTCCAGCCTCTGCAGAGCGGTCTCTGCGGCTCGTCGAACCATGTAGCGCGATGGCCTCGCTTTGCTCAGGCCTGCTGTTTCAGCGTCCTGACCCCGTCGGCGGTGCCGAGCAGCAGCAGGTCGGCGGGGCGGGCGGCGAACAGGCCGTTGCAGACCACGCCGACGATCGCGTTGATCTGCGCTTCCAGTTCCGGTGCGAAGCCGATCGACAGGTTGTGCACGTCGAGGATGACGTTGCCGTTGTCGGTCACCACGCCTTCGCGATAGACCGGGTCGCCGCCTAGTCGTACCAACTGTCGGGCGACATGGCTGCGCGCCATGGGGATGACTTCCACCGGCAGCGGGAAGGCGCCGAGGCGCTCGACCAGCTTGCTGCCATCGGCGATGCAGATGAAGGTCCTGGCCACTGCGGCGACGATCTTCTCGCGGGTCAGCGCTGCGCCGCCGCCCTTGATCAGTTCCAGGTGGGCATTGGCTTCGTCGGCGCCATCGACATAGAACTCCAGCTCGCTCACCGAGTTCAGGTCGTAGACCGGGATGCCGTGCTTTTTCAGACGCTCCGCGGTCGCTTCGGAGCTGGCCACCGCGCCATCGAAGAAGCCCTTGTGCCGGGCCAGCAGTTCGATGAAGAAATTGGCGGTCGAGCCGGTGCCCACGCCGATGATGCTCTTGTCATGCAGTTGCGGGCGGATATGGTCGACGGCGGCCTGGGCGACGGCCTGCTTGAGCTGGTCCTGGGTCATTGGGGGGTCCGGTGGGTTGGGGAATGTCCCGGTCGATTATACCCCCGTCCCGGGGTTTCATCAGGGCGGTCGCGCTATGTGCTCAAAGAGCCGACAAAAGCGCTGGAGGCTGGACAGTTGGACGTAGAAGCCCTGGTTTGAGAACACGAACGGTTTTTCGTCCAGCCTCCAGCGCTTTTATCGCGCCCCGAGGGGGCGCATCGCTGGTCCTGATGTTTGCCGCGGAGTAGACTCGATGGCTTCCCGTGATGCCCCAAGACCCAGCCAATGCTCGAGAACTACGTCAAGAAAATCCTCACCTCGCGCGTCTACGACGTGGCCGAGGAAACCCCCTTGCAGCCAGCCCGCCAGCTTTCCGAACGCCTGGGCAACCAGATCCTGCTCAAGCGCGAAGACCTGCAGCCGGTGTTCTCCTTCAAGATTCGAGGCGCCTACAACAAACTGGCGCAACTGAGCGCCGAGGAGCGTGCGCGGGGGGTGGTCACGGCATCGGCCGGCAACCATGCCCAGGGCGTCGCTCTGGCCGCGAAACAGTTGGGCGTCAAGGCGATCATCGTCATGCCGCGCACCACGCCGGAACTGAAGGTCCAGGGCGTGCGGGCGCGTGGCGGCAAGGCGGTGCTGCATGGCGATGCCTTTCCCGAGGCGCTGGCGCATTCGCTGAAGCTGGTCGAGGAAAAGGGCTACGTCTATATCCACCCCTATGACGATCCCGATGTGATCGCCGGGCAGGGCACGGTGGCGATGGAAATCCTGCGCCAGCACCAGGGGCCGATCGACGCGATATTCGTACCGGTTGGCGGTGGCGGGCTGGTGGCGGGCATCGCCGCCTACGTCAAGTACCTGCACCCGGAAACGCGGGTGATCGGTGTCGAACCGGATGACTCCAACTGCCTGCAGGTAGCGCTGGCCAACGGCGAACGCACGGTGCTGGAGCAGGTCGGGCTGTTCGCCGACGGCGTGGCCGTGGCGCAGATCGGCGAGCATACCTTCGAGGTCTGCCGCCGTTACGTCGATGAGGTGATCACGGTCAGCACCGATGAAATCTGCGCGGCGATCAAGGACATCTACGACGATACCCGCTCGATCACCGAGCCTGCCGGCGCCCTGGCCGTTGCCGGTATCAAGAAATACGTGGAGCGCGATGGCGTGCAGGGCCAGGTGCTGGTGGGGATCGACTCGGGCGCCAATATCAATTTCGACCGCCTGCGTCATGTGGCCGAGCGTTCCGAGCTGGGCGAGCGGCGCGAGGCGATCATCGCCGTGACCATCGCCGAGCAGCCCGGTAGCTTCAAGGCATTCTGCGAAGCCATCGGCAAGCGGCAGATCACCGAGTTCAACTATCGCTACCACAGCGGCAAGGAGGCCAGCATCTTCGTCGGCGTGCAGACGCACCCGGAGAACGATCCGCGCGAGGCCCTGCTGGACAGCCTGCGGCAGCAGGGCTTCCCGGTGCTCGACCTGACCGATAACGAACTGGCCAAGTTGCACATCCGCCATATGGTCGGCGGGCATGCCTCGCAGGTGAATGATGAGCGGGTGTTGCGCTTCGAGTTTCCCGAGCGCCCGGGAGCCCTGTTCAACTTTCTCAACAAGCTTGGCGGGCGCTGGAACATCTCCATGTTCCACTACCGCAACCATGGCGCTGCGGATGGCCGCGTGGTGGCCGGCCTGCAGGTGCCGGAGGATGAACTGCCGCTGCTGGCGGCGGCACTGGAAAAGATTGGTTACCGCTATTGGGATGAAACCGACAACCCAGCCTATAAGCTGTTTCTTGGCTAACCTCGATCACCCGGAGCGAATATGGAATATTACCTGGCAATCAGGATCTTTCACGGCGCCGCTGGCGTCCTGCTGGTGCTGGGCGTGTTCGCCCATATCCTGATGTTCTGGAAGGCTGCGCGGCGTGGCGAACCGGAGCTGCTGCAGCGCCGCTTGCGGCGGACACGGCTGGCCTCGCTGCCGGCAATGACGCTGGTGGCGCTGGCATTACCGTTCAGCGGCTGGTGGATGGCGCACCTGGCGAACTGGCCGCTGGGGCAACTGTGGCTGCTGCTGAGCAACCTGCTGTTCGTCCTGCTGATTCCGCTGGTGCTGTTGCTGGCGGGGCGCTTGAGCGCCTGGGAAGCCCTGGGCAATGGCGCCGTGCCGGCGCAACTGCCACGCACGGCTGCCGTGTATGGGGTGCTGATTCTGCTGCTGTTGCTGGCGATCATGGGGCTGATGGGCGCCAAGCCGCTTTGAAGGAAAACTCGGCGGCAAGCTGCAAGAAAGCGCTTGACAGGATTTTTGGAGCGCCTTTCACACTGGCTTGCAGCTTGCAGCTTGCAGCTTGCAGCTTGCAGCTTGCAGCTTGCAGCTTGCGCGTCAGCGCAGACTTATCACCTTCCACCCCCTGCTCCTGGCCTCGGCTTCCAGCTTCGGGTCGGGGTCGACGGCTACTGGGTGGTGGACGCGACCAAGCAGCGGCAGGTCGTTCCATGAGTCGCTGTAGAAGTGGCTGCCCTCCAGGCCGTGCTCGTTCTCTGCCAGCCAGCGCTCCAGGCGCGTGACCTTGCCCGCCTGGAAACAGGGCACATCCGTCACGCGGCCGGTATAGCGCCCGTCCCGCATTTCGCATTCGGTGGCCAGCAGTGTGTCGACGCCCAGGCGCGCGGCGATGGGGGCGGTGATGAAGCGATTGGTGGCGGTAATGATGACGACCCGGTCGCCGGCCTCCCGGTGCTGCCGCAGCAGTTCTTCGCCCCTGGGCAGGATGATCGGTTCGATGCAATCGCGCATGAAGTCGTCGTGCCATTGTTCGAGCTGCGCCAGCTCGTGGCGACTGAGGATTTCCTGGCAGAAGTCCTGATAGGCCAGCACGTCCAGCCGCCCGGCCAGGTAGTCCTGGTAGAAGGCATCGTTGCGTGCCCGGTATTCCCGTGCATCGACGATACCGCGTCGGCACAGGTAGTCACCCCAGGCGTGGTCGCTGTCGCCGGCCAGAAGGGTATTGTCGAGATCGAATAGTGCCAGGCGCACGGCGGGCTCCTCGGATTGGCATGTCGGAAGGGGCCAGCATAGCCGAATGTGCCGTGGCTGGCAGGCTGTTTGCCGTGCATGGCGCGATAGCCCTGCCTTGCCCGTTCAGCACGCTTCCGGCTGGCGGCCTTTTTATGGAACAATGCTGCGACATGCGTTCTTGAGGTTTTCTGCCGTGATCGATTCCGATGGTTTCCGCCCGAATGTCGGCATCATCCTGGCCAATGATGCCGGGCAGTTGCTGTGGGCGCGGCGGATAAACCAGGATGCCTGGCAGTTTCCCCAGGGGGGTATCAACCCCCGTGAAACCCCGGAAGAAGCATTGTTCCGCGAGCTCAACGAAGAAGTCGGCCTGGAGCGGCAGGATGTGAAGATCCTCGCCTGCACGCGCGGCTGGCTGCGTTACCGTCTGCCGCAAAGGCTGGTACGTACCCATAGCCAGCCGCTGTGCATCGGGCAGAAACAGAAGTGGTTTCTGCTACGCCTGCTCTGCGATGATCAGCGGGTCCGCATGGACCTGACCGGCAAGCCTGAGTTCGATGACTGGCGCTGGGTGAGCTACTGGTACCCGCTGGGACAAGTCGTTACCTTCAAGCGCGAGGTTTATCGCCGCGCTTTAAAAGAATTGGCCCCGCGCCTCTGAGGTGCGGGTCGGACGGGAGAAAGCCCCTGAGCATGCTCGGCACGCTACGCAAGATTGTCCAGGAAGTGAACGCTGCCCCTGATCTGAAGGCGGCATTGGGCATCATTGTGCTGAGGGTCAAGGAGGCCATGGGCAGCCAGGTCTGCTCGGTCTATCTACTCGACCCGGAATCGGGGCGCTTCGTGCTGATGGCCACCGAGGGCCTGAACAAGCGTGCCATCGGCAAGGTCAGCATGGCGCCCGACGAGGGCCTGGTGGGGCTGGTCAGCACCCGCGAGGAGCCGCTAAACCTGGAGCACGCCTCCGAACACCCGCGCTATCGCTACTTCGCCGAGACTGGCGAGGAGCGTTATGCCTCCTTTCTTGGTGCGCCGATCATCCACCATCGCCGGGTCATGGGGGTGCTGGTCATCCAGCAGAAGGAGCGCCGCCAGTTCGACGAGGGGGAGGAGGCCTTCCTCGTCACCATGAGCGCGCAGCTGGCCGGCGTGATCGCCCACGCCGAGGCGACCGGCTCGATCCGCGGCCTCGGTCGCGAGGGCAAGGGGATACAGGAGACGCGTTTCCTGGGTATCGCCGGTGCGCCGGGGGCTGCCATCGGCACCGCGCTGGTGGTGCTGCCGCCGGCCGACCTGGACGTGGTGCCGGACAAGTCGGTGGAGAACATCGAGGCGGAACTGGCACTGTTCGAGGCGGCGCTGGAGGCCGTGCGGGCCGATATGCGGGCGCTGTCCAAGCGCCTGGCCGGGCAGATGCGCAAGGAAGAGCGGGCGCTGTTCGATGTCTACCTGATGATGCTCGACGAATCCGCGCTGGCCGGTGAAGTGGTCAAGGTCATTCGCACCGGCCAGTGGGCGCAGGGCGCCTTGCGGCGGGTGGTGAGCGGGCACGTCAGGCGTTTCGAACTGATGGACGATGCCTACCTGCGCGAGCGGGCCTCCGATGTGCGCGATATCGGCCGGCGCCTGCTGGGCTATCTGCAGCAGGCCCACCAGCAGGCGCTGACCTATCCCGACAACACCATCCTGGTCAGCGAGGAACTGACGCCGGCCATGCTCGGCGAAGTGCCCGATGGCAAGCTGGTGGGAATGGTTTCGGTGCTGGGTTCGAGCAATTCGCACGTCGCCATCCTGGCCCGGGCCATGGGTATTCCCACGGTGATGGGGGCGGTCGACCTGCCGTACTCCAAGCTCGATGGTATCGGGCTGATCATCGATGGCAGCCGTGGCGAGATCATCACCAATCCCGGCAAGGTGCTGTGCGAGAAATATGCGGTGGTCATCGAGCAGGACCGCGAGTTGTCCCGCGGCCTCGATGTGCTGCGCGAACTGCCCTGCGAAACCACCGATGGCCTGCGCATTCCCCTCTGGGTCAATACCGGTCTGCTGGCCGATGTGGTGCGGGCGCAGGAGCGGGGCGCCGAAGGAGTGGGCCTGTATCGCACGGAAGTGCCCTTCATGATCAAGGAGCGCTTCCCCAGCGAGAAGGAGCAACTGGCGATCTACCGCGAGCAGTTGCAGGCTTTCCACCCGCTGCCGGTGACCATGCGCAGCCTGGATATCGGTGGCGACAAGTCCCTGCCGTACTTCCCCATCCAGGAGGAAAACCCCTTCCTCGGCTGGCGTGGTATCCGTGTGACGCTGGACCATCCGGAAATCTTCCTGTTGCAGACACGGGCCATGCTCAAGTCCAGCGAAGGCCTCAACAACCTGCGCATCCTGCTGCCGATGATCTCCGGCACGCGCGAGCTGGAGGAAGCGCTGCACCTGATTCAGCGCGCCTGGAACGAGGTGCGCGACGAGGGCACCGATGTGCGCATGCCGCCCGTCGGGGTGATGATCGAGGTGCCGGCGGCGGTCTACCAGACCCGTGAGCTGGCGCGGATGGTGGACTTCATCTCGGTCGGCTCCAACGACTTGACCCAGTATCTGCTGGCGGTGGATCGCAACAATCCCAGGGTCGCCGACCTGTACGATTACCTGCACCCGGCGGTGCTGGAGGCGTTGTTGCGGGTGGTCACGGATGCGCATGCCGAAGGCCGGCCGGTCAGCATCTGTGGCGAAATGGCGGGCGATCCGGCGGCGGCGCTGCTATTGCTGGCGATGGGCTTCGACAGCCTGTCGATGAACGCCACCAACCTGCCCAGGGTGAAATGGATGGTGCGCCAGATCAGCTCGCAGGTAGCCCGCGAATTGCTGGACAAGGTAATGCAACTGGAAAGCCCGCAGGCGATCCGCAGTACGCTGCAAGAAACCTTGCGTTCGCTTGGTCTGGATCGACTGATCAATCCTTCCGCCGCGGTCTGAGCGCCTGCTCGCGATCTCCCCGGACGAGAGGGAGGGCGGGCTCCAAGGGCAGTATCGTCGTGCGATTGCCCTGGCCCTGTCGCAGTTTTTCTCCGCTCGGATGCCGCACTTTTCGTTACCATGCGCGTTTCGTCCCGCTGTCATGTGGGCCGGTCGGTATTCGTTTGAGGAGAGTCCAATGCTGCCTTACCCGCAGATCGATCCTGTGGCGGTATCCCTGGGGCCGCTACAGATCCACTGGTATGGCCTGATGTATCTGGTCGGTATCGGCGGTGCCTGGTTCCTGGCGGCCCGGCGTCTGCAAGCCTTCGATCCGGGCTGGAGCCGGGAGAAACTGTCCGACCTGGTGTTCTGGGTCGCCATGGGGGTGATCGTCGGCGGGCGTCTCGGTTATGTGCTGTTCTACGACCTGAGCGCCTACCTGAACGATCCCAGCCTGATCCTGCAGGTCTGGAAGGGCGGTATGTCCTTCCATGGCGGTTTGCTGGGGGTGTTGTTGTGCACATGGGTTTTTGCCCGGCGCAATGGCAAAGGCTTCTTCCAGTTGATGGACTTCATCGCGCCGCTGGTGCCTATCGGGCTGGGCGCCGGGCGCATCGGCAACTTCATCAACGCCGAGCTCTGGGGCAAGGCCAGCGATGTGCCCTGGGCCATGGTGTTCCCGACCGATCCGCAGCAACTGGCGCGCCATCCCTCGCAGCTCTATCAGTTCGCGCTGGAGGGTGTCGCCCTGTTCGCCATCCTCTGGTTCTACTCGCGCAAGCCCCGTCCGACCATGGCGGTTTCCGGCCTGTTCGGCGTGTGCTACGGGGTTTTTCGTTTCATCGTCGAATTCGTGCGGGTGCCGGATGCCCAGCTTGGCTATCTGGCCTGGGGCTGGCTGACCATGGGGCAAGTGCTGTGCCTGCCGATGATCCTGGGCGGGCTGGCATTGATGGTCTATGCCTACCGCCGTGATGCGGTGCCGGGAGGTGCACGGTGAAGCAGTATCTCGAGCTGATGCGTCATGTGCGCGAGCACGGTACCTTCAAGAGCGATCGCACCGGGACTGGCACCTACAGCGTGTTCGGCTACCAGATGCGCTTCGACCTGGCGGACGGCTTTCCCCTGGTGACCACCAAGAAGTGCCACCTGCGCTCGATCATTCACGAACTGCTGTGGTTCCTGCAAGGCGACACCAATATCGGCTACCTGAAGGACAACGGCGTCAGCATCTGGGACGAGTGGGCCGACGAGAACGGCGATCTCGGCCCGGTCTACGGCTACCAGTGGCGTAGCTGGCCGGCGCCGAATGGCGAGTCCATCGACCAGATCGGCAGGCTGATCGAGATGATCCGGCGCAATCCGGATTCGCGTCGTCTGATCGTATCGGCCTGGAACCCGGCGCTGGTCGAGCAGATGGCGCTACCGCCCTGCCATGCGCTGTTCCAGTTCTATGTGGCCGACGGGCGTATCAGTTGCCAGCTCTACCAGCGTTCGGCGGATATCTTCCTCGGGGTGCCCTTCAATATCGCCAGCTATGCGTTGCTGACGATGATGGTGGCCCAGGTCTGCGGGCTGCGGCCGGGTGAGTTCATCTGGACCGGTGGTGACTGTCATCTGTATGCCAATCATTTGCAGCAGGCTGACCTGCAGTTGTCGCGAGAGCCGCTACCACTGCCGCGTATGTGGTTGAATCCGGAGGTCGGCGAACTGCTGGAGTTTCGTTTCGAGGACTTCGAACTGCTTGACTACCAGGCTTATCCGCATATCAAGGCGCCCGTCGCGGTTTGATGGACCGAACCGAACCGTCTTGTCGATGTCATCGTTTTGTCATTCCATTGGTGTAGGATGGAGCGAAGGGATATTACGGGAGGGGTCGAAATGCGCAGGGTTGTGTTCAATCAGAAGGGGGGGGTTGGCAAGTCCAGTATCGCCTGCAATCTGGCGGCAGTCAGTGCTTCCCAGGGATACCGCACTTTGCTGGTGGACCTGGATGCGCAAGCCAATTCCACCCACTACCTGACCGGCCTGACGGGGGATGACATCCCTGTCGGCATTGCGGACTTCTTCAAGCTGATACTGTCCACCAGTCCGGCGGCGAAGAAGGCGCGTCCTACCATCCACGAGACTGCGATCGACAACCTGCACCTGATCAGCGCCTCGGCGGAACTGGCCGATCTGCAGCCCAAGCTCGAGGCGAAGCACAAGATCAACAAGTTGCGCAAACTGCTCGACAGCCTGACCGAAGAGTACGAGCGGATTTACATAGATACGCCACCAGCGCTCAACTTCTATACGGTTTCCGCGCTGATCGCCGCGGACCGCTGCCTGATCCCCTTCGATTGCGATGCTTTCTCCCGCCAGGCGCTGTACGGGCTGCTGGCGGAGATCGAGGAACTCAAGGAGGACCACAACGAGGATCTGCGGGTCGAGGGCATCGTGGTCAACCAGTTCCAGCCGCGTGCGGCGCTGCCGCAGCAGATGATCGATGAACTGATCGCCGAAGGCCTGCCGGTGCTGCCGGTGCACCTGATGAGTTCGGTGCGGATGCGTGAGTCGCACCAGGCCAGCGTTCCACTGATCCAGTTCGATCCCAAGCACAAGCTTACCCAGCAGTTCGTCGAGCTGCATGACCTGCTGGACGAGGCATCCTGAGCCCGAGGCGCATGGGGTGCGCCGCGCACCTCGGAAAGCTCTTCGCTATCATCTGGCGGTGAGCACGGTCGCCCTGGCCCTGAAGCGGCCTGTCGCCGCAGCCTCAGCTTCCGGTCGGTTGCGCCGTTATCGGTTCGGAGACGCTGTCGGGTTTGCGGAATACATAGAACAGGTTGGGTTCGCTGACCATGTAGATCGCGCCGTCACTGCCCATGGTCACGCCCTCTGCCTGGGGGATGGACTGCTTCAGGCCGTGCTGCCCCATCAGCAGCGACAGTGTGCCAAGCGCCCGTCCCTGGCGGTCCAGCTCCAGCAGTACCCGTGACTCGTCCGACAGGGCCAGCAGGTGGCCGGTTCGTTCATCGAATTGCAGGCTGGACAGGTCGCGCATCAGCAGGCTGCGGTCACGCATTTCGTCCAGTTCCATGCTCAGCGCGTCATTGAAGGGTCCACCGCTATATCCGTGGACTTCGATGATGCGCATCGGGTCGCGCTCCTGGCCTACGAACAGGCGCTGGCCGGCGATATCGTAGGCCAGCCCCTCGAAGCCCTTGTTGCCAACCTCGCGACGGCTCAGGTCGAGCATCGGCAGGTGGCTGACATCCAGCTTCAGGGTATCGTCGTCAAGTTGCACCCTGACCAGCTTCTGGCGCCGCTCATCGGCGATCACATAACGATTCAGGCCGACGTATTCGACGGCTTCGGGGTCCTCGAGGCCAACCAGGGGGATACGCCGCAGTACATCACCGTACAGCGACAGCTCGATCAGCTCGGGGTTGCGGTTGGTAACGGTGAACAGGCTGTTGCGATCCGGATCGAAGGTCAGGGCCGAGACTTGGTCGATGCCTTCCAGGCGATGCCCCTCGATGACCACCCGGTAGTCGGCGAGGCGGATGGAATCATCCGATAGCGGCGCGATGCTCTGCCGTGTGCCGAGCCAAAGGCGTTCGAAGGCGCGATGCTGCTGCCCCAGATAGATCACGGCTGTCGCCAGGACGGCGCACATGCCCAACAAACCCACACGCACAGCTATACGACGCATGTTCCAGACACTCCCGCACAATAGGCCGCCAGCATAGTACGGGAAGATGAACCCAAGCTTAATGAATTTCGTTATCGACTTTGTTCAAGGCCGGGGCGGGGCGCGACGCCTGCCGTAGGAGCGGACTTGGCCGCGAGGCTTTCATGGCGGGGCGCCCCATTCGCGGGCAGGCCCGTTCCTGCGGGCCCGCGTGGCGCCCCCCCCCCCTCGGCTTGCGGGAATTCAGCGTGCCTGTGTTTCCACATGAGAGTGCCCGACCAGCTCCAGCACTATCTTGTCACCAGCCAGCAGCGGGCCTACGCCGGCGGGGGTGCCGGTGGAGATGACATCGCCCGGCTGCAGGCTGAAGTGCCCGGCGATGTGCTGGATCAGCGGCAGGATCGGGTTGAGCATGTCGCGGCTGTTGCCATCCTGGCGTACTTCTCCATTGATGCTCAGGCGAATGCCGATGTCGGCCAGGTCGTCGATGTTGTCGCCGGAAACGAAGGGCGCCAGCACGTAGGCGCCATCGAAGGATTTCGCCAGTTCCCAGGGGTAGCCTTTTTCCTTCAGGCTGGCCTGGACATCACGCAGGGTCAGGTCGAGGGATGGCGCGAAACCGGAAATGGCATCCAGCACCTCTTCCGCAGAGGGTTTGTGCGACAGCGGCTTGCCGATCAGTACGGCGATCTCGGCTTCGTAGTGGACGCTGCCGCGATCCTGCGGAATGGCGAAGCCACCCTCGCTGGGCACGGTGCAACTGCCCGGCTTGATGAACAGCAGGGGTTCGCTCGGGACTTCGTTGTTCAACTCCCTGGCGTGCTCGGCGTAGTTGCGGCCCACGCAGACCACCTTGCCCAGCGGGTAGTGGATCGGTGTGCCATCGACGTACTGGTGCTGGTAGCTCATCTGCGAATCTCCACGGTGGCGGGTTGGTTTTACAGGGCGAATATCTTGCCGGGGTTCATGATGCCATTCGGGTCGAAGGTGGCCTTGATGGCTTTCATATAGGCGATCTCGGCCTCCGAGCGGCTGTAGCCCAGGTAATCACGTTTGGTCATGCCGACGCCATGCTCGGCGGAAATCGAGCCGTTGTACTTCTGCACGGTCTCGAATACCCACTTGTTGACCCTGGCGCAACGGGCGAAGAAGGTGTCCTTGTCCAGATCGTCGGGCTTGAGGATGTTCAGGTGCAGGTTGCCGTCGCCGATATGGCCGAACCATACCACTTCCAGGTCCGGGTAGTTCTCTTCGACGATGGCGTCTATGTCGCGCAGGAAGGCCGGAACCCGGGATACGGTGACCGAGATGTCGTTCTTGTAGGGTGTCCAGTGCGAGATGGTTTCCGAGATGTACTCGCGCAGTTTCCACAGGTTCTGCAACTGCTGGGCGCTCTGGCTCATCACCCCGTCCAGGACCCAGCCCTGCTCCACGCAATGCTCGAACAGCGCCAGGGCGTTCTCGGCGATTTCCTCGCTGGTGGCTTCGAATTCCAGCAATGCGTAGAAAGGGCATTCGCTTTCGAACGGCGCCGGTACGTCGCCGCGTGCCAGTACCTTGGCCAGGGCCTTGTCGGAGAAGAATTCGAAGGCGGTCAGGTCCAGCTTGCTCTGGAAGGCATGCAGCACCGGCATGATCGATTCGAAGTCGGCGGTGCCGAGCACCATTGCGGTGAGGTTCTTCGGCTGGCGTTCGAGGCGCATGGTCGCCTCGACCACGAAGCCCAGGGTGCCTTCGGCACCGATGAAGAGCTGGCGCAGATCATAGCCGGTGGCGTTCTTGATCAGGTCCCTGTTCAGTTCCAGTACATCGCCCTTGCCGGTGACCACCTTCAGGCCGGCGACCCAGTTGCGGGTCATGCCGTAGCGAATGACCTTGATCCCACCGGCATTGGTGCCGATGTTGCCGCCGATCTGGCTGGAGCCGGCGGAGGCGAAATCGACCGGGTAGTACAGCCCCTGTTCCTCGGCGAAGTTCTGCAACTGCTCGGTGACCACGCCGGGCTGGCAGACCACGGTGCGGTCATAGGGGTTGAAATCGAGAATCCGGTTCATGTAGTCGAACGACACCACCACTTCGCCGCTGGCCGCCACCGCCGCCGCCGACAGGCCGGTGCGTCCGCCCGACGGGACCAGTGCCACCTGGTGCGCGTTGGCCCAGCGTACGATGGCCTGTACCTGCTCGACGGTGCGGGGGAACACGATGGCGCTGGGCGCCGGGGCGAAATGCTTGGTCCAGTCCTTGCCATAGGTTTCCAGGTCGGCGGCGTCGGTCAGCACCTTGCCAGGCTCGACCAGGGTTTTCAGCTCATCGATCAGGGCGGCGTCGGTCATCGGCGGAACTCTCATGAAATTCATTGTCACCCTGAGCCGTTCTCAGCTCGGGGATGGGGCGTTTCGGGGGCGCGTATGCTAGCATATGCGCCCTCTTGACACGTGCCTCGGCAGACTTCCCGACACTGGTATCCAGCCGGTCCGGCCAGCCTTCGCTGAACACTTCGTTCCTTCGGCCCAAAGGTTTTCATGCAGATGAGCAAGACCTCTCTCGACAAGAGCAAGATCAAATTCCTTCTTCTCGAAGGTGTCCACCAGTCCGCCGTGGACACACTCAAGGCTGCCGGTTACACCAATATCGAGTACCTCACCGGTTCGTTGCCCGAAGCCGAACTGAAGGAAAGGATCGCCGATGTGCATTTCATCGGTATTCGTTCGCGTACCCAGCTCACCGAGGAAGTCTTCGATGCGGCGAAGAGGTTGATCGCCGTCGGCTGTTTCTGCATCGGTACCAACCAGGTCAACCTGGATGCGGCGCGCGAGCGCGGTATCGCCGTGTTCAACGCACCGTATTCCAACACCCGCTCCGTGGCCGAGCTGGTGCTGGCCGAGGCCATCCTGCTGCTGCGCGGCGTGCCCGAGAAGAACGCCGTCAGCCACCGTGGCGGCTGGCAGAAGACCGCCAAGGACTCCTACGAGATCCGCGGCAAGAAGCTTGGCATCATCGGCTACGGCTCCATCGGTACCCAGTTGTCGGTACTGGCCGAGGCCCTGGGCATGCAGGTCTATTTCTATGACGTGGTCACCAAGCTGCCGCTGGGCAACGCCACGCAGATCCAC
This sequence comes from Stutzerimonas kirkiae, assembly GCF_004327335.1. Lineage (GTDB taxonomy): Bacteria > Pseudomonadota > Gammaproteobacteria > Pseudomonadales > Pseudomonadaceae > Stutzerimonas > Stutzerimonas kirkiae. The sequence continues at coordinate 199,837 of NZ_QJUO01000001.1, read as the reverse complement.
AGCCTGACCGAGCTGCTCGGCCTGGCCGACATCGTCACCCTGCACGTGCCGGAAACCGCCGCCACCAAATGGATGATCGGCGAAAAAGAAATCCGCGCCATGAAGAAGGGCGCGATCCTGCTCAACGCCGCCCGCGGCACCGTGGTTGAAATCGACGCCCTGGCCGCGGCGATCAGGGACAAGCACCTCAATGGCGCCGCCATCGATGTGTTCCCGGTGGAGCCGCGTGCCAATGGCGAGGAGTTCGTCAGCCCGCTGCGTGGCCTGGACAACGTTATCCTCACCCCGCATGTCGGCGGCTCGACCATGGAGGCCCAGGCCAACATCGGCCTGGAAGTCGCCGAGAAGCTGGTCAAGTACAGCGACAACGGCACTTCGGTATCCTCGGTCAACTTCCCGGAAGTGGCGTTGCCATCCCACCCTGGCAAGCATCGCCTGTTGCACATCCACGAGAACATCCCGGGCGTGCTGAGCGAGATCAACAAGGTGTTCGCCGAGAATGGCATCAACATCTCCGGCCAGTACCTGCAGACCAACGAGAAGGTCGGCTACGTCGTCATCGATGTCGATGCCGCCTACTCCGATCTGGCGTTGAGCAAGCTGCAGCATGTCAAGGGCACCATTCGCAGCCGCGTGCTGTTCTGACCGGCAGGTGGTAGTGCAGGGGGAGGCTTCGGCCTCCCCTTGTCGTTATGGCGCTGTTTTCCGGTCGGGTCTGCGGCCTGTGGCGACGCACTGGAGCCTGCCGCGGGCGGCTCTGTCTATGATGTGCGGCTTTCGGGCCGTAATGGATGAAACGACGCGATGCCGGGTCTGCTTGGTCTATTCTTCTCGGCTTTTCTCGCCGCGACCCTGCTGCCGCTGCAATCGGAAGCGGTGCTGGTGGCCCTGTTGTTGGGCGAGCGGTTTTCTCCCTGGACGCTGCTGGCCGTGGCGACCCTGGGCAATGTGCTGGGCTCGCTGGTCAACTGGGGGCTGGGGCGCTCCGTCGAGCGCTGGCGGCATCGGCGCTGGTTCCCCGCCGATGACCGGCAATTGGAGCGGGCGCGTCGGGCCTATCGGCGTTATGGGCGTTGGTCGCTGCTGTTGAGCTGGGTGCCGGTGATCGGCGATCCTCTGACCCTGGTGGCCGGTATCCTGCGCGAACCCTGGTGGAGCTTCCTGCTGCTGGTCACCCTGGCCAAGGGATTGCGCTACCTGGTGCTGGCGGCCGCCACCCTGGGTTGGCAGGGCTGACGAATACGACGGTTCTTGTCCTGGAGCAAAACGCTATCATGCACAAACCATAAGATACCCCGCTTCGACAGCTTTAGCGGGGAAAGGAGATCTGCATGTTCACCCCTGGCCAACTCACCCTCCATTACCTGCCACTGTTACCTGGCGAGGTCGCCTACGACCTTACACTGGCTTACGAAATCCGTCAGGACGAGCATCGGGAAACCTTCGTGCATTTCGATATGTCCGGTGAGATCGCAGGCAAGCATTTCCAGGAGTCTTTCGAGCTGCCGCGTGACCTGGCCTTCAACTTCGCCAGTAATGCCACGCGCATTGCCATCAAGCATGGCCTGCCGCCTTCGGCGGTGCATCCGGTTCGTTCGCACCGCCAGTACGACCTGATGTTCGCCGATATCCGCCAGAAGCTGAATGCACATCCTGGCGAGCCGATCAGGTCGGAGTATCTCTGAGCATAGGCGGTCGCAGGGCTTCAGGTCCTTAGAAGCTGTTCACGATCTGTTGCGCGTCGGGCCTGCTGCGTTAAAAACAGACCCGGAATGCCTATTTACCCCTTGCAAACTCCACTTCCTCGCCTGTTTTTGCCTTGCAGACCCTAGCTCGCGAGATCGTGAACAGCGTCTTAGAGGCCGCTTTGCGCCTTGACTGCGTCTTCGTGCAGGGACTCGTTCAGTTGATCGACGACGATCGCCCAGGATGCATCGCTGCCGATCTGTTCGCTGAGGAACTGGCGCTGGGCGTCGCTCCAGTAGGGGGCTTCGGTGATGCCGATGTCCGTGGGCAACTGGTGGCTCTTGATGAATTGCGCAATGGCCACCTCGTCGGCATCCAGGCCGAGTTGCAGGAACAGGTTGGTCATGCGTGGAATGGCGTTGCTCATGGATTACCTCCGGTCGGTGTTCGAATACTCCATTGATGGTCCATTCAATACCACAATAGGTTCCATCCTTCATCTTTCCATGGGCTTTGCGCAGGCTGGACAAAGCCTTCGATAAAAGCGCTGCAGGGCTTCTGTGTCCCGCTGTCCAGCCTCCAGCGCTTTTATCGGCTCTTTTGGGCGCATGGCGCGATCTACCCTCGCCGGGGACGGATGAAAAAAAGGGCGGCCCCCGCTTGGAGGCCGCCCTGAAAGGCAGAACCACATCGGTCAGATGGCCGGCCCCATCACGTATTCCGGCAGGAAGGTGGCGATATCCGGGAACAGGCACATGATGAAGATCGCCAGTGCCATCACCAGCACATAGGGCAGGGCGCCCCAGAGGATTTCCCGGGTCGGGATATCCGGTGCGATGCCGTTGATGACGAACAGGTTCAGGCCCACTGGCGGGGTGATCAGGCCGATCTCCATGTTGATGGTCAGGATCACTGCGAACCAGTAGGGGTCGAAGCCGGCCTGGGTGACGATGGGGAACAGCAGCGGCGCGGTCATCACGATCACCGCGACCGGCGGCAGGAACAGCCCGGCGACCAGCAGGAACACGTTGATCAGGCCCATCAGCACCCAGCGGTTCACTTCCAGGCTGGCGATCACTTCGGCTACCGACTGGGTGATGTACAGCGAGGACAGGGCGAAGGCGAAGAGTTCCGCCGAAGCCATGATCATCATGATCATGACGCTTTCACGCATGCCCGCACCGAAGATGCCGCTCAGGCTGCGCACCTTGAACAGGCGGTAGATCAGTACCACCACCACCAGCGTCAGCATGGCGCCCGCGCCAGCCGCTTCCGACGGCGTGGCGACGCCACCGTAGAGCACATAGAGGATGGCGACGATGATCAGCATCAGCGGCAGCACCTTGGGCAGCACCGCGAGCTTGTCGCGCAGGGTGTAGACCACGCCGGAGGCGTTGAAGCGATAGCCCTTGCGCCTGGCGTCGATCACTGCCCAGCACATGAACATGGCGGTCAGCATCAGGCCCGGGATGACTCCGGCCAGGAACAGGCGGCCGATGGAAGTCTCGGTGGCGATACCGTAGACGATCATGGTCACCGATGGCGGCAGCAGGATGCCGAGGGTGCCTCCGGCGGCGATGGAGCCGGTGGCCACCGAGGCCGGATAGCCACGGTTGATCATTTCCGGGATGCCCATCTTGCCGATGGCGGCACAGGTCGCCGGGCTGGAACCGGTCATGCCGGAGAACACCGCACAGGCGCCGATGTTGGACAGCACCAGGCCCCCGGGGACCTTGTACATCCAGCGATCCAGGGCGCGATAGAGGTCGGCGCCGGCTGGTGTGCCGGCGACGAAGGCGCCCATCAGCACGAACATCGGGATGGAGACGAAGGCCAGGTTGCCGATACCGGCGAACATGGTTTCGGCGACGATACCGATGACATCGAAGCCCATCGCCAGGAACAGGCCACCCATGGCCGCCAGGCCGAGGGCGAAGGCAATCGGCATGCCGGTGCCAAGGAACAGGAACAGCGCGCAGATCAGCAGCACGCCTGCCATGGTCGGGCTCATAGTGCTTCTCCTTTTGGAAGAATCAATTTGATGATTTCCACCAGGTACTGCAGGCACAGCAGGCAGAAGCCCACGGCCATCGGCATGGCCGGAATCCACAGCGGGATCGCGGCGATGGTCGGTGTGGTCCAGCCGCCTTCCCAGGCTTCATGGACGTAGATGACACTGCCGATACTCATCAGCACGCAGAACAGCAGGCCGAGCAGGGAACCGGCCAGTTTCAGCCAGCGACGGCTATTGCTGGCGAGCATCAGCTCCAGCACGTCGACTCCGACGTGGCCTCTTTTCATCAGCACATAGGGGGCACCGATGAAGATCGCCGCGGTGGCCGCGAACACCACCACTTCGGTCTGCCAGATGGTCGGGGCCTTGAATACATAGCGCATGAAGATCATCTGGCACATGACCACCATGGCGGTGAGCAGCAGGATGGCCGCGCTGACGCCACCCATGCGAGAGAGCGTCTCGATGGCGAGAATGAAGCGTCTGGACATAGGAACTCCTTTGGAACTCTGTCGCCCTTTGCGGGCGCCGTAGGGCGCGGGCAGGCCACGGATACGGGCCTGCCCAGGGGATCATTGAACCGCGAGGGCCTTGTCCAGCAGTTCCTTGCCACCCTTGACGCGTTCGGAGAACACCTTGTATGCGGAGTCGCGGGCGATTTCCATCCAGGCGTCATGCTGTTCCTTGCTCAGCGTAACCACTTCCACACCGGCCTTGGTGAAGGTCTCGGTCATGCGCTTCTCGCCTTTCGGGCCTTCCTCGGCGAAGTAGGTCTCGGCCTTGCGCGCACCGCGCAGCAGGGCTTCCTTCTGCGCCTCGTCGAGACGATCGAAGGACTTCTTGGAGATCAGCACCGGCTCGTACATGAACCACAGTGCATGGTCGCCGGGGGCGGTCATGCACTTGACCTGCTCGTACAGGCGGTAGGAGACGAAGCTGTCGTTGGAGGTATTGGCGGCGTCCAGCACGCCGGTCTGCATCCCGGTGTAGATCTCCGAAGAGGGCATCGAGGAAATAGAGGCGCCGGCACTGGCCAGCATCTGCTCGAAGGCCGGGCCGGCAGCGCGGATCACCTGGCCCTTGATGGTGCCCGGGTCGGTGATGCAGCGGCTCTTGGAGGCGAAGCCACCGGCCAGCCAGGCGTCGGCCAGGATGATCGCGCCATTCCTCTCCGCGATGGCGTGGATTTCCTTGATGAAGTCGGATTCGTTCAGGCGCTGGGCGTGTTCGTAGTTGCGCACCAGTCCCGGCATCAGGGTGGCCGAGAACTGCGGTACGCGGCCCGAGGCGTAGTCCAGCGGCAGGGCGGTCATGTCGAGCTGGCCGCGGGTCATCGCGCCCCATTGCTCGTTGGCCTTGTACAGCGAAGAGGCGGGGAATATCTGCAGTTTCAGGCCGACGTTGGCTTCTTCCACTTCGCGGGCGATGATCTGCACCATTTCATCCCGTGGGTCGCCGGAGTTTCCCGGAAACTGGTGCGAGACACGCAGGGTGGTCTGGGCGAGGGCGGTGGTACTGGCGGCAAGCAGCATGGCTGCCGCGGAATAACGAAGCAGGGGGCGCATGGGCATTCTCCTGGGGAACACATCAGAACCACGCCTGGCGGTTCATAGTTGTTTTTATTAACGGGTCACCGGGTATTTTTTGTTATTGCGCGGGCAAGAGCGACCGGGCTGAGTGTCAAGCTAGCCGCTGGGCATTTTCAGATCAATTAAGTCGCTCCAGTAACCATTAGCTTGAAGTTAATGTTCGTCATGGCCAGCACGCCTTGATTCGCCGTTCGGTAAGCCTGCTCATGCTCTGGCGCCGCGGTGGGCGGACTGGTACATCCGGCACTCGGCCACCAGCGCCAGCAGGTTGGGGTCGCGCTCCTTGGCCTTGAGGAACACCACACCGATCCGTTGCTGCAGGCGGTAGCGGGCCTGCATGGGGATCAGCCTTATGCGGTTCTCGTAGACTGCCGCGATGCGCCCTGGCAACAGAGCATAGCCGACCCCCGAACTGACCATGCTCAGCAGGGTGAAGATATCGTTCACCTGCATGGCCACCTTCGGTTCGAAACCGGCCTGCTGGAATACCCGCTGGCTGTCGCGGTGGGTGGCGAAGCCCTGGCCGAGGGTGATGAAGGTCGAGTCGCGCAGGTCGGCCAGGTCAACTTCCTGTTCGCCACTGAAGGGCGAGTCGGCCGGGACGGCGAGGAACATATCATCGGAAAACAGCAGCAGGTGCTCACAGTCGCTGTCGTTGATGTTGTCGTCCAGGGCAATCAGGATGGCATCCAGTTCCATGTTTTTCAGACGATAGAACAGGTCGACGTTGGAGCCTAGGGTGAGCTCGATGTTCAGCTCGCTGCGGCGCAGCTTGAGGCCCATGATCAGTTGCGGCACGGTGCGCACTGTCAGCGAGTAGAGTGCGCCGAGCTTGAAGCGCTCGGCGGAGAAGCCCGCGGCCTCGCGGGTCAGGCGTACGCTTTCGAGCACGTCGCGCACCAGCTTCTGTGCCCTTTCTTCCAGGACGTAGGCGCTTTCCAGCGGGATCAGGTTGCGTCCTTCATGTTTGAACAGCGGGCAGCGCAGGGCGCTTTCCAGCGAGTGGATGGCGCGGTGTACGCTGACGTTGCTGGTTTCCAGTTCGTCGGCGGCGCGGGCCAGGTTGCCGGTGCGCATGAAGGCCAGGAATATTTCCAGTTTCTTCAGGGTCAGCTCGTCGTCGATCAGCATGGCGTACCTCATCGGCAAGGCGCCCGACTATAGCAAAGCCTGTCTGCCTGGCCGGGGGCGCACTGTCACTCTCAGGGCGATCGCATAAGCGCTCACTTCCGCGCCCGGGCAGGCATATGCCCTGCGTCAGGAGACAGTGCGACTGGATTGGCAATCAAGTCTGCGTTTCATCGTACGCCGCTGGCGGAGGCCTGGTCCCGTGGTGTCGCGAACCCCGCCAGTCCCGCTACGAAACACGCATGAACCCATCGCTCATATGAATGAGGGGGCGCTCTTCGCCGACATCCCTGTCGGCGAAGGTTTCGTAGCGGGGGGCCGGGCTCGCAGCGAATACCGAGGCGACAATGGAAAGAACCGCCGGTGCCGTACTGGATCACCTGGAGGGCTTTTCGGTTTCACCAGATGTTTCCCACAGGCACCGCCGAAAGTGGCACAGGGACGGTGATCTCGGGATCGCACTGTGCGTTCTATAGCCAGCCCCCAGACACACTATTGCCAATCCAGCCGCAACGGCGCGCGCACGATTACCCGGCTCCCACGGCCATGGACCGGGGTTTGCTGCGATCGCCCCGCGGCCACTCTCTGCGGTGCTTCTGCGCACAGCGGTATTGGCCGCCAGCGATGGAGTATCCCTGGCCGCGCCGGCAAACCATCCCCTGGTCGCCTGCTATAGTGCGCCCCTTTTTTCTTGCCGGGAGAGTCGCAATGGCCAGGATCGTCGTCGAACGCAGTCATGCCCTGGGGCTCGACGCTGCGCGGGAAAAGGCCCAGCAACTGGCCGAGCGCCTGCGCCTCGAGTACGGCGTGAACTACCAGTGGCAGGGCGATGTGCTGGAAGTCAGGCGCAGCGGTGCCGATGGCCGTATCGAAGTCGGCGAGGACAATGTCCGGGTGCAGCTCGAACTGGGCATCCTGCTGTCCGCCATGGGCAGCAGCATCCAGGGCCAGATCGAGAAGGCCCTGGACAAGGTGCTGCAGGCCTGAAGACGCCTCTTTGAAAGAACGCTGATCAGGCGGCCATAGGGTGCGCCGCGCGCACCTGAACGATCGACGCCGTGATCCCTGGCGCGCACGGCGCACCCTGCAGGCGTCCGGCATGACACGAGTGTCACTGGTCGCGTTCGATGGCGAAGCCGGCCCAGCTCTGCCGGGTCGGCATGACTTCCAGACGGTTGATGTTGATATGCGCCGGTAGCGTGGCGACGTAGAAGATCTGCTCGGCGATGTCCTCGGCGCTCAAAGGGACGGTGCCCTGGTAGAGCGCGTCCGAGGCGCCCTGGTCGCCCTTGGTGCGCACCAGGGTGAATTCGGTTTCCGCCATGCCGGGGGCGATATCGGTGACGCGCACTCCGGTACCGGCCAGGTCGCAGCGCAGGTTGTAGCTGAACTGTTTGACGAAGGCCTTGCTGGCGCCGTACACGTGGCTGCCACGGTAGGGCCACTGCCCGGCGATGGAGCCGATATTGACGATGCTGGCGCCCTCGCCACTTTCGATCAGCGTCGGCAGCAGGGCATGGGTGACGTTCACCAGGCCCTTGATATTGGTGTCGATCATGGTGTGCCAGTCGTTCAGGTCGACCTCCTGGGCCGGCTCCGGGGCCAGCGCCAGGCCGGCGTTGTTGACCAGGCAGGTGATGGCGCGGAAACCTTGCGGCAAGGCTTCTACCACCGCCTTGACCGCCTCGGCATCGCGCACGTCGAGGATGGCGGTGTGCACCGGCACCAGCGCCCGCAGTTCTTGCGCGAGCGCTTGCAGGCGCTTTTCACGGCGCCCGCTGAGTACCAGCGCCCAACCCGCCTGGGCGAAGCGGCGGGCGCTGGCACGGCCAAAGCCGGAGGTGGCGCCGGTGATAAAGGCAATCTTGCTGTTCATGTGTTCCTCAATCTCGATAACGGGGGCAATGGCCGAAGCGTTGCAACTGCATTTCCTGCAGGCGGCTCAGGGTACGCCGGAACGGGAAGGCCAGGTAACCCTCGCGATAGAGCTGCTCGAGCGGTACCTCCGCCTCCAGGTAGAGCGGGATCTGCCGGTCGTAGCATTCGTCGACCAGGGCGATGAAGCGCCGTACGCCGTTGTCGTTGACTGACAGCGCCGGCAGTTGCCGGTCGCCAGCGGCCACGCGCTCGACGCCATCCTCGGTGCCACGGGCGATGCGCCCTTCGCGTTGCGGGCTGCCCAGGGCGGGGATGTCCCCCAGCAGGATGGCCTGGAAGCGGTCGCACAGGGCGATGTAGTCCACGGCGGAAAAGGGCTGTTCGCACAGCTCTGCATAGCGGCACCAGAGCGCTTTCTCCCCACGCCGCACCACCGATAGCTGGCGGTGACCCAGCGGCAATGCCTCGTCGCTGGCGGGGCGATGGCCGTTCAGTTGGGTGAAGACTTCGCCAAGGACGCTGGGCTGGCCTGCTTGCCGTGTCCAGAAGCGCTGGTGCGCACGGCCGGGATGCAGGCGATGGTCCTGGCCACCATCCACGGCGACCACTCGAGTGAAGCGCTCCAGTGCGTCCACCGCCGGCAGGAAGCGCTCCCTGTTGTAGCCCTCAGCGTAGAGCTGCCGTGGCGGCTGGTTGGAAGTGGCGACCAGCACCACACCCTGTTCGAACATGGCTTGCAGCAGTCGTCCGAGCAGCATGGCGTCGCCGATGTCGCTGACGAACAGTTCGTCGAAGCAAAGCACCCGGGTGTCCTCGGCCAGCTCCCGAGCCAGTGCCAGCAACGGGTCGGCGGTGCCGGTGAGCTGGAACAGGCGGCGATGCACCCAGTGCATGAAATGGTGAAAGTGCTGGCGCCGCGAAGGCACATCCAGACTGCGCTGGAAGCTGTCCATCAGCCAGGTCTTGCCACGCCCGACCGGCCCCCACAGGTAGACGCCCGTTGTCGCATCGGGCGATGGGCCATGCAGTGCGTCATGGCACGCCTGCAATGCCTGGGCGGCCTGGTGCTGGGCTTCGTCCGGATGGAAGTCACCCTGCTTGATGGCCGCTCGGTAGGCTGCCAGGGGCGGCGGGCCGAGGTACGTTCTCATTTGGCTATATTCCCACCTTGGGCTGCTAGAGTGGTGCCAGGCCTTACTCTAGGACGAGGATCGCATGAACCTGTCTCTGCTCAACCGTTATGCCTTTTTCGTTTTCTGCGTGCTCTTCACCCTGGCCAGCCTGGTGTTCCTCGACCAGGCCTGGTTCTGGCCCGCAACCGCACTGACCGGGCTGCTCAGCCTGGTCGGCATCGCCGACCTGTTGCAGACCCGGCGCGCGGTGCGGCGCAACTACCCGATCCTGGGGAATATCCGCTACCTGTTCGAAAGCATCCGCCCGGAGATCCGCCAATACCTGATCGAGGGGGACGACGATCGCCTGCCATTCTCCCGCGCCCAGCGCTCGCTGGTCTATGCCAGGGCCAAGAACGAGGGCGCCGACAAGCCATTCGGCACCCTGAGCGATGTCTACCTCAGCGGTTTCGAGTTCATCAGCCACTCCATGCGTCCGGCGCCGGTGGCAGATACCGCCGGCTTTCGCGTGCAGATAGGCGGGCCGCAGTGCAGCCAGCCCTATTCCGCCTCGCTGTTCAATATCTCCGCCATGAGCTTCGGCTCGCTCAGCGCCAATGCCATCCGCTCGCTCAACCAGGGGGCGAAGCTGGGCAACTTCTACCACGACACCGGCGAGGGCAGCATCAGCGCCTATCATCGCGAGCCGGGGGGCGACCTGGTGTGGGAATTGGGCAGCGGCTATTTCGGTTGTCGCACGGAGGATGGCCGCTTCGATCCCGAACGCTTCGCCGCCCAGGCCAGCCTGCCCCAGGTGAAGATGATCGAGATCAAGCTGAGCCAGGGGGCCAAGCCCGGCCACGGCGGCATCCTGCCCCAGCACAAGATCACCGCGGAGATCGCCCATACCCGTGGTATCTCGATGGACCAGGACTGCGTATCCCCCGCCAGTCACAGTGCCTTTTCCACGCCGATCGAGCTGCTGCAGTTCATCGACCGCCTGCGCACGCTGTCCGGCGGCAAGCCGGTCGGCTTCAAGCTCTGCCTCGGGCATCCCTGGGAGTTCATGGGGGTCGCCAAGGCCATGTTGAAGACCGGTATCCTGCCCGATTTCATCGTCATCGACGGCAAGGAGGGCGGCACCGGCGCCGCGCCGCTGGAATTCACCGACCACCTCGGGGTGCCGCTGCGCGAGGGCCTGCTGTTCGTGCACAACACCCTGGTGGGCATCAACCTGCGCGACAAGATCAAGTTGGGGGCCAGCGGCAAGATCATCAGTGCCTTCGACATCGCCTGCGTGCTGGCCATCGGCGCCGACTGGGCCAATTCCGCGCGGGGCTTCATGTTCGCCATCGGCTGCATCCAGTCGCAATCCTGCCACACCAACAAATGCCCGACCGGCGTCGCCACCCAGGACCCGTTGCGCCAGCGTGCCCTGGTGGTCGAGGACAAGGCGCAGCGGGTCTGCAACTTCCACCGCAACACGCTCAAGGCGCTGGCCGAGATGCTCGCCGCCGCCGGCCTGGAGCATCCGTCGCAGATTGATGCCAGGCATCTGGTGCAGCGGTTGTCGGCCAGCGAAATCAAACTGTTTTCGCAGCAGCACGTCTTCCTCGAGCCGGGAGAGTTGCTGAGTGGCCGGATCGCTGGCGAGTTCTACGAGCGCATGTGGCGCATGGCCCAGGCCGAAGGCTTCGAGCCGGCAGCGGCCTGAGAAGCTGTCCACGATCTGCCGCGTGTCGGCCCAGCGGCGTTGAAAACAGGCCCGGCAAGCCGCTTGCGGCCAACGCGCTTCAGTGCGGCCCGCAGGGGCCAGCCTTCGGTTGTTACTTCCTTTGGGCGTTGCGCCTTGCAGGGCTCCAGCTCGCGCGATCGTGAACAGGTTCTGACGCCTGGAGGTTCGGCACATCCGGGCAGTCCATGTAGACTCCCGGGATCGAGGCGCTCGCCCGGCGCCGTGGGAAGGATTCGCTACATGCATCTGGATACCGCGAGCGGATGGTTCAATGGCATCAGGCACTGCCCTTCGCCCAATTTCAACCAGCGCCAGGCGGGGGAGATTTCCCTGCTGGTGATCCACAACATCAGCCTGCCGCCGGGTTGCTTCGGCACGGGCAAGGTGCAGGCGTTTTTCCAGAACTGCCTGCCGACGCAGGAGCACCCGTTCTATGCGACGATCATCGACCTGCGCGTTTCGGCGCACTTCCTGATCGAGCGCGACGGTGTCGTCACCCAGTTCGTCTCCTGCCTGGAGCGGGCCTGGCATGCTGGTGTGTCATGTTTCGACGGGCGGGAGGCGTGCAATGACTTTTCCATCGGTATCGAACTGGAAGGCACCGATGATGAGCCCTTCAGCGAAGCGCAATACCGGGCGCTGATCGAACTGGCGAAGACGTTGCAGCGGCATTATCCGGCCATCACGGCCGAACGGGTCTGTGGCCATAGCGACATAGCGCCAGGGCGCAAGACCGATCCGGGTCCGGCCTTCGACTGGCAGCGCCTGGAGCGGGCCGGAGTGGTCCGGCGCAACGATGATCATGGGAAAGGGAGGGCATCATGAGTTTTCTGGTGGTAATGCTGGTATTGCTGGTCGAGAAGCTGACGGGCTGGCGCGAGCACATTCAGCAGGACGGGCCCTGGCTCGGAGCCTTGCGACGTATCGAGGGCAATCCTCGCCTGGCGGCATCGCCCTGGTTGGCGCTGGCACTGCTGGTGGGGCTGCCGGGCCTGCTGCTGGGGCTGCTGTTGCTGGCCCTGGCGCCACTGGCCTATGGCTGGCTGAACCTGCCGCTGCATGTACTGGTGCTGCTCTACGCCATGGGCCGTGGCCACACCAAGCGTGAACTGGGGCCGTTCCGCGATGCCTGGCGGCGCGGCGACCAGGAAGCGGCGGCGCTGGTCGCCGAGCGCGATCTTGGCCTGAGCGGGGAAACCCCCGGGCGCTTGCTGGAGGAGGTACAGGGCTATCTGTTATGGAAAGGCTACCAGGGCTTCTTCGCGGTGATTTTCTGGTACCTCCTGCTGGGGCCGGTGGCGGCGCTGGTCTATCGCCTGCTGGCCTTGCTGGTCGAGCATTCGCAGCAGGCGAGCTGGCGCGAGCTGGCGGGTCGGGTTCGACATGCCTTCGACTGGCTGGCGGTACGGGCCTTGCTGGCGAGCTTTGCGCTGGTCGGCAATTTCGTCGAGGTCAACCGCGCCAGCCTGCATGAGGTGCTGGGCTGGGACACGCCGGCGCGCCAGCTACTGGCCGAGGTCGGTCCGAAGGCCGCCGACCTGCCCAAGGCCACTGACGAGGAAACCGGCAATGCGCGCCTGGACGCCCTGGCCGAGCTGCTGGTGCGCAGCCGGCTGCTCTGGTATGCGTTGATCGCCGCCTGGACCCTCTGGGGGTAAGGGCAGCGGCAAGCTGCAAGTAAGGGCGCTTACGCCTGGGGGAGTGGCGTACGCTTGCTTGCAGCCTATGCCTTGTCGCTTGCTGCTTCTCCCAGTTCCCGGGTCAGTTGGCCGGCGTCGACGGTCCGGCACTGGCTGGCGTTCTGGCCCGACCAGAGCGGTGTGAAGTCGTCCAGGCCCAGGCTTTCGGCGCGTGCGCGCAGGGGCGTGATGGCATTGCTGGCCAGTGGGAAGGCCGGCGTGTCGGGCAGCGGGCCGATTTCGCGGATAAGCCGGTTGACGATACCGCGCGCGGGGCGGCCGCTGAAGGCGCAGGTCACCACCGTATGCCGTGCCCGTGGGTCTTGCAGGGCCTTGCGGTGCAGCTCGCTGGCCAGGCTCTGTGGCGTGGCGAGGTAGGCGGTGCCGACCTGCACGGCTGCCGCGCCGAGTACCCGGGCAGCCCTGGCCGTGCGGGCATCGACGATACCGCCCGCGGCGATCACCGGCAGCTCCAGCGCGTCGGCCAACTGTGGCAGCAGGGCGAAGGTACCGAGTTGCGTGGACAGGTCGCTCTCCAGGAACATGCCACGGTGCCCGCCGGCTTCCAGGCCCTGGGCGATCACCGCATCCACACCGCGTTCCTGCAGCCACAGGCCCTCGGCCAGGGTGGTGGCGCTGGCGATGATCTTCGCGCCACTGCGGCGCACCCGCTCCAGCAGCTCTTGCGCGGGTAGGCCGAAGTGGAAGCTGACCACTGCGGGCCGGTGTTTTTCGATGATCTGCGCCATCGCCGCATCGAACGGCTGGCGGCTTGGGCCACGGGCGATCTGCGCCGGATCGACCTGCAACTCCCGGTAGAAGCCTGCCAGGCGCTCGCGCCAGCGCTGTTCGCGCGCATCGTCGATTGGCGGGGGTTGATGACAGAAGAAGTTGACGTTGCAGGGCCGCTCCGTCAGTGCCCTGTAGGCGCTCAATTGCTCGTCGAGCCGGGCCGCGTCGAGCATCCCGGCGGGAATCGCACCCAGCCCCCCGGCCTGGCTGACGGCCACGGCCAGCCGGTGGTCCTGTGCCCCGGCCATGGGGGCCTGGAGTATCGGGTAAGGGATATCGAAGAGATGCTCGAGCGTCATAGCTGTGCTCCTGTCGGAAGGTGTCGGGGAATCGACCATGTCCAGAACCATGCCCAGAGCAGCGCCGCGACACCGAGCGTGAAACTCTGCGTCAGGCTGCCGCCATGGGCGATCCACAGTCCGGCCAGCCAGGGGCCGGCCAGTTGGGTGCCGCCATAGAGCGCGATCAGCGCAGCGGAGAGGCGTGCTCCCTGGTGAGGTTGCAGTGTGCGCCCCAGGCGTTGGGTCAGCAGGACGCTGCCGATGAACGTGCCGCCAACCAGTACGGCGCAGAGCGTGATACCGACAGTGCCCGGCCAGAGCAGCGGCGCGGCGCTGCCGACGGCCTGGAGAATATAACTGGCGACCAACGCCCGGCGGTCGCCATAGCGTGCGCCCAGGGCATTCCACAGTGGTATCGAGAACAGGCAGGCAAGGGCGGCCCATTGCCAGGCGCCGGTGATCAGGCGGTGCCCTTCGGGCAGTTGCTGTTGCGCCAGGGTCGGCAGAAAGGTCATCGGCAGGATGTAGCCCAGGCCCGCCCCGGCGTAGGCCAGGAACAGCCGGCTGCTGGTGGCGTCGAACAGCCGGCCATGGGCCGCCTGCGGCGGTGCGGCCTCGGCTTCGCGCAGGTGCAGGCGCCGCAGCAGGAGCACACTCAGTACGCTCAGTGGCAGCGCCACCAGCGCCATGGGCCACCAGCGCTGTGCGCCATGCAGCCGCTGGGCCGGAGCGTCCGCCAGCCAGCCGGTCAGCAGCAGCCCCGCGGCGAAGCCCAGGTAGACCAGGCCACTGAGGTGCGCCTGCTTGCGCTGGGCCAGCCATTCGAGGACCAGGGCTGGCGCCAGGACGAATACCAGGCCGTTGCTGATGCCGTTGAGCAGGCGCAGTAGCAGCAGGAAGTCGTAATCGTTGGCGAAGCCCTGGGCGATGGTCACCAGGGTATTGGCCAGCAGGCTGAGCGGCACCGCCAGGCGTAGCCGCGCCGGTGTGTAGAGCGCCACCGCCGCGAGGGCACCGAGCAGATAGCCGATATAGTTCCAGGTCGCCAGGCGTGCGCCCTGTTGCAGGTCGAACAACCCATCGGCGAGAAAGTAGGGCAACAGCGGTGTGTAGGCGAAGCGTCCGATGGCATGGGCCGCCACCAGCGCGGTGGTGCCGCCGAGCAGAGCCAGCAGGATCGAGCGTGAAATCATGGGGATCACTCTTCTTGTTGTTGTCTGCCGGCAGACTACTGCTTGCCAGTCATGGACTGCGAGTGAAAAATACTGACTAGCCCTTTCACTTTCAGTGAGGTTTTCGATGTCTGCCTGGGAACGCCTGAACCCGCAGTTGCTGCGGCATTTCCTGGCGGTCAGTCGTTGTGGATCGTTGACAGCGGCAGCCGACCAGTTGCATTGCGTCCCCTCGAATGTCTCGGCGCGCCTGCGCCAGTTGGAGGGGCAACTGGGTGTGAGGTTGTTCCAGCGCCAGGCCCAGCGCCTGCACCTGACGCCAGCCGGCGAGCGGCTGTTGCCCTATGCCGAGCAACTCGACCGACTGTGCCAGCAGGCCTGGCACAGTGTGCAGGATGACCTGTGGTCGGGCACCCTGCGTCTCGGGGCGATGGAAACCTGTGCCGCGGTGCGCCTGCCAGAGGTGCTGGCGACTTTCCATCGCGATGCCCCGCGTGTGCAATTGCAACTGAAGACCGGCACCAGTGGCGATATGCTCGCGGAAGTGCTGGCCGGGCGGCTGGATGCCGCGCTGATCGGCGGGCCGTACCAGCACCCGGCATTGCGCACCGAAGCCATCTGGCCGGAGCGGCTGGCGCTGGTGCTGGCGGTTGGAGCCCGGGTGGAGCAGGTACTGGAGTACCCGGTCACGCTGATCGGTTTTCCGGGCGGCTGCCACTACCAGCAACGCCTGGAGCGTTGGAGCGAAGAACGAGGGCTGCGGGTGACTGCGCGCCAGAGCTATGGGTCGCTGGATGCGATCTTCGCCAGCATCGCCGCCGGCATGGGCATCGGAATGCTGCCACTGTTCCTGCGCCAGAGTCATCCACGTGGGCCGCTGGTGGCGTGGCAGGAGTTGCCGGCCGAGTTGGCCGACGCGCCGACCCTGCTGGTACGCCGCCAGGACGCCGTGCAGCATCCGGCGCTGGAGCACCTGCTCGAACTGCTGCGTGCCCGGCGCTACGCGAACGGCTGACAGGTCGTTGAAAAACGCAAGCGAGGCAGCCAGCGCAAGGCCAAACCAGGTGAAAAGCGGAGTTTACAACTGTAAATGAGCATTTTTAGCCTGGTCTTAACGCGGCGATGGCAACGCAGGTAGTTTTTCGACGACCTGCTAAACTTCGCGACCTCCGAGGAGCCCTGTACCAATGAATTATCGCCACGCCTTCCATGCCGGCAACCATGCCGACGTGTTCAAGCACCTGGTCCTGACCCGCCTGTTCGCCATGCTGGCGCGCAAGGATGCGCCCTATGCCTACCTCGACAGCCACGCCGGGATCGGCCTGTACGACCTGGCCGGCGACCAGGCCAGCCGCACCGGGGAATGGTCGCAGGGCATCGGCAGGCTGTGGCAGGCCGAGGGCATGCCGGCGGTGTTCGCGGATTACCTGGGCGTGATACGCCAGCTCAATGCCGATGGAGCGTTGCGCTACTACCCCGGCTCGCCCGAGCTGGCGCGGCAACTGAGCCGCCCGCAGGATCGCCTGCACCTGAATGAAAAGCACCCCGAGGACGGGCAACTGCTCAAGGACAACATGGCCGGCGACCGGCGTGTCGCCGTGCACCGGGGGGAGGGCTGGCATGTGCCGCGTGCCTTGTTGCCGACCCGGGAGAAGCGTGTGCTCATGTTGATCGACCCGCCCTTCGAGCAGGCCGATGAGTTGAGCCGTTGTGTCACGGCGCTACAGGAGGCCATCGGTCGCATGCGCCAGGCCATCGTCGTGATCTGGTACCCGATCAAGGATGAACGCCAGCTCAAGCGCTTCTATCAGGATCTTGCCCGCAGCGGCGCGCCCAAATTGCTGCGCGCCGAGCTGTATGTGCACCCGACTGATGATGCCTCGCGCCTGAGCGGCTCTGGCCTGGCCATCAGCAACCCGCCCTGGGGGCTGGAGGACACCCTGCGCGAGGTGCTGCCCTGGCTGGCCGAGCACCTGGCCCAGAGCCAGGGCGGCTGGCGCCTGGACTGGTTGATCGGGGAGGGCTGAAACAGCAGTTGCAAGCTACGAGCGGCAAGTCGATATTCATTGCCTTGCGGTTGTTCGCAGGGGCGAGAAACCGTCTTGAAGCTTGCCGCTGCTTCTACACCCTGAACTGGTTGATCAGCCGCCGCTGCTGCTCGGCCAGTTGTGTCAGCTCGCGGCTGGCCTGGCTGGCTTCGTCGGCACCGCCAGCGACTTCAGCCGCGACCTGGCCGATGGTGGTGACATTGCGGTTGATGTCCTCGGCCACCGCGCTCTGCTCCTCCGCCGCGCTGGCGATCTGTGTATTCATGTCGTTGATCACGGAAACCGCCTGGGTGATCGCCTCCAGCACCTGGGCCGCGTCGGTGGCCTGGCGGACACTGTCATTGGTGCGCTCCTGGCTCTGCTCCATGACCTGTACCACGTCGCGCGTACCGCTCTGCAACTGCTCGATCATCGACTGGATTTCCGAGGTCGCCTGCTGGGTCTTCTGTGCCAGGTTGCGCACCTCGTCGGCCACCACGGCGAAGCCTCGGCCTTGCTCCCCGGCGCGGGCCGCCTCGATGGCGGCATTGAGCGCCAGCAGGTTGGTCTGTTCGGCGATGGCGCGGATGGAGGTGAGGATGGCGTTGATATTCTCGCTGTCGCGCGCCAGCGCCTGCACCACGCCGACCGCCCGGCTTATCTCGCTGGCCAGCGCGCTGATGGAATTCGAAGTGCTCTGCACCACACGTTTGCCGTCGTTAGCCGAGGCGTCGGCATGATTGGCGGCTTCGGCGGCGTGCGCGGCATTACGTGCGACATCCTGGGCGGTGGCGCTCATTTCCTGCACGGCGGTGGCGACCTGGTCGATCTCGGCCATCTGCTTCTGTACGCCCTGGTTGGTGCGGATGGCAATGTGCGCAGTGTGTTCGGAGGAATCGCTGACCTGCTGCACGGAGCCGACCACGTTGCGGATCATCGCCTGCAGTTTGTCGAGGAAGGTATTGAAGCCCTTGGCGATCTGCCCCAGCTCGTCCGGGCGGTCGACCTGCAGGCGCTTGGTCAGGTCGCCGTCGCCCTGGGCGATATCGTCGAGCATCGTGACCATCTGCCGCAGCGGGCGGGCGATGCCATAACCGACGAACCAGACGACCAGCAGGCCGGCGCCGGCGATCAGCAGGCCGATCAGGGTCATGCTGGCGATATCGGTTTCATGCTGGCTGCGCAGGGCTTCCTGCAACGCATGCAGTTCGGCATAGACGGCGCTTTCCGGCAACTGCAGCACCAGCGTCCAGCGGGTCTGGGTTTCGCCGATGGTGAAGGGTAGCAGCAGTTGCAGCAGGCCGGACTCCGCGTCGCTGGAGAAGTGTGGCTGGCCGCTCTGCAGGCGGCTCAGGTCGCCCAGCTTCGGCAGTACCTGGGCGCTGGGTTCGCCGAGCTTGGCGGCATCCGCCGTATAGGCGACCAGGCGTCCGTTGCTGGAAATCAGCGCCATCTCGCCCGCGCCTTCGTAGAGTTGCCGGTTGGATTGCTGCAGCAGGTCCTGGATGAAGTCGACGGCGAGGTCGGCGCCAACGATGCCGCGGAAATTGCCGTCGACCAGTATGGGCACGTTGAAGGATGACAGCATGACCATTTTCCCGCCCATTTCATAAGCGGCTGGGTCGACGATACAGGTCTTGCGGGTTTCCCGTGGGCACAGGTAGTACTCGCCCGCCCGCACCCCGGTGGGCAGCAGTTCCTGGTTCTCCATGTCCGAGCCGAGAGCCTCCACCATTGGCTTGCCATTCTCATCCCGGTACCACCAGGGCATGAAGCGGCCCGTCTCGTCGTAGCCGTTGGCGGTCAGCCCCGCATATGCGGCATCGTTATTGTCGAAGGCGTTGGGTTCCCAGCCGATATAGGCGTCGATCAGCTTGGGGTTCTGCACCAGAACATTGCGCAACATGGCCGCCAGGTCATCGCGACCGCTGTTTATGGCCGGGTTGCCGTACCTGTCCTCTTCCCCCATCAGGCTGTTGATATGCGCCAGGTTCTGCGCGATAGCCAGCGGAAATTCGAGCTCGCGCTGGATCTCGCTCACTTCGCGCTGGGCCAGGGTGACCAGGCGTTGCTCCAGCGTCTGCTCGAGCAATGAGCGTGTGCTGTTCTGGACTGCGGTCTGGGTGCGTGAGCCCGAAAATAGTGCATAGAGCACCAATGCTATGACGACTGCCAAGACACTGGCGCCAGCTAGAGCCGCAACCGAAAACTGAATGGACTTGAAGCGCATGGGAGCTCCGGATTTCAAGATATGTCGGTTTATCGACCGGCACGGGTTAAAGCATTAGAGCCGTTGACGTTTCTTTACGGTCACATCGCAGCATGGATTCGTCTTGGTATACCAGACCAGGCCGAATGGCTCTACGCCAGCATTAACCATGCCGTGTAACTCGGCGTCCAATCTTACCCGCGGATAACGACATGGCACGATCGCCCTGGCAATCTTTCCGAATGCTGGTTTCAATGCGCAGGCTTCTGTTAGGGTCCGTTGCGTTGCATTTGCAACGCCGGATTCGCCAGGGACTGGCTGCCATCGGAGCATGTCCCTGCCTGGAGTCGGTTCACGATCACATATGAGGCCATGCCATGCGCGATATCTTCTTCTTCGACACGATGATCACCCCGAAGATCATCACCTTCATCTACTGGCTCGGCCTGCTGAGCGTGCTGCTGGGCGGTCTGGGCGCGATGTTCAGCGACAGCTTCTTCACCGGCCTGGGCGTGCTGGTATTCGGTGCGATCGGGATGCGCATCTGGTGCGAATTGCTGATCGTACTGTTCAAGATCAACGAGAACCTGCAGAAGGTCGCCAACCGCGAGTGATCGCCGGGTGGCACCCGGGTTGGTGGCCACCAGTCACCCTGCTATGCTCGCCGCCATGACTACTCGACTCCCCCTGAGCCTGATCGTGGCGGTCGCCGACAACGGCGTGATCGGCCGCGACAACCGCATGCCCTGGCACCTGCCGGCGGAACTGCAATACTTCAAGCGCGTGACCCTCGGCAAACCCGTGCTGATGGGCCGCAAGACCTGGGATTCGCTCGGTCGCCCGCTACCGGGCCGCCTCAACCTGGTGATCAGCCGCCAGCCCGGCCTGAGCCTGCCGGGTGCCGAATGTTTCGGCAGCCTGGATGCGGCACTGCAGCGTGCCGACGCCTGGGCCCTGGAGCAGGGCGCCAGCGAACTGATGGTGATCGGTGGCGCGCAACTGTTCGCCGATGCCCTGCCGCGCGCCAAACGCCTGTATCTCACCCGTGTGGCCCTGGAGCCCGAGGGCGATGTGTTCCTGCCCGAGTGGCACGACGACCACTGGCGGCTGCTGTCGCGCAAGCAACATCCCGCCGAGGAAGGCCGCCCGGCCTATGCCTGCGAGGTGTGGGAGCGCGGCTGAATATGGCCATGCGCTCCTGAGCGGAGAAGCCGGTGCGCAGGGCGCACCCTTGTATCTACGAGTCTTTCGCCTGGGGCAGGAACCAGTTCAGCAGCAACGCACAGATGCCGCCGGTGGCGACCCCGGACTCGAGCACGTCGCGCAATGCCCCTGGCATATGTTCGAGGAACTCCGGCACCTGGGTGACGCCCAGCCCCAGCGCCAGCGACACTGCGATGATCAGCAGGGCGCGACGATCCAGCTCGATGCCGGCGAGGATATTGATACCCGCCGCCGCCACCGCGCCGAACATCACCATCGCCGCGCCACCGAGTACCGGCTCCGGCACCGCCTGGATCACCCCGGCAACAGCCGGGAACAGGCCCAGTACGACCAGTATGGCGGCGATCCACAGGCCGATATGGCGGCTGGCGACGCCGGTCAACTGGATGACGCCATTGTTCTGCGCGAACACCGAGCTGGGGAAGGTGTTGAACACCCCGGCCAGCAACGAATTCACACCATTGACCAGCACCCCGCCCTTGATGCGCCGCATCCACAGCGGGCCTTCCACCGGCTGGCGGGAAATCTTGCTGGTGGCGGTGATATCGCCGATCGCTTCCAGCGAAGTCACCAGGTAGATCACCAGCATCGGAATGAACAGCGCCCAGGAGAAGCCCAGGCCGAAATGCAGTGGTGTCGGCACCTGAAACAATGGTGCTTGGTGCATGCCGGCGAAATCCAGCCGCCCCATCCAGGCCGCCAGCCCGTAGCCGACGCCCAAGGCGATGACGATGGCGCAACTGCGCACCCACACCAGCGGGATACGGTTGAGCAGGATGATCAGCCCCAGCACAGTGCCCGACAGCAGCAGGTTCTCGCCGTTGGCGAAAGTGCCCTGGGCCATGGCGCCGTAGCCGCCGCCCATGCTGACAAGGCCGACCTTGATCAGCGTCAGGCCGATCATCAGCACCACGATACCGGTCACCAGCGGCGTGATCAGGCGCTTGACGAAGGGCAGCACCCGGGACACGCCGATCTCGATGAAGGAACCCGCGATCACCACGCCGAAGATCGCCGCCATCACCGCTTCCACCGGCGTGCCCTGGCTGACCATCAGCGTCCCACCGGCGATCAGTGGCCCGACGAAATTGAAACTGGTGCCCTGCACGATCAACAGCCCCGCACCCAGCGGGCCGAAGCGCCGGCACTGCACATAGGTGGCGATGCCGGACACCACCAGCGACATCGACACGATCATATTGGTATCGCGGGTGGAAACCCCGAGCGCCTGGCAGATCAACAGGCCCGGCGTGACGATGGGGACGATGATCGCCAGCAGATGCTGCAGTGCGGCCAGCAGGGCGAGCCACGGCCTGGGCCGGTCTTCCAGGCCGTAGACCAGTTCGTCGGGCCGGGTCTCGGCAGTGCTTGGCGGCTTCATCGGCAGGCTCCGGGAAAAAGAGCGCAATTCTACGGAGGCCCAGCGGCCACCGCGAGTGTTAGGCTGCCGGAAACTCACAGGAAGGGTTCCGGAAATGATATCGCTACCCCGTTCGCTGCTGTTGTCCCCCATCCTCCTGCTCTGCACGGCCATACAGGCCGCACCGCAGAGCTGTGCCGACAAGGAGCGCGCGATCCTCGGCCAGCTAGAGGAAGCCAGGGCGCACGGCAACGAGGGCCGCACCCACGGCCTGGAAAAGGCCCTGCGCGCCGTGCGCGAGCACTGTACCGAAGAAGGCCTGCGGCAAGAGCGCCAGGCCGACTACGAGGCGGCGCAGGCCGAAGTCCAGGAACGCCAGGCCGACCTGCGTGAAGCCCAGCAGGGCGGCGACCCCGGCAAGATCGAGAAAAGGACTCGCAAGCTGGAAGAGGCTGTCCGGGAGCTGGAGGCACTGGAGCGGCAATAAGGCCCGCCGTGGCCGGTATAGCCATCATCAGTTTCTTTGCCGGCTACATGGCAGTGAAGGGTACGTCCACTGGGGTTGGGGTGATGGGTGATTTCTGAGCTGCCTACACGGCAGTGAAGTGAGAATCACCAGTTGCGCCACCCAGGTGACATTTCTGAGCTGCCTACACGGCAGTGAAGCGGAGCTGGGTGGGGGTGACAGTCAGGGTGCTTTTCTGAGCTGCCTACACGGCAGTGAAGACTGGTCTATGACGACAAGGAGCGGCGTGTGTTTTCTGAGCTGCCTACACGGCAGTGAAGGAAGCACTCAATGGCTTCTTCGTCTTCAAATATTTCTGAGCTGCCTACACGGCAGTGAAGAAGATCAAACCAATCCTCAAGTCAGGCCCGCATTTCTGAGCTGCCTACACGGCAGTGAAGTTACCACGCGCTGCGAGGCACCAGCAGGCGTATTTCTGAGCTGCCTACACGGCAGTGAAGAGATGACGAGAACGCCCCGGCCGACGTCCTCTTTTCTGAGCTGCCTACACGGCAGTGAAGATGGCAACTGACGTGCTGTTCTCCGGGCGGATTTTCTGAGCTGCCTACACGGCAGTGAAGAAGATATCGCGACATTGGTTTTCGGCCATACTTTTCTGAGCTGCCTACACGGCAGTGAAGCGCCGCGCTCGAACTGCCACAGCCCTCGGGCGTTTCTGAGCTGCCTACACGGCAGTGAAGTAGCCAGTTTCCTCAATAACTATCCGTTTCCAAAGAGAAAAAGCCATTTTCCACAGGCTTTACCCTTTTTCTGAAGCCGCTTGTAACTGCTTGATTTTACAAGGGCTCCAGCGTTGCCTGAAAAAAGGGTCAGAACCAGGGGATGGTGCTGGTGGCGCTTAGGCCGTAACTGCCGAAGGGGCCGGGGGTTGGGATGTCGATTAACGGGCCATGGCGGATAAACAGTCGAAAGGGTTGCCCGTTGCCATTGCTGCGAAGGATCACGAAGGGTAGGTCGCAGCGTTTGGCGGCGCTGTCCGGGATGCGCTGGCGGGCTTCTTCCTCGCTGATGTCGTGACGCTTGGCAAGGCGTCGGCGGGCGCGCTCCGGGTTGCTGTCCACCTGCACACGGCTGACGTGGCGATAACGCACCCCTGCCGGCACCGGGGCCAACTCGCCCAGGCGCACGTGGTCGCGCATGCCCGTGAGCCAGTTCAGCGCCAGCAGGCGATCCAGCGCCTCGGCCGTGCCGTGCAGGCGCAGGTGGTCGCCCAGCCCGTGGCGAGCCTGCTCGAACGCCGGAAAGCTCAGGCCGACATCATTGCGGCGCAGGTCATGCAGGCCACGGTGCAACTTGGCGAACAGCGCGTTCATCAACTGCGCCTGGGGGAACTCGGGATCGGGCAGCAGTTTCAGGTCGATGTAGTGATTCATGGCTCAGCCCTTGTCGGAATCGCCGAATACGCCGCCACGGATCAGAGTGGCGATGACGAAGTGTTGCTGGTCGAGTTCGGGAGCCTTGTCCTTCAGCACCCAGGTATCCAGCAGGGAGTAGAAGTCCAGCTTCTGCTTGGGTTGGCGGTAGGCCTTGCCTTGGGTGGTGACCGAGCCGTAGGGCTCCACCGCGATCGGGCCGTTGATGGAGGCTTCCGGATACCAGGTGTCGATGCTGCGCAGGGCGTTGCCGATCTTTTGCGAGTGGATGCCGGCGATGCCATCCACCTGATAGAGGGTCTTGCTCTTGTCGCCTCGGCCGCGGTCGAGGATCAGTTCCTGGGAGGGGAAGACTTCCTGGCCGTTGCCCAGGCGCACGAATGCACTGATGCGCAGCAGGACATGGCGTTCACCGGCCAGGCCGGAGGCGATCAGGGCGTTCAGTTGCTCCAGGGCGGTGGCCGCCGCTGCGCCGCTCGGTGCCTGGAAGTCGCGCAGCGACAGGTCGAAGGCGTCGAAGCGCCATTCCTTCTGGGCCTTGCCATCGGCCAGGTGGGCGATGCGTACCTCGATCTGCTCGGCGCCGATACGGTTGCGCCACAGGAAACGGCCGCTGGCCAGGTTGTGGGCATAGCGCCGGGCCAGCTCGCCGAAGCCGTTGGCCGCCACGTAGCCCTGCACCGTGGCGAGCAGTTTCTGCCGGTAGTCGGCGTCGTTGCAGGCCGAGGGCTGACCGGTGCCGGCCAGTACGCGCAGGGTGAAGCCGACACTGAGGGTATCGGCGTCGGCTGGCAGGGCGGCGACGTCTACGGTCTGCAGGTTGGGGTTCTCGATGGCGGCGTCCAGCTTGGCCGGATCCTGGTCCTTGGTTTTCAGGCGATTGGAGATGGTGCCGCGCACGGACTTCTCGCGAACGACGACGGGGCTCCAGTCGCTGGCGCTGTCACGCTGGTTCCAGTCGCCAGCGAAGAACAGCGCGTCGGAAGGATCGAGCTTGCGCTCGAAGGCGAGGACGGAGGCGGTCTTGAGGTCTTTGGACATGATGAAATTCCTTGTAGTGATCAGTCGAAGTCGAATTCATGCACCGGCGTCGGCCGGTAGTCGTTGCGGCAGCGGTACAGGCCGTCATCGGGCTGGCTGTCGGTATACCAGAGCAGTTGTCGCGCACTGTGCAGACGGTGCGGGCTGAGCCATTGGGCGATGCCATAGAGGCTCTCGACGAAACGGAAGGGGGTCTGGCTATCGCGGGCATTGATCACGCTGCCGGGGTCCTGCAGGGCGCCCAGAGCGCCGTAGCCCAGCGGGATGGGCACGATCCAGCCGAGGTCCTGGCGGTCGTGCTGCCATTCGCCCTGGCCGTTCTCCTTTGCGGCCTGCCAATGCCAGTTGATCCGCGCCAGGGACAGCCAGGCATCCAGCCGGGTGGCCTCGGCTTGCGTGGCCAGCAGTGCCTGATGGCGCTGTTCGAGCAGGTCCGGCCGTTCCACCAGGGCAAAGCCCGGTAGCAGGCGCAGCTTGAGCCGGTCGAACAGCCTTTGCTGGCCCTCGGCATCGCCGGTCAGGCTCACCACATAGGGGCGTTGCCTACTGCGCGGGGCCGAGGACTCGACCAGGCTGCCGCCGGCAATGCGCATCTGCCCGAGCTGCTCGCGCACCCGCGCGGCGATGCCTGGGGCGCTCTGTTCGTCCTGTAGCGCCTGGCTGCGCACGGCGAAGACCAGGCTGATGTCCAGATGGATACGCCCTTCTTCGACGATGGCCGCCGTGCCGCCGGTCTTGTCCACGGGATTGCGGGTCAGGCGGAAGGCGTTGACGAAGCCGCCGTCGGTGATCTGTTCCTGGTGCTGATGGGCGATCACGCCAACGGCATTGAATTGCAGGTCCAGTCCGCTCGCCCCGGTCTTGCGTTCCAGCGCCCACATCAGGCCGAGAAAGGCGGTGATCGAGGGGAAGCCGTGGGTCAGCGGGCTGGAGATGGCGTTGGCGTTCTGTACCCGCAAACGCGGCAGCACCAGCAGGTGTTCGAAGTGCGGGCACTCAGCCATGCGTCACCTCCACACCCGTGGGCCGTGCGCGGCGCTGCATGGGCGCGGGCCACTCGGCGTCGATCAGCGCCTGGCGCGCCCAGTGCGCGTGCTCGGCATCGCCCACCGGCAACTTGTGTTGCAGCAGGATGGCGTTGAGCCAGTTGCCGAAGCGGTGGGCCACTTCGTCCGGCCAGTCCTTCCACTCGAAGGCGGCGATGAAATCTTCGTCCTCTTGCCGAACACCTTCTTCCTCCCGCAGTGGCAAGTCCGTGCGCTCAGGGTCGAGCCAGATTCTTTCGCACAGTGGCAGGCGGCAGTCCGCATCGCGGCTCCAGCCCGCTTGGAACAATTGCCGGCTGGCCAGGCCGAAGGCGGCCAGCGATTGGCCCAGGGCACGTTCGATACGTTCGCGCTTGGTGCGGGTATCAAAGGTCGGCTCGGGGTTGCTGGTCAGCAGGGCCAGCAAGGTTTCCAGCAGTTCGTTGACGCCTTCGTAGCGACGAAAGCGTTCCAGAGCCGAGTCGATGAACAGGAACTGCCGGGGGCGATCCTGGTTCCACCGTGGTGGCAGCGAAGCCAGCAGGTAGTTGAGTCCGCCGCGCTCGCTGTTCAACTGGCTGATGTTTTGCGGCTTGGTGCCGCCGAGCTTGCGCACCACCAGGTTGCGGTAGTCGCGGTAGGCACCTTCGTTGGGCTTCTTGTCGCGCCTGGCCTGGCGGACTTCCTTGCTGGCCTCGCCGAAGCGGGCGTCGTTGATCTCCTGGTGCACGGCATGGGCCAGGCTGCTGGAGAACAGCGGTTGCAGCAGGTGGTAGCCGCTGTCGTCGGCCGGCTCGCCGGAAACGCTCCAGTAGACCTGCTTGGCCAGGCCATGGGAGGCCAGGGTATCGGCGGCGCGGGTCAGCCCCTTGAAGGCAGCGGCCCATTGGCTGGCGGTGCCCGGGTCTTCGTGCAGGGCGGCGAGCAGGTCGCCGTCGTCGGCCTCCAGCCAGTCGAGCAGGCGTCGGCCCTCGACCTCCAGCTTGAGAAACTTGTAGACATCCAGGGCGGCGGCGTTGCCGACGATATCGGTTTCGTAATGCTTGCCCAGCAGGTGACTGCCGATTTCACTGCGCGATGGCAATGCCCGCGGGTCGATATACAGGCTGCTGCCGCGGGCATCGGGATGGGTGGCCTTGAGCACATGGGTGACCGCCTGGATCTGCGCGACCCGTCGCGCGGCATCCGCCAGCCAGGTGGCGTAGTCGTACTTGCCCGCAGTCAGGGTGGCGGCTTCTGCGTCCAGGCCCTTGAGCTTGGTATCGCGCCGTTCATTGATAAAGGTGGCGATGGTTTGGCGGAAGCGCTGTGTTCGTTCTTCAGCATCTGGCATGGGCGGCTCCTGTTCGTGTCATCGAGAATCCCTCTTCGTATTCCTGGTTTCATTTCTTCTTCGCAAACCCCAGCAGCGGGTGATAGCGCCAGCCCTGCGTACTGTCCGGCACGCTGACCGTGGTAAAGCGCTGGGCGCACAGATCCAGCGGCAGGCGCTGGGCTTCGGCCTGTTCGGCCAGCAGTTCCAGCAGGTCGTCCTGGCCCCAGGGGCCGATCCTCGGGCCGAATTCCAGGCGCAGGTGCTCCACCAGGCTTTCGGCGGCGGTGTAGATCGCCGGCTTGCCGCGCTGGGCTTGTTCATGGATACGGTGGATCAGCAGGCGCTCCTGGTCTTCGTCGGGGAGGAACAGCAATTCGCTCTCGCGGCCCGGATCGTCGCGGAACGGTTGCTGCTGCGGCAGCGCCCAGGTCAGGGAGGCGCGGGGGAATTGCCAGGCGCAGGCGGCGTCGAGATCGAAGCCGTCGGGTTTGGCGAAGCGCGATGTGGCTGTCGACGCGGAGCGGGGCTTGGGCAGCATCCGCTCGGCCAGGCGGGCATGTTCCAGGTCGACCAGGCTGCGCTTGGCTTGCCAGTCCTGCGCCGGGCGCGGCTGGATGCGCGGGGTGGCGCCGATAGTGCGGTATTCGTCTGGGTGCAGCAGTTTGCCGAGGCGGTGGCTGGTGAGGCGGAATGGCGCATCCGCCAGGCCGCGTTCATCCTCGAAACCGGGCCGTACGAAGGCCGCCAGTGGCTGGCCGTCGCGTCCCCTGGCCGGGGAAAAGTGGCGCAGGTTGGTATCGAAGATCAGGATGTTCGGCGTCTGGCAGGGTTGGTTGCGGTGCCGCTGCACGCGCCCGGCGAGCTGGATCAGCGAGCGCATCGACGAAGGCTCGACCACCGCCCAGTCGTAGTCATGGTCGCGGCCGACCTCGGTGACCGGCGAGCCGAGCACCACGAACAGGTGATTGTGCTCGGGCGTCGCGTCGATGGCCTGGCGTATTTCCGCCCGGTCGTAGACGGCCTCGGCCTTGCGCCGATCGAGGCTGGTATCGAGGCGCTGCTCGATGGCCGAACGCAACAGCAATGGGAAGCGCGCATGGTAGACGCACAGGTGGATGCGGTGCTCTTCCGGCGCGCCCAGGCGCAGCAGTTCCTGGGCGACTTCGAACAGCGGCTCGATATTGGCCATGCGCACCAGGCCGAAGCTGATCCGCTTGCCGCTGTGCGGGCAGGGTTCGGCATGGCGCTTGTGCGCCTCGACGATGGCCGCGCGCACTTCGGCGGCGAAGGCGCGGCGCACCGCCGGCTCCTGCTGCGCCTCGATGCGCAGCGGCAGCAACTCGCCGCAGCGCCTCGCGCCATCACGTTCGCTGGCACGGGTCAGCGCCTGTACCCGACTTTGTACGAAGCGCGCATGCTCGCCGGCGAAGCCTCGGGCCTCGGCGCAGCTCGCTCGTTGCACGCCGAACTCATCCAGCCACAGGCAGGGGATGTCCAGCGGGCCATCCTGCCCGCCGTGCAGGCCGCGATTGCGCTGGTAGTGCAGACGGCCGGCGCGGTAGGCCTGGAACATGCCGTCCACCAGGGACGGCGGCAGGGTAGCCGAGGACAGCAGCACGCGGCTGCCGAGCAGCCCGGCCCAATGCACCAGGCGGGTCAGCGCTGGCAGGTCGGCGAGGTCGAAGTCGTCCAGTTCATCCAGTACCAGGTCGCTGCTCATCAGCCGCAGCATCGGCGCGATCTGCCGTCCGGCGCGCTGGGCCTCGGTGGCCGGCATCAGGTGGTCGATGGTGCAGACCAGCATGGGGGCGCAGAGCAGGGCGCGGATGCGTTCGTCGTGCATCGCCCGGGCCAGCAGCGGATGGTCGGCGGGCTGGCCCTCGTAGAGCACATGGCTGTCTTCTTCGAGCAATTGCTGGATCGAGGCCGAGCCGGTGCTTTCGGCCCGGGCCTGGTGATACTCGAAGAGCGCCCGGCTGGCGCTGCCGCCGACGCGGATCGCCAGCTCATCCTCGCCCAGGTGCAGGTCTTCGCGGTAACTGCGCCCGGTCTGCAGGGTCAGGGTACGCAGGCCCAGGGCGAAGGTGGCGCGCAGGCCGTGCTGCGGGTCGGCCAGGTTGTACAGGACGCGGGCATTGGCCAGGGTCTTGCCGCAGCCGGTGGAGGCCATGTTGACGATGAAGGCGCCTTGCCCGGCGGCCTGCTCACGCAAGGCGCCGGCGGCATCGGCGGCCTTGTCCTGCCAGCGGAAACGCTCATTGGTACTGCGTTTCTTCAGGCCCCGATGGCGCGCCAGGCGCGGCAGGTGGCGCTCGAAGCCGGGCAGGCCATGGCTGATGCTGCCGGCCAGGCGGGCGACCCCGAGCAGGTGTTCGTCCAGCGGCTGCTTCAGGTTGCCGTCCTGGTCGGTATTGGCATACAGCGGCCCCGGGCCGTCGCCACGCACGCGCTCGGCGGAGTTTGCCGGCAGGCTGGAGTAGTGATGGTCGGCGAGCATCAGGCTCAGGCGCGCCAGGTGCATGACGTAGGGGTTGTCCAGCCAGTCGCCCTTGCCGGCCTTGGCGCACAGCGCTTGCAGGCGGGTGGCCAGCTTGGCCGCCCGGGTTCGCCACTTGGGCAGCAGCACCGGCAGGTCGTGGGTGAACTGCCAATAGGGCGCGACATCGGCTGCGGCGGCGCTCTGGCGCAGTTCGTTCCAGTCGTGGCCGACCCTGTCGAGCAGATCGGGCAATTGGGCGGGGTTGAAGGTGGGTGATTTCCTGCCCAGCCAGCCTTGCTGGCCGGTGCTGGCGTCGTACACCGGCATCACCGGCAGGCGATGGTGGGTCAACACCAGCCAGGCGATGGCGGCGGCCAGCGGCGGCAGGTTCTTGAAGGGCGGCGGGGCCTCGGCATCCAGCCCGTCGCGCAGGTAACGGCCCTGGGCCAGCCAACTGGCATCGTCCTGCGCGTTCGGTTCGCTCAGGCGTCGCAGCCAGGTGGCGTCGTCGTCCGTGCCGACGAAGGCGAGGAACAGGCGCAGGGATACCCATTCGTGGCGGTACAGGTTCTTTTCCAGCGCCCGTTGGCGCAGCCGTTGCTGGAACGCCACGCTGGCCTTGCCCAGGTCGTGCAGCAGCGCCGCCATCTGCGCTAGCAGCTTGATGTCCTCGCCCGTGTGCCAGTCGTTCTCGTCACCCCTGCGCAACACGTCGCGGCGGGTGGCGTTGGTCGGCACCGCGCCCTGTTCGTTGAAGCGGCTGGCGTCGCCGACGATCCACAGCAGTTCGCTGTGGTCGCGGCCGCGAATCCAGTGGCAGGCCACGGCGGTGTTGCGCCGGGCACTTTTCTTCAGCAGCTTGCGCAGGGTGTCGAGGCCGGCCTGGGTGAGCGGTGTCTGCCAGGTGCGCTCGCCGCGGCGCTCGGCGAACTGGTCGAGGATGCGCCGGCTTTCCACCAGGGCGCGCTTGTCGCACTGGGCGATCAGCAGCACGTTCATGCGCCGACCCGTTCGGCCACGGCCTTGAGGGTGTCGATCATGAAGTCCAGCGATTCGTTGCGGGTCAGGTTCTCGATGCAGGCCTGGCGGAATTCCTGCTCCTCGTCGCCACGCACGGCGCTGACGAAGGCCTGCGGCAGGATGGCCGCGTCCTTGACCAGGTCGGCCACGTCGAACACCAGGCCGCCACGGCGGGTCTTGCCGTGCAGCACGGCCAGGCCGTGAGGAATGCCCAGCACCCAGGTGGCGCTGGCGGCCAGGCCGTAGGCCAGGTAGTTGCCGTGGTCGAGGAAGCGGTTGGCCGGGTCGCTGCCCGAGCCGTTCTTGGCGCGCACGAAGTCGCCATAGCTCACCGCCCGCGCGGCCAGGGCGAACAGTTGCTTGCTCAGGCGCGCTTCCTCGGTGAGCAGGAAGGTATTGTCCGGGGCGGCCTGGATGGCGATCTGCGAAGCATCGAGGGCGCGTTCGAGGGCGCTGGCATCCACCAGGAAGCCGGCATCCCTGAGCGGCCGGCTGTTCAGCCAGCCAGCGCGGATGCGCTGCAGGCGGGCGAGCTGAAAGGCCTTGGCCGCTTCCAGGCGCTTGCTATCGTCGAACCAGAATTTCACCCAGCGCTGCAGGTACTCGGTGGGCCGGTATTCGCTCTGCGGCGAGAACCAGGCGACCTCCACGTCCATCTCGTTGGCCGAGAACAGCGGGGTGCCGCCTCCACCGCAGAAACCCACCAGCACGCCGGCCTTGGCCAGCTCGCGCATCGCCGCCTGGGTGATCGAGGTGCCGGTGCCGAGCAGCAGCGTGGTGGTGTTGGCGATGGGGATGTTCCAGTACAGCGACTGCTTGCCGGCATCGGTGACGTACTCGACCCGGCCGCCGTTGACCAGCACCCGGCAGTGCTGCAAGTAGTAGAGGTTGGCGCGTTTGGAATGGAGGATGGTCTTGAGGTCGGAGGGGCTGATGTCGTCCATGAAGCAGGCCTTGGCGTGGATAGCACTTTGCCTTCGACGCTAACCCAGAATCCTGCCCGAGTAAATTACACAGCGGCCCTGCCAGGGACGGCGCCGATACGAAGTATGAGAGGAGGTACCTGTGCCCCTGATCAGGCACGAAAATTGCTTGGAGCAATTTTTGACATCGCGCTAGCGATGACCTGCAAGGGTGGCTGCCAGGGATGGCGGGCCACAAAAAACCGGCTCTATGGCCGGTTTCTTGGGGCTTTCGGGTGGTTTTGGCACCACCTGAAAACGAAAGGTGGTGCCCAGGGACGGAATCGAACCGCCGACACGGGGATTTTCAATCCCCTGCTCTACCGACTGAGCTACCTGGGCAACGGGGCGCTATTAGACGGATTTGGCTTTCGGCTGTCAAGCGCGGCCCGGAAAAAATTTAGTCAGAACGGGTATTTAGGTATCGTCCCGTTCATTCGCTGGGTGGCACGTAGCCTTCCGCCTGGGCGTATTCCTCGCCGGAGAGGAATTTGTCCATCTCTTCCTGGAGGAATTTGCGGTCGTCGGTATTCATCATGTTCAGGCGGCGTTCGTTGATCAGCATGGTCTGGTGTTTCTGCCAGTCTTCCCAGGCTTTTTTCGAGACGTTGTTGTAGATGTCCTCGCCTTTCGCGCCCGGGTAGGGCGGACGGTCCAGGGCGGGCAGTGGTTCTTTGTATTTGCGGCAGTGGACGGTGCGGGTCACGCGAATTCTCCTGCGTTCAGTTCTGCGGCGGCGCGCTTGAGCAGTTTTTTCACCGGCGCGGCCAGGCCCAGGCGCGGCGGGGTGGCGAGGTTATACCAGAGCCAGTCGGCCTCGGCCACGGCTGCGCTATCCTGGTCGACCTCGACCAGCCAGGGTTCGATATCCAGCTGGAAGTGGCTGAAGGTGTGGACGAGGCCCGGTAGTGCGCGGCGTTCGCCGAGTTTCAGCGCGTGGCGTTCGGCGAGGTTGCCGAGGCCTTGCAGGTCTTCGATTTCCGGCAGGCTCCAGAGGCCGCCCCAGAGGCCACTGGAAGGGCGGCGGTAGAGCAGGATGGCGCCTTGATGGTTGGCCAGCAGCGGCATCAGCGTGCGTTTGCGCGGCAATGCCTTGCGTGGCTTGGGGATCGGGTAGCGGCTTTCCAGGCCGAGCAGGTGCGCCTTGCAGCCCGGCTCCAGCGGGCAGATCAGGCAACTGGGCTTGCCGCGGGTACAGAGAGTGGCACCCAGGTCCATCATGGCCTGGGTGTAGTGGTTGACGCGCTGACGGGGGGTCAGCCGCTCCGCTATGTCCCATAGCTGGCGGGCCACCGCAGGCTCGCCGGGATAGCCTTCCTGGGCGACGTAGCGCGCCAGTACGCGTTTGACGTTGCCGTCGAGGATCGGTGCGCGCAGGCCCATGCTCAGGCTGGCGATGGCGCCGGCGGTGGAGCGGCCGATGCCGGGCAGCGCGGTCAGGGCGTCGATGTCACGCGGGAATTCGCCGCCATGCTCGGCCATGACGATGCGCGCGGCCTTCTGCAGGTTACGGGCGCGGGTGTAGTAGCCGAGGCCGGTCCACAGGTGCAGCACTTCGTCCTCATCCGCCTCGGCCAGGGCGCGTACGTCCGGCAGCGCCGCCATGAAGCGGTCGAAGTAGCCGAGCACGGTGCTGACCTGGGTCTGCTGCAGCATGATTTCCGAGACCCAGACGCGGTAGGGCGTGATGCCCTGTTGCCAGGGCAGGTCCTTGCGGCCGTGCCGGTCGTACCAGTCCAGCACGGCGCTGGAGAATTGCTCGGGGCTCATCGCTTGAACAGGCCCTTGAGTGCGTCCTTGAGTTCCGGGCTGACCTTGTCGCCAAGTTTTTCCTCGATCTTCTGGTTGAGCTTGTCGCCGGCCAGCCTGGCGGCGATTCTGCCCAGCCCGTCCTTGTCGAAGCGGCAGGCCTTGGCGCCCAGCTCCAGCGGGCCACGGCATTGCAGTGGCCATTCGAGGCCGACATAGCGCTGATTGACCTGGCAGGCGGGGTCGGGCATGGCGCCCTTGTCGCCTTCGATGACCAGGCCAATACGGTAGTCGAGGGCGAGCACGCGCAGGTCCAGGTCACCGTTGCCGCGCACATCGAGGCCGGGGATGTTGAGGTTCAGGTTCGGGTTGCTGGCCACGCCGTTGCGTATCTCCAGGTTGCCCTTGAGGGTGCGGAACGGGGTGTCCTGGCTGCGCGGATCGCTGCTCAGCGCTTTGCGGTTGAGGGTGGCGATGGCGCGGCACAGTTGCTGTTCCAGGTTGGCGTCGGTCAATACGCCATTATCGACCTCCATGGCCAGCTTGCCGTTGAGGTTGTCGATCCAGGCGCGCTGGCTGTTGCCCTGGCTGGTCAGTTCGCCTTGCAGGTTGAGCAGTCCGCGTATCGGCAACTGCTGGCCCTGGCTCTGCAGCAGGCGTTCGAGCGGGATGCGGCTGAGGTTCGGCTGCAGGCTCAGCTGCGGCAGTGCCGGGCGCAGGTCGAGGCTGGCCTGGGCGTCGATACGCCCGTTGTAGAGCTCGCTGCGGAGTTCGTCGAGGCGGCTCAGGCCGTCCCGGCTGGTGGCCTTGAGGCGTACGTTGGCGAACGGCAGTTTGCTCAGGGTGAGGCTGCCGAGTTCCAGTGCGAGGCGGGCATCCAGGTTGCGCAGGCTGTCCACCGGCAATAGCCGTTCTTCGCTCCAGGCATTTTGCGTCGGTTTGTCCGGCAGCGGGGTGGTACCGGCGCTGCCGGCGGCGCGCACGGTGTCGCTGACTTGCTGCTGGCGGGCGGCGTTGCCGGCCTTGCCCGCTTCGCTGGCGGGCGGCAGGTAGCGGTCGAGGTCGAGGGTGTCGCCCTTGAGTTCCACCAGCAGTGCCTGGCGCCTGAGGTCGCGGATGCCGAGGCGGCCATTGAAGGTGCTGCCATCGAGTTGCAGTTTCAGGTCCTCGAGGATCAGGCTGTTGTCGGTCCCGGCCAGGCGGGTGACCAGCTCTGCCTTGCCCAGGGCCTTGTCGTCGGCCATGGCTGGCAGCGTCTGGCCGATGCCTTCGAGGAATTCGCGCAGGTTGAACTCGGCGATGGAAAAGGCGCCGTCCAGGCGTGGTTTGTCGTGCAGGTCGGCGACCCTGAGCTCGCCGAGGCCGCGCAACTGGTTGGCGGTGAACTTGAGGCCCTTCCATTCGGCGGTCTGCGCGTCGAGGTCGGCCTGTAGCTGGCCCTGGGCGCTGAAGGCCAGGGTCTTGCCCTGCAGCGGTTCGCCGGAGGTTTCCCCGGAGAGGCGCAGGTCTTCGAGCTGGTAGCGCTGCTGGCGGGTATCGAACAGCAGCTTGCCCTGCAGTTCGGTACGGGCGCGCATCACCGGCTGGTTGCTGCCGAAGAAGGCACTCAGGTTGACGGGGATGGCAACGCCTTCGCGGATGGCGCCGGTCTTCAGTTCGATGCCTTCGGCATTGAGTTGCTGGCCGCTACGGGCATCGTGATAGCTGATGCGAGCGTCGCTTATGTCCAGGCTGTCGATATCCAGCTTGAGCGGCTTGCCGGGTGCCTTGGCGGTGACCGTGGCAGGGCTGTCCTGGGCCGGCTCGGCTACCGAGGCCGGATCGCTGGCGGTCTCTTCGCGTTGTGCGGGTTGGCCGATACCCTGCCAGTTGCCCTGGCCCTGTTCGTCGATATTCAGTGTCAGGTTCAGGCCGTTGACCGTGATATCGCTCATTTCCACTTCGCGCCGCAGCAGTGGCAGCACGCGTACCGAGAGGCCCAGCATGCGCAGTTCGGCGAGGGTCTGCTCCGGTGTACGGCTACTGGCGAGGGTGGTGTCGTGCAGCTCCAGGCCGAGCCAGGGGAACAGGCTCCAGCCGATATCGCCGTTGATGACCAGTTCCAGCCCGGCCTTGTCGCGGGCGAGCTGGCGGATCTGTTCCTTGTAGTCGTTGGGGTCGAACAGGTGGGTCAGGGCGAAGCCCAGGGCCACCAGGACCAGCAGCAGGCCGAGTACGAACAGTCCCAGTATTTTGCCGAATGCTTTCATGGGCGCTTCCTAGAGTGGTGCCAGTGTCAGTTGCATGCGCGCGGCCAGGGCCCGCACTTCCTGGTGTTCCGTCGGCGCGCAGAGGTGCAGGGATTGGCCCGCCGCCTCTGCGCGGCGCCGGGCTTCTTCGATGATCCTGCGGCCCACGCCGCGCTGGCGGGTGATGCCGCGCACGCACAGGTGGGACAAGCGCCAGCCGGTTTCGTCCGGCTGCAGCAGGGCCGCGCCGAGCAGCCGGTCGTTGAAGCGGCCGGCGATCAACTGGCCGCTGGCCAGGGCGCTTTCGATCAGGCCGCCGGCGCTGGCGTGGGGGGGCAACAGCCAGCCGGGGGCATCCTGGTAGATGCGCGACAGGTCGATACGATCCTGCTCGCTGGGGGCGCTGACGGTTTCGACATGGACGGGCATGGCCTGGCTCCGCGGTACTGGTTGGCCAGTGTAAACCCGGTGAATGCTCGCCGGTAGCCGCTTGCAGCCTGCCCGGCCTATAATGCCAGCCTTTTCCCGTTCGATTGTGTGGAGCTGGTGATGGCCGAACGTACGGCATTCGTCGAGCGCAATACCCTGGAGACCCAGGTCAAGGCCTCGATCAACCTGGATGGCAGCGGTAAGGCTCGGTTCGCCATTGGCGTGCCCTTCCTGGAGCACATGCTCGACCAGATCGCCCGCCACGGGCTGATCGACCTGGATATCGAATGCAAGGGCGATCTGCATATCGACGACCACCACACCGTGGAAGACGTCGGCATCACCCTCGGCCAGGCCTTCGCCAAGGCCGTCGGCGACAAGAAGGGCATGACCCGTTACGGCCACAGCTATGTGCCGCTGGACGAGGCGCTGTCGCGGGTGGTCATCGACTTCTCAGGCCGTCCCGGGCTGGTGATGAACGTGCCCTATACCCGCGCCATCGTCGGCGGTTTCGACGTGGACCTGTTCCAGGAGTTCTTCCAGGGCTTCGTCAACCATGCCCAGGTCACGCTGCACATCGACAACCTGCGCGGCATCAATACCCACCACCAGATCGAGACGGTGTTCAAGGCCTTCGGTCGCGCCCTGCGCATGGCGCTGGCGCTCGACCCGCGCATGGCCGGGCAGATGCCTTCCACCAAGGGTTGCCTGTAAATGCAGACTGTCGCCGTTATCGACTATGGCATGGGCAACCTGCATTCGGTGGCCAAGGCGCTGGAGCATGTCGGCGCCGGGCGCGTACTGGTCAGCAGCGATGCCCGGGTGATCCGCGAGGCCGACCGCGTGGTGTTCCCGGGGGTCGGCGCGATCCGCGACTGCATGGCTGAGATTCGCCGGCTGGGCTTCGACGAACTGGTGCGCGAGGTCAGCCAGGACCGCCCGTTCCTCGGTATCTGTGTCGGCATGCAGGCCCTGATGGAGCATAGCGAGGAGAACGACGGCGTCGACTGCATCGGCCTGTTCCCTGGCCGGGTACGTTTCTTCGGCCAGGACCTGGTCGAGGATGGCGAGCGCCTCAAGGTGCCGCACATGGGCTGGAACGAGGTATTCCAGAACATCGACCACCCGCTGTGGCACAGCATCCCGGACCTGGCGCGCTTCTACTTCGTGCACAGCTACTACATCGAGGCCGGCAATCCGCGCCAGGTGGTCGGGCGTGGCCATTACGGCAAGGATTTCGCCGCGGCGCTGGCCGAAGGCTCGCGTTTCGCCGTGCAGTTCCACCCGGAGAAAAGCCATTCCCATGGCCTGCAACTGCTGCAGAACTTCGCCGCCTGGGATGGGCGCTGGTAATGGCCAGGTCACGTATCAAGGCCCCGCTGCTCACCCTGGCCCCGGAGCAGGAGCGCGAGGCGCTCGGTACCCTCAAGCGCTTTCTGGAAGAGCGCTTCGAGCTCGAGCTGGGGTCCTTCGAGGTGGCCGAGGTCCTCGACCTGTTCAGCAAGGAAATTGCACCTCATTACTACAACAGGGCGATTGACGATATCCAACTGCTTCTCAAGGAGCGGTTCGAAAGCATCGAAAGCGACCTGTGGGCGCTGGAAAAGGGCTGATAGCAGCAGCCGGAGCCGGATCGCCTGTCGAACAACCGCCGCGCATTGCCTGCAGCTTGTGGCTTGCAGCTTGCCGCTTGAATTGACGAAGGAAAGAGCATGCTGATCATCCCCGCGATCGACCTCAAAGACGGTGCCTGCGTGCGTTTGCGCCAGGGCCTGATGGACGATGCCACGGTATTTTCCGACGACCCGGTGGCGATGGCCGCGAAGTGGGTCGAGGGCGGTTGCCGCCGCCTGCACCTGGTCGACCTGAATGGCGCCTTCGAAGGCCAGCCGGTCAACGGCGAGGTGGTCACTGCCATCGCCCGACGTTATCCGCACCTGCCGATCCAGATCGGCGGCGGCATCCGCTCGCTGGAAACCATCGAACATTATGTGAAGGCCGGCGTCAGCTACGTGATCATCGGTACCAAGGCGGTCAAGCAGCCGGAGTTCGTCGGCGAGGCCTGCCGCGCCTTCCCCGGCAAGGTGATCGTCGGCCTGGACGCCAAGGACGGTTTCGTCGCCACCGATGGCTGGGCGGAAGTGAGCAGCGTGCAGGTGATCGACCTGGCCAGGCGCTTCGAGGCCGACGGCGTGTCCGCCATCGTCTACACCGATATCGCCAAGGACGGCATGATGCAAGGCTGCAACGTCGAGGCCACTGCCGCCCTGGCCAACGCCACGCGTATCCCGGTGATCGCCTCCGGCGGTATCCACAACCTGGGCGATATCCAGGCGCTGCTGGATGCCAGCAGCCCGGGTATCATCGGCGCCATCACCGGCCGTGCCATCTACGAGGGTACGCTGGATGTGGCGCAGGCGCAGGCGCTCTGCGACCGGCAGGCAAAAGACGAATAAAGCGCTGAAGGCTGAAGGCTGGACGATGGCCGAGTTGCTTTTTCGTCCAGCCTCCAGCCTCCAGCCTCCAGCGAGTTCAAGATTGGGAGGCTTACATGCCCCTGGCCAAACGCATCATCCCCTGCCTCGATGTCGACAACGGTCGCGTGGTCAAGGGGGTCAAGTTCGAGAACATCCGCGATGCCGGCGATCCGGTGGAGATCGCCCGGAGTTACGACGAGCAGGGCGCCGACGAGATCACCTTCCTCGATATCACTGCCAGCGTCGATGGGCGCGATACCACCTTGCATACCGTCGAGCGCATGGCCAGCCAGGTGTTCATCCCGCTGACCGTCGGTGGCGGCGTACGCAGCGTGCAGGATATCCGCAACCTGTTGAATGCCGGGGCCGACAAGGTGTCGATCAACACCGCGGCGGTGTTCAACCCGGAGTTCGTCGGCGAAGCGGCGCAGCGCTTCGGCTCGCAGTGCATCGTCGTCGCCATCGACGCCAAGAAGGTGTCCGCGCCCGGCGAGACGCCGCGCTGGGAAATCTTCACCCACGGCGGGCGCAAGCCGACCGGTCTGGATGCCGTGGCCTGGGCGCGCAAGATGCAGGAACTGGGGGCGGGCGAGATCCTGCTGACCAGCATGGACCAGGATGGCGTCAAGAGCGGCTATGACCTGGGCGTGACCCGAGCCATCAGCGAAGCGGTGAGTATCCCGGTGATCGCCTCCGGTGGCGTCGGCAACCTGCAACACCTGGCCGATGGCATCCTCGAAGGCAAGGCCGACGCGGTGCTGGCGGCGAGCATCTTCCACTTCGGCGAATACACCGTGCCCGAGGCCAAGGCCTATATGGCCAGCCGCGGCATCGTCATGCGCTGAGCACGATCAGCGGTCGTAGGATGGGCCGGGGAGTTCCGCGACGATACCCATTGGAGCCGGACCCCGATGGGTATCGCTGTGCTCGGGATTCGCCGAAGAGTCCATCGCGTTACCGCTTGAAGCCGCTGTAGGGGTGCGCCGTGCGCACCGGCGAACGACCATCCATCGCCCACCGATGGGCACGGCTTACCCCGCGGTTTTCAGCGGTAGACCAGGCCGCCGTCGATCAGCGGCGACTGGCCGGTCATGTAGTCGGCGTCCGGGCCGGCCAGGTAGGAGACGAAGCCGGCGACATCCT
Source organism: Stutzerimonas kirkiae (assembly GCF_004327335.1). GTDB lineage: Bacteria > Pseudomonadota > Gammaproteobacteria > Pseudomonadales > Pseudomonadaceae > Stutzerimonas > Stutzerimonas kirkiae. The sequence goes on along the minus strand of NZ_QJUO01000001.1, from coordinate 160,184 downwards.
CCGGTGTCTGTGCCCGGCCCAGGGCGATGCCTTCGACGTATTTCTTGTAGGTCGCTCCCACCGGCGCGCCAGTGATATCGGCCATGCGCTGGTCGATGTCGACCCACATGTCGGTGCCGACCACGCCCGGGCAGTAGGCGTTGACGGTGATGCCGTCGCTGGCCAGTTCCTTGGCCGCCGCCTGGGTCAGTGCGCGCACGGCGAACTTGGTGGAGGAATACACCCCGAGCAGGGCGAAGCCGTCATGGCCGGCGATGGACGAGGCGTTGATGATCTTGCCCGGCTTCTTCAGCGCCTTGAGCTTCTTGGCGGCGGCCTGGATGCCCCACAGCACGCCATGCACGTTGATCGCCTGGATGCGCTCGACTTCCTGCGGGGTCACCTCCAGCAGCGAGGCGACCTGGGAAATGCCGGCGTTGTTGACGATGATGTCGAAGCCACCCAGTTCGCGCTCGGTATGGTCCACCGCGGCGAACACCTGGTCCTGTTTCGACACGTCGGCCACGAAGGTGGTGGCCTTGCGGCCCAGTGCACGGATTTCCTCGGCTACCGCCTGGATACCCTCGGGCTTGACGTCGACCAGTGCGACATCGGCGCCATCCTTCGCCAGGCGCAGTGCGATGGCCTTGCCGATACCCTGTCCGGCGCCGGTAACCAGTACGACCTTGTTGGTGAGGCTCATGAATCATCTCCTGTGGGCTGATGTGATGACCGGATAGTGCCATGCCTTTGGGTCGTTTATATGGCACCAGAGCAATGAAAAGGCATATCGAGTGTGCATGTGGGCGGGCTGGCCCGCGCATGGGCTGCAACCGGACACAAAGGCTTCGCGGCCAGGGCCGCTCCCGCCCGCTCAGCGGGTTTCGAGGTCGCGCCAGGTCAGGTAGACGCGCAGGTCGAATTCGAGCTGGTGATAGTCGGGCAGCATATGGCAGCAGAGCTGGTAGAAGGCCTTGTTGTGCTCGGCTTCGCGCAGGTGCGCCAACTCGTGCACCACGATCATTCTGAGGAACTCGGGCGCGGCCTCCTTGAACAGGGCCGCCACGCGGATTTCCTTCTTGGCCTTGAGCTTGCCGCCCTGCACGCGGGAGATCGCGGTGTGCAGGCCGAGGGCGCGGTGGGTCAGGTCGAGGCGGTTGTCGAACAGTACCTTGTCGATGTTCGGCGCGCTTTTCAGGTATTGCTGTTTCAGCTCCGTCACATAGCCATAGAGCGCCCGGTCGCTCTGTATCGGGTGTCGGTCAGGGTAGCGCTGGTGCAGGTACTCACCCAGGCGTTGCCGGGCGATCAACTGGCGCACCTGTTCCTGCAACTGCGCCGGGTAGGCCGCCAGGTATTTCAGTTCGTTCATCGTGGCGGCCTGTAGGTACCGTCCTTGCCATGTGCGGGCATGGCGCGGTTGGCGCGCAGGGCGATCATCTGCTCGATGGCGATCCAGTCTATACCCTGCTCCTTCAGCCGCGGCAACTCGCGCTCCAGCACGGCCAGTGTGGCGGCATACGGATGGCCGATGATCACTGCCGAGCCCTGTTTGCGCGCCAGGGCGATGGCGGCGCGAAAGCGTTCGGCTATGGCCTCGGGGGCCTGGTCGTTATCCAGGAATATATCCCTCGACAGACTGGCCAGCCCGATCTCCTGCGCTGCCGCGGCGGCGCGGGTATTCGGGCTGGTGCGGCTGTCGAGGAAGAACAGGTGGCGCCGCTGCAGGTCCTGCATCAGCCAGCCCATGGCCTGTGCCTGTTCGGTCATGCGGCTGCCCATGTGGTTGTTGACGCCTTGGGCATGGGGCACTGCCAGCAGCGCGGCATCCAGCCGTTGCTGCAATTGTTCGCGGGAAAGGCCGGGTTGCCAGGCGTAGGCGCCGCCAGCAGGGGCCATGGGCAGGTGCAGCATGACCGTCTTGCCGGCAGCGCTGGCCTGCCGCGCCAGGCTGGCGGCATTGGGCGTATCGGGCATGATCGCCAACGCCACCGGGCCGGGCAGTGCCAGCACGCGCTGGTCGCGTTGCGGCTGCTGGCCGAGGTCGTCGATCACCAGGGCCAGCCTGGGCGGTTGCTCGAAGGCGAACGTTCCGGGCGGGCAGAGCAGGACCAGCAGCAGTGCGGCAAAGCGCATGGGGCGATATTACTTCCTGCGCGTGAGGTTCAGCCCTTTGAGCAGGTTGAGCGCCTGGCTGAGCTGGTAGTCGTCGTCCTGCGGGCGCGGTGTCGCTTCGCCCTCGCCCTTGCGGTTGGCGCTGCTGCGGTCCGGCCCGCCGTTGCCATTGCCCAGGTGCCCGGCCAGGTCGGCCTCGCGGAAACCTTCGCCACCCTGTTCGCGGGTGACTTTGGCGCGCGCCACTTCGATATCCGGCTCGATGCCCTGGGCCTGGATCGAGCGCCCGTTGGGGGTGTAGTAGAGCGCGGTGGTCAGCTTCAGGGCGCGGTCGTTGTTCAGTGGCAGTACGGTCTGCACCGAGCCCTTGCCGAAGCTGTCGGTACCCATCAGTACCGCACGCTTCTGGTCCTGCAGGGCGCCGGCGACGATCTCCGAGGCCGAGGCGCTGCCGCCGTTGATCAGTACCACCAGGGGTACGCCTGCGCTGGCATCGGCCGGATCGGCGGAGAAGCGTAGTTCGGAGTTGGGAATGCGCCCCTTGGTATAGACGATCAGTCCCTCGGTGAGGAAGTGGTCGGCGACCTCCACGGCGGCCTGCAGCACACCGCCGGGGTTGTTGCGCAGGTCCAGCACCAGGCCGCCCAGTTCCTTGTTGCCATTGTCCTTCTTCAGTCGCGCCAGGGCCTTGCCGACTTCGTCGCCGGTGTTGATCTGGAACTGGGTGATGCGCAGGTAGCCGTAGCCGTCTTCCAGCAACTGGCTCTTGACGCTGCGCACCTTGATCACGGCGCGCTCGAGCTTGACCTCGAATGGCGTGCCGCCGTCGCGCACCAGTGACAGGGTGATGGAGCTACCCGGCTTGCCGCGCATCTTCGACACGGCCTCGAGCATCGACAGGCCCTTGGTCGGCTGGCCGTCGATCTTGACGATCAGGTCGCCCGCCTCGATGCCGGCCTTGGAAGCTGGTGTGTCGTCGATCGGAGAGACCACCTTGATGAAGCCGTCCTCGACACCGACCTCGATGCCCAGCCCGCCGAATTCGCCGCTGGTGCTTTCCTGCAGTTCGGCGAAGGCTTCCGGCTCCAGGTAGGCCGAATGCGGATCGAGGTTGCTGAGCATGCCCTTGATGGCATTCTCCAGCAGGGTCTTGTCATCCACCGGTTCGACATAGGCCGCTTTGATGCGGTCCAGCACTTCGGCGAAAGTGCGCAGTTCGTCCAGCGGCAAAGGGGCTTTGCCGGGCGCTACGCTCGGGTCCTGCGTCAGTTCGAGCGCGGACGGCTGGGCCCAGGCGCTGCCCTGCACACCCAGCACCAGGGCCAGGGCGAGCATGGCCGGGGCGCGCAAGGCCAGGTTGCGTATGGACGGTTGGACGAAACGGCGCGAGTGCAGCATGTCGAACTCCAGTTGTGAGGGGCGCACTATCCTTGGGCGCGGCACCATTGTGCCGGGTCGCTCGGGCGGCCCTGCTGGCGAATGGCGAAATACAGGGCGGCAGTATCCTGCCCGCCACTGTTGCCAACGGTAGCGATGGGGTCTCCGGCCTTGACGACGTCGCCGGCATTGCGCAGCAGGCTCTGGTTGTGGCCATAGAGGCTCAGGTAACCGTTGCCATGATCGAGGATTACCAGTAGCCCCGCCCCGCGCAACCAGTCGGCGAAGACCACGCGCCCGCCATGCACGGCGCGTACCTGGGTGCCGGCGTTGGCGCCGATCAGCACCCCATCCCATTTGGTTCGAGCGTCGCCGCCGCGAGGAGTGCCGTAACGGGCGACCAAGCGTCCATCGACCGGCCAGGGCAGCTTGCCCTTGGCCTGGGCGAAGGGGCCACCGAAATTGCCGCCGACGCTGGAAACCAGTGGGCCTGTCGCGGCGCTGGCCGGAGCGCGGGATTCCTGCGCGCGTGCCTGGGCGAGGGCGCGCTGCCTGGCTTCTTCGGCTTCACGGGCCTGGCGGGCGAGGGTTTCCTCGATGGTCTTGAGTACACGCTGCAACTGCGCCTGTTCCTGCTGGCGATTCTGCAACCGTTGCTCGCGGTTGCGCTGGTCGCGATTCAGGCTGGCGAGGGCCTGCTGGCGCTCCTTGCGCACCTCGGCCAATTGGCTGCGGCGCTGTATCAGGCCATCCTGCTGTTCGGCCAGATGGCTGCGTTGGGACTCTATGCTCGATTCGACATTGCTCAACTGGCGCAGGGTTTCGTTGAAGGTGTCGAGTTGCTCGAAGCGGGCCTTGTTCAGGTAATCGTAGTAGGTGAGGGTGCGACTGAATTTTTCCGGATTCTGCTGGTTCAGCAGCAGCTTCAGGTATTCCTGGCGACCGCTCTGGTAGGCGGCGCGCGCCTGGATGGCGATCAGCCGCTGCTGTTCGAGTCGGGCGCCTTCGAGGGTGGTCTTTTCCTCGTCCAGGCGCTGCAGTTCGGCTTCGCTGCGGTCGATCTCCTGCTGCAAGTCGTCGACCTGTTTTTCCAGTTGCCCCATCTCGCTTTCGGTGGCTTTCAACTGCTTCTGGGCCGCCGACTTTTCCTGCTCGATCTGCTTCAGCAGTTTCTGCAGTTCCGCGACATCCTTGCGCGCCGCCTCGATCTGTTGCCGGGTTGCGGCGTGCTCGTCGGCCACGGCGGTGCCGAACATGCAGAAAAGCGTGAGCAGGATGGCTGTGCGGATCATGGGGCAAGCGTTACCGACAGGGACGGGGAGACGGGGGGTAGTATGCCTAAAAAAGCGGCGGCAAGCTGCAAGCTACAAGCGGCAAGAGAAGCTTGACAGGGTTTTGGCCCCATCCCATCGCCCACACTGACTACGCTTGCAGCTTATTGCAACTCCACGATCGAAGTCCCCGTCATCTCCCGGGGAATCGGCATGCCCAGCAGGGTCAGCAGGGTCGGTGCCACATCGGCCAGTACGCCGCCATTACGGATACGCAGGTCGCGTTGGCCGATATAGATGAAGGGCACCGGCTCACAGGTGTGCGCGGTGTGTGCCTGGCCGGTGCTCTCGTCCTCCATCTGCTCGACGTTGCCGTGGTCGGCGGTCAGCAGGGCTTCGCCGCCCACCTTGCCCAGCGCCTCGACGATGCGCCCTACGCAGTGGTCCAGGTACTCGACCGCCGCCACCGCGGCCTCGAACACACCGGTATGGCCGACCATGTCGCCGTTGGCGTAGTTGACGATGATCACGTCGTAGCGCTGGTTCTCGATGGCATCGACGATGCGGTCGGTGACTTCCGGGGCGCTCATCTGCGGTTGCAGGTCATAGGTGGCGACGTTCGGCGAGGGTATGAGGATGCGCTCTTCGCCAGCGAACGGCTCTTCGCGGCCACCGGAGAAGAAGAAGGTGACGTGTGCGTATTTCTCGGTCTCGGCGATACGTAATTGGGTCTTGCCATTATTGGCCAGGTATTCACCGAGCACATTGGTCAGCGGCTCCGGCTTGAAGGCGCTGGGGGCATCGATGCTGGCTGCGTACTGGGTGAGCATGACGTAGCCGGCCAGGCGCGGCACGCGCTTGCGCTCGAAGCCACTGAAGCCGTCTTCGACGAAGGCGCGGCTCAACTCGCGGGCGCGGTCGGCGCGGAAGTTCATGAACACCACGGCGTCGCCGTCCTCGACGCGTACCGCTTCGCCGATCCGCGTCGCCTTGACGAATTCGTCGCTCTCGTCGCGCGCGTAGGCGGCCTGCAGGCCTTCCTGGGCGGTGGCGGCGCTGAATTGTGCATTGCTGTCGACGATCAGTTCGTAGGCCTGTTGCACCCGGTCCCAGCGATTGTCGCGATCCATGGCGAAGTAACGCCCGATCAGGCTGGCGATGCGGCCACGGCCCAGGCGGGCGAAGGTGGCGTCGAGCAGTTCGATGGAGCCCTGCGCGCTGCGCGGTGGCGTGTCGCGGCCATCGAGGAAGGCATGCAGGTAGATTTTCTCGGCACCACGGCGGGCGGCCAGTTCGGCCATCGCCGCCAGGTGATCCTGGTGGCTGTGCACACCGCCGTCGGAGAGCAGCCCGAGGATATGCACGGCCTTGCCGGCGGCGACCGCCTTGTCCACGGCGCTGGTGATGGCGGCGTTGTCGAAGAAGTCGCCATCGCGGATGGATTTGGTCACGCGGGTGAAATCCTGGTACACCACGCGCCCGGCCCCCAGGTTCATGTGCCCGACCTCTGAGTTACCCATCTGGCCGTCCGGCAGGCCCACGTCCATGCCGCTGCCGGAAATCAGCCCGTGCGGTTGGGTCGCCAGCAGGCGGTCATAGACGGGCGTCCTGGCGGAATGAATCGCATTGTAATCGGGGCTATCGCTGTGCCCGAAGCCATCGAGAATGATCAGTACCAGGGGTTTGGGCGCAGCGGGCATGGTCTGGCTCCTTGCGAAGGGGTCCGGAAAAAGGCGGCCAGTCTACTGGCTGTCCGCGTCAACGTCACTGTCCGTCAGGGTTCAGCCTGCTGTGGGGGCTGTGTATACTGGCCCGCATTTTATTCCCCGAGTAGCCATCGATGTTCGCAAACCTGATTGAATTCGTATCCAACCACTATGTGCTCAGTTCGCTGTTCGTCGTGCTGCTGGCCCTGTTGCTGCTCAACGAAACCCGCAAGGGTGGCAAGAGCCTGAGCAGCCGCGAGCTGACCGCGCTGGTCAATGGCGGCCAGGGCGTGGTGTTGGACGTGCGCGGCAAGAAGGAGTTCGATGCAGGGCATATCGTCGATGCGTTGAACATTCCCTATGACAAGCTGACCAGCCGTATCGCTGAACTGGACAAGCACAAAACCAGGACCATCATCGTGGTCGATGCCATGGGCCAGCATTCGGGCACTGTCTGCCGTGAACTGAAGAAGGCCGGTTTCGATACCGGCAGGCTGGCCGGCGGCATTTCCAGTTGGCGCAGCGATAATCTGCCGGTGGTCAAGTAAGCATGGCCGGAGTCGTCATCTACAGTTCGGCATGGTGCCCGTTCTGTATCCGCGCCAAGGCGTTGCTCGATCACAAGGGCGTTGCCTACGAGGAAATCCTCGTGGACGGGCAACCCGCCCTGCGCGCCGAGATGGTCAGCAAGGCGGGCCGGACATCGGTGCCGCAAATCTGGATCGGTGATCGCCATATCGGCGGTTGCGATGAACTTCATGCCCTCGAGCGGGCGGGCCGGCTGGACGAACTGCTCGGGGCCTGATCTGCCTGTCGGCGCTGGGCGTGGCATCTGGCGCCGCGCTCATTGACCGGCATATTCCAACACTGTTATGCACAGGAAGGTTCCAAGATGACTGAACAAACCAACGGCGCCGCCGCCCAGGGCGAAGCGGGCGCGCAATTCTCCCTGCAACGTATCTATGTTCGCGACCTGTCCTTCGAGGCACCGAAAAGCCCGGAGATCTTCCGCCAGGAATGGCAGCCGAACGTGGCCCTGGATCTCAATACCAAGCAGAAAACGCTGGATGGCGACTTCTATGAAGTGGTGCTGACGCTCTCCGTGACGGTCAAGACCGGTGAAGAAGTGGCTTTCATCGCCGAAGTGCAGCAGGCCGGCATCTTCCTGATCAAGGGGCTGGATGCGCAGGCCATGAGCCATACCCTGGGCGCCTTCTGCCCGAACATCCTGTTCCCTTATGCGCGCGAGGCGCTGGACAGCCTGGTCACTCGCGGCTCCTTCCCTGCTCTGATGCTGTCGCCGGTCAACTTCGATGCGCTCTATGCCCAGGAGCTGGCGCGCCTGCAACAGGCCGGAGAAGCGGCCAGCCAGTCGCAGCATTGAGTTTCGCCGGCATGGGGTGTCGCGGGAGTTTTTCCAGCGCGCCCCATGCACTGCTCAACGACCCTTGAGGAATATCGTCTTGAAACCGTTGCTCCTGTTGCTGATCGCTTTCTTCTCCGTACCGGCAATGGCGGCCGAGCCGGCCTCCGAGGTGTCGAAGACCATCTACTACAGCCTGTTTCCCGCCTTCGTGGGCAATTATGGCTCGGGTGAGCGGCTGCGTTTCTACAAGGCCGATGTGTCGTTGAGGGTGACCGACGCGGCCGCGGAGGCGCGGGTCAAGCACCATGAGCCGTTGATCCGCAACCAACTGGTCATGCTGTTCTCGCAGCAGACCGAGGAAAGCATGCAGAGCGTGGAAGCCAAGGAGACCCTGCGTCTCGAGGCGCTGCGCCAGGTTCAGTCGGTGCTGGCGCAGGAGGAAGGGCGGCCGCTGGTCAGTGACCTGCTGTTCAACAACCTGATCGTCCAGTAGCCAGCTCGATAATCCGTTGCCACTGCCCGGCGCTGACCGGCATCACCGAGAGGCGGTTGCCTTTCTTGAGTAGCGGCATTTCGCCCAGGGCGCTTTCTTCCTTCAGGCGTGCCAGCGGTACGACCTGCGGGAATCGTTCCACGAACTCGACATCGACCGCGCTCCAGGGATTGGCCAGGGCTGTTGCCTTGCTATCGTGATAGGGGCTGTGCGGGTCGATGGCCGCGGGGTCGGGGTAGGCGCTTGTGGCGATGCGGGCGATTCCGGCGACGCCAGGCAGCGCACAGCTGGAGTGGTAGAAGAGGAAAAGGTCACCCTGCTCCATGCTGCGCAGGTAGTTGCGTGCCTGGTAGTTGCGCACACCGTCCCAGCGGGCCCGCCCGCGTTCGCTCAGCGTCTCGATGGAGAGTTCGTCGGGTTCGGACTTCATCAGCCAGTAGTGCATCTCTTGCCTTCGCTCGGTCGAGTGCCAATCAGGTGGTGTCGGGAATTGAACTGTTTGCGCATATGGAAGAGAATCAGCGGTGATTCCAAAAGGCTATCACGGCCCTGCCGGGGCATCCTCCCGCGGGGGCCGGGCCATTTTCCGCGCAGGCATGCACAGTATGCCAATGATCGGGCCTGATCGCCCATGATGGCGGGAGCCTCATGGCGGTGCTGGCGACAGGAGATGGAAATTTGTGAAACGCAAGCCGGATATCATTTGGGTGCTATTGCTGATTCTTGGCCTGGGGCTGGTGACCACCAGCTATTCCCAGGGCCTCTGGGAGCGCAGGGGCGCCGAAGCGGGAAGCACCACTCCATCCCCGCAGGTTTCGATCAGATAACGGCGTACCAGCGCCGATCGGTCACTGCGGCATGCAGGGGGATGTCCCATGCCTCCAGTGGCAGGCTGTCCACTTTCTGGCATTCGTGCGCCAGGCCGAGCAGCCGTGGCCTGCCAGCTTGCGTGCGGTCGCGACGGTAGGCCAGGCTGCGATCGTAGAAGCCGCCGCCCATGCCCAGGCGACCACCTTGTTCATCGAAACCGACCAGCGGTAGCAGTAGCAGGTCCAGTGTCCAGATCGGGCGCCGGCTGGCCGGCTTGCAGCGTGGCTGCGCGATGCGGAAGCGGTTCAGTACCAGCCCTTCGTTCCGGCGCAAGCGCTGGAAGTCCATGCGGGTGGAGGGCCAGCGCCGCAGTACGGGAAGGTAGATGGATTTACCGCGCCGTTGTGCGGCCAGAAGCAGGAGGGTCGGGTCGATTTCCCCGTCGTTGGGCAGGTAGAGGGCGATATGGCGGGCGCGACGAAAGGTCGGGTGTTGTGCAAGCTGTTTGTAGAGCCTGACGGATGCACGCCGCTGCTCGCTGCGGCCGAGTGCGCGACGTGCCTTGCGCAGCTTCTGGCGCAGGGCCTTGCGGGAAAGATCGCCCGCCTCGATCAAGGAAAAAGACTCCCCAGCATGCCGCTGCCCGCGTAGGCCCTTGAACCCGAGAGTTCAAGGTGGCGACTACAGCAGACCTTAAGGCTTTCCGTCGAGCGGACATGCACACCGGTCTTGCACATAGCCTCCATTGTGTTGCTTATCGGGAGAGGGTCATCGCAAGCTGGCGTACATGCCAGGGAGCTGCCCGCAGTATAACGCAATACATCCATCAGGGTGCGTTACCGGTGGGATTCGAATCATCGGCCAGCGCGCTGTCGACACGCTCGAGCAGGTCCTGCACCTGTTCCCGGGCGTTGCTTGTCTCGCGCTGGTGCTTGTGCAGCAGTTCGTGGGTGATGTTGAGCGCGGCCATCACCGCCACCCGGTCGGCGCCGATGACTTTGCCGCTGCTGCGGATCTCGCGCATCTTGCGGTCCAGGTAGCGGGCGGCGTTCTCCAGGTTGTCACGCTCCTCGGGTGGGCAGGCGATGCAGTACGGCTTGTCCATGATTTGCACGTCAACGGTATTCGGCTGTGTCATGTGTCCTGCTCCAGGGATTTCAGGCGGGAGATCATCGCTTCGACCTTCAAACGGGCCGTTTCGTTCTTTTCTATCAGATGAGCGCGCTCTTCGCGCCATGCCTGCTCATTGGCATGCAGGCGATGATTCTCGGCCTTGAGCTGTTCGACGCGCTGAATGAGCTGTTCGAGCTTGCGGGTCAGCAGTTGCAGTTCTGCATCGTCCATCGGGGTTCACCCTGTCGGAGGGAGGCATTCAGGGCGATCGCGCTATGCCGTCATGCTCCGGCAAGGAGCTTCGATAAAAGCGCTGGAGGCTGCAAAGCTGGACGGAAAACACCGGTTGCCACGTTCTTTCGTCCAGCCTCGAGCCTTGCAGCGCTGTTTCGGCTGTCTGCCGTGCATGGCGCGATCGCCCTGGGTAGGCATTGGCTTCGATGGTCTAGCCATGCATGCCAGTGCTAGGATACCGGCCCTTCATTCTAGTCATTGCGCCCTCGTGCGCCTAGCCGCCATGTCAATTGAAAATTCCGCATACGCCGCTTTCGCCACGCTTCTGGCGGGATGCACCCATCCCGCTTCCCCCGCTGAACTGCATGGCCTGCTGCTAGGCCGCAGTTGTGCCGGTGCCGGTTTCGAGCCGGCGAACTGGCTGCTGGATGCCACCGATCTGCTGGGCGAAATCAGCGATGAAAAGGTGCGCCAGGCACTGCTTGGCCTGCAGGAAATGGTCAAGGGTGAACTGACTGGCAGCGATATCACCGTGGTGTTGCTGTTGCCCAGTGATGATGCGCCGCTGGCCGAACGCGCGCTGGCGCTGGGGCAGTGGTGCCAGGGCTTCCTCGCCGGCTTTGGCCTGGCGGCCGGTGACCGCGCCTTGAGCGCCGAGTCCATGGAGGTCCTGCAGGACCTGGCCGCCATCGCCCAGGTCCAGGGCGGGCTGGAAGAGTCCGAGGATGGCGAGAGCGACTACATGGAAGTGGCTGAGTACCTGCGGGTCGCGCCTCTTCTGCTGTTCAGTGAGTGCGCCGGAGCGGTTGCCCAGCCGGCCGCCAAGCCATCCCTGCATTGAGAGGCGTTCCGTGATGACCCGCATCCCGAAGTCCGAATTCGCTCGCCGGCGCAAGGCGCTGATGGAGCAGATGGAGCCCAACAGCATCGCCATCCTGCCGGCGGCGCCGACCTATATCCGCAACCGTGATGTCGAGCATGCGTACCGCCAGGACAGCGACTTCCAGTACCTGTCGGGCTTCCCCGAGCCGGAGGCGGTGATCGCCCTGATCCCGGGTCGCGAACATGGCGAATATGTGCTGTTCTGCCGTGAGCGCGATCCCCAGCGCGAGCTCTGGGACGGTCTGCGCGCCGGGCAGGAAGGCGCCATCGAGCGCTACGGGGCGGATGATGCCTTTCCCATCGATGACATCAACGACATTCTGCCGGGGTTGATCGAGGGGCGCTCGCGCGTCTACTACGCCATCGGCAGCAACCAGGAGTTCGATCTGCAATTGATGGACTGGATCAATGTAATCCGTTCCAAGGCGCGCCAGGGCGCCCAGCCGCCGAGCGAGTTCGTCGCCCTCGACCACCTGCTGCACGATATGCGCCTGTACAAGTCGGCTAACGAAGTGAAGGTGATGCGCGCCGCCGCGGAGATTTCTGCCCGCGCCCATATCCGGGCGATGCAGGCCAGCCGCCCGGGTTTGTTCGAGTACCACCTGGAGGCCGAGCTGGACTACGAGTTCCGCAGGAGCGGTGCGCGCCTGGCCGCATACAGCTCCATCGTCGGTTCCGGGCGCAATGCCTGCATCCTGCATTACACCGAGAACGATGCACCGCTGAAGGATGGCGACCTGGTACTGATCGATGCCGGTTGCGAGCTGGACTGCTATGCCAGCGATATCACTCGTACGTTCCCGGTCGGTGGGCGTTTCTCCCCGGAACAGAAGGCCATCTATGAAGTGGTGCTCAAGGCCAACGAAGAGGCGATCCGCCAGGTCGCACCGGGTCGGCACTGGAACGAGGCCCATGAGGCTAGCGTCCGGGTCATCACCGAAGGGCTGGTGGAGCTCGGCCTGCTCAAGGGCGAAGTGGACGAACTGATCGCCAGCGAGGCCTACAAGCCCTTCTACATGCACCGCGCCGGGCACTGGCTGGGGCTGGATGTGCATGATGTCGGTGACTACAAGATCGCCGGCGAGTGGCGGGTGCTGGAGCCGGGCATGGTGCTGACCATCGAGCCGGGCATCTATATCGCGCCGAACAACACCGACGTGGCGAAGAAGTGGCGGGGCATCGGTATTCGCATCGAGGATGACGTGGCGGTGACCCGCCAGGGCTGCGAAGTGCTGACCGCGGATGTGCCCAAGCGGGCCGAGCAGATCGAGGCCCTGATGGCGGAGCGCCGCGACTGATGTCGCGCCTGGCGATCATCGGTGGCGGGATGGCCGGTGCCAGTCTGGCACTGGCCCTGCAGGCTGGTGCGCGGCAGCGGGGCTGGACCCTCCATCTGATCGAACCGTTCGCGCCAGGCGCAAGCTACCAGCCAAGCTACGACGCCCGCTCCACGGCGCTGTCCCATGGCTCGCGGCTGATCTATGAGCGCCTCGGCGTCTGGCCGGTGATTGCCGAGCGGGCGGAGCCGATCCGCCATATCCATGTTTCCGAGCGCGGGCGTCTCGGTGTGACGCGCCTGCATGCGGGCCAGGAGCGGGTGCCGGCGCTCGGCTATGTGGTGGAGAATGCCTGGCTCGGCCACTGCCTCTGGCAGGCGCTGGATAGCCGTTGCGTGCAGTTGCATTGCCCGGAGCAGGTGCAGACGCTGGCACCGGTCGAAGGTGGCGGCTACCGGCTCGTTCTGCGGCAGCAGGGGGAACTCGAATGCGCGCTGGCCGTGCTGGCCGATGGTGGTCGTTCCGATCTGCGCGAGCAACTGGGGATCGGTGTGCGGCGCAGCCCATACGGGCAAAGTGCACTGATCGCCAATGTGACCCCCGGCAAGTCCCATGCGGGCATGGCCTTCGAGCGTTTCACCGATGAGGGGCCGCTGGCGCTGCTGCCGTTGCAGGACAACCGTTGTGCGCTGGTCTGGTCGCGACCGCCGGAGCAGGCAGAGCGCCTGGCGGGGCTGCCGGCGGCGGCGTTCCTCGATGAGTTGCAGCAGGCGTTCGGCTACCGGCTCGGCGGTTTTCGCCAGGTCGGCAGCCGGCATCTGTACCCGCTGGAGCTGATCGAAGCGGAAGAGCAGGTGCGCAGTGGTCTGGTGGTCCTGGGCAATGCCGCGCACAGCCTGCACCCGATCGCCGGGCAAGGCTACAACCTGTCGTTGCGGGATGCCTGGGCCCTGGCCGAGACGTTGCTGCACAGCCCGGCCGTCCCCGGCGAGCTGGCGGCCTTGCAGGACTTCCAGCGACGCCAGGCCCGGGACCAGTGGTTGACGGTGGGCGCTTCCGACCACCTGACCCGGTTGTTCGGCGATTCTGCCCGGGGGCTGGGTATTGCCCGCAGTATGGCGCTGTCCGCTCTCGACCTGCTGCCGCCGGCCAAGCATTGGTTGGCCCGGCAGGCGATGGGGCTTGGCGTGCGCCAGGCGTGGCTACAGGCGCGGCAGGGGGGGGATGGGCAATGCGAGCGGAGCTGATCATCGTCGGTGCCGGTATGGTCGGCACCACCCTGGCCCTGGCGCTGGAAGAGAGCGGGTTGCGGATTCTGCTGCTCGACGGTGGCCCGCTGCAACCGAGCGGACTCGATGCGCAGGCCCCGTTCGAGCCGCGGGTCAGCGCATTGTCGGCGGCCAGCCAGCGCATCCTCGAGCGGCTGGGGGCCTGGGAGTCGATTGCCGCGCGGCGTGTCAGCCCTTATGGCGATATGCGCGTCTGGGACGGTTCCGGCACCGGTTCCGTACATTTCTCCGCCGCATCGGTGCATGCCGAGGTGCTGGGGCATATCGTCGAGAATACCCTGGTGCAGGATGGGCTGCTCGAGGCTGCGCAAAAGCGCGATGACATCGAGCTGCTGAGCGGCGCCCGTGTCGAGCGCCTGCAGCGTGACGGCGAGTGCTGGCACCTGGGCCTGGCCGATGGCCGCCGCGTCGAGGCGCCGCTGGTCATCGCCGCCGACGGCGCCAACTCGGTGCTGCGGCGCCTGGCCGGCTTCGCCACCCGCGAGTGGGACTACCTGCACCATGCCATCGTCACCAGCGTGCGTTGTCGTGACGAACACCAGGCCACGGCCTGGCAGCGGTTTACCGACGATGGCCCGCTGGCCTTTCTGCCTTTGCTGCGTGGCGATGACCGGCACTGGTGCTCCATCGTCTGGTCGGTCACCGAGGCGCGGGCCAGGCATCTGATGGCGCTCGGCGATACGGCCTTCCGGGCCGAGCTCGGACAGGCTTTCGAGTGGCGCCTCGGCGAGGTGCTGGAGAGCGACCCGCGCCTGTGCATTCCCCTGCGCCAGCGGCATGCCGTGCGCTACGTGCAGCCGGGGCTGGCGCTGGTCGGCGATGCCGCGCACAGCATCCACCCACTGGCGGGGCAGGGCGTCAACCTCGGGCTGCTGGATGCCGCAGTGCTGGCCGAGGTGCTGCAGGCGGCGCAAGCACGCGGCGAGCCGCTGGCCAGCGAGCGGGTGCTGAGCCGCTACGAGCGGCGGCGCATGCCGCACAACCTGGCGATGATGGCGGCCATGGAAGGCTTCGAGCGGCTGTTCCAGGCCGATCCCCTGCCGTTGCGCTGGTTGCGTAACACCGGCCTGAAGGAGGTGGATCGCCTCGACCAGGCCAAGGCCCTGTTCGTGCGCCAGGCACTGGGGCTGAGCGGAGACCTGCCGATCCTGGCGCAACCCTGAGCGGCAAGGTACGGGCAACCCATGGCGGTAAAGGGTTGACTGGGGTTTTATCCCGCCTTTCACTCTGACGAAGCCTCAAGCCTCAAGCCTCAAGCCTCAAGCCTCAAGCCTCAAGCCTCAAGCCTCAAGCTTGCCGGGCGTCCGGCTTTATCCGACAATGCAACTAATTGTCATTCATGATGTTCCTCCCCATGCCTCATACCGATTCGCAGGCCCTGCAAGCGCTCTACCGGGAGCACCACCCCTGGTTGCAGGGCTGGCTGCGCAACCCCTGGGCAACTCGGCGGATGCCTCCGACCTGGCGCAGGACACTTTCCTGCGTGTGTTGCGCGCTCGCAATGCCGCCAGCATCCGCGAGCCGCGCACCTACCTGAGCGCCATTGCACGGGCACTGACCATCGACAAGTTCCGCCGCCAGGACATAGAGCGGGCCTACCTGGGCGTACTGGCCGAGCGCGGCGAGCCGCTGGACATTTCCCCCGAGCAGCGCTTGCAGATCCTGCAGACGCTGACCGCCATCGGCCTCATGCTCGATGCGCTGGGGCGGCGTACCCGGGATATCTTCCTGGCCGTGCAACTGGAAGGGTTGGGCTATGCCGAAGTGGGTGAGAGGGTCGGGGTGTCCGTGACCACGGTGAAGAAACACATGATCCGCGCCATGACCCACTGCCTGATGCTGACCGAGGACTGAATGGCAGACCTCGAGCGCAAGACCCTCGAAGCCGCCGCTACCTGGTTCGTGCAGTTCAATGCCGGGGCGGTGGACGACGCGGAGCGCAGCGCCTGGCAGGAATGGTTGCAGCGCGATCCCGCCCACGCCAGGGCCTGGGCGCGAGTGGAGAAGCTGCAGCGGCAATTCGGCAGCCTGCCGGGCGAGGTCGCGCTGCCGACCCTGGCGGGTGTGCAGGCGCGCCGTCGTGCGGTGCTCAAGTTCTTCGCGTTGCTGCTGACGGGAACGGCGGGCGCCTTGAGTTTTCGCGAGCTGGCTCCTTACGAGAGCTGGCTGGCCGAGCAGCGTACCGGTACCGGGCAGCGCCGCCGGTTGCGCCTGGAGGACGGCAGCCAGCTCGATATCAACACCGCCAGTGCCGTGGATATCCATTTCGACAGCCAGTGGCGGTGCCTGCGCCTGCTTCAGGGGGAAATCCTCGTCACGACCGCCAGCGATGTCGGGCAGCGACCGTTCATCGTGGACACGCCCCAGGGACGTATCCGGGCGCATGGGACCTGTTTCGGTGTGCGTTGCGAGGGCGGTCAGACCCGTGTTGGCGTTCTCCAGAGCGCCGTTTCGGTCCAGCCCTTGCGACACCCCGGGCCGCCCCTGCGGCTGGAGGCCGGGCAATCCGTGGATTTCAGCGACGTGCTGATCGGCTCACCGCGGTCCTTGGTGGAAGGTGGCGAGGCCTGGACGCGCGGCATGCTCAGCGTGGTCGAGTGGCGGCTGGACGACTTTATCCGTGAACTGTCGCGCTACCGTCCCGGCTACCTGGGCTGCGATCCGAGCGTGGCCGGCCTGCGTCTGTCCGGGGCCTTCGCGATCGACAGGACCGATACCGTGCTGGAGAACCTCGCGCTCTCGCTACCGGTGAGGGTGCGCTTCCTGACGCGCTACTGGGCCAGGGTCGAGCCTGCGTCCACGGTCGGATAAATCTGTAGGGTCGAGCGCCGCGATACCCATCATTAGCGTCGTTGATAGGTATCCTCTCGATGCTCCTCAACACATCCTACAGTTGATAAATAGCTTTCCGACCCGTGCGCAGTTGTTTTTCGAACAGGGGTTGCCGATTTCCATTCTCGTTCGGCCTGGCAGATAAGCGTCTTCAGCGCTGCCTGTCCAACCCTGCCAACGAAAGGAAACCCCGATGACCCGACCCACCACCCGACCTTCCGGCAATCCGCTGCGGCGCGTCATGCGCCTGGGGCTGTTCGGGCTGGTTCTGGCATCTGCCCCGGCGCTGCTGGCGTTGCCTGCCGCCGCTCAGGCGCAGAGCCAGTTCGGCCGGCGTGACCCTGTCGTTCGCCGCCGGGCAGACCGCGGGCCTGGCCTCGCCGGGCCTGCGGGGGCGCTACAGTGTCGACGAAGGCCTGGCCCGCCTGCTCGTCGGCAGCGGCCTGTACGCGCAGCGGCAGGGCAATGGTGGCTATGTGCTGGTGTCGGTTGCCCCGGGCGATGCCCTGGAGCTGGGGGCAACCAGTATCACCGGCAATGCGCTGGGCGCGAGGACGGAGGGGGCCGGATCCTATACCAGCGGATCGAGCAACAGTGCGACGCGGCTGAACCTGTCCATCCGTGAGACGCCGCAGTCGATCAGCGTGGTGACCCGCCAGCGCATGGACGATGAACAACTGACCAGTATCGAAACCCTGCTTGACCGCACGCCTGGCATCTCGGTGCAGAACATCGGCACCAGCCGCTACGGCATCTCTTCACGCGGCTACAGCATCGACACCATCCAGCTCGATGGTGTCCTCACCGCTCTGGACCTTGTGTCGCAGAACATCCCTCAGACTCAGGCCGACCTGGTCATCTATGATCGTGTAGAGGTACTGCGGGGTGCAGCAGGCCTGCTCACTGGCGCTGGCGACCCTTCCGGTACCATTAACCTGGTGCGCAAGAAGCCCACGCAGGCATTCCAGGGCTATGTCGGTTTCAGCCTGGGGAGCAGGGATCGCTACCGCAGCGAAGTGGATGTTTCCGGACCGCTTGGTGCTGCGACGGGGCTGCGAGGTCGTTTCGTTGGCGCGCATGAGCAGGGCGGTACGCATATCGACCACTACGAGCAGCGCAAGAGTGTGCTCTATGGTGTGCTGGAGGCCGACCTGGCGGAGACGACCCTGCTGACGTTCGGGCTGGATTATCAGACGAGCGATCCTCGAGGCCAGTCGACGAGCGGGCTGCCGCTGTTCCACGATACCGGCGCACAGACCCGCTTCGACCCTTCAGACAATGCGGCAGCGCGCTGGAACCGTAACGAGATCGAGGCCTACAACGCTTTTGCGAGCCTGGAGCGGAAGCTGGCCCGAGACTGGTCGTTGAAGCTGTCGGCCAACCATCTGTACGGCACTCGGGAGTTTTCCGGCGCTCATGCCAGTTGGGGCTTTCCAGACCAGGTCACTGGCAGCGGCGTACGGCTCTATGGTGGACTTGGCGAAGCCACCCAGCGTCAGAATGGTTTCGATGTAAATACCCAGGGGCCGTTCGAGCTCTGGGGGCGCCGGCATGAGCTGGTGCTGGGCTTCAACTGGTCCGAGTTCGAGAATTTCCACGAGCCGATGCGCGGTGCCGGTATCGAGGGGCGTTACATCGATATATACCAGTGGGACAACAATACCGCCGGCCCGACCATCACCGGCGAGAAACTGATGGACTACGATGGCTGGCAGAAACAGCACGGTACCTACGCTGCGTTGCGCCTCAAGCCCAGGGACGACCTGGCGATCATTCTCGGTGTGCGGGCGAGCGGCTATCAGTACCGGCTGTCCCAGATCTATACCAGCCCGGTGTTGGCGGCGAACAACCGCATCACCGAGATGAAAGAGAGTGGGGTCGTCACGCCCTATGCCGGTGTCGTCTACGATATCGACGATGTCCACTCGATGTATTTCAGCTACACCAGCATCTTCAAGCCCCAGAGCCAGCGCGATCGCACGGGGGCGGTACTCGATCCCCGGGAAGGCGACAACTACGAAGCGGGCCTGAAAAGCGAATTTTTCGGTGGCCGCCTGAACAGCGCCGTCGCGTTGTACCAGATCAACCAGGACAACCTGGCCGAAGCCGACGCCGGGCAGACCGTACCTGGCACCTCCCCGGTGCAGGCGGCCTATCGTGCGGTGAACGGCGCGAAGACCCGCGGGGTGGATGTCGAGCTCAGTGGTGAGCTGCAGGCTGGCTGGCAGATCGGGGCAAGCTACAACTACAGCTCCACCGAGGATGCCGACGGCAAGCGTATCCGCCCGACTTTTCCACGACAGATGGTCAAGCTGTGGACCAGCTATCGACTGCCTGGTGGCTGGAACCGCCTGACACTGGGGGGCGGCGTCAATTGGCAGAGTGGTATCCACTACACCGCCACCACGTGGCAACTGCCGGGTATCGTGCTAAGGGGCGAGCAGAAGGCTTATGCCGTGGCCAACCTGATGGCGCGCTATGACATCAACGAGCAATTGTCCGCGACCTTCAACCTCAACAACCTGTTCGACAAGGAATACCTCCAGGGGCTGGATACCACCTTCCACACGGGTATCTACGCGCCGACCCGCAACATCATGGCGAATCTGAAATACAGCTTCTGAATCAGCCTGGCACGGATGGGCAAAGCCTGTCCGTGCCGTTGCGCTACGTCTGTCTCCATCCTGCTGACGGCATTCCTGATTGCGGCTAGTCTTGAGTGGCCATGTTCACTCAGGAGAAATGCGATGTCCGGAAAATTCCATCTGAAGAAAGCCCAGAACGGGCAGTTCCACTTCAATCTATTGGCCGGCAATGGGCAGGTGATCCTCACCAGCGAGCAGTACAAGGCGCACGCCTCCGCGCTCAACGGTATCGACTCGGTGCGGCGCAATGCCGTGCGCGAGGGCGCTTTCGAACTCAAGGAGTCGAGCAACGACAAGTACTATTTCGTCTTGAAAGCGACCAATGGCCAGGTCGTCGGGCAGAGCCAGCTATACACCAGCGCCGCCAGCCGCAATGCGGGGGTCGAGTCGGTGAAGAATAATGCGCCGGAGGCCAGCCTGCAGGACGATAGCGGTTTGTGATGCAGCGCTAGGGTCTGTTGACGTTTCGTCGCGAGCCGCGTTGTTGCGAGAAATTCCTCCCGGCCAGGCCGCGCCCGTTCCCGACGGGCTTGCGGCATTCACTCCATTCCTGGAGATTGCGCAGGACGCAGGCAATGCTCATTCCCTTGCCAAGTCCTGCAACGACAGCGGGAGGAATTTCTCTCACAACCCGGAGGGCCGGGCCAGTTTTTACACGAGGCTGCGTTACTCGATGACTCATTTAGCCCACTACAAAAACGCCAGGAGCGTTTTTGGGCGTAAGCCCCGAAGGGGTGAAGCGCATGGACGCGCTGAACAAACTTCGCATCTCGCGCCTTGCCTCGTGTAAAAACTGGCTCCGGCGCGGGCGCGACGAAACGTCAACAGACCCTGGGAGTTTGCCAAGCATCAACGTCGGCCTGTGCTCAGGCGTAGGGTGCACCATTATCCGCTGCGACACGTGATCGTTGACGCAACACGAGAGTCGCATTACGGATCGAGTGGCCGCTGCCCTGGCGTACCCTGCGTTGGTTGACGTGAGCCCGGTCCCCTCAGGGCGCCACCAGGATATCGCAGGGTGGCTGCTGCAGGACCTCGCGGGTCAGGCTGCCGAGCAGGGCGCTGCTCATCTGCGCCCGGCGGCTGGCACCCATGGCCAGCAGTTGTGGCTGTCGCTGCGCAACGGCTTCCTCCAGGCGTCTGCCCCGCTCGCCGGCAACCAGGCTGTGGTTCATCTGCACCGTGCGCACAGGCCAATGCTGGCGATTATCTTCGAGCAGTTGTTCGAACAGGCTGCGTTGCAGCGCCAGCTCATCATCGCTCGTCGCATGCAGTTCGGTCGTTTCATGGATATGCAGGGCATGCAGTTCCGCCCCGTCGGGCAGCAGTCGCCGGGCCATATGCAGCGCCCGGTCGGCGCTGCCGGAAAAATCCAGGGCTGCCAGCGCCCGTGTATAAGGCTGGGCATTGTTGCGTATCACCAATAGCAGGGGGGTATCGCTGCCGAGCAGGATGCGCTCCAGCGTGGTTCCGGCGAAGCCCCGGGGTGACTGGCGATGATGCTGCCCGAGTACCAGCAGTGCTGCCTCCAGCCCCCGGGCCTGGGTCAGCACTTCTTCCACGGCGCTGCCTTGCCTGATCCAGCAGGGCAAATCGCCCAGGGCATTTGCCTGCAAGCGCTTCTGCAGGGCGGCGCGGGCCTGCGTCTCATCCTGCGCCTGGGCCAGTACATGCACGAGACTCAGGTGTGCCGACATCTGGTGCGCCAATTGCGCGCCCCGGCGCAAGGCGATATCGGCTTCCTGACTCAGGTCATGGGCTACGAGGATATGCTGGACCATGATGGCCTCGTGGGGCTGTTGTCGAGCCAGGAGTATGCCCGCTGGCGGCTGTGCTTGTCCCCTGTACCGGGGGCCGACCGCATACGGGAGATTGGAAGGCTGGCTGTGGGGATTGCGCGGCGGCATTTTGCCATAACGCTTTATTTCGGCGTACCCATGCCGATATGCTGACGCTATTGGAGCAGGAGTGTTTGATGAGCAAGGTCAGTGTGCTGGTGGTGGACGATGCCCCTTTCATCCGTGATCTGGTGAAGAAGGGTTTGCGCAGCCAGTTCCCGGGTATTCGTCTCGAGGACGCGGTGGATGGGCGCAAGGCGCAGCAGTTGCTGACGCGCGAGCGATTCGACCTGATTCTCTGCGACTGGGAAATGCCGGAGATGTCCGGCCTGGAGTTGCTGACCTGGTGCCGCGCGCATGAGACGCTGAAGACCATACCCTTCATCATGGTGACCAGCCGTGGCGACAAGGAAAACGTGGTGCAGGCCATCCAGTCGGGCGTTTCCGACTTCATCGGCAAGCCGTTCACCAACGAGCAGTTGACCAACAAGGTGCGCAAGGCGTTGAGCCGTGCGGGCAAGCTCGAGGCACTGGTTGCCAGCGCGCCGACAAGGAGTGTCATTACCGGTACGGGCAATGATTCCCTGGCGGCATTGACCTCGGGCCGTTCGGACGTCAAGGTCGCCGCACCCGCACCCGCGGCGCCCTCGCTGGGCTTGCCGTCACCGGCCACCGCTGCCGCCAAGCCAGTTGTCAGTGCGGCGAAGCCTGGCGCGGCCTCCGGGCGAGGGCAGGGGCAACTGCGTCTCTCGATAGGCACCATGGCGTGCGTGATCAAGGGGCTGAGCCTGAAGGAGGCGGCGCTGGTGGTACGTCGCAGCGAATCGCTGCCACAGGTTCTGGAAAGCGCGGTACTCGATCTGGAGCAGGGCGAGGGCGGCGAGGTCGCCCGCCTCAATGGTTATCTGCACGCGGTGGCCGCGCTGGAGCCCAGGCCCGACAGCGACTGGCTGCAGTTGACGTTTCGTTTTGTCGATCGTGATCCACAGAAGCTCGACTACCTTTCGCGCCTGATTGCCCGCGGCACGGCACAGAAACACTTCACGCCCGGCGCGTGATGGTCCGCCGCCGCCGGGGGCCGGATTGAACGATCCGGGCCGGTGAGCGGGCTCAGTCTTGCTCCGTTTGCCCGGCCTCTTCCAGCAGTCCCAGCCATTCAGCCAGCACCTGTTGGGCTTCCTCCACGCCCTGGCGCTTGGGCGCGGAAAACGGCTGGATGCCGATGTCCGTACCCCATTGCCGGTGGATATCGCGACGGATGTTCAGCAGCGCGTTCTTGGCGGCACCGAAGGCCAGCTTGTCCGCCTTGGTCAGCAGGATGTGCAGGGGCATCTGACTGGCGCTGGCCCAGTCCAGCATCATGCGGTCGAACTCGGTCAGCGGGTGGCGTATGTCCATCATCAGGAAGACGCCGACCAGGCTTTCACGACTGCCCAGATAAGCTTCCAGGTGACGTTGCCAATGCTGCTTGAGCGGGATGGGCACCTTGGCGTAGCCGTAGCCCGGCAGGTCGACCAGGCGGCGCTGTTCATCCAGCACGAAGAAGTTGAGCAACTGGGTGCGCCCTGGTGTTTTAGAGGTGCGGGCCAGGTTGGCGTGGGTCAGGGTGTTCAGTGCGCTGGACTTGCCTGCGTTGGAACGGCCGGCAAAGGCGACCTCCATGCCCTCGTCCGGCGGGCACTGGTCGACCTTGGCTGCGCTGATCATGAATGAGGCCTGTTGGCACAGGCCGAGTATCGGATTTTTCGGGAGCATGGTCGTTCCGGTGAGTGTGCGGGGGTGCGGCAATGGTTCATTTCCGTTTCAGGGGCGCCAGTATATAATGCCGCAAATTTTGTGTGCGCTTTGGTCTGGAAAGCAGGCAGGACGGCGTTTTCGAGCGACCTGCGATGCTTCCCGGTGGTGTTGGCCGGAGATGGTACGCCCTATAACGAGTGCTGCTGCGGCCCTGTGCTGCCTGTGGCCGAAAAAGATTTCTAACAAACCCTTTAGCCGTAGTTGGATGAGCTGATGAACAAAGTACTCGTGAGTCTGCTGTTGACCCTTGGCATCACCGGTATGGCCCATGCGGCTGGAGATGCACAGGCCGGTCAAGGCAAGGTCGCCCTGTGTGTTGCCTGCCATGGCACCGATGGTAACAGCCCCCTGCCGAACTTCCCCAAGCTCGCTGGCCAGGGGGAGAAGTACCTGCTCAAACAGCTCAAGGATATCAAGGCCGGTAGCTCGCCGACAGCCGCCCCCGGCACCGGGCGCAAGATTCTGGAAATGACCGCCATGCTGGACTCGTATAACGATCAGGATCTGCTGGATATCGCTGCCTATTTCTCCAGCCAGAAAACGGCCGTCGGTTTTGCCGACCCGGCGCTGGTCGAGCATGGCGAGCGCCTCTTCCGCGGCGGCAAGCTGGAACTCGGCATGCCGGCCTGCACCGGTTGCCACGCCCCGAATGGCGCCGGTATCGAAGCGGCGGCCTACCCGCACCTGGGTGGCCAGCATGCCGCCTACACGGCCAAGCAACTGACCGACTTCCGCGAAGGCGACCGCACCAACGATGGCGATGCGCAGATCATGCGCAGCATCGCGGCCAAGCTGAGTAACAAGGATATCGAGGCACTGGCCAGTTATATCCAGGGGCTGCACTGATAGCTCGATTCGTGGTCATAAAAGGCGACCGGGAATTTCCCGGTCGCCTTTTTTTTGTGCGCCCAGCATGGGCGCACTCCTGTGGGTGCAAGTCCCACCGTAAGCTGATCACCGCGAACGAAGTGAAGCGCAACTGCGTGAAGGCGACCGAGCGTGGGGAGGAAGCGTAGAGCGTAATCTGCGAGCCGATGGACAAGAACCGGATAGAAGGCGCTGCCGAGCAGGGCGAGCGGGCATGCAACCGCCAAGCTCTGGTGATCAAGAGGAAGTGGCGTAAATCCGGCGGTTGTGCAGAGAAGGAGTGCGTTCTTACCTGGGGAGATCTCGCCTCGATCCTGAAAGGGTAACGGTGTCGAACCGGAGCGAGAAGTCAGCAGAGGCCGTAGTAGTTTTTTTTGACGAAGGGCCGAACGAGAGAGAGTGTCATAGGCCATCCCGATGCGACATGACCTGAAGTCAGATGCCCACCAGAAGGTGGGGCGGGTGACTGCAACGTCGTATCCGGCAACTGAGTCGCCGTTCGGGAGGTCGCAGTCTGCGGCAGGTGGTCGAGCGTCTGGGAAGCTACCTGCTGGGTTGGAAAGGCTACTACCGACTGGCGCAGACGCCGAGGGTCTGGCGGGCGCTGGACGAATGGCTGCGGCATCGGCTGCGGGCAATCCAGCTCAAGCAATGGAAGCGAGGCAAGACCCAATTCCGGGAATTGCGTGCACAGGGAGCAGGCGTAGCCGTGGCGCGCCGGGTGGCGGCCAACAGCGGATGCTGGTGGCGCAACAGCGGCAAGCAGCTCAACAGCGTGCTGAACCTGGCCTGGTTCGACCGCTTGGGACTGCCCCGGCTCTCATGATCTCAATCTCTCGAACCGCCCGGTGCGGACCCACATGCCGGGTGGTGTGGCAGGGGCGCAGTCCATGAGGACTGCCCCCTATGCCGATTGGCCGGTTGCCGTGGTGTGGATCGGGTCGCCGCGAGGGCTTGGTGGCCAGGTCCGCTCCTCCAGGGTTGGGCCAGGCCAGGACTCGGGCAATATAGAATCGGGCCATGGCCCTTTTATGCTCGACACAATTGAAATCTGGTAACCGCGTCTCAAAAAGAAGTAGTCAGGCGGGGTGTTTTCATTCAGCCTGTCAGCCAATCTAGAGCGCTTTGAAAAGCCAATGGAGTCATACATGCGAAAATTCATTCTCGGTGCCTTCCTGGCCAGTGCCGGCCTTTTCGGATTGTCCGCGCATGCGGCGGACTTTCAGGCCGGCAAGGAGTACGTCGAGCTGAGCAGTCCGGTCGCCGTCGCCGAGCCGGGCAAGATCGAAGTCGTCGAATTGTTCTGGTATGGCTGCCCGCATTGCTATCAGTTCGAGCCGGTGATCAATCCCTGGGTCGAGAAACTTCCCGAGGATGTCGACTTCAAGCGTATCCCGGCCATGTTCGGTGGCATATGGAATCTGCACGGGCAGATGTTCATCGCCCTGGAAACGCTGGGTGTCGAGCACTCCGTGCACAATGCGGTGTTTTCCGCTCTGCACAATGAAGGCAAGAAGCTGGCGACACCCGATGACATGGCCGACTTCCTGGCCGGGCATGGTGTCGACAAGGCAGCCTTCCTGAAGACCTATAACTCCTTTGGCGTGAAGAGCCGTGTCGAGCAGGCCAAGAAGCTGGGTATGGCCTACCAGATCACCGGCGTTCCGGTACTGGTGGTCAATGGCAAGTATCGTTTCGATCTGGGTTCGTCCGGTGGTGCCGAGCGTACGCTCGAGGTCGCCGACTTCCTGATCGAGAAAGAGCGCGCCAGCCGGTAAATAGCCATGTTGCGCCGCTGGAGTACCTCGCGTACGGGCAATATACGCTGCCCTCAGGTCATCCCCGAGTGTCTGGACGGGCATGGCCTGCCCTGTGACGGGCGCTTGCGCCTGTTGAGTTTTAATATTCAGGTCGGCATCAGCACCGAACGCTATCACCATTACCTCACCCGTAGCTGGCAGCACTTGCTGCCTCATGCCGGGCGCTCGGGCAACCTGCAGCGCATCGGCGAACTGCTGGGCGATTATGATCTGGTCGCCTTGCAGGAGGCCGATGGTGGCAGTTTGCGTTCAGGCTATGTGAACCAGGTCGAGCACCTGGCCCAGCTTGGTGCGTTCCCTTACTGGTATCAGCAACTCAACCGCAACCTTGGGCGTTTCGCGCAACACAGCAATGGTGTCCTCAGCCGTCTGGAGCCCCGCGTGCTGGAAGATCATCCCCTGCCGGGGCCAGCCGGCCGAGGCGCGATCCTGTTGCGTTTCGGCGAGGGCGAGAATGCGCTGGTGGTCGTGGTGATGCACCTGGCGCTCGGCGGGCGTACCAGAACCCGACAACTGGCCTATATTCGCGAACTGATCTCGGGTTACCGGCATCAGGTGCTGATGGGTGATATGAACACCCATGCGCGTGATCTGCTGGAGCACTCGCCGCTGCGTGACTTGGGGCTGTTGGCACCGCAGGTGAATGCGACTTTCCCCAGTTGGCGTCCGCAGCGTTGCCTCGATCACATCCTGCTCAGCCCGAGCCTGACGCTCGAGCGGGTCGATGTGCTGCCGCAACCGATTTCCGACCACCTCCCTGTCGCCGTCGAGATCCGTCTGCCGGACGCTCTGAATGGCGATGCATTTCCTGTTCGCATGGATGTAGCAGAATGAGTGAAGAGGCACAGCGCTGGAAGGGTAAATACCTGCGGCATGTCGAACAGCAGGAAGTTCTCGAGGCCCGTTGGGAGGCCCGCCTCGATCTGTTGCGGCGCAGTCTGGTGCGCAGCAGCCTGGCCGTCGAGGGCGCCGACCCGGCTGTCGAGCAGTGCATGCGCGAGATGCGCGAGCTGCTGCGTGACGGTGACCTGGATGAGGGGCTGAGCGCCCTTGTGCCTCGTCTCGAGAAGGCCGTGCTGGATTCCGAGCGGCACCGCCAGGCGCGTATCGCCTCGCTGATAGAGTCACTGGAGAAACTGGCCAACCAGTTGCTGGCGCAACCTCTGCCGGCAAACGTACGCAAGCCGCTCAAGCAGTTCGTCCGCCGCCTGGATCGCTATAGCGTGCAATCGCGGACCTTGCCGGCACTATTGACCGAACTGAGCCTGTTGCAAGGGCAGGCCCTGCAACAGGCGGACGAAGTGCCGCCGCGTGGTAATTTCATCCAGCGCCTGTTTGGCCTGGGCGGCTCCGAGCCTCCTCTGCTCGACCAGCCGCTGCCGACTGTCGAGGATGCCGGCGCAGAAGCGGTACGGCAGGACGGGCGAAAGTCCGAGCCCGATCTTCCTGAGGCGCCGGCCGACCCGCTGAGCGGGCCGGAGGAGGACGCACCGCCAACGCCTGCCCCCGCATTATCGTCCGATGCCGATGCCGATGCCGATGCCGATGCCGATGCCGAACCGGCGGCGGATGCTGGCGACTATCTGTTGCCGGTGATGCCGGACCAGGCCTATAGCGTCATTGCCGGGCATGTCGAGTCGACGCTGGTTGGGCTGCTCGATGAGTTGCCGTTGCCGGATTATCACCAGGCCCAGGCCCAGGTATTGCGTGAGCGCATCCAGAAGGGCTTGAACTGGTACGAACTGGCCCCGGTGCTGGATGACCTGGCGGTGCTGGCCATCGCGGTCAGTGACCAGGGCAAGCGCGAGTTCGAAAATTATCTGCAACTGCTCAATGAGCGTCTGCTCAGTATGCAGGACAGCCTGGGCGCGGCTCGCCAGGGGCATGAGCACAATCAGTCGGCGGCCCAGGCTCTCGACCAGGAGCTGCGTCAGCATGTCGGTGATCTGCATGACCACATGCGGCAGGCGGCAGACCTGCCCAGCCTCAAGGAGATAGTCGTCGCCCGCCTGGATGGCCTGCTGGAAACCGTCGACAGTTATCAGCTCCAGCGCCGAGAGAACGAGCGGCGGATGAGCGAGCGCCTGCAGATGCTGGTGGGGCGCATAGCCAACCTGGAAGAGGCTACCGAGGGGCTACGCGGGCACCTTGAGGAACAGCGTCTGAAAGCCCTGCGTGATTCCCTGACCGCCCTGCCCAACCGTGCCGCGTGGAGTGAGCGGCTGGAGCTGGAGGTCGGGCGCTGGCAGCGTTACGGCCGGCCACTGCAACTGGCCGTGCTGGATGTGGACTATTTCAAGCGGGTCAATGACAACTACGGTCATCTGGCGGGTGACCGGGTGTTGAAGATTATCGCCAGTGAGTTGCAAAAGCGCCTGCGCAAGACCGATTTCATCGCTCGCTTCGGTGGCGAGGAGTTCGCGCTTCTGCTTCCCGAGACCACGACCGGGGATGCTGCGAACCTGCTGGATACCTTGCGCAAGGGAATAAGCGCCTGCCCGTTCCACTTCAAGGGGGAGCGTGTACAGATAACGCTGTCCGCCGGGTTCAGCGATTTCCAGGAAGGAGATACGCCGGACAAGGTCTTCGAACGGGCCGACGGGGCGTTGTACCGGGCCAAGGAGATAGGGCGTGACCGCGTCGAACAGGGGTAGATGGTGTCTGGAGGATTCGTGAAAGGGCTGCTTGTCGTCTTGTGTGTCGCGCTGTTGTCGGGGTGTGCCTCGAGCCTGAAGGTCGATCGGCAGCATGTGGCGCTCGGCCAGGACAGCCGTGTGCAGTACATCGTCGTGCACTATACGTCCGCCGATCTGTCGCGGTCGCTGGATATCCTGACGCGCGAGCAGGTGAGCAGCCATTACCTGATTGGCGAGTCGCCCGCGACCATCTATCAACTGGTCGATGAAGACCGTCGCGCCTGGCATGCCGGTGACAGCCAGTGGCAGGGCCGGACCTGGCTCAACTCCAGCAGCATAGGTATCGAGCTGGTCAACCAGGGTTACCTGGAGGATGAATACGGGCAGCGCCGTTGGCTACCCTACAAGGATGAGCAGATCGAGGCGCTGATCGTCCTGCTCAAGGACATCATGCTACGGCATGGCCTCAAGCCGGGGGCGGTGATCGGGCACAGTGACATCGCGCCGCAACGCAAGGTCGATCCGGGACCGTTGTTTCCCTGGAAACGCCTGGCCGATGCCGGCTTGTTGCCCTGGCCGGACGATACCGAGGTGCAGGCACTGCGCGCAGGGTATGCGGGCGAGCTGCCGAGCGTTGCCTGGTTCCAGGAGGCGTTGTCCGCTGTGGGCTATGCAGTACCCCTGCATGGCCTGCTGGATGAGCAGACGCGCAATGTGATCGCCGCGTTCCAGATGAAGTACCGTCAGTCACTGTACGACGGCGAGCCGGATGCGCAGACCGCCGCGCTGCTGGCTGTGGTGAGTGGGCTGCGATCCTAGCAGCCTGTTTTCAGGGGACGCCTTGCGGTATTCAGAGTGCTCGGAAGCGGCGTCCCCATAGGTTGCGCCAGTTACAGTACCTCGCTTGCCGGAGTGGTCTCGCGCCGCCTGGCTTGCTGGTGCGTATGGCGAACCCTGGCACCCCCGCTTCCAGCTTATGGCTTGCCGCCTGCGACTGCTCGGTAGAGAACCAGTGTTTTGCGGGTGGCTGTCCGGCAAGTCACGCGGGCAACGAAACGTAGAACAGGGTGCCGTGTCCCGTACGGGAGTGGACGCCGATCCTGCCTCCATGCAACTGTGCGATTTCCTTGCATAGTGCCAGGCCCAGGCCCGCACCGCCTTTGCGCCGGCCTATTTGCACGAAGGGCTCGAAGATGCGTGCCTGCTGGCTGTAGGGTATGCCTTCGCCACTGTCCTCGACACTGATGGTGACCTGCTGCCCATGGTGGCGCGCCATGAGTTTCACCTCTCCGCCGTGTGCGGTATGGCGTATGGCATTGCTGAGCAGGTTGTCCAGCAGGCGATCCATCTGCTGCAGGTCGATCATCGGTTCTGGCAGCGTTTCCGTCAGGTCGAGCCTGAGGTCTATGCCTCCCGCCTGTGCCGCTGGCAGGAAGCGCTGGCGGGCTTCCTCCAGCAGTTGTCCGATATTGCCCGGCCGCAGGTCGAGTTTCTGCTGGCCGCTCTGGTAGCGGGAGAAGTTCAGCAAGTCATTTATGAGGCTGACCAGGCGTTGCATTTCTTCGTGAACGGTGTCGAACAGATCCGACTCCCTGCTGCCTGGCGGGTGCTGAGTGCGTTCGCGCAACAGGCTGAAGGCCATCTGCATTCCAGTCACCGGTGTGCGCAACTCGTGTGATGCGCGCAGCACGAACTCGTTGCGTACCCGTTCGAAATCGCGTTGGTCGGTCACATCGCGCAGCACCATCACGGCACCGCTGATATGGCCATCGTTATGGCTTACAGGAATCATGCGCCAGGCCAGCAGGCGGCGCTCTCCGTCCGCCTCTATGACCAGGTCGTCCTGGGGAGCGATCAGCGGTTTGTCTTCGAGTACCCGTTGGGCCGCGGCATCCAGTTGCGCATGGCCGAGCGCCAGCCCCAGGCGCGAGCCGAGGTAGCCGGAGCCCAGGGCAAGCTGACGCTGCGCGACAGGGTTGGCGTGCTCCAGGTTTCCCTGGCGGTCGATGATCAACAGGCCATCGTCGATGCTGTCGAGCAATGCCTGCAGGCGCTGCTGGCCGTTGAGCAATGCCTGTACGTTGGTCTGTTTGAAACGGTCCATGGCCGCGGCCATGAGCCCGAAGCGGCGGATCAGCAACGTCAGTTCGGCGATCGGCGAACTGGGAAGGCGCAGGTCGAAATTGCCCTGGCCGATCTGATCGGCGGCGCTGGCCAGGCGTTCTATCGGTTCGCCGAAGTGGCGGGCGAAGCTGTGGGCGGTGATGAAGCCGACCAGCAGGACGGCGATGCCGGTCAGGCCCAGCAGGCCGGCGAGCAGCAGGGCGCGCTCATGGCCGCTTTTCTGTATGTTGCGGATCTGTGCATGGGCGTTGTCCTGCATATCCACCATCAACTGGCGCAGGTGCAGGAAGGTTTGTCCCAGCAGGCCGCTTTCAGGTAGCCCCCAGGCCGGTCCATGGAAGGCTTCCAGGCTGTCGTTGAACTCTTCGTAGGTATCGCTGATGCGCTGGTAGGCCTGCCGTTCATCAGGTGAGCGGCTGCGAACCATTGCCTCTGCCAGGATATTCCGGAACTCGCCCCTGGCCTCGCCCAGGAGTTCGTTGTCCATCGAGTCGTCCAGCAGGATGACGATATGGCTGGAAAGCGACTGCCGCAGTTTCTGGTTGACTTCAATGACACTGAAGTCATCGCCAGCCAGGTATTCCTGGCTCTTGGCCATTTGCATGACACTGAACAACGCCAGCAACAGGCCGCACAGCGCCACCGTCATCAGCGCCGAGAACCCCAGGAACAGTCGCGTCCTAAGTTTCATCTGGTATTTCATAGACCGTACTGCTTGCGTTTGCGGTACAGCGTCGAGGCGTCGATGCCCAGCGTCTTCGCTGCCTGGTCGAGGGTGTCGCTGTTACTCAGAACGCCGGCTATATGGGCTTTCTCCAACTGCTCCAGGCTGAGCTGCTCGCCGATGCGCGGAGCATTGCTGGCCACCTGCTCGCCCAGCCCCAGGTGGCTGATCTCTATCATCGGTTGTGGGCATATGATGCTGGCGCGTTCTATCACATTGCGCAGTTCACGCACGTTGCCGGGCCAGCGGTAGACGCGCAAGGCCGCACTGGCCGCTTCGCTGAAACCGCGGGCTGGGCGGCCATAGCTCCTGACGAACTGGGCGAGGAAGCGTTCGGCCAGGGCTCCGATGTCCTCGGGGCGTTCGCGCATGGGCGGCAGGGTCAGGGTTATGACGTTGAGACGGTACAGCAGGTCTTCGCGAAAGCGGCCTTCGCGAACCATTTCATCCAGGTTGAGGTTGGTCGCGGCGAGGATTCGTACATCGGCGCGCCGGGTCACCGGATCGCCGATACGTTCGTATTCCTTGTCCTGGATGAAACGTAGCAGCTTGGGTTGCAAGGGCAGGGGGAAGTCGCCTATTTCATCGAGGAACAGGGTTCCGCCATCGGCCTGGTTGACACGGCCCAGGGTACTTTCCGAGGCGCCGGTGAAGGCTCCCCGGTTGTGTCCGAACAGCTCGCTCTCCATCAGCTCGGCCGAGAGCGAGGGGCAGTTGATGGTGACGAAGGCCTTCCTGGCGCGTCTGCTCCAGGTGTGGATGGCGCGCGCCAGCTCGCCCTTGCCGGTACCGGACTCGCCCAGGATGAGGATGTTGGCATCGGTATCGGCCACCTGCCGTGCGGTTTCCAGTACGTTCATCATGGCCGGGCTGTGGGAGCCCAGGCTGTCGCTGGGCTTCTGCATCTCGCCTTCGAGGGCCTCGAGGCGTGCCGCCATCTGGCGCATCTCCAGTTGCTTGGCGGCGGCCATGCGCAGTTGTTCCGGGCTGCAGGGCTTGACCAGGTAGTCCGCTGCGCCGGCCTGCATGGCGTCGACCGCCGTGTCGATGGCCGAATGCGCGGTCACGATCACCACCCGCATCCAGGGCGCGGTCAGGCGCATCTGTTGCAGTACATCGAGCCCGTTGTCCTCGCCCAGGCGCAGGTCGAGAAAGCACAGGTCGAACACCTGGCGTTGCAGGATCGCCTCGGCCTGGGCGGCGCTGGAGGCGGTGACGACGTTGTAGCCCCGGTCTTCCAGACAGTAGCGGAAGGTACGCAGGATGGCTGTCTCGTCATCCACAAGCAGGATGCGTCCACTGATTTCCGGGGTCTGCTGCATGGTGGCTCCTGTCAGGCAAGGCGAAGCGATGTCTCGATTCAGTAGGGGGCATTCTGGCGGTTTCCCGGCCTCATGTCTGTGAAGTCGGTCACTAATGAGGTGGTTTCTTCGGGGGATGCCTCAGGCCAGCCGTAGTCAGGCTGGCGCATCCCGATGGGGTGCTGCCATTAGTCTATGAAAACTCATGCAAGTTGCACGGTAATAAGCCAGGGAAACTGTTGGGTGATGCTTCCCTCTCGCTGAATCTGTTCAGCAACCTTTTGATTATCATAGTTTTTATACTTTTCGATGGGAGCGTGCAATGGTCGGTTCCGGCGTTATCCTCAATGATCGTGCAAAAAACACGAACTCATCTGGCCGTTCATGCAAATTGAATTGCAGAGAGGGCAAGGTTTTTTTGTATCTGTTTGATTTTGATGGTTTTTATTTTTTAATCCGGCTGGCATGCAGGCTGCAATGAAACCTTCGTGTACAGAAGGATCATCACCAGCCCGAGGAGTGCCCGAGTATGAAACGAGATAGTCGAGTGTCGATCGTGAACAGCGGGTTCCTGGGCGCAACCCTGCTTTTATTGCTGGCCACCAGCTCGGGCCTTTCACATGAACCCTTGCTGCATGTCCCGGTGGAACGAATTCAGGCCGATGGCGCCCAATCAGTACAGGAGCCACAGGCCAGGCGGGTGCCAGTGGATTTTCAGCCGAGCCATAGCGAACAGCGTTGGGTCTTCTGATCAATCACGGTTGGGCGGTCAGGGAGGTCCGCCAGGTATTCCGCATATAGATGAACCTAACGATTATCAAAGAGGGATGACATCATGTTGAGCTGGGCCGTTACTTTCCTGATCATTGCCATCATCGCCGCGGTACTGGGGTTTGGTGGTATCGCTGGCACTGCTGCGGGCATCGCGAAGATTCTGTTCGTGGTCTTCCTCGTGCTGTTCGTCGTATCACTGATCTTCGGCAGAGGGCGCGGTCCTCGCGTGTGAGTGTGTGGCACGCCGCCCATCTGGGCGGCTGCCTGGATCGTCTTCCCCTTGGTCACCGGTCGCTTTGCGCCTAGAATCCACAGCCCTTTGCTCTGTAGCTGCGAGCCCGGCATGTTCGACCATACCCAGCGCTTCATTTTCGATGACACCGATGTCCGTGGCGAGATAGCCACCCTGGAGGAGAGCTACCAGCATGTGCTGGCCAAGCATCCCTATCCGGAGCCTGTGGCACAATTGCTTGGCGAACTGATGGCCGCCGCCGCCCTTCTGATCGGGACGCTCAAGTTCGATGGCCTGCTGATACTCCAGGCGCGCTCCAGCGGCGCGGTGCCGTTGCTGATGGTCGAATGCTCCAGTCTGAGGGAGATCCGCGCCATTGCCCGTTATGACGCCGAGCGGATCGCCGCCGATGCCGACCTGGCGAGGTTGATGCCGGATGGCGTACTGGCCATGACCATCGACCCGCTCAAGGGGCAGCGCTACCAGGGGATCGTTCCGCTGGATGGTGTCGATCTCGGGGCGTGCCTGTCTTCCTATTTCGCCAACTCCGAACAACTGCCGACACGTGTCTGGTTGAGGGCCGATGGCCGCCGAGCCGCGGGGCTGTTGTTGCAGCAACTGCCTCCCGACCGCATCCACGATGCGGAGGAGCGCTCCGCCAGTTGGCAGCATGTGACGACCCTGGCCGATACCCTGAGTGCCGAGGAAATGCTCGGCCTGGATGCCGAGACGCGGTTGCACCGCCTGTACCACGAGGAGCAGGTACGGCTGTTCGAGCCGCATCCGATCGAGTTCCGTTGCAGTTGTTCGCGGGAGCGTTCGGCCAATGCGCTGATCAGTCTCGGGCGGGAGGACGCCGAACAACTGTTGCTGGAGCAGGGCGGCAGCCTGAGTGTCGATTGCCAGTTCTGCAACCAGAGCCAGGTGTTCGACGCCGCCGATATTGCCCAACTGTTCTCCGGTGGCGGCAGCCAGGCGCCCTCGGATACCCGCCACTGAAGCACGCATATCGCCTCCCGCCCGAGCCAGGGCTGGTCGCTGAGGATTTTCGCGGGCGCTATGAAACCTCAACAGCGCCCGAGATTTCTGGCATAATCCCGCGCCTGCTTTTTCGATGTAGCGCGCAAACGGGTCCGCTACAACTCAGCTATGGAGGAATCGGCCTGGGGCCGACGGGGAACCACACTCATGACACAAGCCACTCACGCCGTGTATACCGATGTCAGCGCCGCTCAACTGGTCGAAGAGGCCATCAAGCGCGGTGAGGGCGAACTGGCCGCCAACGGCGCGCTTGTCGTGAGGACCGGCCATCGAACGGGACGTTCTCCCGCCGACCGCTTCATCGTCGAAGAGCCCGGCACCCAGGCCGATATCGCCTGGGGCCCGATCAACCGTCCGTTCCCGGCGGAGCGTTTCGATGCCCTGTGGCAGCGTGTCGAGGCATTCAACAATGCCCAGGACCATTTCGTTTCCCACGTCCATGTCGGCTCCTCCGAAGCGCACTACCTGCCCGTTCGCATGACCACCGGCACGGCCTGGCAGAACCTGTTCGGCCAGGCGCTGTTCATCAATCCGGCCCACTACAACCCGGCGGGCAAGGACGAGTGGCAGGTGCTCAACGTCGCCAACTTCGAGTGCGTGCCCGAACGCGACGGTACCAACTCCGATGGCTGCGTGATCATCAACTTCGCACAGAAGAAAGTGCTGATCGCCGGCATGCGCTATGCGGGCGAGATGAAGAAAGCCATGTTCTCCGTGCAGAACTTCCTGCTGCCGGAAGCCGACGTGCTGCCGATGCACTGCGCCGCCAATATCGGCGAAGAAGGCGATGTGACGCTGTTCTTCGGGTTGTCCGGTACCGGCAAGACCACCCTGTCCGCCGACGAGTCGCGCTTCCTGATCGGTGACGACGAGCACGGCTGGGGCACCGGTGTGGTGTTCAACATCGAAGGCGGCTGCTATGCCAAGTGCATCGACCTGTCCGAGAAGAACGAGCCGGTGATCTGGAAGGCCATCAAGTTCGGCAGCGTGCTGGAGAACGTCGTGCTGGACGACAAGCACGTTCCCGACTACGCCGACGACAGCCTGACCCAGAACAGCCGCGCCGCCTACCCGCTGGAGCATGTCGAGAAGCGCTCCGAGAAGAACCTCGGTGGCGAGCCGAACGCGGTGATCTTCCTCACCTGCGACCTGACCGGCGTGCTGCCTCCGGTTTCCATTCTCAACAACGAACAGGCCGCCTACCACTTCCTGTCCGGTTACACCGCGCTGGTCGGCTCCACCGAGATGGGTTCGGGCAGCGGTATCAAGTCGACCTTCTCCACCTGCTTCGGTGCGCCGTTCTTCCCGCGTCCGGCCGGTGTCTACGCCGAACTGCTGATCAAGCGCATCCAGGCGTTCGGCTCCAAGGTCTACCTGGTCAACACCGGCTGGACCGGCGGTGGCTACGGTGTCGGCAAGCGCTTCAACATCCCGACCACCCGTGCGGTGATCGCTGCCATCCAGAGCGGCGCGCTGGTCGGTGCCGAGACCGAGCACTTGCCGATCATCAACCTGGACGTGCCGAAGGCCGTTCCGGGCGTCGAGACCGCGCTGCTCAACCCGCGCAATACCTGGGCCGCCGCGAGCGCTTATGACGAGGCCGCCAGGGGCCTGGCCGAGCTATTCATCGATAACTTCAGGAAGTTCGATGTCTCCGAGGCCATCAAGGCTGCCGGCCCGCAGCTCTGAGTTGCCACCGCGCCTTGAAAAGCCGCCTTCGGGCGGCTTTTTCATGGGCGCTCGCTGGCCAGCATGCGCCGAGTACCTGCAGCCGGCCGCCGGGAGCGGGCCGGATCTGCCATCGAGCGATCGGGCGCCTGTGCAGTGGCAAGGAACGAATCAGGCTACCTGCCATCACAGATGAGTAGAACCCCTGGTGCCTGTGTGGTCGGTCCATACAGGCACCAGGATCCGGTTTGAACATTCCGATGCCAGGGATTGCCAATATGTTTGATCGTCGACTGAAGCTTGAAATTGCCGCCCTACAGCATGAAATCGCCGAACTTCGCCAGATGAAGGCCGCCTTGGAAAGCGAGTTGATCACTTTTTCCCTGGATGCCCGGGGATGTGTGGCGTCGGCCAACGAGAAGTTCCTGCAAGCCATGCGCTATGGCCGTGACGGCCTGCTCGGTCGCCCCCTGGACGATGTGATTCCCGAGTATGTGCGGCAGCTCGACTGCTACCGCACGCTGAAGGCGGCCATCGCCAGCGGCAGGCATATCAGCGATCACTACCGTTTCCGGCGCGGGGACGGCAGCGAGGTCTGGCTGCGGGCCGTCTGGCAACCGTTGAAGGACAGTGACGGCCAGGTGTCGCACACGATCTGTTTTGCCAGCGATGTGACCGAGTCCGTCGAGCTCGCCAAGGAGAACGAGGGGTTGATCAAGGCTTTGCTGCGTTCCACCGCGGTCATCGAGTTCAACCTCAAGGGGGAGGTGCTGACCGCCAACGATCGTTTTCTGCAGGCGATGGGCTACCAGTTGGAGGAGATCAAGGGGCGCCACCATAGCCTGTTCTGCGAGCCGGAAGAGGTCGCTTCGCCCGGCTACCAGGCATTCTGGGAGCGCCTGAACAAGGGCGAATACGTCGCGGACCGCTTCAAGCGCGTGGCCCGCAACGGTGAGCCGGTCTGGCTGGAGGCATCCTACAACCCGGTGCTCAATACCCGTGACGAGCTCTACAAGGTGGTGAAGTTCGCCATCGTGGTGACCGACCAGGTCCGGCGCGAGGAGGAAGTCAGCGAGGCTGCGGAGATCGCCTACAGCACCTCCCAGCAGACGGACGAGAGTTCCCGGCGTGGCGCCCAGGTGACGCAGGACACGGTCAGCCTCATGCACCGCATCGCCGAACAGGTACAGGATGCCTCCATCGGTATCGAGGACCTGGGCAAGCAGTCGCTGCTGATCAGTTCCATCGTGCAGACCATCGGTGGGATCGCGCAGCAGACCAACCTGCTGGCGCTGAATGCCGCCATCGAGGCGGCCAGGGCCGGCGAGCAGGGCCGTGGCTTCGCCGTAGTCGCCGATGAGGTGCGGCAACTGGCCGGGCGCACCAGTTCCGCCACCGACGAGATCATCGAGGTGGTGCAACGCAACCAGCAACTGGCCCAGGCCGCAGTCGACAGCATGGCGCAGAGCAAGTCCCAGGTGGAACTTGGCCTGCAACTGGCCAACCAGGCCGGTGCGGTGATCCTGGAAATCCAGGATGGCGCCCAGCATGTGGTGGGCGCGGTCAGCCGCTTCGCCAACCGCCTGCAGGGCTGAGCCTCGTCAGAGGCTGGTTTCGGCCTCGCCCGAGGTGTTCTCGATCTGCAGGCGCTGCGGGCTGGAGAGGTTGATGCCGGCGGCGCGCAGGTCCTTGAGGATTTCGAACAGCAGGATGCTCTTGGTCGAGCTGACGCTGCGCGGGCTGCTGACGTAGCCGGTGGTGCTGAGTACGATGCCGGTCGGCGCGAGCTGGCTGAAGCTCACCGATGGCGCCGGGGTTTCGAGAATGCTCTCCTGGCGCCGGAAGGCGTCCAGCAGCAGGTCGCGCACCTGTTCCGGATCGATGTCCAGCGGGAAGGTCAGGGTGATGCCGACTACGCCCTGGGCGCCGCTCATGGTGACGTTGCGCACGTTCTGCGAGATCAGTTGCGAGTTGGGCACGATCACCGTGGAGCGGTCGCTCAACTGGATTTCCGTGGCGCGTACGTTGATCCGGCGGATATCGCCCTCGACCCCGGCGATGCTGACCAGGTCGCCGACCTTGACCGGGCGCTCGGTCAGCAGGATCAGGCCGGAGATGAAGTTCTTGACGATTTCCTGCAGGCCGAAACCGATACCCACCGACAACGCGCTGACGATCCAGGCCAGCTTGCTCCACTGCACCCCCAGCGCCGCCAGGGTGACCAGGATCAGCAGCACATAGCCGAGATTGCTCGCCAGGGTCACCACCGAACTGCGGATACCGGTATCCAGCGAGGTCTTGGGCAGGAAGTCGCGTTCCAGCCAGCGTTTGGCGGTGCGCAGCACATAGATGCCCAGCAGCAGGCACAGCAGGGCGTTGAAGATGCGCGCGGGGACTATTTCCAGTTGCCCCCAGCCATCGCCGCCGAGCAGTTCGACGAAGCGCTGCAGCAGCGACAGCGGGGTGGTATCGCCGAAGGCGCCATTCAGCAGTGCGACGATCGCCAGCAGCACCAGCGTACAACGGCACAGTGCGCTCAGCAGGCTGGCGGCCTGGGCCAGGTGGCGATCGTCCAGGTTCAGGCTCTGCTTGAGCAGGTATCCGCAACGGTTGTCCGGCGCGAAGACAGCCTCGATGGCATCCACGCACAGGCGGCTGAGCAGGTACAGGCAGGCCAGCACGATGGCCGCCCAGATCAGTTCATAGGCGAGGAAGTGGGCCAGTTGCACATAGCCTGCGAGCAGGGCCAGCAGGACCGCCACGGCCACCAGGCCGGCGCCCATGTGCAGCAGTCCGGCCAGGGTCGAGCGTGCTTCCGGGGCGGTGCCGGCAGCGCTCAACTGCCGGCGCACGTGGTTGGTGCGCAGGAACATGAGCACCACCACGGTGGCGATCGACAGGGCGGAAAGCCCATTTAGCAGGATGCTGTAGCGGATGCCTGCGCCTACCGTCGGGTGCGCCCGCTCCAGTATGCCGAACAGCAGCACGATACCGGCCAGCAGCAGCGGGAAGGGCTTGAGTGCCAGGGCGACGGCATCGTCCATGGCGGGCAGGCGCCAGGATGGACGGTCGTTGGCCAGCAGGGCGCGGCCGATACCGGCGATCAGCGCGCTGAACAGTGTCATCTCGGTCAGGTTGTCGGCCAGGATGGCGATTTCCGAACCGGCGTCGGCATGCCGGAACAGGGACTGGCACAGTAGCGTGACGGCGATGAAGGCCACCAGGAAGGTGTCCAGCGAACTGGCGAAGGTCAGGGCGCTGCGCCGCAGGCGCCCGAGTGGCAGCCAGTGGATGCAGCACCAGGTCAGGAAACGGTCGAGCAGGCCGCGCCCATACCAGCCGACCAGCAGTGCCAGCGCCAGATACAGGGCCGATACCAGCCCGGCGGACCAGGCCTGGGCGAGCACGCCGCGCAGTTGCTGGAAGAAGTCGCCGATCAGGCGGGCATCTTCGCTGGACGGCGAGAACAGCGGTGACCAGAAGGCCACCCCGAGCAGACTGCCGCTGTTCATCGCCAGTTGGGTCTTCAGCAGGCCACGGCGCAGTTCGACGATCTGCGCCACCAGGGCGCTGGCGCCATTCTGTATCGCCAGGACCTGTTCATCACGCGCCTGCAGTGCCGCCAACTGGCGTTCGAGCTGGTCACGCTGGCTGCTGACCTGTTCGGTTTCCTGGATGGCATCCGGCTCGGGCCTGGGGCCGAGTACGTCGAGCTGGGTCTGTAGCGGCGCCTGCTCGGCCTGCAACTGGTCGAGCAGTTCGCGGGCGTTTCGCCCCAGCTCCAGGGCCTGTGCCTTGAGTTCGCCCAGGCGGGTATCGTCGTTGTCGGCGGAGACGGCCTGTTTGATCTGGTCCAGCCGCTCCTGCAGGCCCAGCGCCTGGGTGGCCACTTCCTGTGGGGCGAGTTGCCGGGCGCTGTCTTGCTCGGCCCAGGCGCCAAGGGGCAGAACGAGCAGGCAAAGCGGCAGATAGAGCTGCCAGAGCGGCAGGCGTAACAGGCGGAATGCACGACGCTTCATCGGTGGAGGCCTTCGGGGCGGTGGTTCATGGGTGATTGTGGCCGAGTGACATGGGCCGCTCAAGTTGCCACGGGAGAAAAGACCCGTCTGCCGTGCGCCGGTTCGTTCAGGAAAGGTTCAGGGCGGGTTCAGTCGTCGTTCAGGGCCTGCCAGGCAGTATGGCGGCGTGCATATTTCGTCCGCCTGCAAAGGAGTTTCACCCATGAACAAACTGCATACCCTGGCCTTGGCCACCACCCTCGGGATTTTCAGCCTGACTGCCAGCGCCGCGGAGAATTTCGCCGGCGCCACCTGGGGCAAGACCTCGGTCAATATCGACCGCTCTTCCAGCCTCAAGCAGAGCGCGGCCAACCCGGATTTCGACAATGTCATCCACAAGAGCGGTACCTGGGGTATCCGTGCCGGTCAGAACACCGAGCAGGGCCGTTACTACGCAACCTATGAAAACGTCTCGGACAATTACGCCAATACCTACAAGCTGCGCCAGCAGAACCTGATCGGCAGCTACGATGCCTTCCTGCCGCTGACCGACAGCACTCGCCTGTTCGGTGGTGGCAGCCTGGGGCTGACCAAGCTCGAGCAAGAGTCCAAGGGTTACAGCCGCGACAGCGATATCGGCTACCTGGTCGGGTTGCAGGCCGGTATCCTGCAGGACGTTGGCGACAATGCCTCGGTAGAGGCGGGCTACCGTTATCTGCGCAGCAATGCCGGCACCGAAGTCAGCCCGCATGGCGAACGCAAGATCGGTTCGATCGACGTGCACAGCAGCAAGCAGTTGTACCTGGGCGTCAACTATCGCTTCTGATGGTCCTGGGATGCGCAGCGTGTCACGCGCTAACCGAGAAGGGCGCTGGAGGCTGGACGAAGTGTGGCGCTGCCCTTTTCGTCCAGCCTTCGGCGCTCTTTACGGTTTATGGCCGTTATGATCCGTAAGCCTCCAACATGTTGAAAGGCATGGGCCTTACAGGAGTACCCGATGAAAATGCTGGTTGTGGAAGACGAGGCGCTGTTGCGTCATCACCTGCAGACCCGCCTCGGCGAGAGCGGGCATGTGGTCGACGCCGTGGCCAACGCCGAGGAGGCGCTGTACCGCAGCCAGGAATATCACCATGACCTGGCGGTGATCGACCTGGGGTTGCCGGGCATCAGCGGGCTGGACCTGATCCGCCAGTTGCGCAGCCAGGGCCGCGACTTTCCCATCCTGATCCTGACCGCGCGGGGCAACTGGCAGGACAAGGTCGAAGGACTGGCCTGCGGTGCCGACGACTATGTGGTCAAGCCTTTCCAGTTCGAGGAGCTGGAGGCGCGCCTGAATGCCCTGCTGCGCCGCTCCTGTGGCTTCACCCAGGCCAGCATCGAAGCCGGGACGCTACGTCTGGACCTCAACCGCAAGCAGGCCACGGGCAATGGCCAGCCATTGCCGTTGACCGCCTACGAGTACCGCATCCTCGAATACCTGATGCGCCACCAGCAGCAGGTGGTGGCCAAGGAACGCCTGATGGAGCAACTCTACCCCGATGATGGCGAGCGTGACCCGAACGTCGTCGAAGTGCTGGTGGGGCGCCTGCGGCGCAAGCTGGAGTCCCAGTGCGGGATGAAGCCCATCGAGACCGTACGCGGCCTGGGTTACCTGTTCACCGAGGTGTGCCGGTGAGGCCGGGGCCGCGCCCGTTCGGCAATCTGTCGCTGCGCCTGCGCCTGATGCTGGGCGCGGCAACCCTGGCGATCCTGTTCATGCTGGCGCTGTTGCCGGTGATGCAGACCGCCTTCAGCCGTACCTTCGAGCACATCATCGAGCAGCGCCTGGCCGCCGATGCCAATACCCTTATCAGTGTCGCGCACCTGGCGGATGGCCAGTTGCAGATGCCCGAGCGCCTGCCGGATGAGGAGTTCAACCTGCCGGATGCCAAGCTGCTGGGCTATATCCACGACCATGAGGGGCGCCTGCTGTGGCAGTCGCGTTCCTCGGAAGACGAAAGCATCGACTACCGGCCGCGCTACGAGGGGGGCGTGACCGAGTTCCTGAAGATACGCGATGCCGAGGGGCTGGAATATTTCGTCTACGATGTCGAGCTGCATCTGCCCGGCGATTCACAGCGAGCCTACAGCTTTATCACCATGCAGCCGAGCAGCGAGTACCAGAGCCTGTTCGCCGAATTCCGGCGCCAGCTCTACCTGTGGCTCGGCGGTGGCCTGCTGGTGTTGTGGATACTGCTGTGGCTGGGGCTGACCTGGGGCTTCCGTTCGTTGAAGCGCCTCAGCCGCGAGCTGGATCAGATCGAGTCGGGGCGCCTGCAGAGCCTGAGCGACCGGCACCCACAGGAACTGTTGCGGTTGACCCGTTCGTTGAACCGCTTGCTGGAAAGCGAGCAGCGCCAGCGCCAGCATTATCGCAACTCCCTGGGCGACCTGGCGCACAGCCTGAAAACCCCGCTGGCGGTGCTGCAGGGGTTGGGTGAGGTGATGCGCGGGCAGCCGCACAACCGCGAGCAGGCGCAGGTCATGCGCGCGCAGATCGAGCGTATGAGCCAGCAGATCGACTACCAGTTGCAGCGGGCCAGCCTCGGCAAGAGTGGCCTGGTGCGGCATCGGGTGGAGCTGCGGCCATTGCTGGAGAGCCTGTGCAGTACGCTGAACAAGGTCTACCAGGACAAACGGGTACAGGTCCGCCTCGACCTACCGCCGGGCTGCCGGATGCCGATGGAGCGGGGCGCGCTGATGGAGCTGCTGGGCAACCTGCTGGAAAACGCCTATCGCCTGTGCCTGCATGAGGTCCGAGTCAGCGTGCAGGCCGGCGACGAGTGGCTGGTCTGTGTCGAGGACGATGGGCCGGGTGTGCCGCCCGACCAGCGCAGTCGTATCATCCAGCGCGGTGAGCGCCTGGATGCCCGGCATCCGGGGCAGGGTATCGGCCTGGCGGTGGTCAAGGACATCCTCGACAGCTATGGCGGCGAACTCAGCCTGGACGACTCCGCGCTGGGCGGCGCGGCCTTTCACGTGCGCTTGCGCGACGATTGAGCGGCAACCAGGTGCGCAGGATGGGCGAGTGCACCTAGGTGTCCCGGCAGAACACGCAGCGATACCCATCACCGGTGCCTGCCGGTGGGGCTCGTCGCGATGCTTCTCAACCCATGCGGGTTGCGCCGGTGGGCGTGACCCTACGGGAAAAGCCGCAGTGGCGGTTGCTCCAGCGCCGTGCGCTGCTGGCTGAGGATCTGCAACTGCCCGTGCCAATAGGCCTCGCTGCCGAACCAGGGGAAGTTCACCGGGAACGCCGGGTCATCCCAGCGCCTGGCCAGCCAGGCGCTGTAGTGCAACAGGCGCAAGGTCCGCAACCCCTCCAGCAAGGCCAGTTCGCGCAGGTCGAAGTCATTGAATTCGCGGTAGCCTTCCAGCAGCTCGGCCAGTTGCGTGGTTCGCTCGTGGCGCTCGCCGCACAGCATCATCCACAGGTCCTGGATGGCAGGCCCCATGCGGCAGTCGTCGAGGTCGACCAGGTACATCGCATCGTCGCGTACCAGGATATTGCCCGGATGGCAGTCGCCATGCAGGCGAATCGCCCGGTAGGGGGTGGCCGCGAACAGGGCATCGACCCGTGCCAGCAGGTCCTGGGCGACCGCCGTATAGTCCTTGAGCAATGCGCGGGGGATGAAGCCACCCTGCAGCAGGGTGGCCAGGGTGTCGTGGCCGAAAAGCCGCGGGTTCAGGGTTTCCCGGTGCTCGAACGGGTGGCTGGCGCCGACCGCGTGCAGGCGCCCGAGCAACTGCCCGAGGCGGTACATCTGTTCAGGGTCGTCGACCTCGGGCGCGCGACCGCCGCGGCGGGGAAACAGTGCGAAGCGGAAGCCGGCATGTTCGAACAGGCTGCGGCCATCATGCACCAGGGGCGCCACCAGCGGGATCTCGCGCTCCGCCAGTTCCTGGCTGAAATGGTGCTCTTCGAGGATCGCTGCATCGCTCCAGCGCTGCGGGCGGTAGAACTTGGCGATCAGTGGCGCCTCGCCTTCGATACCGACCTGGTAGACACGGTTTTCGTAGCTGTTGAGGGCCAGCACCCGGGCATCGCTGAGATAACCGAGGCTTTCCACTGCGTCGAGGACCAGGTCCGGACTGAGGGCGTCGAAAGGGTGGGACATGGTCTGGTTCCTGAAGAAGGCGTGCGACACGCTACAAGCTTCGGCCCACAAGTGAAAGCCTGGGAGCCATAAGCCCGGGGCGATCGCGGCGCAAAGCCTTCGATCGAAAGCGCTGGAGACTGGAAAGCTG
This sequence comes from Stutzerimonas kirkiae, assembly GCF_004327335.1. Taxonomy (GTDB): domain Bacteria; phylum Pseudomonadota; class Gammaproteobacteria; order Pseudomonadales; family Pseudomonadaceae; genus Stutzerimonas; species Stutzerimonas kirkiae. The sequence continues at coordinate 115,688 of NZ_QJUO01000001.1, read as the reverse complement.
GAGGTAGAAGCTCCGGCCCCGTGCCGGCCGTCCAGTCTCGAGCCTTCCAGCGCTGTTTGCGGCTTTTCGAGTGTGTACACCGTAGGAGCGGACTTGGCCGCGCAGCCCTTGTCGTCGACCCCATGCCGTTCGCGGGCAAGCCTGTTCTAGGGACTGGGGCGCTGCCCAGGGCTGGGCGTGCGCGCCAGGCAATAGACATCCACCCGGCCGGCGCCGTGGCGCTTGAGCAGGCGCGCCAGGGCCTGGGCGGTGGCGCCGGTGGTCAGCACGTCGTCGATCAGTGCCAGGTGTCCTTTTCGTATGCGGCTGTCGGGTGCCAGGGCGAAAGCGCCGAGCAGGTTGCGGCGGCGGGTGCGGGCATCCAGTTGCTGTTGCGGTGGCGTATCCCGGGTGCGCGACAGCAGGTCGTCGATGACGGGTATGCCCAGCGCCTGGCCCAGCCAGCGCGCCAGCATCTGCGCCTGGTTGAAGCCACGTTGGCGCAGGCGCCGACGTGATAGCGGCACCGGCAGCAGCGTTATCGGCCGGGGCAGGCCCGCCTGGTACTGCCGTCGCAGGTGCTCCGCCAGCAGCCCTGCCAGCAGCCGCCCCATGGGCCAGCGTGCCTGGTACTTGAAGCCGCTGACCAAGCCATCCAGCGGGAACTCGAACGACCAGGGCGCCACGACCCGGTCATAGGCCGGCGGACGTTTCAGGCACTGGCCGCAGACCAGCCCGGTGGCCGGCAGCGGCAGGGCGCAGACCGAACAACAGCCTTTCAGCCAGGGCAGGTCGCCCGCGCAGGCTGGACACACGCCCTCGGTATTGCCTGTGGCGCTGCCGCATAGCAGGCATTTGTGTTCAATAATTGTCCAGTTGTAAACCATTGCTCCATCCCTGGTTGACATGGGCGCCGGGCTTGTCGACCATTGCGCATCCGTGCCGGCTTTCTCGCTACTACAAAAGGAGCGCGCCCATGAGCGCCACAGCTTCCGATCTTCGCCATGACTGGAACCTCACCGAGGTTCGCGCGCTCTTCGAGCAACCCTTCAACGACCTGCTGTTCCTCGCGCAGACAGTACATCGCCGGCACTTCGATGCCAATCGCGTGCAGGTCTCCACCCTGTTGTCGATCAAGACCGGCGCCTGCCCGGAGGACTGCAAGTACTGCCCGCAGTCCGGCCACTACAACACCGGGCTGGACAAGCAGAAGCTGATGGAAGTGCAGAAGGTGCTGGAGGCCGCCGCCGAGGCCAGGGCCATCGGCTCGACGCGCTTCTGCATGGGCGCGGCCTGGAAGCATCCGTCGGCCAAGGACATGCCCTATGTGCTGAAAATGGTCGAAGGGGTCAAGGCGCTGGGGCTGGAAACCTGCATGACTCTCGGCCGCCTGACCCAGGAGCAGACCCAGGCGCTGGCCGACGCGGGGCTGGACTACTACAACCACAACCTCGACACCTCGCCGGAGTTCTACGGCAATATCATCACCACCCGCACCTATTCCGAACGCCTGCAGACCCTCGCTTATGTGCGCGAGGCCGGCATGAAGATCTGTTCCGGCGGCATCCTCGGCATGGGCGAGTCGCTGGACGACCGCGCCGGGCTGCTGATCCAGTTGGCCAACCTGCCGGAGCACCCGGAGTCGGTGCCGATCAACATGCTGGTCAAGGTCGAGGGCACGCCCCTGGCGGCCGAGGAAGATGTCGATCCCTTCGACTTCATCCGCATGCTGGCGGTGGCGCGCATCATGATGCCGAAGTCCCATGTGCGGCTGTCCGCCGGGCGCGAGCAGATGAACGAACAGATGCAGGCGCTGGCCTTCATGGCCGGCGCCAACTCGATCTTCTACGGCGAGAAGCTGCTGACCACCGGCAACCCGCAGGCGGACCGCGACATGGCGCTGTTCCGCCGCCTCGGCATCAAGCCGGAGAAGCGCCAGGACCACGCCGACGAAGTACACCAGGCCGCCATCGAGCAGGCGCTGATCGAACAGCGCGACTCGCGGCTTTTCTACAATGCGGCGTTGTAAAGCCGCTGAAGGCTAGGGGCTTGAGGCTGGACGATGTTGCCTTTTCGTCCAGCCTCAAGCGTCCAGCCGCTGTTATCGAGCTTTCCATGCTTTTCGATCTTTCCTCCCGCCTCGCCGAGCGCCGGGCCGCCGATCTCCATCGCCAGCGTCCGCTGCTGGAGAGCCCGCAAGGGCCTCTGGTGCGGGTCGATGGCGAAGCGTTGCTGGCCTTCTGTTCCAACGACTACCTGGGGCTGGCCAACCACCCGCAGGTGATCCAGGCCATGGCCGACGGCGCGCGGCGCTGGGGCGTCGGCGGCGGCGCCTCGCACCTGGTGATCGGTCATTCCACGCCGCACCACGAACTGGAGCTGGCTCTCGCCGAGTTCTGCGGGCGGCCTCGGGCGCTGCTGTTCTCAACTGGCTACATGGCCAACCTGGCCGCCGTCACCGCGCTGGTCGGGCAGGGCGATACGGTATTGCAGGACCGTCTCAACCACGCTTCGTTGCTGGATGCCGGGCTGCTGTCGGGGGCGCGCTTCGCCCGTTACCTGCACAACGATGCCGATAGCCTGGCTGCGCGCCTGGGCAAGGCCAGCGGCAATACCCTGGTGGTGACCGATGGCGTATTCAGCATGGACGGCGACCTGGCCGACCTGCCTGCACTGTGTGCCGCCGCCAGGGCGCATGGGGCCTGGGTGATGGTCGACGATGCGCACGGTTTCGGCACCCTGGGCGCCACGGGCGGCGGTATCGTCGAGCAGTTCGGCCTGTCCCTGGAGGACGTGCCGGTGCTGGTCGGCACCCTGGGCAAGGCGTTCGGCACGGGAGGCGCCTTCGTCGCCGGCAGCGAGGAACTGATCGAAACGCTGATCCAGTTCGCCCGGCCCTATATCTACACCACCAGCCAGTCGCCGGCCCTGGCCTGCGCCACCCTGGCGAGCCTGCGCCTGCTGCGCGAGGAAGGCTGGCGACGCGAGCATCTGCGTGTGCTGATCGAGCGTTTCCGCGAGGGGGCACAGCGTATCGGGCTGCCGTTGATGGACAGCCCGACGCCGATCCAGCCGCTTCTGGTCGGCAGCAGCGGGCGCGCCTTGCGCCTGGCGCAGTACCTGCGCCAGCGCGGCATCCTGGTCGGCGCCATCCGCCCGCCGACGGTGCCGCAGGGCACCGCGCGCTTGCGTGTGACCCTGAGTGCCGCGCATGAAGAGGCCCAGGTGGAACGGATGCTGGAAGCCCTGGCCGATGGCTGGGCGGCGCTGGGGGATGACGGCGATGACTGAAGTGCTGTCGCTGTTGCCGGGCTGGTCCTGCTCGCCTACCGCGTTGCAGCCCCTGGCCGATTGCCTGCGTCCGGCACTGGAGGTGCGGCTGGAGGCACTGCCGTTGTCGGCCAATCCGGCCAACTGGCTGGACGAGCTGGATGAGCGACTGCCACGCGGAGGCTGGCTGGGCGGCTGGTCCCTGGGTGGCATGCTGGCGGCGCAACTGGCGGCACGCCGGGGGGGCGATTGCCCTGGGCTGGTCACCGTCGCCAGCAATGCCTGCTTCAGCAGCCGTGAGGATTGGCCCGAGGCGATGCCTCTCGCGACATTCGAGGCCTTTCGTGAAAGCTTCCAGCAGGACCCGGCGGGCACCTTGAAGCGTTTTACCGTATTGTGCAGCCGCGGCGGTTCCGCGCCGCGGCAGAGCGCCCAGCGCCTGCAGGCGTTGCAGCATGGTTGGTCGCCCGAGGCGCTGGCGGCCGGCTTGTGCCTGCTGGCCGAACTCGATGGCCGCGATGCATTGCGCCAGTACGCGGGGCCGCAACTGCATCTGTTCGGCGCGGACGATGCGCTGGTCCCGCAAGGTGGCGCGGCAAGTCTGCAGGCCTTGCTGCCGCAAGCGCAGATCGAGATGATCGCGGCGGGGCATGCCTTGCCGCTGGAAACCCCGGAACTTCTGTCCGAGCGTATTCGCGCCTTTATCCTGGCCGAGACGAAGCGGCAACGGGCCCTGGGGGTACGGCCATGATGCCGGACAAGGGCGCGATAGCGGCCTCGTTCTCCCGTGCCGCCGCCAGCTACGATAGCGTGGCCGGCCTGCAGCGCGATATCGGCCATGCCCTGCTGGGAGAACTGCCCGCAACGACCAGTGCCGGGCGCTGGCTGGACCTGGGCTGTGGCACCGGCCACTTCTCCCGCGAGTTGGCCCGGCGCTGGCCGGCCGCCGAAGGCGTGGCGCTGGACCTGGCCGAAGGCATGCTGCGGCATGCCCGGCCACAGGGCGGAGCCGCTGCCTTTATCGCCGGCGATGCCGAAGCCCTGCCGCTGGCGGATGCCAGCTTCGACCTGCTGTTCTCCAGCCTGGCGCTGCAATGGTGCGGGGATTTCGCCCAGGTATTGCGTGAGGCGCGGCGAGTACTGCGCAGCGGCGGCCTGCTGGCGTTCAGCAGCCTGTGCGACGGTACCCTGGCGGAGTTGCGCGACAGTTGGCGCGAAGTCGATGGCCATGCCCATGTCAATCGCTTCCGCTCGCCGCAGGACTACCAGAGGCTTTGTGCGGGCAGCGACTTGCAGGTAGTGAGCCTGCACGTCAGCCCGCTGACCGTGCATTTCCCCGACCTGGCCAGCCTGACCCACGCGCTCAAGACGCTGGGCGCGCACAACCTCAATCCCGGGCGCCCCGGCGGCCTGACCGGGCGTGCGCGCCTGCGGGCGCTGGTCCGGGCCTACGAGCGCCTGCGCCAGCCCGAGGGCCTGCCAGCCACCTACCAGGTGATTTATGGAGTACTGCGCAAATGAGTGCCTTCTTCGTCACCGGCACCGACACCGATGCCGGCAAGACCAGCATCGCCTGCGCCTTGTTGCACAAGGCCCGCCATGCCGGCCTGACCACCGCCGCGGTCAAGCCGGTGGCTTCCGGTTGCACGCGGACCGCCGCCGGCCTGCGCAATGCCGATGCCCTGGCGTTGCAGGCCGAATGCAGCCTGGCGCTGCCCTATGCAAGGTTGAACCCCTTTGCCTTCGCGCCGGCCATCGCGCCGCACCTGGCCGCCGAGGAGGCGGGAGTGCGGCTGGACAGCGCCGGGCTGGCCGCGGCGGTGCGCCCGGTACTGGCGCTGGGCGCCGACTTTACCCTGGTGGAAGGCGCCGGCGGCTGGCGGGTGCCGCTCAATGCCGATGAAGATTTATCCGACCTGGCGATAGCGCTTGGCCTGCCGGTGATCCTGGTGGTCGGCGTGCGCCTGGGCTGCATCAACCATGCGTTGCTCAGCGCCGAGGCGATCCTCGCCGACGGCCTGCAACTGGCGGGCTGGGTGGCCAATGTCAGCGACCCGGATACCGCACGGCTGGAGCGGAATATCGAGACGCTGGTGGCGCGCCTGCCCGCGCCCTGCCTCGGACGGGTGCCCTGGTCGCAGCCGCCCGCCCCGGCCACACTGGCCGGTCACCTGGATCGGGCAGCGCTGACACAGGCTCTGAGCTTGAAGCTTGAAGCTTGAAGCTTGCAGCCCAAGTCATTATGGCTTTTACTTGTCGCAGGCCATGTTCCATTGGGCCATCGCGCAGTGCGCCGCGATTTCGTTTCCGGAGGTGATTCATGCAAATCAACAGCAGTCTTCTGAGCGCGGGCCTGAGTACCTATCAGAGCGGCCAGCAGCGTGTCGACGAAGCCGGTGCTGCCATCGCCTCCAACTCCCTGCCGGTAGCGGGCAACTCACAGGTACTCGCCGAACTGACCGAGCAACTGGTCGAACTGAAGGTCGGCGAGCATGCTGCACAGGTCGGCGCCCGTGTGATCCGCAGCGCCGACGAGGTGCTGGGTACGCTGATCGATACCCAGGCCTGAATTGCCACCGGCAGCCGTGCCGGGTTGCTGTCAGCAACCTGTTCAACTGCTCTCGAAGCGTTCCGATTTCCGTGACGACAGCGATTGCCCGATTTGCCGCAGGGTGCGCCGTGCGCACCGGGAATAACGGCCATGTCTTTCAACGCCTTTGCCAGGACCAATAGCGGGGAACGCGGCTACAGGCGGTCGGCCATACGCGGATTTCCACCTCTCCTCGCGGGCTACTGTATGCACACATCTTCGCCCCTCGGGATCAGCGTTCCTGGCATCCGCACAGCCACTCTCGGTGGCGCCTGCAAGAAACAGCCTGCGAAACTGAAAGTCCCGCGAATAATTCATTCGCCACGCATACGGCTCTTTCCATAGTCGCCACGGTAGTTCGCGACACCAGGAACGCCAGGACAAGGCGTAGATGTGTGCATACAGTAGCCCGCAAGGGGAGCTTGGCCCAAGCAGCGGCCTCTCCCCGCAAGCCGCACAAACAGGTTGAAAGGTATGGGAATAACGGCCCAGGTACGCACAGCGCACCCTGCATTCAGATCGACTTGCCCATTTTCGCCATCAGCTCGAGCATCCCCGGGTCATTCTGCAGGCGTTCACGCATCTGCTGATGCAGGGATTCGCTGCTGGCCTGGTCGAGGATCGTCGCCTGGTAGTGGGCCTCCAGTCCTTCTATGCCATTGCTGGCGAGCACTGCCTGGTAATGGCCACTGATTCGTTCGGCGTATTCGCTGCGTTCTTCCTGGGTGGCGGTGGCCGCTTGGGAGTAGCGTTCGGCGAACCCGCTGGCACTGGCACCGAGCTGGCCGGACAGCTCGAAACCGTAGTCCGCCATCCAGTCGGGGACCTGGTACATCTCCACGGGATATTCCCCGCTCGACGTGCTCGATGCTGCCGAGGCCTCGGCGCTGGCGGCCTGCCGGGCTGTGTCCGAAATGCTGACACGATCCGTATAAGCTCCTGTCCTGCCTTCCTCGGCCTGCCGGGTGGATTGTGCAGTATTCACACTGCTGAACGGGCGCGCATAAGTGGTATTCGTCGTCGGGTATGCGTTGCCGATATACATGGGTATCTTCCTTTCACTCTCGTTCCCCTGCTTCAGCAAGAAGCAGGCCACTGCGTGTGGGGGCTTTCCACTACCCGGTATGCGCCAGGGAAAGCCCAGGGCATCAGGCCTCGCAGGGTTCTGCTGCGAAGATGAATGGCCGCGAGAGGCGTCGCCAGCGGCAATCCCTTGCCGGGCGGCTGGCAAGGGGCGGCAACGCCATGGCTACGACCCTACTCGCTCAGCCCGGGTAGTCCTCCAGGGGCGCACAGCCACAGAGCAGATGGCGATCGCCATGGGCATTCTTCACTCGGTTTACCGCCGGCCAGTATGTGTGCGCTCGAATAAAGGCCGTCGGAATGACGGCCTCGGTGGTGAGCTCGATGAGGCCGCGTACCCCTTGTGGTGCTTACGACTTAGCCCGCCTCCGCAACAGACTCAACGATCCAGTGGGCTGAGTACTGCCAGGCCGCCACGATTGAGCACATGGGTGTAGATCATGGTCGTTTTGACGTCCGAGTGCCCCAGCAACTCCTGCACCGTGCGAATATCCTGCCCCGCCTCCAGCAGATGGGTAGCGAAGGAATGTCGTAGCGAATGAGGCGTCGCATGCTTGAGCAAACCGGCCCGCCGCGCCGCCTCGCGAACGGCGCGCTGGATCGTCTTCTCATGCAGGTGATGGCGAAAATCCCCTGGCCACGCGGGTCGCACGAACGATTGACTGAAGGAAAAACGAACTGCCAACCCCACTCCCTCGCCGCATTCGGGTACTTGCGCGCCAGCGCAAAGGGCAGATTGGCCTCGCCCAAGCCATCCACCAGATCCTCCCGATGCAGCCGCCGCACCATCTCCAGATGGGCTTGCAACGGCTCGACCACACGCGTTGGCAGCATCGTCACCCGATCCTTCTGCCCCTTGCCATCGCGCACCAGAATTTCCCGCCGGGCAAAATCCACATCCTTGGCCCGCAGCCGCGGCGCCTCCAGCAAACGCAGGCCCGAGCCATAAAGCAGATTGGCAACGAGCCGCTGCACACCCTGAATTCGCTCCAACAAAAGCGCCACCTCATCCTGGCTCAACACCACCGGCAAACGCTTGGGTTTCTTCGCCCGCACGACACCCTGCAGCCAGGGCAGATCCAGCTTGAGCACCTCCTTGTAGAGAAACAACAGTGCCGCCAGAGCCTGGTTCTGCGTCGAAGCGGACACATCGCGCTTGACCGCAAGATGGGTGAGAAAAGCCTCGATCTCCGCCGCCCCCATTTCGGCCGGATGCCTATAGAGGTGGAAGCGAATATAGCGTTTTGCCCATTCGGCATAGACAGTCTCGGTGCGGATGGAATAGTTTCTGACTCGAATCTGCTGGCGTAGTTGATCCAGCAGCTTGGGCTTGCCGTCATCCATGTCGCGTTTCTCCCTGAGTGCTGCCGCGTTTGTCGCGACAACCTCAAGCTAGACAAGGACTTGCAAGACGACAAGGAAGATTATGCGACAGGTGTCGTGTGGAAACGCGACACCTATGTCGTCTAATTAATAGTTAGATTCTTCGAGAGGCTTGATGGAACTATATGAAACTGGAAATGCAAACATCTGGTCGAGCTCCTATGTTCGCGAACAACTGCTGAAAGCACATCTCAATCCAGATTCTGATGCAGCGAGCCGTAAACCAAACACGATCAGAGCAACCGTTGACTGGGTTCTCGAGAATCAATCGGGTACAGGCTCTATCATTGATCTTGGGTGTGGCCCAGGTCTTTATGCTCAGGAGTTTGCTGCTCGCGGATGGTCGGCTGTTGGTGTGGATATCAACGAATCAGCGATCAACCACGCTATTGAATCAGGAAAATCAAAAGGACTGACTGTTCAGTATCTGCATCAGTCTTACCTCGACAAAATGGATGTAGGTGATTTTGATGTAGCAACCTGCATCTATTGTGATTTCGGTGCACTGACAAGCGAACAACAGAAAACGTTTCTCTTGAATGTCCATCAGTTACTTACCCCAAGTGGCGTGCTGGTATTTGATGTATTTGGCACAGGCATTTCGCAAACTAAAACGGCGGGGCGTTCTTGGGAAAGGGCAGGTGCCAATGGATTTTGGTCAAAGTCACCTTGTTACGTGTTGTCAGAGTGTCAGCATTTTAAAAAAGAGCAGGTTTGGGGGCAAAAATATATTGTCATTTCCGACTCGGGCGAATCATCCACCTATGTGCTATGGGATCACTATTTCACGGTTGAGAAGCTGGAGTCTTTGCTTTTGGAGGCTGGTTTTTCGGTGATTGAAACAAAATCAGACCTGGTTCAGGAAAGCGACTTTACTTCTGGTGACGTTTTATTTGTACGTGCCATAAAAATCTAACAATTCAAGCCGACGCCGCTTCGCGGCGCGGCTTAGCTCAGGCGTTAGGCCGCAGGTAATTTTCGATATGAACTCAAAGAAGCCACTTGTTGGTGTTGGCGTAATCATTCTGCGCAATGGGTTGGTTTTGCTTGGGCAGAGAATTGGATCGCATGGAGCTGGAACATGGGCACTTCCAGGCGGACATCTTGAATTTGGTGAAAGCGTCGCAGAGTGCGCTGCTCGTGAAGTCCGCGAGGAAACGCGGTTGGAGATACAGAATTCTGTACCTGCACCTTACACAAGTGACGTGATAGCTCCAGAGGGCAAGCATTACGTCACTTTGTTTGTCGTAGCTCAAAGCAACTCTGGTGATCCTGTGATCTGTGAGCCGGAGAAATGTCTCGGATGGCATTGGTTTCGTTGGTCGGAGCTGCCACATCCATTGTTTCAGCCTCTTGCAACACTTCATGCCACAGGGTTCGCACCAAGTGATGCGGCCTAACAATTCAACCTGACGCTACTTCACGGCGTGGCCTAACTCAGGTGTTAGGGATCTTGCTACTTAAATAAATTGATTGCGGAAGAAGACAATGAAGGCCCTTGCAGTAATAAATAAGACTTCAATCTTTATGCTGTTGACGGCCAGCGCTATATTTTGCGTTGGTGGAACGATTGCGATGGTCTTTGATGCGAGCTATTTACCTGTGGTGTTACTACTTTCGTTAGTCTTGGCAATATTAACTGTTCCACTCACTTTGGTCAGCTTAATGCAGGCTTATCGGGCAGAAGTCGTAAGTCTTGATTATGTTATTTTCTCAGTGCTTATTTCTTGTTTCTTAGTCGGTCTAGGTTGGTTCGTGATCCCATTTGTGCTGAATCGCGACGTAAAACAATACATCTATGAGGCTACTGCAAAAACCTAACTCTATAAGAGTTGGTTCAAATCGTTCGCTTCGCTCACTGGGGGGGACTAAAGTTCATTCCTTAACCAAGCGGCGTTAGGAGTAGCTCCGTGACTTGCTGGAAAAGAGCAGAATGGCGAAGTATTTGTATCCGGCATGACGCCATTGAACGGAAATATGGAAAGGGGAATTTTGATGGTGCGGGAGATAATATTGTTGCCGAGCCGAGGTCGTTGTCCGACTACCCAGAACAATGCCGTTGTCGATTTAATGAAGATTGTTCACGCGATAATCCATACTTTCACATGTTTATTTTTGAGGTTGAGGGGGCTGATAAACATTTTTTGTAACTCCTCGAAAAGATTATTGCTCTTGATCTTGTGGATGATTTTCCCCGCCAACCTTTGAAATACGCGCTTCTGGTAAATGGTTCGAATCACTTGCTCCACTCATTGTGGCGGGCTGAAGCCCCCTTAACCAAACGTTAGGAGTTACAATGGCAATCCTGCTAATTCTAAGTGGCCTTTTCTTGATGGTCGCAATACAAGTCGCCATATTTTGTATCGCAATCGTGAAGTCGCCTGGGAATGCGGTTTTATGTCTAATAGTGCCTTTCTTTGTATATGTCTATGCCAGGAAAGAGCCTCGTGCAAGACCATTCCTTTGGGCATGGTACACGGGCATAGGTCTTTTGACTGCTGGCGTTATAGCTTCAAGTTGAATTGCAATTTGTGGCCCCTGACAGGTGTTCAAATCGCTCGTTCCGCTTATGGACACAGGCCAAAGCCTGCACCTTGGATTATAGAGCTACAAGCAGTGGTGGGGCTGACGCAGCCAGCGGGCAATCCCTTGCGACTGGCTGGCATAGAACGGCAATAGCCGCTGCCTGACCGCTCCAGGTTCAGCCCCGATAATCCTCCAGCGCCGCACAACCACAGAACAGATGCCGGTCGCCATGGGCATTGTCCACCCGGTTCACCGCTGGCCAGTATTTGTGCGCGCGGGTGAAGGCGCTCGGGGTGATGGCCTCGGTGATGGAGTAGGGGCGCGTCCAGGGCGCGCTGATATCGGCCAGGGTGTGCGGAGCGTGCACCAGCGGGTTGTCGTCCGCTGGCCACTCGCCGCGTTCGACCCGGGCGATCTCCTCGCGGATGCCCAGCATCGCCTCGATGAAGCGCTCCAGTTCTTCCAGCGATTCGCTTTCGGTGGGCTCGATCATCAGGGTGCCGGGCACCGGGAAGGACATGGTCGGCGCATGGAAGCCGTAGTCGATCAGGCGCTTGGCCACGTCTTCCTCGTCGATGCCGCTGCTGGCCTTGAGCGGGCGCAGGTCGATGATGCATTCGTGGGCGACCCTTCCGGCGTTGCCGCTGTAGAGGATCGGGTAGGCAGCGCCCAGGCACCGGGCCAGGTAGTTGGCGTTGAGTACCGCGACTTCGGTGGCGGTGCGCAGTTGCGGGCCCATCATGGCGATATACATCCAACTGATCGGCAGGATGCCGGCGCTGCCCCAGGGCGCGGCGCTGACCGCGCCGTTACGCGGGTCCGGGCCTTGCAGTTCGACCACCGGGTGGTTGGCGACGAATGGCGCCAGATGCGCCTTGACGCCGATCGGCCCCATGCCCGGCCCGCCGCCGCCATGGGGGATGCAGAAGGTCTTGTGCAGGTTCATGTGCGAGACGTCCGCGCCGATGTCCGCCGGGCGCGCCAGGCCGACCAGCGCGTTGAGGTTGGCGCCGTCCATATAGACCTGCCCGCCGAGGGCGTGGATTTGCGCGCAGATTTCGCGGATGCCCGCTTCATAGACGCCGTGGGTCGAGGGGTAGGTGACCATCAGGCAGGCCAGGCGCTCGCCGGCCTGCTCGGCCTTGTGCGCCAGGTCGGCGCGGTCGATGTTGCCGGCGCGGTCGCAATCGACCACCACCACCCGCAGCCCAGCCATCTGCGCCGAGGCCGGGTTGGTGCCATGGGCGGAGGCCGGTATCAGGCAGATGTCGCGCTGCCCGTCGCCACGGCTGGCGTGGTAGGCGCGGATCGCCAGCAGCCCGGCGTATTCACCCTGGGCGCCCGAGTTGGGCTGCATGCTGATGCTGTCGAAGCCGCTGATGGCGCACAGCCAGCGTTGCAGTTCGTCGATCAGCAGGTGGTAGCCACGCGCCTGCTCGCTGGGGGCGAAGGGGTGCAGGTGGGCGAATTCCGGCCAGGTGATCGGCAGCATCTCGCCGCTGGCGTTGAGCTTCATGGTGCAGGAGCCCAGCGGGATCATCGCCTGGTCCAGCGCCAGGTCCTTGCTCGCCAGCCGCTTGAGGTAGCGCAGCATGCGGGTTTCACTGTGGTGGCGGTTGAACACCGGATGCTCGAGGAATGGGCTGCTGCGGCGCAGCGCCTCTGGAATGCCGAGGTCTTCGCAGGCGGCATCCAGGGCGGCGATATCCTGGCCGTGGTCGGCGCCGAGGAAGATCGCCAGCAACTGTTCGACGGTCTGTTCGTCGCTGGTTTCATCCAGGCTCAGGCCCAGTCGCCCGCGGCCGAGGATACGCAGGTTGATGCGGGCGGCATGGGCGCTGTCGAGGATCGCCGCCTGGGCGCCGCCGACCTCCAGGGTCAGGGTGTCGAAGAAGTGGCGGTTGAGGCGGCGAATACCGCCCTGTTCCAGGGCGTGGGCCAGGAGTGCGGTCAGCCGCTGCACGCGCCGGGCGATCCGTTGCAGGCCCTGGGGGCCGTGGTAGACGGCGTAGAAGCCGGCGATATTGGCCAGCAGCACCTGGGCGGTGCAGATGTTCGAGTTGGCCTTCTCGCGGCGGATATGCTGTTCGCGGGTCTGCAGCGCCATGCGCAGCGCCGGGTTGCCACGGGCATCCCGCGACACGCCGATCAGCCGCCCCGGCAGCGAGCGCTTGTAGGCCTCGCGGCAGGCGAAGTAGGCCGCATGCGGGCCGCCGTAGCCCAGCGGCACGCCGAAGCGCTGGCTGGAGCCGAGCACCACGTCGGCGCCCTGTTCGCCGGGCGGCGTCAGCAGCACCAGGGCCAGCAGGTCGGCGGCGACGCAGGCCAGCGCCTGGCGCGCATGCAGGGCCTCGATAGAGGGGCGCAGGTCGTGGATTTCGCCGTGGGTGTCCGGGTATTGCAGCAGCGCGCCGAATACATCCAGCCCTTCCAATTGCTCGAGCGGCCCGCAGACCAGCTCGAAACCGAAGCCCTCGGCGCGGGTGCGCAGCACCGAGATCGTCTGCGGGTGGCAGTTCTCGTCGACGAAGAAGCACCGGCTCGGGTTCTTCGCCACCCGACGCGCCAGGCTCATGGCTTCCGCCGCCGCCGTGGCCTCGTCCAGCAGCGAGGCGTTGGCCAGTTCCAGGCCGGTCAGGTCACAGGCCATCTGCTGGAAGTTGAGCAGGGCCTCCAGCCGCCCCTGCGCCAGTTCCGGCTGGTAGGGCGTGTAGGCGGTGTACCAGCCGGGGTTTTCCAGCACATTGCGCAGGATCACCGGCGGCGTGACGCTGCCGTGGTAGCCCATGCCGATCAGGCTGGTCCACACCTGGTTCTGCTCGGCGTAGCCGCGCAGGTGCCGCAGCGCGGCCTGTTCGTCCAGCGCCGGCGGCAGCTCCAGCGGCGCCTCCAGGCGTATCTCCGGCGGCAGCGCCTGCTCGATCAGCGCTTCGCGGCTGTCCAGCCCCAGCGCCGCCAGCATGACTTGCTGCTCGGTCTCGTCGGGGCCGATATGGCGCTGGAGAAAGGCTTCGGGCTGTTGCAGAAGGGCGGATCGAGACATGGAACGGCTCCTTTGGCGAGGGCTTCACTGCTTCAGTGTGGCGCAGGGTACGCGCTTGTCCATAGACCGGTCGCTGCCCGATGCGTGCGACAAAATGCCATGAAGGACGATTGCCATGGTGGTATAGGAAAATGGGAAAGATATGTATTATCCGCTTACATTTGATGGCATGTGGCTATCGCCCGCAGGGATGCATTGATGAACGAAGAGTCGGACTCCGCCGCCGTGGACAGCGGCCTGGCCTGCCTGGTCATGCTGGCGCGCTTCCATAACCTCGCCGCCTCGGCGCAACAACTGGCCCATGAGTACGGCCAGGCCGGGCGCCCGTTCGGCAAGTCCGAACTGCTGCTGGCGGCACGCCGGCTTGGGCTCAAGGCCAGGGCGGTACAGAGTGGCGTCGAGCGCCTCGGGCAGACGCCGCTGCCCGCCATCGCGGCGGATCGCCAGGGCGGCTTTTTCATCATCGCGCGCCTGGAGCAGGACAAGGCGTTGCTGCATGACCCCCGGCAGCAACGGCCGCAGGTGGTCAGCCTGCAGGCCCTGGGCGAGCGCTGGAACGGCGAGTTGCTGCTGCTGCGCTCCGAGGCCTCGCAGGCCGGAGATCTGCGGCGCTTCGACTTCACCTGGTTCATCCCGGCCATCGTCAAGTACCGCCGGCTGCTCGGCGAAGTGCTGCTGGTGTCCTTCGTGCTGCAGATCTTCGCGCTGCTGACGCCGCTGTTCTTCCAGGTAGTGATGGACAAGGTGCTGGTGCACCGGGGCCTGACCACGCTGGACGTGCTGGCGATCGGCCTGCTCGGCATCATGCTGTTCGAGACGCTGCTGTCGGGCCTGCGCAGTTATGTATTCGCCCATACCGCCAGCCGCATCGACGTGGAACTCGGCTCGCGGCTGTTCCGCCACCTGCTGTCGCTGCCGCTGGCCTACTTCCAGGCGCGGCGGGTCGGCGATTCGGTGGCGCGGGTGCGTGAGCTGGAAAACATCCGCAGCTTCCTCACGGGCAACGCCATCACACTGATCCTCGACGTACTCTTCTCGGTGGTGTTCATCGCCGTGATGTTCTTCTACAGCGGCTGGCTGACGCTGGTGGTGCTGCTGTCGCTGCCGCTGTATTTCGTCGTATCCCTGCTGATCACGCCGCTGCTGCGCGCGCGCCTGCAGGAGAGCTTCAACCGTGGCGCGGAGAACCAGGCCTTCCTGGTGGAAACGGTCAACGGCATCGACACCCTGAAGTCGATGGCGGTGGAGCCGCAGTCCGGGCGCAAATGGGACGACCAACTGGCCGGCTACGTCGCGGCCAGCTTCAAGACCCAGACCCTGTCCACCCTGGCCAGTGAGAGCGTCGGTTTCATCGGCAAGCTGGTGACGCTGGCCACCCTGTGGCTGGGCGCGCGGCTGGTGATCGAAGGGCACCTGACGGTGGGCCAGTTGATCGCCTTCAACATGCTCGCCGGGCGTGTCTCGCAACCCATCATGCGCCTGGCGCAGTTGTGGACCAACTTCCAGCAGACAGGTGTCTCGGTGCAGCGCCTGGGGGATATCCTCAATACCCGTGGCGAACTGGCCCAGGCCAGCCGCAGCGCCCTGCCACCGCTCAAGGGGCGGGTCGAATTCGACCAGGTGCACTTCCGCTACCGTGCAGATGGCTCGGAAGTGCTGCGCGGCATCAGCCTGACAGTCGAGGCCGGCGAGGTGATCGGTGTGGTCGGCCGCTCCGGCTCCGGCAAGAGTACCCTGACGCGCCTGCTGCAACGCCTCTACAGCCCGGAGCGCGGGCGCGTGCTGGTGGACGGCATGGACCTGGCGCTGGCAGATGTCAGCTCGCTGCGGCGGCAGATCGGCGTGGTGCTGCAGGACAACCTGCTGTTCAACCGCAGCATCCGTGAAAACATCGCCCTGGGCGACCCGGGCACGCCCATCGAGCAGGTCATCCAGGTCGCCCGGCTGGCCGGCGCCCACGATTTCATCCTGGAACTGCCGGAAGGCTACGACACCCTGGTCGGCGAGCACGGCTCGTCCCTGTCAGGCGGGCAGCGCCAGCGCATCGCCATCGCCCGGGCGCTGATCGGCAACCCGCGCATCCTGATCTTCGACGAGGCCACCAGCGCGCTGGACTACGAGTCCGAACGCATCGTCCAGCAGAACATGCGCGCCATCTGCCGGGGCCGCACGGTGATCGTCATCGCCCACCGCCTGTCCGCGGTCCGCGACGCCAACCGCATCATCGTCATGGACCGTGGGCAGATCGTCGAGCAGGGCAGCCATGCCGAACTGCTGGCCCACCAGGCCGGGCACTACTCGCGCCTGCACCGCCTGCAGCAAGGTGGTGCCGCATGAGCGCGCGCGGCGAATTGCTGGCGCGCTACCGGCGTGCCTGGCAGCAGGCCTGGCGCCACCGCAAGCGCCTGGATGCGCCGCGCCGCCTGGCCCACGAGGTGCACTTCATGCCCGCCGCGCTGGCCCTGCAGGAAGCGCCGGTGCATCCGGCGCCACGCTACGTGCAGTGGGCGATCATCGCCTTCGCCGTGCTGGCGCTGCTCTGGGCCTGCCTCGGCGAGATCGACGTGGTGGCCAGCGCCAGCGGCAAGGTGGTGCCCAACGGCAGGAGCAAGACCATCCAGCCCAGCGATGTCGCGGTGGTCAAGCATATCCATGTGCACGATGGGCAACAGGTGCGCGCCGGCGACCTGCTGGTCGAACTGGACGGGCAGATCACCGGTGCCGACGTGCAGCGCCTCGACAGCGACCTGCTGGCCGCCCATATCGACAGCGCCCGTGCCCGCGCCCTGCTCGACGCCATCCGGCACGGCGGCGAGCCGCCCAGCCTGGCGGCATCGATCCCGCAGGCCGGTGTCGAACAGCAGCGCGCCGCGCAGCAATGGGTCCAGGGCCAGTACCTGGAACTGCGCAGCAGCCTTGACCAGAGTGCGGCGGAGATCGAACAGCGCGCGGCGGAAATCCACTCGGTACGCACCAGCATCGCGGCGCTCGGGCAGACCCTGCCGATCACCCGCGAACTGGCTGCCGACTACAAGCGCCTGTACGACCGGCAATACATCGCCAAGCACGCCTACCTGGAAAAACACCAGGCCCAGCTCGACCAGGAGCGCGAGCTGGCCCTGCAGCAGGCCCGCCTGGGCGAACTGGAGGCCGCCCGCAAGGCCGCGCAAGGGCGCCACGACAACGTCCTGGCGCAAACCCGGCGCAGCATGCTCGACCTGCAGCACGAGGCCGAACAGCGCGCCGCGTCCCTGGTCCAGGAGTTGAAAAAGGCCCGGCAGCGCGACCACCTCACCCGGCTGACTGCACCGGTGGACGGCACCGTGCAGCAACTGGCCATCCACACCCACGGCGGCGTCGTCACCGAGGCCCAGCCACTGATGGTCATTGTCCCCAGCGACCAGCCGGTGGAAGTCGAGGCCCTGCTGGAGAACAAGGACATCGGCTTCGTCCGCCCCGGCCAGAGCGTCGAGGTCAAGGTC
Organism: Stutzerimonas kirkiae; assembly: GCF_004327335.1. Classification (GTDB taxonomy): domain Bacteria; phylum Pseudomonadota; class Gammaproteobacteria; order Pseudomonadales; family Pseudomonadaceae; genus Stutzerimonas; species Stutzerimonas kirkiae. Next base: position 98,332 of record NZ_QJUO01000001.1, on the reverse strand, counting down.
GAGACGTTCAACTTCACCAAATACGGCGTGATCCAGGGCCGCGTCCTGAGCATTTCCAACGATGCCATCGAGGACGAGCAACGCGGCCTGGTCTACAGCGCCCGCATCCAGCTCGACGACGACCATATCCGCGTCGGCGCCAACCGCGTCGCCCTCTCGCCAGGCATGGCCGTGCGCGCGGAAGTGAAGACCGACAAGCGCAAGGTCATCGACTATTTCCTGAGTCCGTTCAAGGCGTATGTGGATGAGAGTTTGGGGGAGCGGTGATTAATTATGCATCGCAAAGAGGAAATTGCAAGCGCTATATATGGTCAGCCACAAACGACGAACCAAACATCATGATAGTCAACACTACTTCCAAATGGAGAAAGCATGACCCGCAATAAGAAACTCTTACTCATATTTGTTTTTTTGTTTTCTTGGGGGGCAGGACTTCTATTGCTTGATGCGGCAAAGGAATATATAAAAAAGGAGTACACCTTATCAGAACAAAACCCTGCCCTGGAATACTTAAAAGAAATCGGGAAGACACCTCCTTCAATCAAGCAGCGAGATGCGCTAATTAAGTATGTCGCTGTGCTGAAAGGATTCGATGAACTATTTTTCAAATACAAAGTATGGCTTTCGATAGGGGTTCTGACTTTATATATCGCCTTGCTATTGTTATCTAGAGCGAGCTCCCAGCATGAGCAGAAGGAAAGAAATAATCGAAGACGATACGAGTAATTGAAAAATGGGCAGGTTCAGCGGGTAAAGCTCGCAAATAAATCCACTACCTTTTCTATGAACGGTTAATCTTTAATGGTCATTTAATTTGACTTGGAGTGAATATGTTTCGCAGGAAGAATCTGTTACTTCTGGGGTGCTGGTTTTTTTCTCTGGGGATAGGGCTGCTGCTACTTGATTTTGCAAATGATTATTTTGTTAGAGAATACCGGTTTTCAGACAAGAACCCGGCCAAGGAGTACATTCAAAAACTGGGGAAAGAGAGCCTCACCATAGAGCAACAAAATGCAGTCATAAAAGCCACCTCAGTTGCGAAAGGAATTGATGATTTCTTTTTGAGAATAAAAATAGGATTTTCATTTGTCTTGCTTACTGTGTTTTTAGGGATATTTACATTTGCTAGGAGACGCTAACATGAGTAAAAGGGGCGAAATAATTGAGTCAGATTTGATTAGCGCTCAGCGACTTGTTGACGCCAAGGCTTATTGGGCTAATGAAGCTATCAATAGCTTGCTTGGAGATAATAGTGGGAAGCCAAGCCCAATTGAAAATACTATGAATGATTTCAGGAGGGGGCAACTTGTAGACGCTCTAACTCCTGGAACCATAGATGATGCGTGGAAGGGCATAAATGAAAAATTGGCGCAAGAAGGATTATCACCTGTCAGTTTGGAGGAGCAGAGATATTGGAGGGAAAATTTACCAGACCCGGGGCCTTTGCCATCCGAACTGGAGTCAGCAGGAGGATTCATTGGCGGCGAGTTAGCCGAGGCACTTGCACAGCAAGCTAAAAAGCTTATTGATCTATTGGAGGGCGAAGCATTAAGGCAAGGGGTAAACGATATAGGTGGGTTCGCGGATGAACTTATTTCTGGTGTTAAGGACAGTTTTGAAGATGTCATGGATAAAGCTATCTCCCAAGGTAACGACCTGGAAGATTCTTATAGTAAAGCATTGGATGAGATTGGGGAGCTGATCGACAATGCATCCGATGCTTTAGGTGATTTTTGGGATGACTATATAGGAAAGCCTTTAGAGGTTTTAAAGGATAAGCTAAAGGATCTTTTCAAAAGAGCTGAGAGCGCTATAAGTCCATTGATACTGGATCTTGATGGAGATGGGGTGGAGACCCTCGCACTTGGCCAGAAAATCTATTTCGACCATGATGATAATGGCTTCAGCGAGAACACCGGGTGGGTCGGGAGAGACGATGGCCTGCTAGTCTGGGATCGCGATGGCGACGGAAAGATAACGAACGGAAAAGAGCTTTTTGGCAGCTATTCAGAGTTGCCAAATGGGAATGTCGCCAATCATGGCTTTTCAGCGCTTGTATCTTTGGACTCCAATAAAGATGACAAGATAGACTCCTCGGATGAGGCGTTTCATAAATTAAGAGTATGGAGGGATCTAAATAGCAATGCATCTGTAGACGAAGGAGAGCTGGTCAGTCTCGATGAGTTGGGAATCAAAAGCCTGAGCACCACATACTCGAACTCTAGTTTTATTGATGAAAATGGAAACCAACATCGCCTTGTCGGCTCGTATCAAACAGTGGATGGTCACATCCGTGAGATGACTGACGTTTGGTTTTCGACTGATGCTACCAACACCCAAAGCGTTGAAATCATCGAAATTGATGAAGATATTAAGGCACTACCAGACTTAGCCGGGTTTGGTAATGTACATAGCCTGCATCAGGCTATGGCGAGGGACGAATCAGGCGAGTTAAAAGATCTCGTCAAAAGATATCTGGCTGCTAGCGAACAAGATCGTGCAGGATTACTCGATATCTTGGTCTATACATGGGCGGGCGTGCAAGATTCAAGCGGTAGCTCATCTTATCTGGGAGACCTTAGAAAGGTCGCAGCGATAGAGAAATTTCTTGCTGACTCCTATAACGGGGGAACGGGGCCTAATGCTTTTTCCTTATTAAACCAAGCGTATGGTGCTTTGCTCACCTATGTCGAGCAAGGCTTGCTAGGTGGTTTTGCAAAGTCTCAATTGGATATTTCCTTTATCTGGTCTGAAGGATTGTCGAATGGGCGCCTAGATATTGAACGTCTACTAAATAGCGTCAAGGGCATCTTTGAAGTCTCCGAGCACCAGGCTAAGGATGTATTGGCTTTTCTGGAGGCCGCATTAAGTGGTAATTTTATTGCAACGTCAGCAGTGACTAGTATTGTTGCTGCAAGCGATCAAAAAGGCAGTGACTTTGAGCAACTTTTGGCTTTATTTGGGGAGATCGGTAGTTCTCAAATAGGTACTAGCAAGGGCGAAAGTATTGTAACTGGAGCCGTCTCTCGAATATACGGGCTAGGTGGTGATGACATAATTACTGGCGGTAGTGGTAATGAGTTTATCGACGGCGGCGCCGGTGACGACATCATCATCGACCAGGGTAGTGGTACCAACACCCTGCTGGGAGGGGAAGGCAACGACAGCATCACCTACAGCTACTCCGCCAACAACACCATCGACGGTGGTGAGGGTGACGACCGAATACAGATCGACAGTGCCCGGTATACCTATACCTCGCAGGTCAATACGATCTCGGGAGGGCGTGGTGACGATGTGATCGTGGCCGGTTATGGCAAGGACACCTACCTGTTCAGCCGAGGTGATGGTCAGGATTCGATTACCGATCAGGGCGGCACGGACAAGTTGGTGTTTGGTGAAGGGATTGCTCTGAGTGATCTGGTTGTCAGCCGTTCCGGAACCAACCTGCTGGTCGAGGTACTGGATTCAGCCAATCCGGAGTCTGTCGATCAGATCACCATCATCGGTTGGGACAATGCAGGCTACCGGATCGAGACTTTCGAACTGGCCGATGGCACGACAGTCTCGGCCCAGGAACTGACCAATCTGGCCATGACCGGCAGCGAAGCGAGTGAAACGCTGACCTTGTGGTCGGACGCCACATGGGCCGACGGCAAGGATGGCGATGACATCATCTATTCCGGCACCAATAACGCCACGGTATATGGCGGCGATGGCAATGACACCATCACCGACACCTACGGTAGCGACACCATCGACGGCGGCGCCGGCGACGACATCATCATCGACCAGGGTAGTGGTACCAACACCCTGCTGGGAGGAGAAGGCAACGACAGCATCACTTACAGCTATTACGCCAACAACACCATCGAAGGTGGTGAGGGTGACGACCGAATACAGATCGACAGTGCCCGGTATACCTATACCTCGCAGGTCAATACGATCTCGGGAGGGCGTGGTGACGATGTGATCGTGGCCGGTTATGGCAAGGACACCTACCTGTTCAGCCGAGGTGATGGTCAGGATTCGATTACCGATCAGGGCGGCACGGACAAGTTGGTGTTTGGTGAAGGGATTGCTCTGAGTGATCTGGTTGTCAGCCGTTCCGGAACCAACCTGCTGGTCGAGGTACTGGATTCAGCCAATCCGGAGTCTGTCGATCAGATCACCATCATCGGTTGGGACAATGCAGGCTACCGGATCGAAACCTTCGAGTTTGTCGATGGCACTGTTCTGACTGCCAAGGAAGTGGGTGATCTGTCCGTAACCGGAACGGAGGTCGCTGACAGAATCACCTTGTGGGCAGATAGTTCGTACGTCGATGGTAAGGCGGGTGATGACACCATCTACTCGGGTAATAACAACGCCATGGTCTATGGTGGTGACGGCAATGACACCATCACCGACACCTACGGTAGCGACACCATCGACGGCGGCGCCGGCGACGACATCATCATCGACCAGGGCAGCGGTACCAACACTCTGCTGGGAGGAGGAGGCAACGACAGCATCACTTACAGCTATTACGCCAACAACACCATCGAAGGTGGTGAGGGTGATGATCGTATTCAGGTTGATAGGACGTACTACGGCTCTTCCTACCAGAACACGATTTCTGGTGGCCGAGGTAACGATGTCATTGTCGCGGGCGATGCCCAGGACACTTATCTATTCAACCGGGGTGATGGTCAGGACTTGATCACCGACTACGGTGGTACGGACAAGTTGGTGTTTGGTGAAGGAATTACCCAGGAGGATTTGTTCGTCTCCCGCAAGGGCAATGATCTGATCATCAGAGTCAAGGATGCCTCGGGCAGTACCAACACCGATCAGCTCACGGTCAAGAACTGGTATTCCTCGGCCGGTTACCAGATCGAAAGTGTAGAGTTCTCCGATGGTCATAAATTGTTGGCTGGGCAACTGACAGAACTGGGTCACATTATTTATGGAACAGAAGAAGCCGATACGCTGGTTGGGTTTGATGCGGGCGTAACGATCACAGCAGGTGCTGGTGATGACACACTCGCCAGTATTGGCCGTGGCACCAACACCCTGCTGGGTGGAGAGGGTAACGACAGCATCACCTACAGCTACTACGCCGATAACACCATTGAAGGTGGTGAGGGTGATGATCGAATCCAGGTTGACTACACGCATAACAGCAGTTCAAACAAGAACACGATTTCTGGTGGTCGAGGTAACGACGTCATTGTCGCGGGCTATGCCCGGGACACTTATCTGTTCAACCGAGGCGATGGTCAGGACTCGATCACTGACTACGGTGGCACGGACAAGTTGGTGTTCGGCAATGGTATCAACAGCGATGACCTCTGGCTCCGTCGCGCTGGCAATAGCCTCGAAGTCAGCATTGTGGGGGCTGATGACAAAATTACCTTGGAGAACTGGTTCACTGGCAGCAGCTACCGTATCGAGCAGATCGCTGCCGCCGATGGCCGCACCCTGCTCGACAGCCAGGTCCAGGTGCTGGTCGATGCCATGGCGGCGTTTGCCGTTCCCGCCAGTGGGGAGTCGGCCATGACGCCTGACCAGCGAGCGCAGCTCGATGTGGTGATTGCCGCCAACTGGCAGTGAGGGGAGGAAAGACAGAAGGCCGGCGATATGCCGGCCTTCTGTCTTGTTCGTGGGCATGCCGCGAATGGGGTCGATCAGGTTGTGTTCCGTTCGGTCGTGGAGGCGTGGCGGGCCTTACTCATCGAACTCGACGAAGTCCGCTTTACGGATCATCGCGTTGATGCCTTTGGTACGGTCGACGACCTGTGAGATCTGGAAGTCGGTCGCGGCGCTCAGGTAGGCGTAGGCTAGGGCTTCGTCGATGCGCGAGGTCATCCGCCATGGCGACAACGGCTGGCTGGTGGATTTCTTCGATGGCGAGGCGCTGGTGGAGCGCACGCTGGGTTCGCAGCAAGGTATCGAATTACGTGAAAGAGCCCGGCGTGGCGCCCAAGACTATTCCATCGCAAAGGGGATTCAGGGGTATTTGCAGGAAGTCGAGCGGTTGTTGGGGGGGGCGGGTCGTGTCATCTGAAATCTCCAGAGTCGTGGAGGCGTTCTGATGTGTTCGATTCAGCCAGGGCTGAGCCCCGTGTATTTCCAGCGGACTATCTCCTCCTCTGTAAAGCAACGTCGCTCTGTCTCCGTGGATGTTGGCGTTAATGGAGGTAAGAGCCGGCAAACGCAAAGCCGTTCATTATTTCTGATGCGGACAAGGAGATGTTTGGATAAATATTCGGGTTTCTGGGGTTTTATTGGTTTTTATTCTGAGGGTTTATATGCTGCGAAAATTGATTGAGGCTTTTGTAGGTTTCTCTGGATTTAGTTTGGCCGCTAGGGCGGCTTGGGTATCTTTTGTATTAGGTGTTGTTATGTATGGCTTGAGCTTTTTTGGTCATGACGTGGAGCAAAATTATACTGTTCACAAAGATGTTGGAGTGGTGGAGAGGGTAAGTCTTGGGTCGTCTTCTGGATATATTTTATATGTTTCTGGAGAATCTTCTGGGTTGATTGGTTTATATGTGAGGAAGGGAGCCTTGGCCATCGAGGGAGGAAAGAAATCTATCGTTGGAAGGAGGATTTCCTTTGAGTACTATCGTAAGAATTTGCTTGATTGTAGTGTGGGTGGGGTTTTTCTATGCGAGAGAAAGTGCCAAACACCTAGGGACTGTGAGTTAAAAATGATGCAAGGTAGTCGAGATGTATTTCGAGTCATGGCGGCCACGCTGTGGGGCGTTTTTGCTTTGTGCTTGGGATGCATTTTTCTTGGTTTAAGGAGGAATTAAGATGTCTACTGCAAGTTTGGTTGGGCTGGTTGCCGATCATGTTGCATCACGAACTGATGGTGCAGTTGTTGTAGTGAATACAGGGGAATATATAGCGCAGTCTAGTACTGTTGCTACATCTATGGCTCAGTTCAGAGAGTCTACTGCTTTCGTTACGCTGTCGTTTGTCAAATTCTTCAAAAGTAATTTTTTTGATGCAGTTGCAAGTTTTTTGAGTGTGTGCGTTGGTGGTAATAAAAATGAGGCTCTCTCTGGTAGTGGAAAATGGGAGGGTGTTTGTATTTCTTGCGGAATATTAGAAGATAAATTTGTCTCATTTTTCAGTTTGTGCCTATTTGCTGCTCGACTTACATGCGTATTATGGATGTGTCTTTCTCTTTCAGTCGAGGCAGGCGATCATGAAATGGTCGAATTTTATTCTGATGTGCGTAAAGATGTCCGTGTATCGGAGTTGGCAGATAACAAGGAGATTTTCTCAAAATCCAGACCGGAGGGGTTCTTTCAGGGGGCAGGATCAATAAATCCGGTTGTTTGCAAAGAAACTCTTGATTCACTGAATGGCCCGGGCTTTTGCACTGGAGAAAATATTGCTAATTGGCTTTCTAGTGGGCGAGTAGAAATTGAATTTTCCTCTTTGCCCGGCTCTAAAAAATTACCGGATTTATGGGGGGGGAGGGGGGAGTTAGAGTATGTGTCAGTCGATGTGAATGGCGACGGAAGAAATGAGTATATTTATAAGCGTACAGGAATAATTAGAGGCAAAATCTATCAGCGCATTATGGTTGTTGATCACCCCCTGCATCTACGTACAGAAATGCTTAGACCATATATGGATGCCTGCAAGAAATGGGGGCATCTGATAGTGACTGTGATGATGGGGTAAGTCTGATTTCATTTCTGATGAATGAACCTCACTCCAGAAGGCCTACTGAAGAGTGGGGTTTCACAAAGAATAACCCTATATCCTACTTCACCGGAAATAAAAACTCCTTGGCGCTAATTTTTCCTGGTGGTGGAAATATGGCAAAGCGCAACCTGGGAACAAGCTCAGGTGTAAATTGGACACTGTACAAGATTGATTCTGGGGTTGTGCTGATATCCGTTCCGACATCAGTATTTGCTCCGCCAGAACTTCTTGTGTTCTCTTTAGGGAATCGTGGTTCTGGGAAGCTACAGTGCGTATTCATGCCACTTTTGTGGTAGGTATCAATATCTCTCCAGGGTAGGAGGCTATATCATGGCAACTGCAGTAGAGAAGCTCGGGGAGCAATAGTTGTAAATAAAAGGAGTTAAATATGGGGTGTCGATTGGTTGTGAGGAGGTTTGTAAGGTTTGTTGTTCTCTTGGCTCTTGTTTTAGTTGTTGCGTTGCTGTTGTATTATTTTTATTGCGGATTAAGGAATTATCAGGGGTATTGTAAGGAGACGGGTAAAGTGATGTCGGATCAAGAAAAAATAAGAGTTGCTGTTTTTAGAGTTATAAGGCTTTATCCGCCGGTATTGAATGCTAATGTTGATTTTGATGATGGGCGTAAGGCGTTGAGGTTCTTTAAGCCGGAAAATCCGATATTGTACGATTCGAGTGAGCAGTTTCTCCTGATTAATAAAGATTGCTGTCAGGTCACTTATAGGGATAAAGGTGACTTTGGAAAAGAGGGAGGTGAGATCCCTCTGATAGAGAGAATTATGGGGTGGAGGTCGAGCAATGTTCGGGTTCGCTATCAGGTTCGTTATTGGGGAGAGGACGGATTGAACCGCCCCGGGTATCGCGGAGGCTGTTTTGTTTGAGTCAGGCTGCAACGGGTATTGCTGTCTGACTCTGTTCGTATAGTGCCTCAAACTCGACCGGCGGCCTATTTCCAATCGGTTCCAGCAGGCGCTGATGGTTGAACCAAGTCACCCATTTCAGCGTTTCCCATTCCAGGCTTTCAACACTTTTCCATGGCCCTCGCTTGTGAATCAGCTCGGTCTTGTAGAGGCCATTGATGGTCTCTGCCAATGCGTTGTCGTAGCTGTCACCGGGATTGCCAACCGACGGCTCGATACCCGCTTCGCCCAACCGCTCGCTGTAACGAATCGACAGATATTGCGAGCCTCTGTCGCTGTGATGAACTAGCCGATGAGGCTCGGGCCGACGGGCGTGAAGTGCCTGTTCGAGCGCATCCAGGACAAACTCCGTACGCATGTGTCGGCTGACCCGCCAGCCAACGATGAACCGTGAATAGACATCCACGATGAACGCGACATAGGCAAACCCCTGCCAGGTTGAAACGAACGTGAAATCGGCGACCCAGAGCTGATTGGGGCGTTCAGCAGTGAACTGACGCTTTACCAGATCCCTGGGATTGGCATTGTCAGGATCGGCTTTTGTGGTTTTCACCGGTTTGCCCCGTGTCACGCCGCAGAGCCCCATCTCACGGATCAACCGCTCCACTGTGCAGCGCGCTACGACCTGATGTTCGCGATGCATCTGCCGCCAGACTTTCCTGACCCCATAGACCCCGTAGTTTTCCTGCCAGACACGGTGAATTTGTACGGTGAGTGCCTCGTCACGGATCGCTCGGGCAGAGCGTCGTGAGCGGTCGCGCAGACGTGCTGCATGGCGCCGGTAAGCCGATGGAGACACCTGCAATACGCGGCACAGTGGCTCGACTCCAAAGCTTTGCCGGTGCTTGTCGATCAGTTGCCAGATCACTTCAAACGGCGGTCGAGTTCCGCCTGGGCGAAAAAAGCGCTGGCGACCTTGAGAATCTCGTTGGCTCGTTTTAGCTCACGAATCTCGCGCTCCAGCTCCTTGATTCTAGGATCGGCTGGGGCGCTAGGCGTTGCGGGGGAAGAGGCCTTGCGGATCCAGTTGCTCAAGGTCTGGGCAGTACACCCGATCTTGCTGGACACAGCCTCGATGGCTGCCCACTGCGAATCGTGTGACTCGCGGACCTCGTAGACCATCCGCACAGCACGCTCACGGACTTCGGGGGAAAACTTAGATGGCTTTGGCATAGTGGCTCCAGTTTCTCAAAAGATGGAGCCTCCGCGATACCCGGGGCGGTTCAAGGGGTAGGAGCGAGAAAGCCATCAGTGAGCGGCACAGTAGACGCATGGGCATTCCTTCTTGAAGTTGTCGTCAGGGATCAGTCAAGGCTATGCAGGACTGTCCAGCAAGGTGCAACAACATTCGTGCCACCCGGGTATGGGCGACGAAGACGCCTTATAGCGGCTTATAGGGTCGTGCCACCGCCGTTCTCGGCGTCCAGAACGGATGCAGATGTGATGCGGTTACACTGATATGGTGCGAAATGCTTCGGGCTTTCAGGTGCGCAGAATGGTGAGGCTGGCAGGGGCATGCCTTGCATGATGCAAAAAGATGCTACATGCCCGGTTGTGGATGAGGGCCGTGCTTCGTTGTGGTTCGGCCCGCCGCTGGGCGGGGCGGGCCGTTTCCCACTCAGCCGATACTCATCAGGCTGGCATTGCCGCCGGCGGCGGCCGTGTTGACGCTGATGGCGCGTTCGATCAGCAGGCGCTCAAGGGCGATGTCGGTTTCGCCGCGGGACAGGCCCTGGACGCCGACGATCGGGCCGTTGCGGCTGGCGACCTGCTTGCACAGGGCGCGTAGCTGGTCGGAGTCGCCGTGGTGCAGGACGGCGTCGAAGGCCACGTCGTCCTTGTTCCAGTCGGCGACCAGGTGGATATGCACCTGGACCGGCGCCGGCAGTTGGCTGGCCAGTTTTTCCGTCAGTTCGTCGCGCTGCCACAGGGCGTTGCCGCCGACCGCCAGGACCGCCGCCAGTTGCGCGAGCAGGTCCTGTTCGCTGTCGGCCAGGCCCAGTACCCGTTCGCGCGGGTGCAGGCTGTAGCTGTTGCGTTCGCCGGTCGGGCCGCGCAGTTGCAGCTCGATGCCGCTGGCCGCTTGCGCGGTGAAGCGCTGGCAGAGTTCGTCCAGCTCCTGGCGCTGGTTGCCGCGTGCCCACTCGGCGAGTGCCTGCAGGGCGGGGCGCTGCACACTGGCGTGTTGCTGTGCGAAGGCTTCGCTGTCGATGGCGGCCAGGCTGCGGGTGACCGACTCGTGCGGGCGGCTGCCGAGCAGGCGGTACATATACAGCGGGCCGCCGGCTTTCGGGCCGGTGCCGGAGAGGCCTTCGCCACCGAACGGCTGCACGCCGACCACGGCGCCGACGATATTGCGGTTGACGTAGATATTGCCGGCGTGGGCGTTGCCGACCACCTGGGCGATGGTTTCGTCGATGCGCGTGTGCACGCCGAGGGTCAGGCCGTAGCCGGTGGCGTTGATCTGTTCGATCAGCGCGCCGAGGTCCTTGCGCTGGTAGCGCAGCAGGTGCAGTACCGGGCCAAACACTTCGCGTTGCAGCTCGTCGAGGCTTTCCAGTTCGATCAGGGTCGGCGTGACGAAGGTGCCGTGGCGGCATTCCTCGGCCTCGGCGCGGGCCACCTGGTAGATATGCCGGCCCTTGGCGCGCATGGCCTGGATGTGGCGCTCGATGCCGGCCTTGGCCTCGGCGTCGATCACCGGGCCGATGTCCACGCTGAGTTTGTCCGGGTTGCCCAGGCGGCATTCGGCCATGGCGCCCTTGAGCATCTCGACGATGCGCTCGGCCGCGTCCTGTTGTACGCACAGCACGCGCAGCGCCGAGCAGCGCTGGCCGGCGCTGTCGAAGGCGGAGGCGACGATATCGGTGACCACCTGTTCGGCCAGCGCCGAGGAGTCGACGATCATCGCGTTCTGCCCGCCGGTCTCGGCGATCAGCGGGATCGGCCGGCCCTGGGCGTCGAGGCGCCCGGCGACGCTGCGCGCAAGGATCTTCGCCACTTCGGTGGAGCCGGTGAACATCACGCCCTTGACCCGCTCGTCGGCGACCAGGCGCGCGCCCACGGTTTCGCCGTCGCCCGGCAGCAACTGGATGGCGCCGGCGGGGATGCCGGCCTCCAGCAGCAGGCGCACGGCCTGCGCGGCGACCAGCGGGGTCTGCTCGGCGGGCTTGGCCAGCACGCTGTTGCCGGCGGCCAGGGCCGCGGCCACCTGGCCGGTGAAGATCGCCAGCGGGAAGTTCCACGGGCTGATGCACACCACCGGGCCCAGCGGGCGGTGGCTGTCGTTGCCGAAGCCGCGCGCCTGGGCGGCGTAGTAGCGCAGGAAGTCGACCGCCTCGCGCACTTCGGCGATGGCGTTGGCGAAGGTCTTGCCGGCTTCGCGCACCAGCAGGCCGATCAGCGGCTGGATCTGCGCTTCCATCAGCTCGGCGGCGCGCTCCAGGGCGGCGCCGCGCTCGTCGGCGGGGGTCGCCTGCCAGATCGGCGCGCTGTTGAGGGCGTATTGCAGGGCGTCGTCGACATCCTGGGTACTGGCCTGGCTGACCTGGCCGACGATGTCGCGCTGGTCCGCCGGGTTGAGCAGCGGGCTGGCGGCGCCGGGCGTGGCCGGCTTGGCGAGGATCGGTGCGGCGCGCCAGTCGGCATGGCTGGTGCCCAGCAGGGCGCTGGACAGCGAGCCGAGGCGGTGTTCGTTGGACAGGTCGATACCGCTGGAATTGCTGCGGGCATCGCCGTAGAGGTCGCGCGGCAGCGGGATACGCGGGTGCGGGCGGCCCAGGGCGCCTTCTTCGATGGCCTGGGTTTCCACCTGGGCGACCGGGTCGGCGATCAGCTCTTCGATGGACACCGACTGGTCGGCGATACGGTTGACGAAGGAGGTGTTGGCACCGTTCTCCAGCAGGCGCCGCACCAGGTAGGCCAGCAGCGTTTCATGGCTGCCGACCGGCGCGTAGATGCGGCACGGGCGGTTCAGCTTGCCGTCGGCGACCTTGCCGACCACCTGTTCGTAGAGCGGCTCGCCCATGCCGTGCAGGCACTGGAACTCGTACTGGCCAGGGTAGTAGTTCTGCCCGGCCAACTGGTAGATGGTGGCCAGGGTGTGGGCGTTGTGGGTGGCGAACTGCGGGTAGATCACCTCGGGCACCGCCAGCAGCTTGCGCGCGCAGGCGATGTAGGACACGTCGGTGTGCACCTTGCGCGTATAGACCGGGTAGCCCTCCAGGCCGTCGATCTGCGCGCGCTTGATCTCGCTGTCCCAGTAGGCGCCCTTGACCAGGCGGATCATCAGCCGGTGGCGGCTGCGGCGGGCCAGGTCGATGAGGGTGTCGATGACGAACGGGCAACGCTTCTGGTAGGCCTGGATGACGAAGCCGATACCGTTCCAGCCGGCCAGTTGCGGCTCGAAGCAGAGGCGTTCGAGCAGGTCCAGCGACAGTTCCAGGCGGTCGGCTTCCTCGGCGTCGATGTTCAGGCCGATGTCGTATTGCTTGGCCAGCAGGGTGAGGTCGCGCAGGCGCGGATAGAGTTCGTCCATCACCCGTTCGTACTGGGCGCGGCTGTAGCGCGGGTGCAGCGCCGAGAGCTTGATCGAGATGCCCGGGCCTTCGTAGATGCCGCGGCCATTGGACGCCTTGCCGATGGCGTGGATGGCCTGCTCGTAGGAGGCCAGGTAGCGCTGGGCGTCATGTTCGGTCAGCGCGGCTTCGCCGAGCATGTCGTAGGAGTAGCGGAAGCCCTTGGTTTCCAGCGTCCTGGCGTTGGCCAGGGCCTCGGCGATGCTCTCGCCGGTGACGAATTGCTCGCCCATCAGGCGCATGGCCATGTCCACGCCCTTGCGGATCAGTGGCTCGCCGCTCTTGCCGATGACCCGGTTGAGGGAGCTGGAAAGCCCCGCTTCGTTGTGGGTGGAAACCAGCTTGCCGGTCAGCAGCAGGCCCCAGGTGGCGGCGTTGACGAACAGCGAGGGGCTGTTGCCCAGGTGCGGCTGCCAGTTGCCATGGCTGATCTTGTCGCGGATCAGCGCATCGCGGGTGCCCTTGTCGGGAATGCGCAGCAGCGCTTCGGCCAGGCACATCAGGGCGACGCCCTCCTGGGAGGACAGGGAGAATTCCTGCAGCAGCCCCTGGACGATGCCGGCGCGGCCGCTGGCGGATTTCTGGCTGCGCAGGGTGTCGGCGATGCGATAGGCCAGCGCGTGGCTGGACTGGGCCAGAGCCTCGGGCAGGCGCGCCTGCTCCAGCAGCATGGATACGGCTTCTTCTTCCGGGCGGCGGTAGGCGCTGGTGATGGTGGCGCGCAGCACCGATTGCGGCAGGACGTTCTCGGCGAACTCCAGGAAGGGTTGCAGGGCCGGTTCGCTGAGGGTTTCCAGCGCTTCGCTGTCGCCTTCGGCGAGGCGCTCGGCGACGCTTTGCAGTTCGGTCAGGGTGGCGCCGCTTTCCAGGGTTTCCAGGTAGCTGTAGATCGCTTGCTTGATCAGCCAGTGCGGGGTGCGGTCGATGGTTTTCGCAGCCTGCTTGAGGCGCTCGCGGGTCGCTTCGTCGAGTTTGACCCCAAGGGTTGTGGTTGTAGCCATGTGAAAATCCTCTCTTGCAGGCGTGCCCATCGGTATGGTGGCAGAACCGCGCAAAGGTATAGCCGGAAGCGTAAAGGTGCAACCAGGTGCAACCTTTAAATTACAGGGAATTGGTCGAATGGACCCCATGGGCCCGTATTTAGCACTATTGTGGTGCGGTTGTTTTGAGTTTGCACCGAATGGGCGCCTTATTGCGGGGATTGTGAGGTAATCATCCGGAAGTGCAACTTTTTCGAAATGCTGGGTTGCACCTTGTTGCGATCTTTGAATAGGATTCGCCCTCGCGGTGCAACCCTATGGGATGTCGTCGTGAGCTTGCCTCCGGAAAATGATTCTTGCGGTATTGGTCGTGGGTGCATCGTTAGCCACTTCCTGCCGAGCGAGTCGGGTCTGACCTGTCTCTTACACTGACCGAACAACAACCATGAGGGGCTTCTATGAGCGCCAACACACCCACCCTGATCACGTTCGTGGTCTATATCCTGGCGATGGTGCTGATCGGCTTCTTCGCCTATCGCGCCACCAATAACTTCTCCGATTACATCCTTGGTGGCCGCAGTCTCGGCAGTTTCGTCACGGCATTGTCGGCGGGGGCTTCCGACATGAGTGGCTGGCTGCTGATGGGCCTGCCGGGCGCGATCTTCGTCGCCGGGCTGTCGGAAAGCTGGATCGCCATCGGCCTGATCATCGGCGCCTGGCTGAACTGGCTGTTCGTCGCCGGGCGGCTGCGGGTGCAGACCGAGCACAATCACAATGCCCTGACCCTGCCGGACTATTTCACCCATCGCTTCGAGGATGGCAGCAGGCTGCTGCGTATTTTCTCGGCACTGGTGATCCTGGTGTTCTTCACCATCTACTGCGCGTCCGGCGTGGTGGCGGGGGCGCGCCTGTTCGAGGGCACCTTCGGTATTCCCTACGGCATCGCGCTGTGGGTCGGTGCCGCGGCGACCATCGCCTATGTCTTCATCGGCGGCTTCCTGGCGGTGAGCTGGACCGATACGGTGCAGGCGACGCTGATGATCTTCGCGCTGCTGATCACGCCGATATTCGCGATCCTGGCGCTGGGTGACTTCGGCACGGCCCTGGCGACCATCGAGGCCCAGTCTGCTTCGAACTTCGACATGTTCAAGGGCCTGAGCTTCATCGCCATCGTCTCCCTGCTGGGCTGGGGCCTGGGCTACTTCGGCCAGCCGCATATCCTGGTGCGCTTCATGGCGGCCAGTTCGGTCAAGTCGATTCCCAATGCCCGTCGCATCGGCATGGCCTGGATGATCCTGTGCCTGGCGGGCGCGGTGGCGGCCGGTTTCTTCGGCATCGCCTATTTCGCCAACAATCCCGAACTGGCCGGGCCGGTCAACGAGAACGGCGAGCGGGTGTTCATCGAGCTGACCAAGATCCTCTTCAACCCCTGGATCGCCGGTATCATCCTGTCTGGCATCCTGGCGGCGGTGATGAGTACCCTGAGTTGCCAGTTGCTGGTGTGTTCCAGCGCCCTGACCGAGGACTTCTACAAGGCCTTCCTGCGCAAGCATGCCTCGCAGCGTGAACTGGTATGGGTCGGCCGGCTGATGGTGCTGTTGATTGCCGTGGTGGCCATCGTCCTGGCGGCCAACCCCGACAGCAAGGTGCTGGGGCTGGTGTCCTATGCCTGGGCCGGCTTCGGCGCGGCGTTCGGGCCGGTGGTGCTGTTCTCGCTGCTGTGGAAGCGCACCACGCGCAATGGCGCGCTGGCCGGCATGCTGGTCGGTGCGGTGACGGTGATCGTCTGGAAGAACTTGCTGGGCCATCTCGGCCTGTACGAGATCATTCCGGGCTTCCTGTTCGCCAGTATCGCCATCGTCGTGGTCAGCCTGCTCGGCAAGCAGCCTTCGGCGACGATCCAGCAGCGTTTCGATGAGGCGGAAAAGGAATACCGCGACGCGCATATCTGAGTTCGCACAGGGTGTGCCGTACGCACCGGCGCTGCCATGCCCGGTGCGCACGGCGCACCGTACGCGAGGCCAGCGTTATCCTTGCGATAGGGTTGCCCACGAATAAAAACGCCGCGGCTCCAGGTGGATGGAGCCGCGGCGTTTTGCGTTCTGCCGAGCGCGCGGGTATCAGGCGTCGTCGCTGGCGGTGCGGTAGCCGTCGGCGTCGAGCAGGTTCTGCAGTTCGCTGCTGTCGCTGGGCTTGAGGCGGAAGAACCAGGCGCCGTAGGGCTCGGAGTTGACCCGTTCGGGAGCGTCGGCCAGTTGCTCGTTGATGGCGATCACTTCGCCGGAAACCGGTGCGTAGATATCCGACGCGGCCTTGACCGACTCCACCACACCGGCCTGCTGGCCGGCTGCCAGCCGCTGGCCGGGTTGCGGCAGTTCGACGTAGACCACATCGCCCAGAGCTTCCTGAGCGTGGTCGGAGATGCCGACGCTCACGCTACCGTCGTCTTCCAGGCGTGCCCACTCATGGCTGGCGGCGTAACGCAGTTCGCTGGGGATATCGCTCATGGGGTATTTCCTCGTGGGCAGTCGTTGGTCGGGGGAATTTACACCAGTACCTTGCCGTGGCGCACGAAAGTCGGCTGTACCACGCGCACCGGGTACCATTTGCCACGAATCTCGACCTCGGCACGCTCCGCCGTCTGCGCCGGCACCCGGGCCAGGGCGATGGACTTGCCGAGGGTGGGCGAGAAGCTGCCGCTGGTGATTTCGCCGTCGCCGAAGCCGTTGACGCGCACCACCTGGTGGGCGCGCAGCACGCCACGTTCTTCCAGCACCAGGCCGACCAGCCTGGGCGGTTTTTCCGCGCTGGCCAGTTGCCGCTCCACGGCGGCGCGGCCGATGAAGTCGCGCCCCGGTGGCTGCCAGGCGATGGTCCAGCCCATGTTGGCCGAGAGTGGCGAAACCGACTCGTCCATGTCCTGGCCGTAGAGGTTCAGCCCGGCCTCCAGGCGCAGGGTGTCGCGGGCACCGAGGCCGATGGGGGAGATGCCGGCGCCGACCAGTTCACCAAAGAAGTCCGCCGCTTCCTCGGCCGGCAGGATGATCTCGATGCCGTCTTCGCCGCTATAGCCGGTACGGGCGACGAACCAGGCGCCTTCGGCCTTGCCGGTGAAGGGCGGCAAGTCGAGGATAAGCTCGGAAAAGCCCTGCGGCACCAGCCCCGCGGCTTTTACCCTGGCGTGTGGCCCCTGTATCGCCAGCATGGCCAGGTCGGCTTGTTCGGCGATGAGTACGTCGAAACCTTCGGCCTGTTGCCGCATCCAGGCGAGATCCTTGTCGCGGGTACCGGCGTTGACCACCAGGCGGTAGCCGCCCTCGGTGCGGTAGACGATCAGGTCGTCGAGCACGCCGCCTTGCACGTTGAGCATGGCGCTGTAAAGGGCCTCCGCCTCGCCAAGGCGCGCCACATCGTTGGCCAGCAGGCGCCTGAGGTAATCGCCCGCCTGCGGGCCACCGATGTCGATGACGGTCATGTGCGAAACGTCGAATACGCCACAGTCGCGCCTCACCTGGTGATGCTCTTCAACCTGCGAGCCATAGTGCAGCGGCATGTCCCAGCCGCCGAAGTCGACTATCTTGGCGCCTAGCGCGAGGTGCTGGTCGTAGAGCGGTGTACGCTTACCCATGGGTTTCTCCTTCCGGGCCGGCGCCCTGGAGGACGCCCGATGGAGTCGCTTCCCAGGTGGGAAAGACTCTTGTTCGATGGCGCGCATTGTAGCGGCAAGGGTGTGACAGGTCACTGCGACCGGTCGGCCTGCCCTGCCTCGAGGCTTGAAGCCGCTACTTCCCCGCCGAACGGCGGATCAGCAGGATCACCGGCAGCAGCCCGACCAGTACCAGGGTCAGGGCCGGTAGCGAGGCGCGTGCCCATTCGCCTTCGCTGGTCATCTCGAAAATGCGCACGGCCAGGGTGTCCCAGCCGAAGGGGCGCATCAGCAGGGTGGCCGGCATTTCCTTGAGCACCTCGACGAACACCAGCAGCGCCGCGCTCAGGGTGCCCGGCAGCAGCAGCGGCAAATAGACCCGCAGGAACAACGGCAGGCCGCCGACGCCCAGGCTGCGCGAGGCCTGGGGCAGGGACGGGCGGATACGCGCCAGGGCGTTCTCCAGCGGTCCGAACGCCACCGCCATGAAGCGGATCAGGTAGGCCACCAGCAGCGCGGCCAGGCTGCCCAGCAGCAGCGGTTTGCCGGCGCCACCGAGCCAACTGGATACGGGAATCACCAGGTGCCGGTCCAGGTAACTGAAGGCCAGCATGATCGACACCGCCAGCACCGAGCCGGGCAGGGCGTAGCCCAGGTTGGCCAGGCCCACCGCGCCGCGGATGCTGCGTACCGGCGCCTGGCGCCGGGCGAAGGCCAGCAGCAGGGCCAGGGTCACGGTCAGTAGCGCGGCCATGCCACCCAGGTAGAGGGTATGCAGGATCAGTGCGGCATAGCGCTCGTCCAGATCGAAGCGGCCACGTTGCCAGAGCCAGGCGAGCAACTGCAACAGCGGGATGACGAAGGCGCAGGCGAACACCAGCAGGCACCAGGCGCTGGCGGCGAATGCCTGGAAGCCGCGCAACCGATAGAGCGCACTGCTCCTGGCGCGCTCGTTGGCCGGGCGCGCCGCTCCCCTGGCGCGCCGCTCGCCATAGAGCACCAGCATCACCGCGAGCAACAGCAGGCTGGCCAACTGGGTTGCGCTGCTCAGGCTGAAGAAGCCGTACCAGGTCTTGTAGATGGCGGTGGTGAAGGTATCGAAGTTGAACACCGACACCGCGCCGAAATCGGCCAGGGTTTCCATCAGTGCCAGTGCCAGCCCGGTGCCGATAGCGGGCCAGGCCATCGGCAAGGCGACCCGCCAGAAGGCTTGCCAGGGCGTCTGCCCGAGAATCCGCGCGGCTTCCATCAGGCCCTTGCCCTGGGCGATGAAGGCCGAGCGTGCGAGCAGGTAGACGTAGGGGTAGAACACCAGCACCAGCACCAGGATCACACCGCCGGTGGAGCGCACCCTGGGAAAGCGGATGGCGGAGCCGAACCAGTCCCGCGCCAGGCTCTGCACCGGGCCGGAAAAGTCCAGCAGGCCGATGAAGACGAACGCCAGTACATAGGCCGGGATGGCGAAGGGCAGCATCAGCGCCCAGTCCAGCCAGCGACGGCCGGGGAATTCGCAGAGCGCGGTCAGCCAGGCCAGGCTGACACCCAGCAGGGTCACTCCGAGCCCGACGCCGACCATCAGCACCAGGGTATTGCCCAGCAGGCGCGTCATCTGGGTTTCCCACAGGTGCCGCCAGATCTCCGGGTCGATGTCGTGCCAACTGAAGGCCAGTACCGTCAGTGGCAGCAGCACCAGGGCCGCGATGGCGAATGTGATGGGATACCAGCGGTACTGGGCGGAATGGGACACGCAAGACCTCGACGACAGGCAGAAAAACGCCCCGGCAAGGCGGGGCGCCATGAGGCAAGCTTCAAGCCACAAGCTTCAAGCTGCAAGTGAAAAAGTGCCCTGCGGATGCCATCCCTCTTCCCCAGCCCTTCTCCCGCATGGGGAGAAAGAGCCGACAAGAGCGCTGGAGGCTGGAAGGCTGGACGGAAAAGCCTCCAGCCTTCAGTTCCAGCCCACCCGGTCCATCAGGCGGATCGCCTCGGCCTGGCGCCTGCCGGCGACTTCCACCGGGATGGTGTCGGCCTTGAACTCACCCCAACTGGCGACTTCGTCGGAAGGCTTGACCTTCGGGTTGGCCGGGAACTCCTTGTTGGCACCGGCGAAGATGCTCTGCGCTTCTGGGGTGGTCATCCACTCCACCAGCTTCTGCGCGGCTTCCGGGTGCGGGGCATGCTTGGTCAGGCCGATGCCCGAGAGGTTGACGTGCACACCACGGTCCTGCTGGTTGGGCCAGAACAGCTTGGCCCGCAGTTTCGGGTTCTGCTGGTGCAGGCGCCCGTAATAGTAGGTATTGACGATACCCACGTCGCATTGGCCGGCATCCACGGCCTGGATCACCGAGTTGTCGTCGGCGAAGACATCGGTCGCCAGGTTGTTGATCCAGCCCTTGAGGATTTCCTCGGTTTTCTCGGGGCCATGGACTTCCAACAGGGTGGCGGTCAGCGACTGGTTGTAGACTTTCTTGCTGGTGCGCAGGCACAGGCGACCTTCCCATTGCTCGTCGGCCAGGGCTTCGTAGGTCGAGAGTTCTTCCGGCTCGACCCGCTCGGGCGAGTAGACGATGGTCCGCGCGCGCAGCGACAGGCCGGTCCAGGCGCCGGTGGAGGAGCGGTACTGCGGTGGGATATCGGCGTCGATGATGCTCGACTGCAAGGGTTGCAGGAGGCCCATTTGCTCGGCCTGCCACAGGTTGCCACCATCCACGGTCAGCAGCAGGTCGGCCGGGGTGTTCTCGCCCTCGGCCTTGATCCTGGCCATCAGCGGGGCTTCCCTGTCGGTGATGAATTTCACCTTGACCCCGGTTTTTTCCGTATAGGCATCGAAAACCGGCTTGATCAGCTCATCGATCCGCGAGGAGTAGACCACCACCTCGTCGGCCGCCTGTACAGCGCCGGCCAGCACCGACAGGGAGAATGCCGCCAATAGCCATTTGCTTGCCCGCATGGGAAATGCCTCTGTTGATGAAAACGGAGTTGCGATGGTAGTGAGTCTCATCCGCCGGTTCAACGTGGCCGTATACATGCCCGTTACCGGATGTTGCCTTTTTCAGCCGAAGAACCAGTAGCAGACACCGATCGAGGCGACCACTCCGGCGAAGTCGGCCAGCAGCGCACAGCCGACCGCGTGCCGGGCGCGCTGGATGCCGACCGCGCCGAAGTACACGGCGAGGACGTAGAAGGTGGTCTCGGTACTGCCCTGCACGGTGGCCGCCACCAGTGCCGGGAAACTGTCCACGCCGTGGGTCTGCATGGTCTCGATCAGCATCGCCCGCGCGCCGCTGCCGGAGAACGGCTTGACCAGCGCGGTGGGCAGCGCCTCGACGAAGCGGCTGTCCCAGCCCTGTGCCTCGACCACCCAGCGGATGCCGTCGAGGCCGAACTCCAGTGCCCCGGAGGCGCGCAGCACGCCGACCGCGCAGAGCATCGCCACCAGGTACGGCAGCAGGCTCTTGGCGACATCGAAGCCTTCCTTGGCGCCTTCCACGAAGCTTTCGTAGACCGGCACCTTGCGCAACGCGCCGACGCCGACGAAGGTCAGGATCAGGCCGAACAGCGTCAGGTTGCCCAGCAGCGACGACAGTTGCGCCAGGGCCGCGGCCGAGAGGCTGGCCAGCAGCGCCATGAAGGCGCCCAATAGCAGCGCGCCGGGGATCAGGTAGGCGAGCACCACCGGGTCCCACAGGCGCAGGCGCTGCATCAGCGCCACCGACAGCAGGCCGGCCAGGGTCGAGGCGCTGGTGGCCAGCAGGATCGGCAGGAACACCAGGGTCGGGTCTTCGGCGCCCTGCTGCACGCGGTACATGAAGATCGACACCGGCAGCAGGGTCAGCGACGAGGCGTTGAGCACCAGGAACAGGATCTGCGCGTTGCTGGCGGTGCTGCTGCTCGGGTTGAGGTCTTGCAGGGCGCGCATGGCCTTGAGGCCGATGGGGGTGGCGGCGTTGTCCAGGCCCAGCCCGTTGGCGGCGAAGTTCAGGGTGATCAGCCCCAGCGCCGGGTGCCCGGGCGGCACCTCGGGCATCAGGCGATGGAACAGCGGCCCCAGCAAACGCGCCAGCAGGTCGACCAGCCCGGCCTTCTCGGCGATGCGCAGGAAGCCCAGCCAGAGGGTCAGGGTGCCGAACAGCAGCACCATCACTTCCACCGACAGGCGCGCCATGGCGAACAGGCCTTCCACCAGCGCGGCGAACACCTGGGGGTCGCCGCCGATCAGCCAGCGCGATAGCGCCGCCACCGCGGCGATCAGGAAAAAGCCCAGCCAGAGGCCGTTGAGCATGGGGTCTACCTCGGTGTCCGTGGGGCGAAGCGAAAGCGGCGATGATAAAGGTCCCGGGCGGGGAGAGCCATCAGGGCGATCGCGCTATGCGGGTAAACAGCCGGAAAGAGCGCTGGAAAGCTGGCTGGACGAAAGAGCCTGGCATCCGGTGTTTCTCGTCCAGCTTTCCAGCCTTCAGCGCTGTTATCGAAGCGCCCTGCCAGTGAGTAGCGGCACGGCGCAATGGGGGGATGGCGGGCTTTCAGCGTTTCTTGCGGTTGCGTACTTCCAGCACCTTGCCGGTGGCCGTGGCGCCGCGTTCCTGCAGTTCGAAGCGCTGCGGGTGGGCTTTGATCAGGTCGCTGAGTTTCCTGAAGCCGTAGAGGCGGGGGTCGAAATCGGTGCGCAGCTTGTTGATGTTGGAGCCGACCATGCCGAGGGCGACCCAGCCATCGTCGTCGGAAATGTCATCGATGACCTTGGCGATGAAATCCACCGGGGCTTTCTGCGGCTTCTTGCGGTCATCCGGCTTCCTGGCCGGATCGTTGCCGGATGCTTGTTCCGGCGTGACCTTGTCGCTGGCGGCCGGCTCGCTCGGCTGGTCGCGGAGGATTTCCGTGTAGATGAACTTGTCGCAGGCCGAGACGAAGGGCTTAGGGGTCTTTTCCTCGCCGAAGCCGTATACCGTCAGCCCTTCCTCGCGCAGGCGCGCGGCCAGCCGGGTGAAGTCGCTGTCGCTGGAAACCAGGCAGAAACCGTCGAAGCGCCGGGTGTAGAGAAGGTCCATGGCGTCGATGATCAGTGCGCTGTCGGTGGCGTTCTTGCCTTTGGTGTAGGCGAATTGCTGGATGGGCTGGATCGAGTGGTCGAGCAGGACCTGTTTCCACTTGCCCAGTTGCGGCCCGGTCCAGTCGCCATAGATACGCTTGACGCTGGCGACGCCGTATTTGGCGACCTCTTCGAACAGGCCTTCGACGATCAGGGCCGGCGCGTTGTCGGCGTCGATCAGCACGGCCAGGTGTTTTGCCGGTTGTGGTTTGTACGCGGTGTCGTTGCTCATGGGGCATCCATTCTCGCGAGTAGGTTGCGCAAGCGTACTGCAATAGCGCCGGAAAGGGCGCTGGAGGCTTTATGCCCTTACTCCAGCAGGCCCAGTTCCTGGGCACGGCCTATGGCCTGGGTGCGGCTGGTGACGTTGAGTTTGCCGTAGATGTTCTTCAGGTGCCATTTCACGGTTTCCGTGGAGATATCCAGGCTGCGGGCGATCTCCTTGTTCGACTGGCCCTCGGCGACCAGCCGCAGCGCCTGGCATTCCCGTTCGCTGAGGCCCTGGCGCGTGGTGTGGCCCTGGCGCTGCCGTTCGTCGGCCTGGGGGTGTCGTTCCAGCAGGCGCGCCAGGGTCTCGCCGGTTTCGTGGCGCGCCGGGAGTTTTTTCTGCAGGCGGCTGAGCAGGGGCAGCAGCTCATCACCGGCATCCAGCAAGCTGCGTTCGAGGCGCTGGCGCCCGGCCAGTCGCAGGGCCGGTTGCAGGGCGGTGCAGGCCTTGTCGCTTTCGTCGGCCTGCCACAGCGCCCGTGCCCAGAGTACGCGCAGGCGCGCGGCGGCGAGCCAGTCGTGGCGGCTTTCCTGTTCGGCGACCAGGCGCCCCAGCAGCTTGGCGGCCTGTGCCGCCTGGCCGGCGGCCAGCAGCAGGCGGCTGCGGCCGAGCAGCGCATGCTGGGCGCTGGCGCGCTGGCAGGGGTGTTCGGCGTCGATCCGGGCCAGCGGCGCCAGTCGTTCCAGTTGCTGTTGCAACTGCTCCGCGGCGGGGTAGTCGCCCTGCAGCAGCCGCACGCGCGCCTGTTCGGCCAGCAGCAGTGCCTGCAAGCGCCGCCAGCGACGGGCGATGGCCAGTTGCAGAGCATGTTCCAGCAGTCGCTCGGCCTGATGCGGTGCGCCGTTGCACAGTGCCTGGCGCGCCAGGCTGACATAGCAGCGGCGCAGGCCGTCGGGCGGGCTGAAACGGTCGATCTGGTCGAGCTTGTCCGCCAGCAGGGGGGCGAGTTGGTCATGCTCGCCGCGCTCGTAGGCGATTTCCGCCAGCAGTGGCGCGAGGGTGGCGCTGCTGCTCGATTGTGCCCCGGTATAGCGCTCGGCCTGTAACAGCGCCTGGCGGGCGTGTCGCTCGGCGGCGTCGAGGTCGCCCTGGCACAAGTGGCACTGGGCGATGATGAAGGCGCGGTAGACCGAGACGAACAGGTTGCCCAGCGGTGCATCCGGGCCGGGCATGTGCCGCTGTACCGCCAGCGCTTCGGCATAGCGCTGCTCGACCACATGGCAGTAGCTGAGGATATTGCACACCAGCCCATCGACCCAGGTATCGCCACAGGGCACTTCCTGCAGCAGGGGCTCGACCAGGGCCAGGCTTTCGGCGATGTTCTCGGAGAAAGCCTCGCAGATGGCACGCACCACCCGTAGCTTGACCCAGGTGCTGCGGCGCAGCCCGGCGCGATGGCCGGCGACCAGTTGGTCGAGGTTGTCGAGCAACTGGCGCGCTTCGTCGAAGCGGAAATAGTGCGCCAGCGCCCAGGCGAGGTTGAGCTGCAGGTCTATACGCGAGGGGTCGAGGCTCACCGGCAGGTGATGCATCCAGCGCACCAGGGTGTCGATATCGCCTTCTTCGGCCAGCGATTGCGCGCTCGCGCCATCCTGCCCGGGGCTGCCGATCGGCTTGCCCGCCACCAGGGCATGACGCACCGCCTCGGCCCACAGGCGCTGCTCGACGAACCAGCCGCTGGCGCGCTCATGCAGTTGCTTGATGTCGATCCCGGCGCAACGGCGCAAGCGGTTGCCCAGGGTTTCCCGCAGCAGCGGGTGGTAGCGGAACCAGGCACCATGCTCGTCGAGGGCGGACAGGAACAGGTTGTGCCGTTCGATCCACTCCAGCATCGCCTCGCCATCGTCGCGCTCGGTGACGGCGTTGCACAGCCCGGCGTTCAGGCGGCCGAGAATGGAGGTGCGCAGCAGGAAGTCGAAGACTTCGACCGGCAGCGGGTCGAACACCACTTCCTTGAGGTAGCGGGTAATGGCGCGGGTGCCACCGCGCAGGTTGTCGATCAGTCGTGCGGGGTCGTCGCGCAGCCCGGGGGACAGCGAGGCGATCTTCATTCCGGCGATCCAGCCCTCGGTCAGCGATAGCAGGCGCTGGGTGTCCTGGCCGCTGAGCGGTACGGCGAGCGTCTCGTTGAAATAGCCGCGCGCCTCTTCGAGGGTGAAGCGCAGCTCCTGGTCGCCGACTTCCACCAACTGGTCCTCGGCCTGTAGCCGGCTGAGGGCCAGGCGCGGGCGGAAGCGGCTGCCGATGATCAGGTGCAGCGCTGGCGGCGCATGGGCGAGCAGGTAGCCGAGGGCATCGTGAACGCCACGGTCGTCGATCACATGGAAGTCGTCGATGATCAGGAACAGGTCGTGCGGGCAGTCGTGCAACTGGTTGATCAGTTCGGCCAGCAACTGCTGGGGGCTGGTGGGCGTGTGTTGTTCCAGGCGCTGCCAGAAGCCGGGGTCCCAGTCCTGGTGGAGCGGGCGCAGCGCCTGCAGCAGGTAGGGGATGAACTGCCAGGGGCTGTCGTCGTCCTCGTCGAGGCTCAGCCAGGCGACGCGCTCGCCCTGCTCGGCCAGGCAATGGTGCCACTGCGCCAGCAGGGTGGTCTTGCCGAAGCCGGCCCCCGCGCTGACCAGTGCCAGGCGCCGCAAGCGTACCGGGGCGAGGCGTTCGAGCAGGCGCGGGCGCCGTAGTAATTCGCCGGGGGAGCGGGGCGGGACGAGCTTGGTGAGGATCAGCGGCAAGCCCCGGGTCAGGCGCAGGGGGCCGGAGGCCAGGCGTATCGGTTGGGGACGTGTCGGGTGCGCGCGCTTCATCCGCGTCTGGCCCTCTGTTTTTGGCTTGTTCTTGTTGTATCCCAGTGCCGGGTGGGTGGCCAGGGGCGCGCCGTGCCAGAGCGGCCGAACCTGCCTATGCACTGATCTGGCGCATAAGAATATACCCACCCGTCGCGCACCAGCCCCCCCATCCGGGTGGTTTCGCCGACTTCGAATATGCCCGTACCGTCTTCATGGGTAAGGCGCGATCCGCCGCTCGCCAGCCCGGCGAATGGCGCCCGCCAGTCCAATCAGATCGAGGACGGTTAGATGACGCTAAGCAAACAACAATTGCTGCAAGCCTACCGCAAGATGCGCGAGATTCGTGCGTTCGAGGAGCGCCTGCACCAGGAAAACACCAGCGGCGATATTCCCGGATTCATTCACCTGTATACCGGCGAGGAGGCGATCGCGGTCGGGGTCTGCGAGAACCTGACGGATTCCGACTACATCGGCTCCACCCACCGTGGCCACGGCCACTGCATCGCCAAGGGCTGCGATATCCACGGCATGATGGCCGAGATCTTCGGCAAGGACAGCGGCCTGTGCCGGGGCAAGGGCGGCTCGATGCACATCGCCGACCTGTCCAAGGGCATGCTCGGCGCCAACGCCATCGTCGGTGGCGCGCCACCCCTGGCCATCGGCGCCGCGCTGACCGCCAAGACGCTGAAGACCGGTGGCGTCGGTGTCTCCTTCACCGGCGACGGCGGTTCCAACCAGGGCCTGGTGTTCGAGGCCATCAACATGGCGGTGGTGCTGCAACTGCCGGCCGT
This sequence comes from Stutzerimonas kirkiae, assembly GCF_004327335.1. Lineage (GTDB taxonomy): Bacteria > Pseudomonadota > Gammaproteobacteria > Pseudomonadales > Pseudomonadaceae > Stutzerimonas > Stutzerimonas kirkiae. The sequence continues at coordinate 71,572 of NZ_QJUO01000001.1, read as the reverse complement.
CTTCATCTTCGAGAACAACGGCTACGGCGAGGCCACCGGCCATGACTACGCGGTCGGTGGCCGCGACATCGCCAGACGCGCTGGCGGCTTCGGCCTGCCGGCGGTGACGGTCGACGGCACCGATTTCTTCGCCGTCCATGAGGCCGCCGCCGAGGCGGTCAAGCGCGCCCGCGAAGGCGGCGGCCCCAGCGTGATCGAGGCCAAGGCGTTCCGCTGGCACGGCCACTTCGAGGGCGACCCGGCGCTGTACCGCGCCGAGGGCGAGGTGCAACGCCTGCGCGAACAGCACGACCCGCTGAAGATCTTCGCGGCCAGGGTCAAGAAACAGATCACCCAGAAGGAGCTGGCGGCGATCGACGCAGAGGTCGAGGCGCTGGTCGACGACGCCGTGGCGAAAGCCCGTGCCGCCGCCTACCCGGCCCCGGAAAACCTGCTGACCGACGTCTACGTCTCCTACTGAGGGTGATAACAAAATGGCTATAAAAACCTATCGTGAAGCGGTCAAGGAAGCCCTGGCCCAGGAAATGGAGCGCGACGAGCGCGTGGTGCTGATCGGCGAGGACCTGCGCGGCGGCCACGGCGGCAATGCCCCGGAAGAGGCGAAGGTCGAGGCCTTCGGCGGGGTGCTCGGGGTGACCAAGGGGCTGTGGACGCAGTTCGGCTCCGATCGCGTGATCGACACGCCGATCACCGAATCGGCGATCGTCGGTATGGCCGCTGGCGCCGCCGCAACCGGCCTGCGCCCGGTGGCCGAACTGATGTTCATGGACTTCTTCGGCGTCAGCCACGACGCGCTGTACAACCAGGCGGCCAAGTTCCGCTATATGTTCGGCGGCAAGGCCAAGGCGCCACTGGTGATGCGCGGCATGATCGGCGCCGGCTTCTCGGCGGCGGCCCAGCACTCGCAGTCGCCCTACAACATCTTCGCCACCACGCCGGGCCTGAAGGTGGTGGTGCCGTCCACCCCCTACGACGTCAAGGGCCTGCTGATCCAGTCGATCCGCGACGACGACCCGGTGGTGTTCTGCGAGCACAAGATGCTCTACGACCTCAAGGGCGAGGTGCCGGAAGACATCTACAGCATCCCGCTGGGGGTGGCCAACTACACCCGCGAAGGCGAGGACGTGACCATCATCGCGTTGTCGGCGATGGTGCACAAAGCCAACCAGGTGGCCGACAAGCTGGCCAAGGAAGGCATCTCGGTGGAAGTGGTCGACCCGCGCACCATTTCGCCGCTGGACGAGGAGGGCATCCTCGAATCGGTGGCCTCCACCGGCCGCGTGGTGATCGTCGACGAGTCGGCGGCGCGCTTCGGCTTCGCCCATGACGTGGCGGCGCTGATCGCCTCCCAGGCGTTCCGCTTCCTCAAGGCGCCGATTGCCCTGGTCACCCCGCCGCACACCCCGGTGCCGTTCTCGCCGGCCCTGGAAAAGCTCTGGATTCCCAGTGTCGAGCGTATCGAGGCCGCCGTCCGCCAAGTGCTGGAGGATTGAGCCATGAGCGCTATCAAGACACTTGAAATGCCCAAGTGGGGCCTCTCCATGGAGGAAGGCACGCTCTCGCAATGGCATGTCCGGGAGGGCGACAGCTTCACCCTGGGCCAGGAAATCTGCGAGATCGAGACCAGCAAGATCTCCAACGTGTTCGAGGCGCCGTTCGCCGGCACCCTGCGCCGGGTGATCGCCCAGCAGGGCGACACCCTGCCGGTGGGTGCGGTGCTGGCGCTGGTGGCCGAGGCCTCGGTCGGCGATGCCGAGCTGGATGCCTTTGCCGCCAGCCTGGGGACGGCGGCGCCAGCGGCAGCCGAAGCGCCAGCCGCCGCGCCGCAGGTCGCCGTGGCGAGCGCGCCGGCAAGCGCGCCGATCGCCAGCACGGCGGCACCGGCTGCGCCTGCCGCCGCCAGGCCGACCGCTCCGGCCGGGCAGACCCAGGTGCCGGCCAGCCTGCAAGGCAGCAGCGACGCCGAACGGGTCAACGCCACGCCCCATGCCCTGCGCCAGGCCGCGCGCCTGGGGATCGACCTGGGCAAGATCAGCGGCACCGGCCGTGAAGGCCGTATCTCGGTGGCCGACCTGGAAAATGCCATCGTCGCCGCCGGTGGCCGTGTCGCGCCACCCGCCTTGCCGGCGCGCTCCGGCAAGGCGCCGCGTTCGCGCGCCGACGACAGCCAGGTGCCCGCCACGCCGCTGGCGCGCCGTCTGGCCGGCCGCTTGGGCATCAACCTGCACGACTGCCGCGCCAGTGGCTCGCGTGGCCGGGTCAGCCGCGAGGACGTACAGGCTGCCGCATTGCTGCGCGATGGCCCGCAACAGGTCGAGGGTGTGGCCGCAGCCGCTGCTTCTGTCTTCGAAGACCTGCCGATGTCTGGCATGCGCCGTGCCATCGCCGCGCGGTTGCAGGAGTCCAAACGCAACTCGCCGCACTTCCGCCTGAGCGTCGATCTCGACCTGGAGAGCCTGCTGGCGTTGCGCCAGGAGATCAACGCCGGCGTGCCCGGCGTCAAGGTCTCGGTCAACGACCTGCTGGTCAAGGCCTGCGCCCAGGCGCTGCTGGCGGTGCCGGATGTCAACGTGCAGTTCGACGAGGCCAGCCAGAGCATCCGCCGTTTCGCCGATGCCGATATCTCGGTGGCGGTGGCGCTGCCGAGCGGGCTGATCACACCGATCGTGCGCGCGGCCAACCGCAAGTCGGTGAGCGAGGTGTCGCGGGAAATCCACGCGCTGGTGACCAAGGCCAAGGCCGGCACGCTCAAGCCCGAGGAGTTCCAGGGCGGCACCTTCAGCATCTCCAACCTGGGCATGCTCGGCGTGCGCCAGTTCGACGCCATCATCAACCCGCCGCAGGGGGCGATCCTCGCGGTGGGTGCCGGCGAGGAACGGGCGGTGGTGCGCGACGGGCAGGTCGTGGCGCGCCAGCAACTGACGGTGTCGCTGTCCTGCGACCACCGGGTGATCGACGGGGCGCTGGGCGCGGTCTTCCTCAAGGAACTCAAGCGCCTGGTGGAAACGCCGAGCCTGATGCTGGTCTAGGTCGCGCCGTAAGGCGCCATGAAGGAATCGAGCCATGAGCGAGAAATACGATGTACTGGTGATCGGCGGCGGGCCGGGCGGCTATGTCGCCGCCATCCGCGCCGGCCAGCTCGGCCTGCGCACCGCGCTGGTGGAGAAACGGCACCTGGGCGGCATCTGCCTGAACTGGGGCTGCATCCCGACCAAGGCGCTGCTGCATGGCGCCGAGGTGGCGCACAGCATCGCCCATGCCGGCGAGCTGGGTTTCAGCGTCGGCGAGGTGAGCTTCGATCTGCACAAGCTGGTGCAGTTCAGCCGCTCGGTGTCGCAACGGCTGACCAGTGGGGTCGAGTACCTGTTGCAGAAGAACGGCGTGACGGTGCTCGACGGTACCGCGCGCCTGCGCGGCAAGGGCCAGGTGGTGGTCGATGGCGAGGGCGGCGAGCGCGATTACCGCGCCGACCACGTGATCCTCGCCACCGGCGCCCGGCCACGCCCGCTGCCGGGCATCGAGGCGGACGGCGAGCGCATCTGGACCTACTTCGAGGCGCTGCTGCCCAAGCGCCTGCCGAAGTCCCTGCTGATCATCGGCTCCGGCGCCATTGGCGTCGAGTTCGCCAGCCTCTACAACGACCTCGGCAGCGAGGTGACCCTGGTGGAACTGGCCGGGCAGATCCTGCCGGTGGAGGACGCCGAGGTCTCGGCGCTGGTGCGTAAGTCGTTCGAGCGACGCGGCATCCGCGTGCATACCCAGGCCCAGGTGACGGCGGTGCAGGTCAGCGGCGAGGGTGTGCGCTGCACGCTGAAAGGCGCCAGCGGCGAGCAGGTGCTGGAGGTCGAGCACGTGCTGTCGGCGGCGGGTGTGCAGCCCAATGTCGAGGGGCTCGGTCTGGAGGCGCTGGGGGTGGAGCTGGAGCGCGGCTTCATCAAGACCGACCAGGCGTGTCGCACCAACGTCTTCGGCCTCTATGCCATCGGCGACGTGGCCGGCCCGCCGTGCCTGGCGCACAAGGCCAGCCACGAGGGGGTGATCTGCGTCGAGTCGCTGGCTGGCGTCGAGGGCGTGCACGGGTTGGACCGTGCCCATGTGCCGGGCTGCACCTACTCGCGGCCGCAGGTCGCCAGCCTGGGCCTGACCGAGGCGGCGGCGCGGGCCAGTGGGCGGCCCCTGAAGATCGGCAAGTTCGCCTACCAGGCCAATGGCAAGGCATTGGCCAGCGGCGAGCCGGAAGGCTTCGTCAAGACCATTTTCGATGCCGAGAGCGGCGAGTTGCTGGGCGCGCACATGGTCGGCGCCCAGGTCACCGAGCAGATCCAGGGCTTCGGCATCGCCCATGCCCTGGAAGCCACGGACGACAGCCTGCTGTCGGTGATCTTCGCCCACCCGACCCTGTCGGAGGCGATGCACGAGTCGATCCTCGCCGCCAATGGCCGGGCGTTGCACCAGTAGATGCAGTGGCAAGCTTCAAGCCGCAAGCTTCAAGTCAGAAGCGCAATTGCGTCTTTGCTTTTACTTGCGGCTTGCCGCTGCTCCTGCCGCCTAGAGGCTGTCCGGGTCGGAGCAGAACATCTGGATGCGCGAGCGCAGCCAGCGTTCCGCCGGGTCGTTGTCCTGGGCGGCGCGCCAGGCCATGTGCAGTTCGAAGGCGGGTGTCGGCAGCGGCAGTGGTTCGTTGCGCACGCCGCCGGCCGTGGCCAGCACGGCGGCGGCGTAGTCCGGTACGGTGGCGACGATATCGGTGCCGGCCAGCAGCGTCGCCAGGCCGTTGAACTGCGGTACCGCCAGCACCACCCGGCGCGAGCGACCGAGGGCCGCCAGTTCCTCGTCGATGAAGCCGCCCAGGTCGCCCGAGAAGGACACCAGTGCATGCGGGCGTGCGCAGAAATCGTCCAGGCTCAGCGCGCCGGGCACCAGGTCGGCGCGCAACAGGCGCGGCTGGCTGCGGCGCAGCACCTTGCGCTTGGCATTGGCCGGCAGTTCCCCGGTGTAGCCGACACCCACGGAAATCTCGCCGGAGGCCAGCATGCCCGGCATCAGCAGGTAGTTGCTGCGGCGGATCACCAGCACCACGCCGGGCGCCTCGGCGCGCAGGCGCTTGATCAACGGCGGCAGCAGGGCGAACTCGACATCATCGGACAAGCCGATGCGAAACACCGCTCCGCTGGTCTGCGGGTCGAAGGGCGCGGCACGGCTGACCGCCGTGGAAATCGCATCCAGAGCCGGCGACAGCAGGCCGGCGATTTCCAGCGCGCGGCTGGTCGGCTCCATGCTGCGCCCGCTGCGCACGAACAGCGGGTCGTCGAACAGCCCGCGCAGGCGCGCCAGCGCGGCGCTGATGGCCGGCTGGCCGAGGAACAGCCGCTCCGCCGCGCGGGTCACGCTGCGCTCATGCATCAGGGTTTCGAAAACGATCAGCAGGTGCAGGTCGACACGGCGCAGGTCGTTGCGATTCATCCGGTGTTCATCCGGGGGCATGGACAGAGTGGCGAGCATAGCCTGTCGGCGCCCGTGTCATCATCGTAAAACATGATGATGACTATCAGGGCTTTCGGCTGGCGTTGGCGAGGCGGGCTGGTTAGAGTCGACGCCTGATCCCGGGCCGAAGACCAATCGAGGTTGGCGATGTCGCGCATTATCCGTTTTCACCAGTTCGGCGCGGCCGATGTCCTGCGCATGGAGCAGTATGTCGTGCCGCGTCCGGGGCCGGGCGAGGTGTCGCTGGATGTCGAGGCCATCGCGGTCAGTTGGTATGACGTGCTCTGGCGGCAGAACCTGGCGCTGTCGCAGGTGCAGTTGCCGGCCGGCCTCGGCCACGAACTGGCCGGCGTGGTGCGGGCGCTGGGCGAGGGTGTCGACGACCTGGCGGTGGGCGACCGCGTTGCCAGTTTTCCGGCCCACAGCCCCAACCAGTACCCGGGCTACGCCGAGCGGGTGCTGTTGCCGCGCGCGTCGCTGGTGCGCTACCCCGGGTCGCTCGATGCGCTGCAGGCCTGCGGGCATTACACGCCGTTACTGATCGGCTGGTTCGGTTATGTCGACCTGGCCGCGGCGCAACCCGGGGAAAGCGTACTGGTCACCGCCGCCGGGCTCTGTGCCGGGCCTTATATCGTGCAACTGGGCAAGGCGCTGGGGCTGCGCGTGATCGCCGCCGTGGCCGACGAGGATGAGGGCGAATACGCACGGGAACTGGGTGCCGACGCGGTGGTGAACACCGAAGCGCAGGACTTGGTGCGGCAGGTCCTGCGGCTGACCGATGGGCGTGGCGTCGATATCGTCCTCGACGCCCTCGGCGGCCCGCAGATGAGCCTGCTCGGCGATGCGCTGGCGCCACGGGGGCGGCTGGTGCTGTACGGCCTGCAGGGCGGCAACCAGACGCCCTTCCCGGCCTGTGCGGCGTTCCAGAAGAACATCCGCTTCTTCGTGCACTGCCTGGGCAACTTCACCGGCAAGCAGGAGTTGCAGATTCCCCAGGACCGGGCAGCGGTGGCGCGGGCGCTGGAGGCGATCAACGGCTTCACCGCCGCCGGAAAACTGCGTCCGCAGATTGGCCGGGTATTTCCCTTCGAGGCCTTCGTCGAGGCCCATCGCCATGCCGAGCGCTGCACGCAGCGCAGGCGGCTGGTGCTGGCGCTGGGCGGGCAATCCACGGACGAACTGGAAACGCCATCGCCATAGGCCGCGCGGCGGCGAGCAGCCCGCGTGGCCGCCCTCAACCGTTGCTGGGGAAGGCGAACTGGGCGGCTTCGTGGTTGGCGCGCGCGGGCCAGCGCTGGGTGATGGCCTTCTTGCGGGTATAGAAGCGCACGCCGTCGGGGCCATAGGCATGCAGGTCGCCGAACAGCGAGCGCTTCCAGCCACCGAAGCTGTGGTACGAGACCGGCACCGGCAACGGTACGTTGACGCCGACCATGCCCACTTCGACCTCGTCGCAGAACAGACGGGCGGACTCGCCGTCACGAGTGAAAATGCAGGTGCCGTTGCCGTACTCATGCGCGTTGATCAACTGGATGGCTTCTTCCAGGCTGTTCAGGCGCACGATGCACAATACCGGGCCGAAGATCTCTTCCTGGTAGATGCGCATCGCCGGTGTAACGCGGTCGAACAGCGTGCCTCCGACGAAGTAGCCGTGCGCATGGCCGGCGACGCTGTGGCCACGGCCATCCACCAGCAGTTCGGCGCCGGCGGCAACGCCGTCTTGTATATAGCCGACGACCTTGTCGCGCGCCGCCGCCGTGACCAGCGGGCCCATATCCAGGCCGCGGCTGGTGCCGGCGCCGATCTTCAGCGCCGCGATCTGCGGGACCAGCCGCTCGACCAGGGCGTCGGCGATCCGCTCGCCCACGCATACCGCCACCGAGATGGCCATGCAGCGCTCGCCACAGGAGCCGTAGGCCGCCCCCATCAAGGCACCGACGGCATTCTCGAGGTCGGCGTCCGGCATCAGCACGGCGTGGTTCTTGGCCCCGCCGAGGGCCTGCACGCGCTTGCCGCGCCTGGTGCCTTCGGCATAGATGTATTCGGCGATCGGCGTCGAGCCGACAAAGCTCAGGGCTTTGACCTGCGGTGCCTCGAGCAGCGCATCCACGGCTTCCTTGTCGCCCTGTACCAGGTTCAGAACGCCCCTGGGCAGGCCGGCTTCGTGGAACAGTTCGGCGATCAGCAGGGTGGAGCTGGGGGCGCGTTCGGAAGGCTTGAGGATAAAGGTGTTGCCGCAGGCGATCGCCAGCGGATACATCCACAGCGGCACCATGGCCGGGAAATTGAACGGCGTGATGCCGGCGACCACGCCGATGGGCTGCAGATCGCTCCAGGCGTCGATGTTCGGGCCGACGTTGCGGCTGTATTCGCCTTTGAGAATCTCCGGTGCCGCGCAGGCGAACTCGACGTTCTCGATACCGCGCTTCAGCTCGCCAGCGGCATCTTCCAGGGTCTTGCCATGCTCTTCGCTGATCAGCCGGGCAATACGCTCTCCATTGGCTTCCAGCAGTTGCTTGAAGCGGAACAATACCTGGGCGCGCCTGGCGGGCGGGGTGTTGCGCCAGGCCGGGAAGGCGGCCTGGGCGGCGTCGATGGCCTGCTGCACGGTCGCGCGGTCGGCCAGGCCGAGGCGCTGGATGACCTCGCCGGTGGACGGGTTGAAGACCTCGGCGGTGCGTTCTTGCGTGCTGATGCGTTCGCCGTTGATCAGGTGCGGGATGACATGCATGGTCGTTCCTCGTTGGCTGACAGAGAGCCCTTCCGGGCCTTCGGGAAGGTGTGGATTCAGTCGATCGCCTGCAGTGCCTGGCCGACCGCGTCGAACAGGCGGTCGAGTTCTTCCGGCCTGGCGTTGAAGGTCGGGCCGAACTGCAGGGTGTCGCCGCCGAAGCGCACGTAGAAGCCGGCTTTCCACAGCGCCATGCCCACTTCGAACGGGCGCACGATAGCGTCGCCGTCGCGCGGGGCGATCTGCAGCGCGCCGGCCAGGCCGCAGTTGCGGATATCGACCACGTGCCTGGCGCCCGCGAGGCCGTGGATGGCCTTCTCGAAGTACGGGGCCAGCTCGGCCGACTGCTGTACCAGGTTCTCTCGCTCCAGCAGTTCCAGGCTGGCGAGGCCCGCGGCGCAGGCGACCGGGTGGGCCGAGTAGGTGTAGCCATGGCTGAACTCGACCGCGTATTCGGGGCTGGCTTGGCGCATGAAGGTTTCGTATATCTCGCGGCTGGCGATCACTGCGCCCATGGGGATGGCGCCGTTGGTGATCTGCTTGGCCACGTTCATCAGGTCCGGGGTCACGCCGAAATACTCGGCGGCGGTCCATTTGCCCATGCGCCCGAAGGCCGTGATCACTTCGTCGAAGATCAGCAGGATGTCATGCTGGTCACAGATTTCCCGCAGGCGCCGCAGGTAACCGGCCGGCGGCACGATGACGCCGGCCGAGCCGGACATCGGCTCGACGATCACCGCGGCGATATTGGAGGCGTCGTGCAGCTCGATCAGTTTCAGCAGTTCGTCGGCCAGCTCCACCCCGCCGGTTTTGGCCGCGCCGCGGGTGAAGGCCAACTGTGGTTGCAGGGTGTGCGGCAGGTGGTCGACCTCCATCAACTGGCCGAACATCTTGCGGTTGCCGCCGATGCCGCCGAGGGCGGTGCCGGCGACGTTCACGCCGTGGTAGCCGCGCGCACGACCGATCAGCCGGGTCTTCTGCGGCTGGCCTTTCAGCCGCCAGTAGGCACGGGCCATCTTGACCGCGGTGTCGGCGCATTCCGAGCCGGAGCCGGTGAAGAACACATGGTCGAGTGCGCCGGGCGTCAGGCTGGCGATCCTTTCCGCCAGGCGAAAGGACAGCGGGTGGCCGTACTGGAAGGCCGGGGAATAGTCGAGGGTGCCGAGTTGCCGGGCCACCGCCTCCTGGATTTCCTGGCGCGAGTGGCCGGCGCCGCATGTCCACAGGCCGGAAAGACTGTCATAGATGCGCCGGCCCTGGTCGTCGAGCAGCCAACTGCCCTGCGCGGCGACGATCAGGCGCGGATCGCGCTGGAAGTTGCGATTGGACGAGAAGGGCATCCAGTGATTGTCCAGCTTGAGCGGGCCGGACTGGGACGGTGATGGCTGCTGGGCCTGATGCATGGGGCGAGTCCTGGTGGGGAGCGGTACATCAAGCTTGTTCCCGAGGTATGTGTGAGTTAAATCTATATCTTCTTCCGTTCACTCAAGAAAAAACTCACCTATGCCGAGAAAATCCCCGTTGAGCCAGGTCCGCGACTTCGACCTGAAGCTCCTGCGGCTCTTCAAGACCGTCGTCGAGTGCGGCAGTTTCACCGCGGCGGAAAGCGTTCTGGGGATCAGCCGGTCGGCCATCAGCCTGCATATGAGCGATCTTGAAAAGCGCCTTGGCATGCGCTTGTGCCAGCGTGGGCGTTCCGGCTTCGCGCTGACGGACGAGGGGCGGGAGGTGCTGCGCTCCAGCGAGGCGGTGCTGGTGGCCATCGAGGGTTTCCGCAGCGAGGTCGACCAGATGCACCGGCAACTGCGAGGCGACCTCAACATGGGTATCGTCAACAACCTGGTGACCCAGCCCATGATGCGCATCACCCAGGCGCTCAAGGCCGTGCGCGCCGCGGGGAAGGGGGTGCGCATCAACCTGAGCATGAGTACGCCCGGCGAGATCGAGCGCGGTGTGCTGGACGGCCGCTTGCACGCAGGCGCCATCCATCTCGTCACGCCGTTGTCGGGCCTGGACTACAGCCTGCTGTACGAAGAGCGCTCGAATCTCTACTGCAGCCATGAACATCCGTTGTTCGAAAGGGCTGCCGAGGTCAGCGCCGCCGACCTCGGCACGGTGGATGCCGTGGTGCCCAGCTACCGCATGTGCGCCGAGGCCATCGAACTGCACCGGTTGCTCAACTTCGCGGCCTCGGCGACGGATCGCGAGGGCATCGCCTTTCTGATCCTGACGGGAAGCTATATCGGTTTCCTGCCGGACCACTACGCGGCGGCCTGGGTGGAAAAGGGCCTGATGGCCCCGTTGAGCCCCGAGCACCTGTTCTTCGATGCCAGGCTGGCCGTCGCGACCCGCAAGGGGCGCCGTTCGAACATGATCCTCGATCGTTTCCTGGAAGCATTGCAACGGAATGGCTGAGAAGCGGCTTGAGGCCAGAAGCGGGAAGAAAACGCTTGACGAGGTCCTGGCCCCGCCTCGCACATTGATGGTGCCGGGCGATCGCGCTATGCCGTTATTCACCGGCAAGGTGCTTCGATAAAAGCGCTGGGGGCTGGAAAGCTGGACGAAAAACACTGGTTGCCACGCTCTTTCGTCCAGCCTCGAGCCTTCCTGCGCTGTTTTCGGCTGTTTGCCGGGCATAGCGCGATCGCCCTGATTGATGGTGCTTCCCGCTTGTAAGCCCTTCCCGCTTTCCTCTACCGTAGTGCGCCTGATCAGCCCTGCGGACCCATCATGAACATCGCCAGCCCCCGTCCATTGTTCTTCCTCGCATTCCTCGCGTGCCTGCTGATCATGCTGGCCGCACTCTACCTGGAACATGTCGTGGGGCTGGCGCCCTGCCCGCTGTGCATCGTGCAGCGCATCTGCGTGATCGGCTTCGGCCTGGTCTGCCTGGCGGCGGCCATCCAGGCGCCGGCGCGGACCGGGCGGCGTATCTACAGCGGCGTTGCCGCGCTGTTCGCGCTGGCTGGCGGCGCCACGGCGGCCAGGCAGGTCTGGTTGCAGAATATCCCCGCCGACCAGTTGCCCAGTTGCCTGCCCAGCCTGGAATACATGATGGAGGCGTTGCCATTCCAGGACATCGTCCGCCTGGTGCTGCATGGCACCGCCGAGTGCGCCGAAGTGAGCTGGACGCTGCTGGGCCTGAGCATTCCCGAATGGAGCCTGCTGGCATTCGCCGGCCTGCTGGCTTTTGCCATCTGGCAGGCCGTGCGCTGCGGGCGCTGAGGGAAAGCGCTGGCTTCTATGCCCGTCTCGGGCCATGATTGACGAACGGTATGGATGATAGCCATACCCACTTGAGCCCTGTCGTCCGCGCTTGCCGCGCGAACGAACCCCATGGCGACCATATGCCTGCAAACGAGGTGAATGCATATGCTGGAAAGCTGCCGTAATGCCCAGGAGCGCTGGGGAGGGGTTCATCTGCTGATCGACCGCTGGCTGCAGGAGCGGCACCAACTGGTACAGGCTTATGCCGACCTGCAGCAGGCGCAGGCCGCGCCGAAGGAGAGCCGGCAGCGTTTCTGCCAGCTTCTGCTCGACTATGTTTCCGCTGGCCATTTCGGGGTCTATGAGCAATTGGTGCGGGAGGCCGAGGCCTTTGGCAATCACCAGGGCATCGAACTGGCCACACGCATCTATCCACGCCTGCAAGCGATCACCGAGCATGCACTGAGCTTCAACGATCAGTGCGAACGGGCGGTGAACGACACGTTGAGCGAAGAGTTGCAGCAGGTCGGGCAACTGCTGCATGAGCGCTTCGAACTGGAAGACTGCCTGATCGAAGTGCTGCATACCGCCCATCGGCAGGTGGCCGAGAGTGCCTGAGAAGTTGCTGCCTGGGCGCCCTGGAGATGAAATCGAAACGGCCTGCCGATCCGCTCGCGAGCCATTTCCTTATTAGGATATAGCTCGATCGCCCTGGCCTGATTCTGTTGTTCTATTGGCGAGCAGGCGGCAGCGGTCTAGTATGGCCGCACCCCAATCGCCAGGAGGCGCCTTCATGTCTTCGAAGAAGCAATCGCTCACTACCCCGTTGCACCTGTTGCAGCAGCTTTCCCGCAGTCTGCTCGAGCATCTGGACAAGGCCTGTCATAAAGCCCAGGACGATGCCGAAAAAATCCTCGCCAAGCTGGAAAAGCAGCGTAGCAAGGCCCAGGAAAAACTGCTCAAGGCCCGTACCCAGCTCGATGAAGCCGCTTCCGCCGGCAAGGCCAAGGCACAGGCCAAGGTGCGTGCGCGCATCGGGGAACTGGAAGACCTGCTGGCCCTGCTGCAGACTCGCCAGAGCGAAACCCTGACCTATATCGCCAAACTCAAGCAGGATGCGGAGCACAGCCTGAAGCTGGCGCTGGGCGTCGCCGATGTCGAGCGCGCCGCCAGCCAGGCGCTGGAGCAGGGCGTGGCGCCCAAGGCTGCCAGCCGTCGTCGTACCCCGGCCGGCAGCAAGCCCGCCACCCCGGCCAAGGCTCCTGCTGCCAAACCCGCCGCCAAGCCAGTCGCCAAACCCGCGGCCAAGCGCCCCGCCGCCAGCAAGCCGGCTGCGTCCAGCGCCCCGGCGGCAAAGAAACCCACCGCCCCGGCGGCCAAGCCTGCCCCGGCCAGTACTGGCAGCAAACCTGCGGCTCGGCGTCCCGCCGCTCCCCGCAAGCCTGCCGCCAAGCCGGTTCAGAAGCCCGCCAGCCCGGATTGAGCCTGTCGGGCTGCGAGGCGCAGTCGTTGTGCATCGTCAGCCATGGGCAGGTAATGCTCCAGCCATGCCTCGGCGCGCCGTTCGGCGGGCCAGGCCTGGCTGGCCGCCTCCAGGCGCTGCAGCGCCATCCGTTCCGCATCCAGTTCCAGTGCCTTGAGCCGTTCGCGCAGGTCGTGCAGGCCGTCGTCGTCCTGGGCCGACGCTCGCCAGGCCATGCGCAGTTGCCTGAGTGGCTGGGTGATCTCGCGCTGCCAGTCGCAGATGCTGTCTTGCAGGCTTTCCAGGCGCTGCGCACTGAAGGCGACCTGGCGTGTTTCCAGCCAGCAGCAGCACAGCAGCAGGCAGACATCCAGCCCGTTCTCCCGTTGTAGTCGCAGGCAGGTGTCCTGGATACCGGGTCTTGCATAGCAATGCAGGGCGAAAGACCAGAGTGCGGTGTTTTTCATGACGATTTTTTCTCGCTGAGCCGGATGGCGCGCTGGCCGAACTGATAAACTCCGCCGCCATTATGATCCGACTATTGAATCTCTCTCTACAGCGTGGTCCCCAGCGTTTGCTGGACGGCGCCGAACTGACCCTGCACCCGGGTCACAAGGCCGGCCTGATCGGTGCCAACGGCGCCGGCAAATCCACACTGTTTTCCCTGTTGCGCGGCGAACTGGTCGCCGATGGCGGCGATTGCCAGATACCGCCGCAGTGGCGCATCGCGCACATGCGCCAGGAAGTCGATACGCTCGAACGCCGGGCCGTGGACTATGTACTCGATGGCGATGCCGAACTGCGGCGTATCCAGCACGACCTGCAACTCGCCGAACAGGCCCACGACGGTACGGCCCTGGCCCGCTTGCATGCCGAGTTCGAGCAGGCGGATGGCTACAGCGCCGACGCCAGGGCGCGCAAGCTGCTCGCCGGGCTGGGCTTCGCCAGCGAGCAGATGGACCTGGCGGTCGGCAGTTTCTCCGGCGGCTGGCGCATGCGCCTGAACCTGGCCCAGGCGTTGATGTGCCCGTCCGACCTGTTGCTGCTCGACGAGCCGACCAACCACCTCGACCTGGATGCGATTCTCTGGCTGGAAGACTGGCTCAAGGGCTATCCGGGCACGCTGCTGCTGATCTCCCATGACCGCGACTTCCTCGATGCGGTGGTCGAGCATGTGGTGCACCTGGAGCAACGCAAGCTGACCCTGTACCGCGGCGGTTACTCGGCCTTCGAACGCACCCGCGCCGAGCGCCTGGCGCAGCAGCAGCAGGCGTTCGAGAAGCAGCAGGCGCAGCGTGCGCACATGGAGAGCTTCATCCGCCGCTTCAAGGCCCAGGCGACCAAGGCGCGTCAGGCCCAGAGCCGCATCAAGGCGCTGGAGAAGCTCGAGGAACTGGCGCCGGCGCATATCGACTCGCCGTTCGACTTTCGCTTCCGCGAGGCGGACAGGGTGTCCAACCCGCTGCTCGACCTGGCCGAAGGGCAACTGGGCTATGGCGACAAGCGCGTGCTGGACAAGGTCAAGCTGCAACTGGTGCCGGGTGCGCGCATCGGCCTGCTCGGCCCCAACGGCGCCGGCAAGTCGACCCTGATCAAGACCCTGGCCGGCGAGCTGGAGCCGCTCGCCGGCCGCTTGCAGCGCGGGGAAAACCTCGCCATCGGCTATTTCGCCCAGCACCAGCTCGATGCCCTCGATCCCAAGGCCAGCCCGCTGCTGCACCTGCAACGGATCGCGCCGGGCGAGCGTGAGCAGATGTTGCGCGACTTCCTCGGCGGTTTCGATTTCCGTGGCGAGCGCTGCGACGAGCCGATGCTGAACTTCTCCGGTGGCGAGAAGGCACGCCTGGCCCTGGCGCTGATCGCCTGGAACAAGCCCAACCTGCTGCTGCTCGACGAACCGACCAACCACCTCGACCTGGAAATGCGCCTGGCCTTGACCCTGGCGTTGCAGGATTTCGAGGGGGCGGTGCTGGTGGTGTCCCACGACCGTCACCTGCTCAAGAGCACCACCGACGAGTTCCTGCTGGTGGCCGACGGGCGCGTGTGCGAGTTCGACGGCGACCTGCAGGACTATTCCCGCTGGCTGCTGGAGTTCCGTGCGCGCCAGCAACCGGCGATGGCGGCCGGCGCGGAGCCCCTCGAGCGCACCGACAAGCGTGCCCAGCGCCAGGCCGCCGCCGCGCTGCGCCAGCAACTGGCGCCCCACAGGCGCCAGGCCGAGAAGCTGGAAAAGGAACTGGGCTCGCTGCAGGAACGCCTGGCCGAGATGGAGACACAGCTTGCCGACAATGCCCTGTACGAGCCGGCGCGCAAGGATGACCTGCGCGCCCTGCTGGCCGAGCAGTCCAGCCTGAAAAGCCGCGAGGGCGAGTTGGAAGAGCAGTGGCTGGAAACACTGGAAACGCTTGAACAGTTACAGGCACAGTTGGAGGGCGCCTCATGAAAGAGCAACTGCTGTTGCTGATGGACGAGTGGAGCGCGCAACTGGCGCTGGGCCTGCAGGTGCTGTTGATCCTGCTGCTGGCCTATGTCCTGCAACGTGTGCTGACGCGCGGCGTCACTCGCCTCTCGGAACGTTATCGCCTGCCCGCGGAGCTGATCCTGCCAGTGCGCGGCGGTATCCGCTGGTTCATCATGGGCGGTGCGCTGATCATGGTGCTGGAGCGCTTCGGTGTGTCGGCGACAGTGCTGTGGACGGCCTTTTCCGGTTTCGTCGCGGTGGCGGCGATCGCCTTCTTCGCGATCTGGAGCGTATTGTCCAACCTGCTGTGCGCGGTACTGATCCTGACCGTCGGCCCCTTTCGCCTGGGCGATGTGGTGGAGATCGTCGAAGCCTTCGACAAACCCATTGTCAAAGGACGGGTGATTGCAATAAACCTGCTTTATACAACCCTCGAGGAAAGCCCCGAGAGCGGCACCGGCGCCATCGTGCAGGTGCCCAACAGCCTGTTCTTCCAGAAAGCCGTGCGCCGTTGGCGCGGCACCGAAGGGCAGTTCTTCAACAACACACCTAACGAGAAGTAAGCATCATGGAGTGGCTTGGCAACCCGGAAATCTGGGTCGCGTTTCTGACCCTGACCGCCCTGGAAATCGTCCTGGGTATCGACAACATCATCTTCATCTCCATCCTGGTCAGCCGTCTGCCCAAGCACCAGCAGGCCAAGGGGCGTTTCTTCGGGCTGTCCCTGGCGATGGGCACGCGCATCCTGCTACTGCTCTCCATCGCCTGGGTGATGCGCCTGACCAACGACCTGTTCACCGTCTTCGGCGAAGGTGTTTCCGGGCGTGACCTGATCCTGTTCTTCGGCGGGCTGTTCCTGCTGTTCAAGAGCACCCTGGAGATCTGGCACAGCGTCGAAGGCGAGGAAGAAGAGGAGACCGGCCCGGGTGGCGCGGCCAAGGCCGGCTTCATGAGTGTGATCCTGCAGATCGCGGTGATCGACATCATCTTCTCGCTGGATTCGGTGATCACCGCCGTCGGCCTGGTGCAGAACGTGCCGGTTATGATCGCCGCCATCGTCATCGCGGTGATCGTGATGATGCTGGCCGCCGGCACTATCAGCGACTTCATCGAGAAGCACCCGACGCTGAAGATCCTCGCCCTGTCGTTCCTGATCGTGGTCGGTACCCTGCTGGTTGCCGAAGCCTTCGACGTGCATGTGCCGAAAGGCTACGTCTACTTCGCCATGGCTTTCTCGCTGGGAGTCGAGGCGTTGAACATCCGTATGCGCAAGGCCTTCAAGCGCAAGCTCAAGGACCCGGTGAAACTGGGCAAGGACATGCCGGACTGAGGATGGCCTGGCCTGTGTGGGGTGCGCATGGCGCACCCGGTAGCCCGTCTTGCGGGATCGCGGGCGGGCGGCAAGGGAGGTGGGCGCGTATGGCATTCGAAACCTGGCTGGCGTTCTTCGTGGCCTGCTGGGCCATCAGCCTGTCGCCGGGGGCGGGGGCCATCGCCTCGATGTCCTGCGGCCTGCAGTATGGCTTCCAGCGCGGCTACTGGAACGCCATCGGCCTGCAGCTCGGCCTGATCCTGCAGATCGCCGTGGTGGCGGCGGGGCTGGGCGCGGTACTGGCGACCTCGTCACTGGCGTTCAGCCTGATCAAATGGTTTGGCGTGGCCTACCTGGTGTGGCTGGCGGTTCGCCAGTGGCGGGCGCAGCTGATGACGCTGGAGCCTGCTGCGCCGCGCCTGATCGGCCGGCCATTGAGCCTGTTGCTGCGGGGTTTCCTGGTGAATGCCAGCAATCCCAAGGCCATCGTCTTCATCCTGGCGGTGCTGCCGCAGTTCCTCGATCCGCGACAGCCGTTGCTGGAGCAGTACCTGGCCATGGGCGCGACCATGGTGCTGGTCGACCTGATCGTCATGGCCGGCTATACCGGGCTGGCCTCGCGGGTCCTGCGGCTGCTGCGCAGCCCACGCCAGCAGCGGCTGATGAACCGCACCTTCGCCGGGCTGTTCGTCGGCGCCGCCGCGCTGCTGGCCAGCGTCCGTCGCGGCGCGGCATGAGCGGCCGCCCGGAGTCCCCGTAGGGTGCGGCGTGCGCACCGCTACCGCTAACGGGTCGTACTGCCGGTGCGCGCGGCGCACCCTGCGCGGTCTTTACGATTGTTCGCTTTCCTCTTCCTGGGCCAGCTCCAGCACCCGGTCCACCAGCTTGTAGATGCCCGAGGCCGCTTCGCTGATCGATTGCGCCAGCATATAGGCCGGGGTGGTGACCAGCTTGTGCGCGGGGTCTTCGACGATATCGCTGACTTCGCAGGCTTCGTGCTGTGCGCCCAGTTCGCGCACGGCCTGCGCCGCCGGGTCGTCGTCGCTGCCCAGGGTGCAGATCACGCCCTTGCCGAAGATGTGCGGGGCCAGGGTCGGGGCAATGCAGATCAGGCCGATCGGCTTGCCGGCGGCGGCGAAGGCCTTGGCCACGGCCAGGACTTCCGGTTGTACGCTGGCCTTGGCGCCATCGAAGGCGAAGCTGGAGAGGTTCTTCGCCGCACCGAAGCCGCCGGGGATGATCAGGGCATCGAAGTCCTCCGCACGGGCTTCGCCCAGCGGCTTGATGTTGCCACGCGCCAGGCGGGCGGCTTCGACCAGTACGTTACGGCTTTCCGGAGCTTCCTCGCCGGTCAGGTGATTGACCACATGGTGCTGGGGAATGTCGGGAGCGAAGCATTGCGCCTGGGCGCCACGCTGGTCCAGGCGCAGCAGCGTGGAGACGCTTTCGTAGATTTCCGATCCATCGTAGACGCCACAGCCGGAAAGAATGACAGCGACTTTCTTGTTCATCATGATGCTCCTGGTCGGTTCGGGTGATGGGGCGATGCTAAGCCTTTGTAGACAAGCCAAAAAGCCGTTTTGCGCTGGAGCCGGGTGCTTTATTGACCTGGATACTGGCCGAGCGCGGCTGGCTGGCCGACAATGGTCGGGTTGCCAGCCCCCGGAGGCATGCGTTGTCATGATTCCGACATGAGGTGGGCTTATAACCGCTAAGCAGCCCGTATTGCGGGCCAGGAGTTTGTCGTGAGTTTCGTTCCCGCCAACCGGCTGTTCCCCGCCACCCGTCTGCGTCGCAACCGCCGTGACGACTTTTCCCGCCGCCTGGTGCGCGAGAGTCGGCTGACGGTGGATGACCTGATCCTGCCGGTGTTCATCCTGGAAGGCGAGAATCGCCGCGTGCCGGTGGCGTCCATGCCGGGCGTCGAGCGCCTGTCCATCGACCAGTTGCTGGTCGAGGCCGGGGAACTGGTGGAACTCGGCGTACCGGCGGTGGTGCTGTTCCCTTATATCGAGGCTGACCGCAAGTCCCTGGATGCCGCCGAGGCATGGAACCCGGACGGGCTGGTGCAGCGGGCGATCCGCGCGCTGCGCGAGCGCTTCCCCGAGTTGGGGGTGATCACCGACGTGGCGCTGGACCCCTACACCACCCACGGTCAGGACGGCATCATCGACGACGACGGCTACGTGCTCAACGATATCACCATCGACGCACTGGTCAGGCAGGCGCTGTCCCATGCCGAGGCCGGTGCCCAGGTGGTGTCGCCGTCGGACATGATGGACGGGCGCATCCAGGCGATCCGCGAAGCGCTGGAAGTGGCCGAGCAGGTCAACGTGCGCATCATGGCCTATTCGGCCAAGTACGCCAGTGCCTTCTACGGTCCGTTCCGCGATGCGGTCGGTTCCTCGGCGAACCTGGGCAAGGGCGACAAGTTCACCTACCAGATGGACCCGGCCAACGGCGACGAAGCGCTGCATGAGGTGGCCGCCGACCTGGCCGAAGGCGCCGACATGGTGATGGTCAAGCCGGGCATGCCTTACCTGGATGTGCTGTGGCGCGTCAAGGATGCCTTCAAGGTGCCGACCTTCGTTTACCAGGTCAGTGGCGAGTACGCGATGCTCCAGGCCGCCATCCAGAATGGCTGGCTGAGCGATGCGGTGATCCTCGAATCCCTGACGGCCTTCAAACGTGCGGGTGCCGATGGCATCCTGACCTATTTCGCCAAGCAGGCGGCACAACAACTGAAAAACGGGCAGTGAGCCCGACGAGGCGATGCAATGACGAACCAAGGACTCAGTGACACGCAACTGCTCGATGCCAGCCAGCAGGTACAGCCCGTGCCGGAGCCGGAGCTGGAAGCGGAGCAGCAGAGCGTGGAAGTGGATATCCAGCCGGAAGAAACGGTGGCGCCCGCACCGGTGGTGAACCTGGATGACAGCAGTCTTTATATCCATCGCGAACTGTCGCAGATGCAGTTCAATATCCGCGTGCTGGAACAGGCGCTGGACGAGTCCTACCCGCTGCTCGAACGCCTGAAATTCCTGCTGATCTTCTCCAGCAACCTCGACGAATTCTTCGAGATCCGCGTGGCCGGGCTGAAGAAGCAGGTCACCTTCGCCCGCGAGCTGGCCGGGGCCGATGGCCTGCAGCCGCACCAGGCGTTGGCGCGGATTTCCGAAATAGCCCACGAGCAGGTGGGGCGGCAGTACGCGATCCTCAACGACATCCTGTTGCCGGAGATGGCCAAGCACCAGATCCGTTTCATCCGCCGGCGCAACTGGACGACCAAGATCAAGACCTGGGTGCGGCATTACTTCCGCGAGGAAATCGCGCCGATCATCACGCCGATCGGCCTCGACCCGACCCACCCGTTCCCGCTGCTGGTGAACAAGACACTGAACTTCATCGTCGAGCTGGAGGGCGTTGACGCCTTCGGTCGCGATTCCGGCCTGGCGATCCTGCCGGCGCCGCGCATGCTGCCCCGCGTCATCCGTATACCGGAGGATGTGGGTGGCCCGGGTGCCAACTACGTGTTCCTGTCGTCGATGATCCATGCCCATGCCGACGACCTGTTCCACGGCATGAAGGTCAAAGGCTGCTACCAGTTCCGCCTGACGCGCAACGCCGACCTGTCGGTGGACACCGAGGATGTAGAGGACCTGGCGCGCGCCCTGCGTGGCGAACTGATCTCCCGGCGCTACGGCGATGCGGTACGCCTGGAGGTCGCCGATACCTGCCCGCAGAATCTTTCCGACTTCCTGCTCAAGCAGTTCAACCTGACGGAAGGCGAGCTGTATCGCGTCAATGGCCCGGTCAACCTGACGCGCCTGTTCAGCATCACCGGGCTGGATAGCCACCCGGAGCTGCAGTACACGCCGTTCACCCCGGTGATCCCCAAGCTGCTGCAGAACAGCGGCAATATCTTCAGTGTCATCAGCAAGCAGGACATCCTGCTGTTGCACCCGTACGAGTCCTTTACGCCGGTGGTCGACCTGCTGCGCGAAGCGGCCAAGGACCCCTGTGTGCTGGCCATCCGCCAGACGCTGTACCGCTCCGGCGCCAACTCGGAGATCGTCGATGCGCTGGTGGAAGCGGCGCGCAGCGGCAAGGAGGTCACGGCGGTGATCGAACTGCGGGCGCGTTTCGACGAGGAGTCCAACCTGCAACTGGCCAGCCGCCTGCAACAGGCCGGTGCGGTGGTGATCTATGGCGTGGTCGGCTACAAGACCCACGCCAAGATGATGCTGATCCTGCGTCGCGAGAACGGCGAGCTGAACCGCTACGTGCACCTGGGCACCGGCAACTATCACGCCGGCAATGCCAAGCTGTACACCGACTACAGCCTGCTGACCTCCGACGATGCGCTCTGCGAGGACGTGTCCAAGCTGTTCAGCCAGTTGATCGGCATGGGCAAGACCATGCGCATGAAGAAGCTGCTGCATTCGCCCTTCACGTTGAAGAAGACCATGCTTGACCTGATCGCGCAGGAAACCCTGCACGCCAGCGAAGGCAAGCCGGCGCACATCATGCTCAAGATCAACTCGCTGACCGATCCGAAGATGATCCGGGCGCTGTACAAGGCCAGCCAGAGTGGCGTGAAGATCGACCTGATCGTGCGCGGCATGTGCTGCCTGCGGCCGGGTATCGCCGGGGTTTCGCACAATATCCAGGTGCGTTCGATCATCGGCCGTTTCCTCGAGCACAGCCGGGTCTTCTACTTCTACAACGACGGCGACGAGAAGCTGTTCCTCTCCAGTGCCGACTGGATGGAGCGCAACCTTGACCGTCGTGTGGAAACCTGCTTCCCGCTGGAAGGCAAGAAGCTGGTGCTGCGGGTCAAGAAGGAGCTGGAAGGCTTCCTCACCGACAACACCCAGAGCTGGGTTCTGCAGCCCGATGGCAGCTACCTGCGCAACACGCCGACCGGCAACCAGAACCCGCGCAACGTCCAGGCTACCCTGCTGGAGCGGCTGACCAGCCTGGTCAAGGTTCGCTGAGACAACATGCCTGCGGGCCTTGCAACAAGGCCCGCAGGCATGGCGTAGGGCGCGAAGTTCCGAACCGGTTCACGACTGCCTTGGCCCATTCGCGGGCCAGCCCGCTCCTGCGGCCAGACCCTAGAAACGTGTACGCACCTGTTTCGGCGTGATGCCGAAGGTGCGTTTGAACGCGGTCGAGAAGTTGGCCGCACTGCTGTAACCGGCCAGCCAGGCCGCCTGGCTGATGCTGGCGCCCTGCTGCTCGAGGGCGTCGCGGGCCTGTTGCAACTTGCGCTGGCGCTGGTATTCGAACAGCGACAGCCCTTTGCTGGCCTGGAACTGGCGGTGCAGGGTGCTGGGGCTGCAGCCTACTTCGCGGGCGATCTGCTCCAGTGACCAGCCGTCGGCCTGGTCGCTGTGCAGCAGTTCCAGGGTGCGGCGGATGCGCTGGTGTTCGTGGGGGCGCATGCTGGTCAACGCCTGCGCGGGGCGGCGGGTCAGTTGGCTGAGCGCTTCATTGGCGATTTCCAGGGCGCGGCTTTCCAGGTAAAGGTTGTGCAGCAGGCGGTTGCCGCTGATCGGGTGGAGTACCTGTTCGGCCAGTGCCAGCAGGCGCGCCGAAGGCTGCCAGCGGTGTACGTCGAGATGATGGTGCTCGAAATCTATCAGTTCCCGTAGCGCCCCATGGCCATCGAGACCGCCCGACTCGAACCATTCCGGCGCCATGCTGACCGAAACCTTGCGAATACGCCGGCCTCGCCTGGCCTGGCGGGAAAACAGCGCGGATTCGTTCAGGGCGATGGTCACGCCCTCGCAGGAGGGTTTTCCCGGGCCGCGAGGGGCGCCGAAAGTGAAGGGGCGGTCGTCGAAGCTGACATCGCTCTGCCCATCCAGGAAGAGGATGAAATTGAGCCGCGGGCTGATTTCCACCTGGGTGGAGAAATTGTGCAGCTCCAGGCAGTCCGAACAGTGCAGCGACAGGCCGCTGCGCAGCTTTTGCCAGCTCAGGTGACCCTGGAACAGGCTGCCCTGGCAGGGCTCGTTTTCCACCAGACGAATGCTGTCGTTGACCAACTCCGACAGTTCTCCGGTCTTGACGATGTGCCCCTGGCTGCTCATGCCGCGCTCTCCTGACAGGTGGTGTTTGCGCAAACAACAAATCCGGATGCGCAAAACTTTTGCCGTGTTGAGCGTGGCAGACTACACCCCGTCCTATATTGATACAAATCATTCGCATTATTGAATGTCGAACTCCTGCGGGAGTCGATCATTGGGGGAGGCTTTAGCATGTACGCGAATCCGTATCGGCAACATCTGCTCAATCCGCTGGCCCTGGCGGTTCTGCTGGCGTGTCCGGGGCTGGCCATGGCCGCCGAGGCGCCACTCGAACTGCAGGCCACGCAAGTGCTCGGCACCGCCGAGGAAGAGCTGAAGCAGGCGCTCGGGGTTTCCATCATCACCGAGGAAGACATCCGCAAGGGTGGCGCGGTCAACGATATCGCCGAGATCATCCGCAAGCAGCCAGGGGTCAACCTGACCGGCAACAGTGGCTCCGGCGCGCGTGGCAACAACCGGCAGATCGACATCCGCGGCATGGGCCCGGAGAACACCCTGATCCTCATCGACGGCAAGCCGGTGAGTTCGCGCAATGCGGTGCGCTACGGCTGGCGTGGCGATCGCGATACCCGTGGCGACACCAACTGGGTCCCGGCCGAGCAGATCGAACGCATCGAAGTGCTGCGCGGCCCGGCGGCGGCCCGCTATGGCAGTGGCGCGGCGGGTGGCGTGGTGAACATCATCACCAAGAAGGCCGGCATCGAGCACCATGGCAACCTGAGCCTCTATACCAGCGTGCCGCAGCATGACGAGGAGGGTGCGACCCGGCGCATCAACTTCGGCCTCAGTGGGCCACTGGCGGACAACCTGTCCTATCGGGTCTATGGCAACCTGAACAAGACCGACTCGGACGCCGCCGACATCAACGAAGGCCGCGCGGTCAGTGCCTCCAATGCCGCCCTGGCGGGGCGCGAAGGGGTGCGTAACCGCGATGTCGATGGCACCCTGAGCTGGCGGATCGACGACTCGCAGACCCTCGACCTGCAGGCCGGCTTCAGCCGCCAGGGCAATATCTACACCGGCGATAGCATGAACAACCTGTCCGGCAGCGCCGTGGTGGATAACTACCGCGGCGCCTGGCTCGACCGCGAAACCAACCGCATGTATCGCAATACCTATTCCGTCACCCACCATGGCGACTGGGATTTCGGTTCCACGCTGAACTACCTGCAGTACGAGCGCACCCGCAACAACCGCCTCAAGGAAGGCCTCGCCGGCGGCCCCGAGGGCGCTATCTACAGCACTGACTTCGGCACTATCGAGCTGGAGAGCCTGACCGCCCACAGCGAGGTCAGCCTGCCGCTGTCCGGCCTGTTCGAACAGGTCGTGACGCTGGGTGCGGAGTGGAGCGAGCAGCGTATGGAGGACGGAGTCTCCGACCTCGCCGCGATCCAGAGCATCGGCTATCCGACCCGTTTCGACGGTGGGATCTCGGTGCGCACCGCCTCGCTGTTCATCGAGGACAATATCGAGCTGCTTCCGGGCACCATCCTCACACCGGGGCTGCGCTTCGACCACAACAGCTTGAGCGGCAGCAACTGGAGCCCGTCGCTCAACCTGTCGCAGCGCCTGGGCGAGGGCTTCACCTTCAAGGCCGGTATCGCCCGTGCCTACAAGTCGCCGAACCTGTACCAGAGCAACCCGTCCTACGCGCTGTACAGTAACGGTATCGGTTGCTGGGACTATGCCGGCGTCGGCTGCTTCCTGGTGGGCAGCGACAAGCTGGATGCGGAAACCAGCGTCAACAAGGAACTGGGCCTGGAGTTCGAGTCGGGCGACCTCCACGCCAGCTTCACCTGGTTCCGCAACGACTACCGCGACAAGGTCGAGGCCGGCCGCGAGCCGGTCGGCACGGTGAGTTTCACCCAGGGCAATACCACCCGGGTCGCCAACGTATTCCAGTGGGTGAACATTCCTCGCGCAGTGGTCGAGGGCTTCGAGGGCAACCTCAAGCTGCCCTTGGCCGCCAGCCTGGATTGGAACACCAACTTCACCTATATGCTGCAGTCGAAGAACAAGGAAACCGGTGAGCCGCTGTCGATCATTCCCGAGTTCACCGTCAACTCGACACTCGACTGGCAGGTCACCGACCCGTTGTCGCTGCAGGCCACCGTCACCTGGTATGGCCGGCAGACGCCGGGCAAGTACGACTATCAGGGGAATGTGCTGAGTGGCGATGCGCGCCGGGAGATTTCCCCCTACGCACTGGCCGGCCTGAGTGGCAGTTATGAGCTGAGCAGGAACTGGAGCCTCGGCGCCGGGGTCAGCAACCTGTTCGACAAGCGCCTGTACCGCGAGGGTAATGCCCGCGAGGCCGGGGCCTACACCTACAACGAGCCGGGGCGTACCTTCTACGCCAGCGTCAGCACGTCGTTCTGATCGACAGTGAACGGCGACGGTTTGCGTAGGGTGTGCCGTGCACGCCAGGGCTGTTGCTGATCATTCAGGTGCGCATGGCGCACCCTGCGCCGGACCCTGGGTCTGGCATCCGCCCGGCTCTGGCCGGGCGGATGTATTTTGGGGAGAGTGGATGAAAGCTTGGGTTCATATCCTGTCGCTGATGCTGCTGCCGGTGATTGCGCTGGCGCAGCCCGATCTGTCCCGCCCCGTGGGCGACACCCTCGCCGAGCGGGGTTCGGCGCATTACCGTTTCGAGCGCTTCGCACTGGACTCGGCCGACGGCCTGCGCCACTACCGGATCGACCTCGGCATACCGCGCAAGGCGCCGCCTGCCGCCGGCTACCCGGTGGCCTGGCTGCTCGATGGCAATGCCGCGCTGGCTGAGTTGCAGGAAGAATGGCTGGCCGAACTGGTACAGGGCGATCCACCGCTGCTGGTGATGGTCGGTTACGATACGGCGCTGCGCTTCGATGTCCGCGCGCGCACCTACGACTACACGCCGGCTCCGGCGGGGCAGGAGGGCTTGCTGGTCGAGGACTCGGTGCGCAACCGCGCGGCTGGCGGGGCCGTGGCTTTCCGCAGCCTGCTGGAGCGCGAAGTGCGCCCCCGGGTGAGCGCCCGGTACGCACTGGACAGCGCCCGCCAGACGCTCTGGGGGCACTCCTATGGCGGTCTGTTCGTGCTCGACAGCCTGTTCGGCGAGCCCGGGGGCTACCGCCACTATGTTGCAGCCAGTCCGGCGCTATGGTGGCAGGGCGGCCTGCTGCTGGACGCCGAGCGCCGTTACCGTGAGCTGGATGAGCGGCCGCCGGCGAGCCTGTCGATCCTGCGTGGCGCGGTCGAGCGCAGCGCCGGGGCAGACATCGATCCGCGCCTGCGGGATGCCCGCCGGCAGGCGCTGGCGGCAGTGCCGGCCGATGCCGCGGAGCAAATGGCGCGCCGCCTGGAGCGGCTGCCCGGGCTGGCCGTGGAGTACCGCGAATACACCGGGCAGGGGCATGGCGATACGCTGCCGCTGTCGTTGCGCCAGGCGCTGCGCCTGTCTGCCGGCTTGAATGAAAGATAGAGGAGAGCGTCGTGTCGAGATTGCTGTTATCGCTGTTGCTGATGGTTGCGCTGCTACCGGCCCATGCCGGGCAAACCCGGACCCTGACCGATGTCGCCGGACGCCAGGTGCAGGTGCCGCTCGAAGTCGATCGTATCGTGCTCGGCGAGGGTCGTTACCTGGCGACCCTGGCGATCTTCGACCGTGACGATCCGGTGCGCCGTGTGGTGGGCATGTTCGGCGAACTGGAGCGCCTCGACCCGGCCACCTATGCCCAGTATCTCGAGCGCTTCCCGCAGATCGGCAAGGTGCCGCGTGTCGGGCGTTCCAGCGAGGATTCCTTCAGCATCGAGCAGACCATCGCGCTGCGGCCGCAGGTGGCGCTGTTCGGCCTCGAAGGGCACGGGCCGACGCCGCACTCGCAGGAGGTGCTGGACCGGCTGCAGGCCGCCGGCATCACTGTGGTGTTCGTCGACTTCCGCAAGAATCCGCTGGAGAACACCACCCGCAGCATCCAGGTACTCGGCGAACTGCTGGGGCAGACCGAGGTGGCCGATGAGTTCGTCGCATTCTACCAGGAGGAAATGGCCAAGGTCCGGACGGCCGTGGCGCGCAGCCAGACCAGGCCGGTGGTGTTTCTCGAAAGCCGCGTCGGCCTGAACGACGAGTGTTGCGAAAGTATCGCCCACGGCCTGTTCGCCGACTATGTCGATGCGGCTGGCGGGCGTAACCTGGCCCAGGACAAGATTCCCGGCACCAGTGGCATGCTCAGCATGGAATACCTGCTGCAGGCGCAGCCCGAGGTCTATATTGCCACTGCCATCGGTTCGGTCGGGCATCTTGGCGACCAGCCCGGGCGCGTGGTGCTGGGCGTCGGCGCGGACGAGGAGGTGGCTCGACGTTCGTTGCGCCATGCCCTCGGGCGCCCCGGTTTCGCCGGCCTGGCCGCCGTCGAGCAGGGGCGCGCCCACGCCATCTGGCACCACTTCTACAATTCGCCGTTCAATGTCGCGGCGGTGCAGGCCATCGCGGCCTGGCTGCATCCGCAGGAAATGCAGGGCATCGACCCGCAGCGGACGCTTGCCGAGCTTTACCGGCGCTTCCAGCCGGTGCCGTTGCATGGCGCCTACTGGGTCGACCTGAATGACTGACCGCCTGGCCCGGGCCTACCGGCGTTTCCTGCGCCGGCGCCTGATCCTGCTGCTGTCATTGCTGGCGGCGATCCTCGCCAGCCTGGTGTTCGACGTGGCCAACGGCCCTTCGTCCATGGGGCTGGCGGATGTGCTGCGGGGCATTCTCGACCCGGGCGCGCTGAGCCTGGGCGAAGCGGTGATCCTCTGGGACGTGCGCATGCCCTATGCGGTGATGGCGCTGGTGGTCGGCGCCGCGCTCGGCCTGGCCGGTGCGGAAATGCAGACGGCGCTGAACAACCCGCTGGCCAGCCCGTTCACCCTGGGCGTGTCGGCGGCGGCGACCCTGGGCGCCTCGCTGGTGATCGTCTTCAACCTGTACCTGCCCGGTTTGCCGCATACCTACAGCATCCCGCTGGGCGCGTTCGCCTGCGCGGCCGGTTCGATCCTGCTGATCCAGCTATTGCTGCGCAGCTACGGCAACGGCGTGGAAACCGTGGTGCTGTTCGGCATCGCCATGGTCTTCGCGCTGGAGGCGCTGGTGGCGCTGATCCAGTTCATGGCCGACAGCGATACCCTGCAGCAGGTGGTGTTCTGGACCTTCGGCAGCCTGGGCCGCGCGACCTGGGACAAGGTCGCCATCGTCGCCGTGGTGCTCGCCTTGTGCCTGCCGTTCTCCCTGCGTCGGGCCTGGGCGATGACCACGCTGCGCGCCGGCGAGGACCAGGCGCGCAGTGCCGGGATCGCTGTCGACCGCCTGCGCATGATCGTGCTGCTGCGGGTCAGCCTGCTGGCCGCGGTGGCGGTGGCCTTCGTCGGCACCATCAGCTTCGTCGGCCTGGTGGCGCCGCATATCGCCCGCCTGCTGCTGGGCGAGGACCATCGCTTCTACCTGCCGGGCAGCGCCCTGGTCGGGGCGCTGATGCTGTCGCTGGCGTCGATCGCCAGCAAGGCATTGATCCCGGGGCTGGTGATCCCGGTCGGCATCGTCACCGCGCTGGTCGGCATCCCGCTGTTCATGGGGCTGATCCTCGGCCAGCGGAGGCGCCGATGAGCGGCCTGCTGGTGAATGGACTGACGGCTGGCTATGGCCGCCGGCATATTCTCCGTGACCTGAGCCTGCCGCCCTTGCCGAGCGGTTCGCTGGTGGCGCTGGTCGGCGCCAATGGCGTCGGCAAGTCGACCCTGCTCAGGGCGCTGGCCGGGTTGCAGCCGGCCTCGGGCCATATCGAGCTGGATGGCCTGGATATTTCCCGGCATGGCGCCGCACAGCGTGCCGGGATGATTGCCTACCTGCCGCAGACCCTGCCGCAGGGCAGTTCGTTGCTGGCCTATGAAACGGTGCTGGCGGCCAATCGCGCGGTCCCTTCGGGGCTGGCGCCCGCCGAGCTGCAGCGAGCGATCGCCGAACTGTTCGCCGTGCTCGATCTGCAGTCGCTGGCGATGCGCCGGCTCGACGAGCTGTCCGGCGGGCAGCGGCAGATGGTCGGGCTGGCCCAGGTGCTGGTGCGCCGGCCACGCCTGTTGCTGCTCGACGAGCCGACCAGCGCCCTCGACCTGCGCTGGCAACTCAAGGTATTGCAGACCGTGCGCCAGATCACCCGGGAGCAGGGGGCCGTGGCCTTGCTGGCGATCCATGACATCAACCTGGCGCTGCGCTTCTGCGATCACCTGGTAATGCTGGGCGAAGAGGGGCTGCTGGCCGCCGGCTGTCCGCAGCAAGTGCTCGACAGCGAGTTGCTGCGGCGTGCCTACGGTATCGAGGGGCGGGTCGAACGTTGTTCGCAGGGGTTCAGCCTGGTGCTGGCCGACCGCGCCTTGCCCATCCCACAACGAGAGAATCCTGCATGATCCATCTGCATGGCACAGTCGCGACTGCCTCGGCCTCCCTGTACATGACCAAGCTGTGCAAGCATTTCCGCCACAAGATCAGCGTCGAGTTCGATGAGCGGCAGGCACGGGCGGACTTTCCCTATGGGCACTGCCTGATGCGGGCCGAGCCGGACCTGCTGCGCTTCGAGTGCCAGGCGGCGGACGCCGAGTCGCTGGCGCGCATGCGGGCGGTGCTGGACGATCACCTGCCGCGTTTCTCACGGCAGGAGGGGCTGGTCATTCAGTGGTTGTAGAGCGCCAGGCCTGCAGCGAGAGCGAAACGAAAAGGACTTGGCGGGAGCAAGGCCCCGCCCAGGCTGATCGGGCTTGCAGCTTGCAGCTTGCAGCTTGCAGCTTGCAGCCTTCAGCGTATCTTCAGGCTGAAACCGATCCGCTGCAGCCAGTCGGCCTCGGCCTGGAAGTCCGCCAGGGTCAGCGGGTTGGCCTCCAGCCAGCCTTCCGGAAAGCGTACCTCGAGGCTCTGTTCTCCCGCCTTCAGCCTGACCTCGGGCATCGCCTGGTCGCTGCGTATATGGTGGAAGAGAATGGCGAAGCGCAGCAGTACGCACAGGCGCAGCAGCCTGATGCCTTCATCGCCGAATTCCGCGAACTTGTCCTTCGGGATATTGCGCCGATGCCCGCGCACCAGCGACGCCAGCATCAGTTGGTCCCGCCGCGAGAAGCCGGGCAGGTCCGAGTGCTCGATCAGGTAGGCGCCATGCTTGTGGTAGTGATAGTGGGCGATATCCAGCCCCACCTCGTGGATGCGCGCCGTCCAGGCCAGCAGTTCGCGATGGCCTTCGTCGAGCTTCCAGTCATCGGCCACCTGGTCGAAGGCTTCCAGCGCCTTGCCTTCGACGCGAGCCGCCTGTTCGGTATCGACGTGGTAGCGCTCCATGAGAAAGCTCAGGGTGCGGTCGCGCACGTCCTCCTGGTGCTGGCGGCCCAGCAGGTCATAGAGCACGCCTTCGCGCAACGCGCCTTCGGAGTGGCTCATACTGGACAGCTCCAGTGCGTCGAAGATGGCTTCGAGAACGGCCAGCCCGGCGGGGAATACGCTACGTCGATCGGCCTTGACGCCTTCGAGGTCGATCTTTTCCACGTCGCCCAGTTTCAATACCTTGTGCTTGAGCCAGGCGAGGCCGGCCCGGTTGACCTCGCCGTTGCCGTGCCCGCCGGCCTTTATCGCCAGCCCGACGGCGCGGATGGTGCCTGAGGCGCCGATCGCTTCCTGCCAACCGAGGCGATGCAGGCCCTGTTCGATACCCATCAACTCCAGGCGTGCGGCGGTGTAGGCCTGGGCATAGCGTGCGGGGGTTACCTTGCCGTCGCGGAAGTAGCGCTGGGTGAAGCTGACACAGCCCATCTGCAGGCTTTCACGCAGGTGCGAGTCGAACACTTCGCCGATGATGAACTCGGTACTGCCGCCGCCGATATCGACCACCAGGCGCTTGCCCGGCGAGCAGGGAAAGGTATGGGCCACGCCGAGGTAGATCAGGCGCGCTTCCTCGCGACCGGAGATCACCTCGACCTGGTGGTTGAGTATCTCTTCGGCACGGCGGATGAATTCCGCGCGGTTGCGCGCCTCGCGCAGGGCGTTGGTACCGACCACGCGTACCGCGCCCTCAGGCAGGTGGTTGACCAGTTGCGCGAAGCGCCGCAGGCAGTCGAGGCCACGCTGCATGGCGTTCTCGTCGAGGTTGCGCAACTCGTCCAGCCCCGCCGCCAGTTGTACTTTCTCGCCCAGACGTTCGAGGATGCGCATTTCGCCGTTGCTGGTACGCGCCAGCACCATATGGAAACTGTTGGAGCCCAGGTCGAGGGCCGCAATCAATGGGTGTGATTCGGGGGAGCTGTGGCGCATGGGCTTCTCTCGGTGCAAAACATCATCATCCTGACACGATCGTTCGCATCCGCCAACGCGTTCGGCTCTCCCGTCCCCACGCGGCAGGCTCGGCGCGCATCCTGATACAGCCGGCAAGAGCGCCTGAAGCTGGAGGCTGAACGAACGATGGCGCAGTAGGCGCCTTTCATCCAGCCTCCCGCGCCTTTATCGAGTCGACCTGCCACTGGGGGACGGCATGGTGCGATCGCCCGGCGATGGTATTACACGGATGTTGCAGGGAGGTTTCAGCGGCTCCGTGCCAGGGGCCGCCGCTTTGCTCCTGTTCGGGCATGAGCGCCAGTTCGCTCGGGCGCCATGATAGTTTTCGTTTTAGGGAGCCATTGCGAGGCTATATGGTATGGCGCTTTCGATCCTGGCCCGAGCGGGCTATGATGTCGCCCACTTTTCATGTTCCGATCTGGAGAGCATCCATGAGCGAATACATCAACAACGTCACTGACAGCAGTTTCGAGCAGGACGTCCTCCGGGCAGATGGCCCCGTTCTGGTCGACTACTGGGCGGAGTGGTGTGGCCCCTGCAAGATGATCGCGCCGATTCTCGACGAGGTCGCCAAGGACTATCAGGGCAAGCTGAAAGTCTGCAAGCTGAATATCGACGAGAACCAGGAAACGCCGCCGAAGTATGGTGTGCGCGGTATCCCGACCCTGATGCTGTTCAAGAACGGCAGTGTCGAGGCGACCAAGGTCGGTGCCCTCTCCAAGTCCCAGCTCGCCGCCTTCCTGGACAGCAACATCTGAGGCGTCATGCAAAAGCCCCTATTCCTGTCGGGGCTTTTAGTGAGCGCGTTCTGGACGAATGCTCCGGTGCGTGCTAGATTCCGCTTCGCGACACCTCCTCTTGGCTGTCGCTTCCTGCACGCCGCCGCCTCTCCTATAGCACGACGACCCGTTCGTATTCTGCTGCGCGGTCGACAAAGCCCAACGCTTTCATATCCTTCCTGATCATCTCTCTATGAATCTGACCGAACTCAAGCAAAAGCCCATCACCGAACTGCTGGAAATGGCCGAACAGATGGGCATCGAAAACATGGCCCGTTCGCGCAAGCAGGACGTGATTTTCTCCCTGCTGAAAAAGCATGCGAAGAGCGGTGAGGAAATCTCCGGGGATGGCGTTCTGGAAATCCTCCAGGATGGCTTCGGTTTTCTGCGCTCCGCCGATTCTTCCTACCTGGCCGGCCCGGATGACATCTATGTCTCGCCCAGCCAGATCCGCCGCTTCAACCTGCGTACCGGCGACACCATCGTAGGCAAGATCCGCCCGCCGAAGGAAGGCGAGCGTTATTTCGCCCTGCTCAAGGTGGACTCGATCAACTACGATCGTCCGGAAAACGCCAAGAACAAGATC
Organism: Stutzerimonas kirkiae; assembly: GCF_004327335.1. Classification (GTDB taxonomy): domain Bacteria; phylum Pseudomonadota; class Gammaproteobacteria; order Pseudomonadales; family Pseudomonadaceae; genus Stutzerimonas; species Stutzerimonas kirkiae. The sequence goes on along the minus strand of NZ_QJUO01000001.1, from coordinate 39,123 downwards.
CTCTTCGAGAACCTGACGCCGCTGTTCCCCAACAAGCGTTTGATCATGGAGGCCGGCAACGGCTCCACCGAGGACCTGACCGGCCGTGTCATCGACCTGGCCTCGCCGATCGGCAAGGGCCAGCGCGGGCTGATCGTCGCGCCGCCGAAGGCGGGCAAGACCATCATGCTGCAGAACATCGCGGCCAATATCACGCGCAACAACCCCGAGTGCCACCTGATCGTCCTGCTGATCGACGAGCGCCCGGAAGAAGTGACCGAGATGCAGCGCACCGTGCGTGGCGAAGTGGTCGCCTCCACCTTCGACGAGCCGCCGACCCGCCACGTACAGGTGGCCGAAATGGTGATCGAGAAGGCCAAGCGCCTGGTCGAGCACAAGAAGGATGTGGTCATCCTGCTCGACTCCATCACCCGCCTGGCGCGTGCCTACAACACCGTGATCCCCAGCTCCGGCAAGGTACTGACCGGTGGTGTCGATGCCCATGCGCTGGAAAAGCCCAAGCGCTTCTTCGGCGCCGCGCGCAATATCGAGGAAGGTGGTTCGCTGACCATCATCGCCACTGCGCTGGTGGAAACCGGTTCGAAGATGGACGAGGTGATCTACGAGGAGTTCAAGGGCACCGGTAACCTGGAGCTGCAACTGGACCGTCGTATCGCCGAGAAGCGTGTGTTCCCGGCCATCAACATCAACCGCTCCGGCACCCGCCGCGAAGAGTTGCTGACCGCCGAGGACGAACTGCAGCGCATGTGGATCCTGCGCAAGCTGCTGCACCCGATGGACGAAATCGCCGCCATCGAGTTCCTCCTCGACAAGCTGAAAGACACCAAGACCAACGACGAATTCTTCATGTCGATGAGACGCAAGTGACCGACAGGCGGCAAGCCGCCTGGGGCTGAGGGCTGGAGGCTGGACGACGTGCTTGTCGTCCAGCCTCCAGCCTCCAGCCTCCAGCGAACAGTGCGAGAGGCCATGCAATATCGCGATCTGAGAGATTTCATCCGCGCCCTCGAGGCGCGCGGCGAGTTGAAGCGTATCCAGGCGCCGGTATCGCCGGTGCTGGAAATGACCGAAATCTGCGATCGGACCCTGCGCAAGCAGGGGCCGGCCTTGCTGTTCGAGAAGCCGCTCGGTTTCGCCATGCCGGTGCTGGGCAACCTGTTCGGTACGCCGCAGCGGGTCGCGCTGGGCATGGGCGCCGCCGATGTGTCCGCCCTGCGCGAGATCGGCAAGCTGCTGGCGATGCTCAAGGAGCCGGAGCCGCCCAGGGGGCTCAAGGATGCCTGGTCGAAGCTGCCGATCTACCGCAAGGTGCTGTCCATGGCGCCCAAGGTGCGCAAGGATGCGGTGTGCCAGGAAGTGATCATCGAGGGCGAGGATGTCGACCTCGGGCAACTGCCGGTGCAGACCTGCTGGCCCGGCGATGTGGCGCCGCTGATCACCTGGGGCCTGACGGTCACCCGCGGGCCGAACAAGGAGCGGCAGAACCTCGGCATCTATCGCCAGCAGGTGATCGGCCGCAACAAGGTGATCATGCGCTGGCTCAGTCACCGTGGCGGCGCCCTGGACTTCCGCGAGTGGTGCGAGAAGTACCCGGACCGCCCCTATCCGGTGGCGGTGGCGCTGGGCGCCGATCCGGCGACCATCCTCGCGGCGGTGACGCCGGTGCCCGACAGCCTTTCCGAATATGCCTTCGCCGGGCTGCTGCGCGGCAACCGTAGCGAGCTGGTCAAATGCATCGGCAGCGACCTGCAGGTGCCGGCTGGCGCCGAGATCATCCTCGAAGGGCACATATACCCGGGCGAGACAGCCGATGAAGGTCCCTATGGCGACCATACCGGCTACTACAACGAGGTGGACCGCTTCCCGGTGTTCACCGTCGAGCGCATCACCCGCCGTCGAGATGCCATCTATCACAGTACCTATACCGGGCGCCCGCCGGACGAGCCGGCGATCCTTGGCGTAGCGCTGAACGAAGTGTTCGTGCCGATCCTGCAGAAGCAGTTCCCGGAGATCACCGACTTCTACCTGCCACCGGAAGGCTGCTCCTACCGCATGGCGGTGGTGACCATGAAGAAGCAGTACCCCGGCCATGCCAAGCGGGTGATGCTGGGGGTCTGGTCGTTCCTGCGCCAGTTCATGTACACCAAGTTCGTCATCGTCACCGACGACGATATCAATGCCCGGGACTGGAACGACGTGATCTGGGCCATCACCACGCGCATGGACCCCAAGCGCGATACGGTGATGATCGAGAATACGCCGATCGACTACCTCGACTTCGCCTCGCCGGTGTCCGGCCTGGGGTCGAAGATGGGGCTGGATGCGACACACAAGTGGCCGGGGGAAACCAGCCGCGAGTGGGGCCGCGCCATCGTCAAGGACCCTGCCGTGACGGCGCGGGTCGACGAGTTGTGGCCGCAACTGGGGCTGGACTGATTCCGGCTTCCTATAACTGAATCCCCGGCATCGACCGGGGGCTTTTTGTGGTTTGCCATACCCGGCCGCCACCCAGCGGGCCATCGCCGGCACGATGCCGGAATGCCTCCTGGCAATTTTGTCTTGATGTGACGTGCAGATGAAAGTGACCTTGCAGCCTTGCGGCGCCGTGCTGGAGGTGCGCGCTGGCGAAACCCTTCTGGAGGCCGCCCGGCGCCTCGGCTATGAATGCCCCCATGGTTGCCGTAATGGCAATTGCCATGTGTGTGAGGCCTTGCTGGTCGAGGGGCGCATGCAACAACAGGGTGTTGTTCTCGATCATGGCGAGTTCTTCGCCTGCATGGCGGTGCCCCTGGAGGATTGCGTGGTGCTCTGGGACGGTGTGCTGGCGCTCGGTGAACTGCCGGAGCGCGAGCTGGCCTGCCAGGTGCTTGCCTGCGAGGACGTGGGCGGGGATGTGTTTCGCCTGCGCCTGCTGGCGCCAGCGGGCAGGCCTGCGCGTTATCACGCCGGGCAGTACCTGCTGATTCGCCGCGAGGATGGCGGCGAGTCGGCTTTTTCCCTGGCGTCGGCACCGGGGCAGGGGCGCGAGCTGGAATTGCATGTGCTGGCGCGCGAAAGCTCGGCCATCGAGTTGCTGGCCTTCCTGCGGCGCCAGGGTTTCGCACAGGTGCGCATGCCGTTCGGCGATACCCACCTGGCGCAATTGCCCGATGGGCCGCTGGTACTGATCGCGGCCGGCACCGGCATGGCACAGATGCACAGCCTGATCGAGCATTGCCGGCGCAGCGGCTTTGCCCATCCCGTACACCTGTACTGGGGGGCGCGCACGCCGGAGGATTTCTACCAGCTACCGCATTGGAATGAGTGGCGCCAGGTGCCCGGGCTGGTATTGCACCAGGTGGTCAGTGAGCTGTGCGGTTGGTCCGGCCGCTGCGGCCTGCTGCACGAAGCGGTGCGTGAGGATTTCCCCGACCTGTCGCGTTTTCACGTCTATGCCAGCGGTTCGCCGGCCATGGTCTACGGTACGCTGGATGCGCTGGTCGAGGCGGGGATGGATGCGCACCAGATGCGCGCCGATGTCTTCGCCTATGCGCCTAGATAGATAAAGCCGAAAAGAGCGCCATAGGCTGGAAGGCTGGACGAAAAGCCGGAAAAGCTTGTCCCGCCTCCAGCCTTGGCTCAGTTCGCCTGCCGTTGCTGTGGCAGCAGGTTGCTGTAGCCGTTGCCGGCCAGCGATTGCTGGGCTTTGCTCATCTGTTCGCGGCTGGCGAAGGGGCCGACCAGCACGCGGTACCAGGTTTCACCCTTGACCGTACCGCTTTCCACCCGCACGTTGTGCCCGTGCAGGAGGATCTCCGCGCGCACCTGGTCGGCATCGCCCTGCTTGCGGAACGAGCCGGCCTGCAGGAACAACTGGGTGGTCGGCGCCTTGGCGACCACCGCGGGCGCCGGTGGCGGCACCTCGCCGTTGAGGGCCGCCTGGGCGCGGGCTTCGTCGATCCTGGCGGCTTGCTCAGGGGTCACCGGTTTGGGCGGTTGGGCCGCCGGTTTTTCCGCTTCCGGCGGCAGTATCACTTCCGACTCGGGCAGTAGCGTATAGAAGTCGTACTTGGGTTTGGCCTGCTGGTCCGGGCGCGTCGCCGAAGGCTTGGGCGCCTCGCTCTTCCTGGCGTCTTCGCGGGGGCGTTTGACTTCATCCCCGGCCGGCTCCAGGTTCATCAGGAACACCACGAAGCCGCCGATCAGCAGGCCGCACAGCAGCCATACCCAACCGGGCACGGGCTTTTTCTGCGGCGCCTGGTAACGGCTGGCGCCGCGTTTGGGGGCGGGTTTCTTCCTGGCCACTTACATGCGCTCCAGGGTTTCCAGGCCCAGCAGTTGCAGACCCTGGCGCAGCGTGCGGCCGGTCAGGGCGGCCAGGCGCAGGCGGCTCTGGCGGGTGGCCGGGTCTTCGGCGGTAAGCACCGGGCAGTGTTCGTAGAAGCTGGAGAACAGGCCGGCCAGGTCGTACAGGTAGGCGCACAGCAGGTGCGGCACGCCCTTTTCCCCAACGCCGTTGAGCACTTCGGCGAACTGCGCGAGTTTGGCGGCCAGTGCCTGTTCCTGTTCGGCCTGCAGGGCGATGCGGCCTTCCAGCGGCGCGTCGAGGTCGCCGTCCAGCTTGCGGAAGATGCTCGCCACGCGGGTGTAGGCGTACAGCAGGTAGGGTGCGGTATTGCCCTCGAAACTGAGCATATGCTCGAAGTTGAAGCTGTAGTCGCTGGTGCGGTGCTTGCTGAGGTCGGCGTATTTCACCGCGCCGATGCCGACCGCGTGGGCGATCTGGCGCAGTTCGGCTTCGTCCAGCGTGGGGTTCTTGCCCTTGACCAGGGCATAGGCGCGCAGTTCGGCTTCGTCGAGCAGGTCGACCAGTTTCACCGTGCCGCCGTCGCGGGTCTTGAACGGGCGGCCGTCGGCACCGTTCATGGTGCCGAAGCCCATGTGCTCCATGTCGAAGTGCGGGTCGACGAAGCCGGCCAGGCGGGCGGCGGCGAAGAACATCTGGAAGTGCAGGGCCTGGCGCTGGTCGACGAAGTACAGCGCCCGGTCGGCCTTGAGCACGCGGCTGCGATAGCGCGTGGCGGCCAGGTCCGTGGTGGCGTAGAGGTAGCCGCCGCCGGCTTTCTGCACGATCAGTGGCAGCGGGTTGCCTTCGGCATTGCGGAACTGCTCCATGAACACGCACAGGGCGCCGTCGCTCTCGGTCAGCAGGCCCTGGGCGCGCAGGTCTTCCACGACCCTGGGCAGGTCGTCGTTGTAGGCGCTTTCGCCCTTTACATCGTCCATGCCCAGCTTCACGCCCAGGCGTTGGTAGACGCTCTGGCAGTGGCTCAGGGATATTTCGTTGAAGCGTTGCCACAGGCGCAGGCAGTCGCTGTCGCCGGCTTGCAGGCGCACCACCAGTTCGCGGGCGCGGTCGGCGAATTCGGCGGATTCGTCGAAGCGCTTCTTGGCGGCGCGGTAGAACGACTCCAGGTCGGACAGGCCGGCGCCGTCATCCACCGGCTGCTCCTGCATGTACGCCAGCAGCATGCCGAACTGGGTGCCCCAGTCGCCGACATGGTTCTGCCGGACCACCTCGTCGCCGAGGAATTCCAGTACCCGTGCGGCGCTGTCGCCGATGATGGTCGAGCGCAGGTGGCCGACGTGCATTTCCTTGGCCAGGTTGGGTGCCGACAGGTCGACCACCACCCGCTGGAGCGGGCCGGCCTTGCGCACGCCGAGGCGTTCGTCGGCGAGGGCGGCGTCCAGGCGCTCGGCCAGCGCGGCGGTATTCTGGAAGAAATTGAGGAAGCCCGGCCCGGCGATTTCCACCTTGCTGATGCCGGCATCGGCCGGTAGCGCCGCGATCAGCTTCTCGGCGAGCTCGCGGGGTTTCAGGCCGGCGGGCTTGGCCAGCATCAGCGCGATATTGCTGGCGAAGTCCCCGTGGCTCTTGTCCCGGGTGTTTTCCACCTGGATGGCCGGTGCCGGCCCGGCGGGCAGCACGCCCTCGGCGCTCAGGCGGTCGAGGGCGTGCTGGATCAGGTGGCGGATGCTGTCTTTCATGGTCTGCTCGGGTCGTCCGGGGGCATTGGTCGCAAACTGCGCATTATAGAAGCAGCGGCAAGCTGCAAGCCACAAGCGGCAAGGAAAAGCGCAAACAGCGCTGGAAGGCTGGAGGCTGGACGAAAGAGCCTGGCAATCGGTGTTCTTCGTTCAGCTTTCCAGCCTCCAGCGCTTTTATCGAAGCACCTTGCCGCTTGCAATTTGTGGCTTGCCGCTCAAAACAGATCTATCGGATCCACATCCAGCGACCAGCGCACGCTCCGGCCGCCCGGCAGTTGTTCCATATGTGGCAGCAGTGTGCCCAGCAACTGGTGCAAGGCCGGGCGGGTGTTGCTCTGCAGCAGCAGTTGCGCGCGGTAACGGCCGGCGCGGCGCTCCATCGGGGCGGGTACCGGGCCCAGCAGTTCGATGCCGCCCAGGCCCTGTTCGTTCACCAGCCGTTCGGCCTGCTGGCAGGCTGCGTCGAGAAAGCCTTCCGCCTGGCCCGGCTTGTGCGCTTCGGCGCGCAGCAGGGCCAGGTGGCTGAATGGCGGCAGGCTGGCCGCCCTGCGTTCCGACAGGGCCTGTTCGGCAAAGGCGAAGTAGCCCTGCTCGGTCAGTTGCACCAGTAGCGGATGGTCGGCCATATGGCTCTGGATGATCACCTTGCCGGGCTCGCCGGCGCGGCCGGCGCGGCCGGCGACTTGCACGATCAGTTGCGCCATGCGTTCGCTGGCGCGGAAGTCGGCGGAGAACAGGCCGCCATCGGCATCGAGGATCGCCACCAGGGTGACACGGGGGAAGTGATGCCCCTTGGCCAGCATCTGGGTGCCGACCAGCAGGCAGGGTTCGCCCCGGTTGATGGTGGCCAGCAGCTTTTCCATCGAGCCCTTGCGCGCCGTGCTGTCGCGGTCGATGCGCAGCACCGGGTAGTCGGGGTACAGGGTGTTCAGGCGTTCCTCGGCGCGTTCGGTGCCGGCGCCCACCGGGCGCAGGTCGACCTTGCCGCAGTCCGGGCAGCGCAGGGGCTGGCGTTGTACATGGCCGCAGTGGTGGCAGCGCAGTTCGCTGTGGCGCTGGTGCAGGGTCATGCGCGCATCGCAGCGCTGGCACTGGCTGGTCCAGCCGCAATCGTGGCACAGCAGGGTCGGCGCGAAGCCGCGGCGGTTGAGGAACACCAGTACCTGTTGGCCGGCCTGCAGGGTCTGGGCGATGGCCTGCTGCAGCGGCCCGGAGATGCCCGAGTCGAGTGGGCGGCTCTTCACGTCCAGGCGCAGGAAGCGGGGCGCGCTGGCGCCGCCGGCGCGACGGGTCAGCTTGAGCAGCGCATAGCGCCCGGCATGGGCGTTGTGCAGGCTTTCCAGCGAGGGCGTGGCCGAGCCGAGCAGGATCGGCACCTGTTCCTGGCGCGCGCGCACCAGGGCCAGGTCGCGGGCATGGTAGCGCAGGCCCTCCTGTTGTTTGTAGGAAGCGTCGTGTTCTTCGTCGAGGATGATCAGGCCGGGCGACTTCAGCGGCGTGAACAGTGCCGAGCGGGTGCCGATGACGATATCCACCTCGCCATCGCGGGCCGCCAGCCAGATGTCCAGGCGCTCGCGGTCGCTGACGTTGGAGTGCAGCAGGGCGATGCGTGCATTGAAGCGCCGTTCGAAGCGCGCCAGGGTCTGCGGCCCGAGGTTGATTTCCGGAATCAGCACCAGGGCCTGCTTGCCCGCCTCCAGCACGGCCTGGATCAGTTGCAGGTAGATCTCGGTCTTGCCGCTGCCGGTGATGCCCGCCAGCAGGAACGGGTGGAAGCTGCCGAGGCTGGCACGTACCGCTTCGAAGGCGATGCGTTGTTCATCGTTGAAGGTCAGCGCCGGTTGCAGCAGCCAACTGCCATGGTGCGGGGCGGGTGGGGCATTGCAGCGGCGTATCTCGATGCGCAGCAGGCCCTTTTCCAGCAACAGCTCCAGGCTGCTGCGGTTCAACTGCAGTTTACCCAGCAGTGCCTGTGGCACGCCGTGCACATGCTGGGCGATGGCCTTGAGCGCTTCGCGCTGGCGCGGCGCGCGCGCCAGGCGCGGGTCGTCGGCGCTGGCGCCCTCGGCCAGGTGCCATACCTGCTCCTGGCGCGCTTCGGCAGGTTCCCCCTGGCGCAACAGCACCGGCAGCGCCCAGCTCAGGGTGTCGCCCAGGCTGTGCTGGTAATAGCGCGCGGTCCACTGGCACAGGCGCAGCAGCGATTCCGGCAGCGGCGTCTGGCCGTCGAGCAGTTCCGTCGCCGCTTTCAGCTTGTCGGCCGGGACTTCGCTGTGCTCGCCGCTCTCGACCAGGATGCCGATCACCTCGCGGCGCCCGAACGGTACCCGCAGGCGCACGCCCGGGCGCAAGGACGACGCGGGTACGCCCGCAGGCGGTAGATAGTCGAACAGGCGGCGCAGCGGTGAGGGTAGGGCGAGGCGCAGTATCGGTCCGGGCACAGGCGAATCCTTGTGTGGTGCTTCGGGCGGTGGCGCAGTATCGCGTAAAAAGCCGTTCGGCCCTATCCGGCGATGGTGGGCGGGTTTGCGGCAGCATAGCTGAACGAGCGCTGAATGAACTTCGTTTTGTGCTGGCGGCCTGCTGCTGTGGCGGATAGGGTCGCTTCGCCTCGTGTATCGGGGGGCTTCCGTCTTCGCTGAGTTCGCATGCCCATGCGTTGGAGTTTCCGTGTCTACCCTGTTTCCCGTGGCGCGCTGGCGCGCCAAGCCCCTGTTGTTCTGCCATCTCGCCGCCATTGTGCTGATGGCCAGTTGGCTATGGGGGCCGAGCCGGGCCGGCTGGGACCAACTGGATGCCGCCGTCTTCCAGTGGCTGAACGGCTCTCTGGGGCATTCGAACTTGTGGGACGGGGGCTGGGCGCTAGCCAGCACCCGCTTGTCCGATATCCTGGTGGGCGCCGTGATGCTGGTCTTGCTGATTCACCATGGCGCGGTGTTCGAGTCGATCCAGGTGCGGGCCGCGCTGTTCACGTTCCTGGCTCTGCTGCTGGTGCTGCTGGTCATTCGCGTGCTGTTCGACCGGATGGCCGGGCCACTGGGTTGGCAGCATGTCAGCCCTTCACTGGCATTCGAGGGCGCCTATCAACTGAGCGATCACTTTCCGGCACTGGAGCGGGTGCTGGAGATCAAGGACCGTTCACGCCGCAGCTTCCCGGGGGATCATGCCTCTGTGCTGCTGTTGTGGGGGCTGTTCATGGCGATGTTCGCGCGGGGGCGTTGGCGAGTTCTGGTGCTGGGCCTGGCTGCGCTGTTCATGCTGCCGCGGCTGGTGGCGGGGGCGCACTGGCTGAGTGACGACCTGGTCGGCGGGCTGGCCATCGCGTTGCTGGCTCTGGGCTGGGGCTATTGCACGCCGCTGGGGGCGCAGATCGCCAGGTTGCTGGAGCTGCTCGCGCGGCCTTTCCTGTCGCTGGGTGCGCAGATTCCCCTGGTGCGGAAACTGGCGTTGTTCCGCCAGCCCTGAACGGCTACTGCGCGCCGTCGCGCAACTGGTGGAGCTGGCGCCGCTGTTTCTTGGTTGGCCGGCCTTCCGTCTGCAAGCCGAGGGCGCCGGCCTTGCGCAAGGCCGTGGCACGTTCGCGGCGGGCCAGGCTGTCGGCGGTTTCTTCATAGAGTTGCTGGGCCTGGGGGGCGCCACGGCGGACTGCCGAGAGCGCGATGATGACCACGGTGCGCTCGTCGAAGCCGCTGCGGATCAGCAGTTCGTCGCCGATCTTCGGTTCCCTGGACGGTTTGCAACGTTCACCCCGGCAATGCACCTTGCCGCCCTCGATGGCCGTCTTGGCCAGGGCGCGGGTCTTGAAAAAGCGTGCGGCCCACAGCCATTTGTCCAGGCGGATCTTGTCTTCTTCACTCATCGGTTTCACCCATAGATAGCGCTCTCCGCGTGCGTGGAGCGAAAGCATACGGTCATTGCGCCGATGAGGATATGGGCCTTCCCGTGTGTTCCCCGGCCTTTCGCGGCGTGTCGCGCGAGCAGCCCGCGGCGGGAAGCTGCCGGATGAAGTGATATTGTTTTGCTATACGTCAAGAAGTCTTCCCCTGACTTTCCTTAGGGTCTGCTTCCGCTTCACTCACGGTCGCATCGGTCCCTGTCCCCGCATGGGCGTCTGCCCGCCTGAGCGCAGGCGCGGTCATTTCCTTGTCAGATACTGCAAAGACAATGGGAAGTTGTCTCTTGGGAAGTGCATCTCCCGTGGGAATCGAATTGCACTATATATGTATGCATAGTTTGTTGTATTTTGCGGGCAGCCGCATATGAGAGAACTGCGAACATGAAGAGCAAGGTTGCACTGACCGGCCGCGAGGTCAGGCTCGGTGACAATGAACAGATCATCAGTAAGACCGACCTCAAGGGGCGCATCATCTACGCCAACCGGCCGTTCATGCGTATTTCCGACTTCGCCGAGCCTGACCTGCTGGGGATCCAGCACAATATCGTCCGCCATCCGCAGATGCCGCGCGGGGTGTTCCACATGATGTGGGAAACCCTCAAGTCCGGGCAGGAGTTCTTCGGTTTTATCCAGAACCTGACGGCCAACGGCGATCATTACTGGGTGTTCGCCAATGTCACGCCGGACCAGGAGCCGGGCGGGAAGGTGGTGGGCTATTTTTCCGTGCGACGCAGGCCGTCGGCCAGAGGTGTGGCGACGATCCAGGCCCTGTACGCGGATATGCTCGCGGTCGAGAGCAATGCCGGCCCGGCCCGGGCCATCGAGGCTTCCCGCGCCTATCTTGCCGAGCGCCTGGGGCAGCAATCCTACGAACGTTTCGTTCTTGCCTTGCAGTTGGGTTGAGGAGCGCATCATGCGACACACCGTGGAATCCGGCCAGCACCACCTCAGCCGGCACTCTCTGTTTCTTGCGCGGCGCTTCGCCGTCGCCTGCGCGGTCTTCTGGATAGCCATTGCCGCGTTGGCAGTGATCGAAAGCCTGCGCAGCGGATTCAGCTATCTGCATGTCGTCTTTCCGCTGGCGACGGCGCTGTTCGCCCTGTTCACCCTGCAGCAGTTCCGCCGTCCGCTGGAGACCTTGAGGGTCATGCGCCAGGTGCTCCACGAAGGGCGCCAGGGACGGTTGCACCAGCGCGTCACACGTACGGCCAAGCTGGGCGAGATCGGGCTGGTGGCCTGGGAACTGAACGAAATGTTCGACCTGGTGGAAACCTACTTCAAGGAAGTGAACACCTGTTTTACCCGCGCTGCCGGCGGCGAATACCATCGCCGGGCGCTGGACGGCGCGATGCCGGGGCAGTTCGCCGACTCCCTGCAGCGTATCAACGAGGCCCTGCAGGCGATGGAGGACAACGCGCACTACATCGCGCGCAACCGCCTCAGTTCCGGTATGCACGGGCTCAACATGAGCAAGCTGCTCGGCAACCTGCAGGGCAACCAGGCCGATCTCAGCTCGGTGAGCCGGGAAATGGACGAGGTCACCCGGATCGCCGATGACAACCTCAGCGCCGCACGTGAAAGCCGGCAGACCACCGAGGCCATCGGCAGCGCCCTGGAAGGCATCGGCGAGCGCATGACGCAGATGCGCCAGGCGGCCGAGGAGCTGGGGGATGCCAGTCGCCATATCGACCGCACCATCCTGATCATCGCGGAGATTTCCGACCAGACCAACCTGCTGGCGCTCAATGCCGCCATCGAGGCCGCGCGCGCAGGCGAACATGGGCGTGGTTTCGCCGTGGTGGCCGATGAGGTGCGCAAGCTGGCGGAGCGTACCAAGAGCGCGGCGACCGAAGTCGGCACGATCATCGAGAGCCTGCGTGGACGGGTGGGCGGCATGATCGAGCAGACCGGCCAGGCCAGCGACGTATCGGTTGCCGCGGCCGGGCAGGTCAGCGAATTCCGCGCGCGTTTCCTGCGCTTCGCCGAGTCGACCGAGTGCACCCTGGGCCTGCTCGCCCGTGCCAAGGACCTGGCCGATGCCTCGCTGGCCAAGCTCGATCATGTGTTGTACATGCAGAACGCCTACACCGCGATCGAGGGCAACGGCGAAGACGCGGTGGCCGCGGTGGCGCGCCAGGATGCGAACTCCTCCGAACTCGGCCGCTGGTACCACGAGGGCACCGGGCGCGCGCGTTTTTCCGGTACCGAAGCCTTCCGCAGCATGGACAAGCCCAACCAGCGGGTGCACGAACGGGTGCATGAGGTGCTGGCTTTGCTGGAGCAGGACTGGGAACGCGACCCCAAGGTGTGCGAACGCATGATGGTGGCGATGCGCGAGGCCGAGCTGGCCAGCGCCGAAGTGCTCGGCGCCATCGATGCGATGGTGGTCGAGCGGCACGGGCGGACATAGGTTCTTGAGCTTCAGGCTTCAAGCTTGTGGCTGCTCAGCCAGCTCTCCAGCTCTTCGGGGGGGAGCGCGGGGGCGAACAGGTAGCCCTGGGCGAAGCGATAGCCCTGTTGCTGCAATATCTGCATCTGGCGCGGGGTTTCCACGCCCTCGGCGATGACATCCAGGCCCAGGCTGTCGCCGATGTGGATGACGGCCTGGGTCAGGGCGCGGGCTTCGTCGTCCTGTTCCAGGTCGCAGACGAACAGCCGGTCGAGTTTCAGTTCGCGTACCGGCAGGCGCCGCAGGTAGCCGAGGCTGGAGTAGCCGGTGCCGAAATCGTCCATCGCCAGGCGGATGCCGCAAGTCTGCAGGGTGTCGAGATTTTCCAGGGTGACCGGGTGGCCGTCGATCAGCAGGCTTTCGGTCAGTTCCAGGGTCATGTCGCCGCTGCACAGCGCATGCTGCTGCAGGGCGCTGCCGAGTATCAGGGACAGGTCGCGCTGGTGGAAGTCCTGGGCGGAGAGGTTGATGGAGATGTTGGGGATCTCGATGCCGCGCCGGCGCCAGTCCGCCATCTGCCGGCAGGCTTCATTCAGCACCCAGTGGCCGATCCGGATGATCAGGCCGCACTCTTCGGCCAGTGGGATGAAGCGGGCGGGGGAGAGTATGCCCAGTCGCTCATGCTGCCAGCGCAACAGTGCCTCGACCCCGCGCACGCGCAGGCTTTCCAGCTCGAGCTGGGGCTGGTAATGCAATTGTAGCTGGCCATCCTTCAGCGCCTGGTGCAGCTCCTGCTCCAGCTTGAGGCGCTCGCGGGCCTGGCGGTCGAGTTCGGCCTGGAAGAATCCGAAGCTGCCGCGCCGGGCTTTCTTGGCCTGGTACATGGCCTGGTCGGCATGCCGCAGCAGGCTTGGCAGGTCTTCTCCATCGCCGGGGTAGAGGCTGATACCGATGCTGGCGCTGGGCGACAGGGATTGCCCGACGATCGCCAGTGGCTGGCTGATCGCCTGCAACAGCCGCTCGGCGGTATCGGCCGCCTGGCGGCTGGATGTCTGGCCGAGGATGGCGATGAATTCGTCGCCGGAAAGGCGCGCCAGGGTGTCGTCTTCGCGCAGGCTGTCACGCAGGCGGCGGGCGATCGCGCACAGCAGGTCGTCGCCGGCGGCATGCCCGAGGGAATCGTTGACCTGCTTGAAATGGTCCAGGTCGATGAACAGCACCGCAAGGGGCTTTGCAGTGTTGCGGGCGCTGGCCAGCAGCGTATTGGCATGCAGGTTGAGCTGGGCGCGGTTGGGCAGTCCGGTCAGCGGGTCGTAGAAGGCCAGTTGGCGGATATGGGTCTGCGCCTGGGCACGCTCCAGCGTCAGCCGGGCCAGGTGGACGCACAGGCCCTCCAGGTGTGTGTGGAACGGGTTTTCCTGCGCTGGCGCGGCCTGGAAGCTCAGCAGCAGTTCGTGGTAATCCTTGTGCAGGGCGATCTGCCTGACCAGTGTGGGGCCAAGCCCCAGGTCGGGCCGTTCCTGCTGCCACAGTCGGGTCTGGCCGCCGTGGAGCGTACCCAGTGCTCCGTCCTCCAGCCGCTCCAGTGCCTCCGTCAGTTCCGCGGAAAGACCGCAACTGGCCAGCACCTCGAGCGTATGTCCGGGGTGCCGGCGAACGATTGCCAGGGCCAGGTCCGGGGCCAGGTGATGGGCCTCTTGGCACAGCAGGTCGAGCACCTGGTGCGGTTCGGTTTCCTGCAGCAGGGCGTCCATGACCTTCAGTTGCAGTACCTCGTACATCTTGGCCTGGGTAATCTCCGTGAGTACGGCCACGCCATGCTGGAAGCCGCCCCGTGCGTCACGGATACCGTTGACCACCAGGGCGCACCACAGGGGCCTGCCGTTGCTGTCGCGCAGCAGAATGTCCTGTTGCAGGCCCTGTTCCAGTTGTGCCCGCAGGCCAGCGGCCTGCTCCTGCAGCGGCGAGTCGCGCAGCAGGCTGTCGAGAAAGTCCTCGCCCAGGCGGGTTTGGGCGTGCCAACCCAGGAGCTTCGCGCAGCCCCGGTTCAGATAGCGGATACGTTGCCGCTCGTCGAAGATGATCACGGCGTTACCCGTCTCATGGGTCGCCAGTGACAGCAGGCGCAATTCCTCGCGCATGTGGCGCTGTTCGGTCACATCGCGCAGTACCGCGCTGTAGAGCACCAGGTCGGAGACTTCGATGCGTGAAATGGACATCAGCGCCCAGCGTCTTTCGCCATCCTGGCGGATCACCGGTACTTCGCGGCTGGTGCCGACGATCTTGTTGAGGCCGGTCCTGCGGTTGTTGTCGATGTAGCCATCGTGCTGGCCATGCAGTTCCGGCGGCACCAGCATGCTGACGTTGCGGCCCAGCACCTGTTCCCGCGAATAGCCCCAGAGGCATTCGGCGGCGGCGTTGAAGTGGCTGACGCGGTTGTGCGCGTCGATGGCCACGACTGCGTCGATGCTCTGTTCGATACCCTGCTCCAGCATTTGCCGGTGGATATCCGCAGGCGTGCCGTCGCCGTGCTGGCGCTCTCGTCTGTCAACCATCGGTGCGTTGCAACTGGCGGTTGAAGTGTTCGGCCAGGGCGTTCAGGTTGTCCACCTGCCAGCCGAGTCGGTCGGCCTCGCGTCCCGCTTCCCGGCTGGCCTCGACGGCGTTCTGCGCGCTGCCGCGCAGGGTCTGCATCTGCTGGTCGGTCTGCTGGCTGATTGCGGCCTGCTCGTGGGTGGCCTGGTCGACGGCGCTGGCCAGTTGATGGATATGGCCGATGGTGTCGAGGATCAGGCCCAGCGACTGGTCGGTTTCCCGTGCCAGTTCGACGGTCTGCGTGGAGGCTTCCACTCCGTTGGAAATGGCCGTCACGCAAGCCTGGGTGTCATCTTCCAGGCCGAGGACGATCTCGCGGATTTCCCGGGTCGAGTCATGGGTGCGGCGGGCCAGGGCGCGTACCTCGTCGGCCACCACGGCGAAGCCCCGGCCGGCCTCGCCGGCGCGTGCCGCCTCGATGGCCGCGTTGAGCGCAAGCAGGTTGGTCTGTTCGGCGACGGCGGTGATCACGTCGATCACCTTGACGATGCCCTCGCTGCGCCTGGCCAGTGCATCGGTGGTTTCCCGCGCACCATGCAGGGAGCCTGCCAGCGAGCCGATAGCCTGTACCATGTGGTCCAGTTGCTCGCGTCCGCGCAGGGTGGCCTGGCGCGAGTCGCTGGATGTCTCGGCGCTGCGCGCCGAGGCTTCCAGTACCTGCTGCTGGCTGTCCAGCAGTCGCTGCATGGCTTCGGCGATTTGTTGCACGTCCTGGCCCTGGCCCTGGATCGCCTGGTTGGACTGTCGCAGGAAATCATCGCTGCGGTCCCGGGATCGCTGCAGGTAATGGCAGGTGTTCTGCAGGCGGGAAACGATGGCGCTCATCTGTGCATGGCTGTCGTCGAGCGCCTGTCCGATGTCGCCCCATTCGTCGCGGCGCCCTTTATAGAGGTAGGTCAGCAGTGGGTGTCGCGCCTGGATGCGGCACGTGCGTGCCAGCCCGCGCAGCGGTTCCAGCATGTACCGGGTGAAGGCGCCGCTGGCGATGGCCAGGGCGATGGTGATAGCGCCCAGCCCCGGCTGGTCGTGCGAGAGTGCCAGTGCCGCCAACCCCAGCAGGGGCAGGACGCTCAGCAGCAACAGGCGCCTGGCCCAGGGTTGCGGCCGATGGCGCAGGTGCCAGGGCAGGCGCCCCTGGCGCCAGGCCGGGTAGAGCCTGTCGGCGCGCTGGCGCGCCGCCGTGGCTGGGCGGGTACGTACCGACTGGTATTCGATGGTTTCGCCATTGCGCATGATCGGGGTGACATAGGCGTCCACCCAGTAGAAGTCGCCGTTCTTGCAACGGTTCTTGACCAGGCCGCGCCACGACCTGCCGGCCCGCAATGCCTGCCACATATCCGCGAAGGCGGCGGCGGGCATGTCCGGGTGACGGATGATGTTGTGCGGCTGGCCGACCAGTTCCTGGCGGCTGAAGCCCGAGACGGCGACGAAGTCTTCGTTGGCGAAGGTGATGTTACCTTGCAGGTCGGTGGTCGTGATCAGGCGCGCGTGATGCGCGAAGTCCACCTCATTGTCCGTGATGGGCTGGTTGTTGCGCATGCTTTCCCTTGATGCGCGGCGAGCGCGTTGAGCTGACTTCATGCATCTGCCGATGTATCGCCACGCCGATGCCGCTAGAATTGTCCGTTGCCGAATACGGGGGTACGCAGCCTGTGAGCTGTGCTGCATAAACTGGCCCGCTTGGAAAATTGCCTTGTAATGGCGTCCGGCAATGATCGAATGCCCGCTGTCGTTGCCTGAATATCATTGGTGGCATGTGATTAGCGTATCGCAGGGTACGAAATAAATAAACGCGGATCAATAAATAAATTCGCATATCCGTGTCTTTTACGCCATTCGCGAATTTATTCCCTAGTGCGGGACGATAAAATGATTGACAGCAAAAAGGTCGAGGAATGTTCCAAAATACCTGGGTCGCCCGATCTTAAAGGTGTTCTTGATGGTTTCTCCGAGCGCCTCAGGCTGGCTATCGGTTCAAGCAGCTTGCGTGGATTTTCTCGCGAATGCAAACTGTCAGAAGCAACGCTGCGTAGTTATCTGTCGGGCGAGACCTACCCGACGCTCGATCGACTGGAACAGATCGCGGGAGCCGCAGGCATGTCACCCATCACCCTCGCCTTTGGCAGCAATCAAGACGAAGGCGCCGATAACGCTGTGCCGGGCTGGTTTCTGGATAATCCGGAGTTCCTTGGCTGGGCCTGCCTGTTCATCATGGCCAACGATGCCGCTGGCGCCAGTTCCGCGGCGGATATCGGCCAGCAGTGCTGGCGCATTGCCAAGGGCCTGGCCGAGAGCGGGGAAAGCCACGAGCTGGCGCGGGTGATCATCGAGGTGGGGCGCGCCCAGCTCGCTCGCTTGCAGCCCGCACCGGGCGAGGATTGACGGGGCGATTGCGACATACGCCGAATCGCCTCGAGGCGTGCGCGGTAAAGCTGGAGGCTGGACGGGAAACGCTGGTTGCCTGCCGGTTTTCGCCCAGCGACACCTCTATCGACGCGGATGACGGCATGGCCGGAACACCCGGCAAGCTCCCGGACATTCTCGCCTGCTCACATCACCCGGGTTACACTTGTGGCCGATAGCGCCGGCCTGGCTGGCACCCTGATTCGCTACACACCCTTGCTCTTGAGTTTCTCTACACGTCGGAAGCGTTCTCGCAACGTGCCTTGCCCGTTGCCGAGGGCTATCGCCGTGGCAATCGGTCGTGGGCGGCAAAGAAAGGATGTTTCGTAAATGACACAGACACTCGCGCATCGCTGGCGTTTTTTCCGTGCCGGCGGTTTCGACCAGGTGCAACTGGAAACCCCGGCGGACCTGGCGGCCCTGCGTGGGCTGGACCAGAAGCTCTGGGCCAGCCTGGCCTGCCCGGTCAGCGACCTGGAACTGGACCGGCGCATGCTGGACTACATCGACCTGAACCGGGATGGGCGCATCCGTGCCCCGGAAATACTCGATGTGGTGGATTGGACCCTGGCGCGCCTGGCAGATCCCGGGGTGCTGTTCCAGGAGGGGCCGCTACGGTTGCAGTCGCTGACCGGGGATGCCGAAGGCACGCGGCTGCGCCTGGCCGCCCAGCGCTTGCTCGATGTGCTGGGGCGGCCCACGGACGACAGCCTGGCCCTGGCCGATACCGACGACCTGGCATTGCTGTTCCCGCCTCACGAATACAACGGCGATGGGCTGGTCCCGGCGGCCCTGAGCCCTGATGCCGAATTGCAGGCGGCCATCGCCGATATCATCGCTTGCCTGGGCGCGGAGACCGATCGCAGTGGCGAGGCGGCGATTGGCGAGGAGCAGATTGCCGCCTTCTTCGAACAGGCGCGGCAGTTGCACGCCTGGCAGGCACGCGCTGTGGAGCAGGGGCTGGAGGTCTTCGGCGAGGGCACCGGGGCGGCTGTCGAAGCCCTGAGTGCGGTGCGCGGCAAGGTCGATGACTACTTCACCCGCGTCGCCATGGCCGAATTCGATCCGCGCGCGGCCGTGCTGATGAATGCCCAGGAAGAAGAACTGGTGCGCCTGGCTTCGCTGTCCCTGGCCGATGCCGGCGAATTGGCCGGGCTACCGCTGGCGGTGATCCAGCATGGGGATCGGTTGCCGCTGGGGAAAGGCCTCAATCCGGCCTGGCAGAGCGCCATCGACGAACTGCAAGAGCGTGTGGTGAGGCCGATCTACGGTGAGCAGGACAGCCTGTCGTCCGCGCAGTGGCGGCATCTGCTGGCATTGTGCGGCGACTACCTGGCCTGGCAGGCCGAGGCGCCGCAGCCTGCGATTGCCGGGGTGCTGGCACGGGAGCGAATCCTCGAACTGGTGGACCAGGGTGTCGAGGCCCGGCTGCTGGCGCTGGTCGAAGCGGACAAGGCGGTCGCTGAGGCCGCCGATGGGCTGGTCGAACTGGACAAGCTGATCCGCCTGCGCCATGGCCTGCTGCGGCTGTTGCGCAACTTCGTCTCGTTCCAGTGCTTCTATTCCCGGCAGGACAAGGCGGTGTTCCAGGCCGGCACTCTCTATATCGACGGCAAAAGCTGCGACCTGGTGGTGGAGGTCGATGATATCGAGGCACATGCCAAAGTGGCCGCCGCCAGTGACTGCTTCCTGCTTTATTGCACTTGCACGCGCCGTGGCGAGCCGGTGCGCGGCAAGGAAACCCTGAATATCGTGGCGGCGGTGACCGCCGGTACGGAAGGCGATCTGCAGGCGGGGCGCCATGGGCTGTTCTACGATCGGGCCGGCAACGATTGGGATGCCACCGTGGTCAAGCTGATGCAGAACGCCATCAGCATTCGCGAAGCCTTCTGGTCGCCGTACCGGCGCATTTCCAACCTGGTTTCCGAGCAGGTCCAGAAACTGGCCAGCAGCCGCGATGCCGACATGGTCAGCAAGGCGGCGGGTACGCTCGAGGATACCGCCGGCGCGGCGTCGGCAGCGCCACCAGCCTTCGACATCGCCAGGTTCGCCGGTATCTTCGCCGCCATCGGCCTGGCGATCGGTGCCCTGGGTACGGCCCTGGCGGCGGTGGTCACAGGCATCCTGTCACTGGCCTGGTGGCAGGTCCCGCTGCTGTTGCTCGGTGTATTGCTGGCCATCTCCGGGCCGTCCATGCTGCTGGCCTGGTTCAAGCTGCGCCGCCGCAGCCTGGGGCCGATTCTCGACGGCAACGGCTGGGCCGTGAATGCCCAGGCGCGTATCAGTATTCCCTTCGGCACCGCACTCACGCAGATGGCGGTCTTGCCGTCGGACAGCGACCGGGCGCTGCGTGATCCCTACGCCGAGAAGCCACGGCTCTGGCCCTGGGTGCTGGCGCTGTCGCTGGTGGCAGGGCTGGGTTATTACGCCTGGAGTACCGGGATGTTCGCCCAGGCTCCGGCCGAACCGGCAGCGCCTGCCGAGGTGTCGCAGGCGCCCACTGAGTGAGCCTGGCAGGTGGCGTTTCTGCTGGGGGCGGCGACTGGATTGCCAATCCGCCCACAACGCGGCGGCACACTATCACCCAGCCTCCACCGCCATGGGCCGGGATTTCATGCGACAAAAGCGCTGGCGGCTGGAAAGCTGGACGAAAAACACCGGTTGGCATGTTCTTTCGTCCAGCCTCGAGCCTTCCCGCGCTCTTTTCGGCGCTTTGCCGTGCATGGCGCGTCTTCGTCGGGTAGGCGAGTTTGTCGCAATGGCCTGCTAGAATTCGCGCAAATCCCAGAGGCATGACCGTTGAAAAGCCATTCTACGATCGGGCTGCGCGAGTGGGTCGCGCTACCGGACCTGGGTGTCGTCGGGCTGCGCGCCAAGATCGACACCGGGGCGCGTACTTCAGCCCTGCATGCCACCGATATCGTCGAGTTCGAGCGCGAGGGGGAGCGTTGGGTGCGTTTCGATGCGCACTTCGGCACGCTGGTACAGCGGCGTCATCGCTGCGAGGCCAGGGTACTCGCACGCAAGACCATCCGCAGTTCCAATGGCCAGACCCAGGCCCGCTACGTGGTGCGTACCCGGCTGGCATTGGGTAGCCACGTATGGCCGGTGGAGTTCACCCTGACCTGCCGCAAACACATGCGCTACCGGTTGCTGCTGGGTTCCCTGGCACTGACCGATGGGCATTGGCTGATCGATCCGTCACGCAAATACGTACAGAAAAAACCCCAGACCCTCACTCTTCCCGGTGCCCAATGAAAATCGCCGTGCTGTCGCGCAATCCGCGCCTGTATTCCACTCGTCGCCTGGTCGAAGCCGGCCAGCAGCGCGGGCATGAAATGCAGGTGATAGATACCCTGCGCGCCTATATGAACATCGCCAGCCACAAGCCGCAGATCCACTACCGGGGGCGGCCCCTGGAGGGGTTCGATGCGGTGATCCCGCGCATCGGCGCCTCGGTGACTTTCTATGGCTGCGCGGTGCTGCGCCAGTTCGAGATGATGGGGGTGTTCCCGCTCAACGAGTCGGTGGCCATCGCCCGCTCGCGGGACAAGCTGCGCGCGCTGCAACTGCTGTCGCGGCGTGGCATCGGCCTGCCGGTGACCGGCTTCGCGCATTCGCCGGACGATATCCCCGACCTGATCCGCATGGTCAATGGCGCGCCGCTGGTGATCAAGGTGCTGGAGGGCACCCAGGGCATCGGCGTGGTGCTGTGTGAGACGGAGAAGGCCGCCGAATCGGTGATCGAGGCTTTCATGGGGCTGAAGCAGGACATCATGGTGCAGGAGTACATCCGCGAGGCCGGTGGCGCCGATATCCGCTGCTTCGTGGTCGGCGACCGGGTCATCGCCTCGATGAAGCGCCAGGCCAAGCCCGGCGAATTCCGCTCCAACCTGCACCGGGGTGGCAGCGCCAGCCTGATCAAGATCACCCCGGAGGAGCGCATGACGGCGATTCGCGCGGCAAAGGTGATGGGGCTGTCGGTGGCCGGCGTGGATATCCTGCGCTCCAACCATGGCCCGCTGGTGATGGAGGTCAACTCGTCGCCGGGGCTGGCCGGGATCGAGGAAACCACCGGCAAGGATGTCGCCGGGTTGATCATCGAACACCTGGAAAAGCACGCCGGCCCCAACCTGACCCGTACCCGCGGCAAGGGCTGAGAGCGGCTGCAAGCTTCAAGTAAGGGCGGGGGTGTTACTGGGCTCGGCACCCTTGCCGGCATCCCGTGGCAACAGCAGGCCCAGGGGCAGGCTGACGCGGGCTTCCAGGCCGCCG
Organism: Stutzerimonas kirkiae; assembly: GCF_004327335.1. Classification (GTDB taxonomy): domain Bacteria; phylum Pseudomonadota; class Gammaproteobacteria; order Pseudomonadales; family Pseudomonadaceae; genus Stutzerimonas; species Stutzerimonas kirkiae. Next base: position 17,539 of record NZ_QJUO01000001.1, on the reverse strand, counting down.
CCCTTGCGGTTGCGCAGCTCGACGATGCCGCCATGCTGCGAAGCGATGCGCTTGACGATGGCCAGGCCGAGCCCGGTGCCCTGACCGCCGCGGGCGCGGTCGCCGCGGATGAAGGGGTTGAATATCTCGCCGATCTCTTCCGGGGCGATGCCGGTGCCACGGTCCAGCACGCTGAGCACCACATAGGGCGCGTGCTGGTCGCCGGACAGGTAGGCGGCCACTTCCACGCCATTGCCGCCATAGCGCAGGGCGTTCTCGATCAGGTTGACCAGCAGGCGCTTGATCGACACGCGGCGCAGGGCGAACACCGGCATGGGTTGCAGGCACAGGCGCACGGTTTCTTCCTGCTGGTTATAGGGGGCCACCACTTCGCGGATCAGGGCGGCGAGGTCGGTGTTTTCCACCTGTTCGTCGCGGCCATCGCGGATAAAGGCGAGGAATTGGTCGAGGATGGCGTTCATGTCCTCGATATCGCGCACCATGTCGTCGGTCAGCTCGGAGTCGTTGTCGAGCAACTCCAGCGACAGGCGCAGGCGCGTCAAGGGCGTGCGCAGGTCGTGGGAAACCCCGGCCAGCATCAGCTCGCGCTCGCGCCCGGCCTGCTGCACGTCCTCGGCCATCTGGTTGAAGGCGCGGTAGAGTTCGGTCATCTCGCTCGGCGTATCGCTCACCGGCAGGCGTACATTGCGCCCCTGGCCGATCTGCCGCGCGGCGTAGACCAGGCGCTTGAGCGGCAGGTTGAGCTGGCTGACGAAAATCCAGGCGGCGCCGGTGGACAGCAGGCCGATGCCGAGGAACCAGCCGAGCACGCTCCAGATGCGCTGGCCGCGCAGCGGGTAGGCATACAGCGGCACTTGCACCCAGCTTGGCCCGAGGCCCGGCGCCAGCACCCAGATCGCCGGCGCTGGATGGGTGCGGACCCGCACCTTGGTGTCCTCGCCCAGCTCGGCCTGCATCTGGCGCTGGAAGATGTCCGAGTAGGGCCAGTGGTATTCATCCGGCGGCACGTCGCGCTCGGCCACCGGGCGCAGATCGGCCACCTGGCCGATATGGACACGGGTCGCCTCGTCCGCCGCCCAGTAGGCGCGCAAGGTCAGGGCCGCGCCGTGGCTGTACTGGCGATCGACCAGCACGTCCTCGTTGGCCATCAGGTAGACCAGCGTCAGCACCTTGGAGAAGAGCACGACGATCAGCACCATCCAAAGGGTGCGGGCGAAGAAGCTCTGCGGGAACCAGACCGGGGTTTTCATAGATCAAAAGCCGACAAGAGCGCTAGAGGCTGGGGGCTGGACGAAAAAGCGCCATCGTGCAGCCTCTGGCCTTCAGCGCTTCTATCGGCTTCACTATTTGCTGCCGTCCGGCACGAACACGTAGCCGACGCCCCAGACCGTCTGGATATAGCGTGGCTTGGACGGGTCCGGCTCGATCAGCCGGCGCAGGCGCGAAATCTGCACGTCGATGGAGCGCTCCAGGGCGTCCCACTCGCGGCCACGGGCCAGGTTCATCAGCTTGTCGCGGGTCAGTGGCTCGCGGGCATGCTGCACCAGGGCCTTGAGCACGGCGAACTCACCGGTGGTGAGCATGTGGATTTCATCGCCCTTTTTCAGCTCGCGGGTGGCGAGGAACAACTGGTAGTCGCCGAAGGTGACCGTCTCGTCCTCGCTACCCGGTGCGCCGGGCACCACCGGCGCCTGGCGGCGCAGCACGGCGCGGATGCGCGCCAGCAGTTCGCGCGGGTTGAAGGGCTTGGCCAGGTAGTCGTCGGCGCCCTGCTCCAGGCCCTGGATACGGCTGGCCTCGTCGCCCTTGGCGGTGAGCATGATGATCGGCACCTGGTTGTTCGATTCGCGCAGGCGGCGACAGGCGGACAGGCCGTCCTCGCCAGGCATCATCAGGTCGAGCACCACCAGTTGGAACAGTTCGCGGGCCAGCAGGCGGTCCATCTGCTCGGCGCTTTCCACGGTGCGTACACGGTAGCCCTGCTCGGCGAGAAAGCGTTCGAGCAGGCGCCTGAGGCGGGCATCGTCATCGACGATAAGGATTTTTTCGCCTTCGCTGGCTTGCGCAGTGCTACTCATGGCAACTTCCTGAATGATGGTGACGCATTATGGCCCAGGCATCCGACCGGCATGGGCAGCCATTGTTAGCAGATTTTTCCCCGCGGGCCAGCGGCCTCATCGCCGGCCGCTTGTGGCCCGGGGCCGGGCACTGCTTATAATGCCGGCCTTTCGCGCAGGCACGGCCTGCTTGGCTTGACTGACCCAGGTATATTCATGGACAGCATCAACTCCCGTATTGCCGAAGAACTGGGTGTACGCCCGCAACAGGTGGCCGCCGCCGTGGCCCTGCTCGATGAAGGCTCCACCGTGCCGTTCATCGCCCGTTACCGCAAGGAAGTCACCGGCAGCCTCGACGATACCCAGTTGCGCAACCTGGAAGAGCGCCTGCGCTACCTGCGCGAGCTGGACGAGCGCCGCGCCTCGATCCTCTCCAGTATCGAGGAGCAGGGCAAGCTGACCCAGGAACTCAAGCGCGAGATCGACCTGGCGGACACCAAGACCCGCCTGGAAGACCTCTACCTGCCCTACAAGCAGAAGCGCCGCACCAAGGGCCAGATCGCCCTGGAAGCCGGTCTCGGCGAACTGGCCGATGCGCTGTTCGCCGACCCGACCCTGGCGCCCGAGGGCGAAGCCGAACGCTTCGTCGATGCCGAGAAAGGCTTAGCCGATATCAAGGCGGTGCTGGAAGGCGCCAAGTACATCCTGATGGAGCGCTTCGCCGAGGATGCCGAACTGCTTGCCAGGCTGCGTGGCTTCCTCAAGGAGCACGCCACCCTGAGCGCCCGCCTGGTGCCGGGCAAGGAGCAGGAAGGGGCCAAGTTCAGCGATTACTTCGAGCATGACGAGCCGCTCAAGAGCGCGCCGTCGCACCGTGCCCTGGCGATTTTCCGCGGGCGTAACGAGGGCATCCTGTCCGCCAGCCTGAAGGTCGGCGAGGAGTTGCCCGGCACCGCGCACCCGGCGGAGGGCATGATCGCCGAGCGCTTCGGCATCCGCCAGCAGGGCCGTGCCGCCGACAAATGGCTGGCCGAAGTGGTGCGCTGGACCTGGAAGGTCAAGCTCTATACCCACCTGGAAACCGACCTGTTCGGTGAACTGCGCGACAAGGCCGAGGACGACGCGATCAGCGTCTTCGCGCGCAACCTGCATGACCTGCTGCTGGCCGCGCCGGCCGGCCCGCGCGCCACCCTCGGCCTCGACCCCGGCCTGCGCACCGGCTGCAAGGTGGCGGTGGTGGACGCCACCGGCAAGCTGCTGGACACCGCCACCGTCTACCCGCACGCGCCGCGCAACGACTGGGACGGCACCCTGGCGGTGCTGGCGAAGCTGTGCGCGAAGCACGCGGTGGACCTGATCGCCATCGGCAACGGCACCGCCAGCCGCGAAACCGACAAGCTGGCCGCTGAACTGATCCGCAAGGTACCGGGGCTGAAGCTGACCAAGATCATGGTCAGCGAGGCCGGCGCCTCGGTCTATTCCGCTTCCGAGCTGGCCGCCCGCGAATTCCCCGAGCTGGACGTCTCGCTGCGTGGCGCGGTGTCCATCGCCCGCCGCCTGCAGGACCCGCTGGCGGAACTGGTGAAGATCGAGCCGAAGGCCATCGGCGTCGGCCAGTACCAGCACGACGTGTCCCAACTGAAACTGGCACGCTCGCTGGACGCGGTGGTGGAGGACTGCGTGAACGCCGTCGGCGTCGACGTGAACATGGCCTCCGCCGCGCTGCTGGCGCGCATCTCCGGCCTGAACGGCACCCTGGCGCAGAATATCGTGCAGTTCCGCGATGCCAACGGCGCCTTCAAGTCGCGCAGCGACCTGAAGAAAGTGCCGCGCCTGGGTGAGAAGACCTTCGAACAGGCCGCCGGCTTCCTGCGCGTGATGAACGGCGACAACCCGCTGGACGCCTCGGCGGTGCACCCGGAAACCTACCCGCTGGTGCAACGCATCGCCACCGACACCGGCCGCGATATCCGCTCGCTGATCGGCGACGCCGGCTTCCTCAAGCGCCTCGACCCGCAGCAGTTCACCGACGAGCGCTTCGGCCAGGTGACCGTGGTGGACATCATCCAGGAACTGGAAAAGCCCGCCCGCGACCCGCGCCCCGAGTTCAAGACCGCCGAATTCCAGGACGGTGTGGAAACCCTCAAGGACCTCAAGCTGGGCATGGTGCTGGAGGGCGTGGTGACCAACGTCACCAACTTCGGCGCCTTCGTCGACATCGGCGTGCACCAGGACGGTCTGGTGCATATCTCCGCGCTGTCGGAGAAGTTCGTCAAGGATCCCTACGAAGTGGTCAAGGCCGGCGATATCGTCAAGGTCAAGGTCATGGAAGTGGACATCCCGCGCAACCGCATCGCCCTGTCCATGCGCATGGGCGACACCCCCGGCGAGAAGATCGAAGGCACACCCCGCGCCGGCAAGGGCAACGCCCCGCGCGGCGAACGCAAGCCCGCTGCCGCCCAGCCCCAGGCCAAGGCCCCGGCGAACAATGCGATGGCTTCGTTGTTCGCCAATGCCAAGCAGTTGAGGAAGTGAGGCTTGCCGCCAGAGGTTATTTCGGAGTGGGCTCTTCTGGAGTGCCTCTTGGGCATGGCATGAGGAGGGGGATAAGTAACTGTTCCCCGCGGATGCGGGGATGAACCGCAATCTCGAACGGAGTGGCAGAAACTGCCGAGCCTGTTCCCCGCATCTGCAGGTACCGAGGTTCGTGCAGAGACGTTTCCGGCTATACGTGTTCCTCCGAGCCTTGCGCATTGCGGGCCTACATACTTCATGCCTGGCGGCGTAACACGGCATCCCCTCCATTGCGGTTCTGATCGACACTTACCCCTGCCCACCGAGCTCCCCGATCCGCCGGTCCTTGTCCTGCCACAGGGCGCTGACCCACTCCTGCATGCGCTGGCGGAATTGCTCGTCGTTCTGGTAGTCGCCCTGCCACAGCGAGGGTTCCAGCGGCAGGCTGCGGATGTCGACGATGACGCGCGGCACCTGGCCGCTGATCAGTTCCCAGAAGCCGGGCACGCGCTTGCCGGGGTAGACCACCGTGACGTCGAGGATGGCGTCGAGTTGTTCGCCCAGGGTGGCGAGCACGAAGGCCACGCCGCCGGCCTTGGGTTTGAGCAGGTGGCGGTAGGGCGATTGCTGCTGGTCGTGCTTGGCCTGGGTGAAGCGGGTGCCTTCCAGGTAGTTGACCACGCTGACCGGTATGTCGCGGAATTTCTCGCAGGCGTGGCGGGTGATTTCCAGGTCCTTGCCCTTCATGTGCGGGTTGCGCTCCAGGAAGGCCTTGGAGTAGCGCTTCATGAAGGGGTAGTCGAGCGCCCAGAAGGCCAGCCCGAGGAAGGGTACCCAGATCAGTTCCTGCTTGAGGAAGAACTTGAAGAAGGGCGCCTTGCGGTTGAACGCCTCGATCAGTGCGGGAATGTCCACCCAGGACTGGTGGTTGCTGATTACCAGGTAGGAAGTGTCGCGGCGCAGTTGCTCGGCGCCGCGAATATCCCAGACGGTGGGAATCAGCAGGGCGAAGATGGCCTTGTCGATCTGTGCCCAGGTTTCCGCGAACCAGGCCACGCCGCTCGAGCAGAGCCTGCGCAGGCGTGGGATCGGCAACAGCTTGAGCAGTGCCAGCAGCATGAGTGGCCCGATCAGGACCAGTGTATTGAGCGCCAGCAGCACGAGAACGGCCAGCCCGGTAAGCAGATGCCCCATCAAGGACTCCTTCAGCCAAGGGTTTGTCGATGATAACAGCATGATGTTGAACGAAAAGCTGCCATTCGAAGTCCCAGTTGCCGAGTGCCATCCACAGAGGGGAATGCTTTTGCTGCGCTTTTTACTGCTTGCCGGTGTGTTCTGTACGCCGGCTTTCGCCCAGGAGCCGACGCTCTACGGGCGCTATGAACATATCCGTCTCGAAGACCTCGGCCAGACCCTGAAGGCGAAGATGGATACGGGGGCGGAAACCGCTTCGCTATCGGCGCGGGATATCGAGCGCTTCGAGCGGGAAGGGGAACAGTGGGTGCGCTTCCGCCTGGCCGTCGATGGCGCGGATGATCGGCTGCATGAGCGCCGCCTGGCGGGTGTCAGCGAGATCAAGGGCCGCGCCGAGGAGGGCGGGGGCAAGCCGGGCGTTGCGGTACGGCCACTGGTCGATATGGAAATCTGCATCGCCGACCGCCTGTACCAGGCCGAGGTCAATCTGACCGATCGTTCCCATTTCGAGTATCCGCTGTTGATCGGCAGCAAGCTGATCGGGCAGTTGCAGGCCGCCATCGACCCGGCGCGCAAGTACACGGCGGGGCAGCCGGACTGCTAGGCTGTGCCTGGAACCTGTTCATACGTGACGATGCCGGTTGTCAGGCCTATGCAGGGTGCGCCGTCTTGGATCATAAGACTTTGAGCAGACCCTATCGGCGACGCGCAAGCAGCGCCAGGGTTCCCAGCATGGCCGGGATGCCCAGGCCGATCCAGGCCAGGGCATCCCACCAGCCGTCGCCGAGCAGGGCGGTGACCAGCCCGGCGAAGCCCAGCAGGGCGATCAGCGCCGGCAGGCGGAAGGTCGGGCGGCGCCAGTGCTTCATGGCTTGACCTCCCGGCCCTTGCCCCGGCGCTTCCACCACAGGTAGAGGCCGCTGCCGAGCACGACGATGGTCAGCAGGTCGAGCGCGGCCCAGAGGATCTGCATCGGCCTGCCGCCGTAGTCGCCGAAGTGCAGGGGTTGCGACATCGACAGCATGTCCATGTACCAGGGGCGCTCGCCGACGGCGGTCACTTCCAGTGTGGCGGCGTCGATCAGCACCGGCGTCCACAGGTGCGAGGTCAGGTGGCTGCTGCCTTTCATGAACACGCTGTAGTGGTGCTCGCTGGAAAAGCGCGTGCCGGGGAAGGCGATGAAGTCCGCCTGCATGCCGGGGGCTGCGGTTTCGGCGATGCGCAGCAGGTCGCTGGCTGGGGCGCGGTGTTGCAGGGGCGGGGCGTCGCGGTAGGGCTCGACCAGCGCGGCCAGGGATTCGTTGCGCCAGGCCGAGATCAGCAGGTCGGCGCAGGCGCTGACCACGCCGGTGATGCCGACCACCAGCGCCCAGCTCAGGGTGACGATGCCGATCAGGTTGTGCAGGTCCAGCCAGCGTGTGCGGTGCGGTTTGTGCCGGCGCACTTCGGCGAACTGCAGCCTGCGCATGAAGGGGGCGTAGAGCACCACCCCGGAGACGATCGCAAGCACGAACAGCAGACCCATGAAGGCCAGCAGCAGCTTGCCCGGCAGCCCGGCGTACATGTCTACATGCATGCGCAGGAAGAACATCATCAGGCCGCCATTGGCCGAGGGCATCCCGAAGGCTTCGCCGCTGCGCGCATCCAGGCCGAAGGTGTGCGACGCGTTCGGCTCGGTGCCGGCGCTGGCGGCCATGATCACCGTCAGCGCGTTTGCGTCCTCGTCGTCCCAGCCCAGGTATTGCACCACTTCGTCGGGGCGCTGGAGCTCGGCGGCCTCGACCAGCCGCTGCAGGTCCAGCCGTGGCGTATCCGCCGGCATCTCGCGCAGCCGAGGGGCTTCGCCGAGCAGGTGTTTCAGTTCATGGTGGAAGATCAGCGGCAGGCCGGTGATCGCCAGCATCAGCAGGAACAGGGTGCAGACCAGGCTGGCCCAGGTATGCACGAAGGACCAGCGGCGGATGGTGGAGGGTTTCATAGGCTATCCGGGGAGCGACAAGCCGCAAGCGACAAGCTTCAAGTCATGGGGGAATGCGCACCGCCCTTACTTGCCGCTTGAAGCTTGCAACTTGCCGCTGCTCTTTCAGAACTCAAGCTGTGCCGAGAAGGTCAGGGTGCGTGGCGCGCCCAGGTAATGGCGGCTCAGCCAGTACTGTTTGTCGGCCAGGTTACTGATGTTGGCACGCAGGCTCAGGTCGTTGCCCGCCAGCGGCAGGCGGTAGCGGGCGCCCGCATCGAAGGTGGTGAAGGACGGCAGGCTGTGCCGGTTGAGCTCATCGGCATATTGCTTGCCGGTGTAGTAGGCGCCGCCGGTCAGGGTCAGGCCGGGTACGGCGGCAAGGTCGTATTCGGCATAGAGCTTGGCCAGTTGCGTGGCGACGCTGACGGGCTTCTTGCCTTCATGGGCGGTATTCGCGGCTTTCTTGACTTCCGGGTCGAGCAGGGTGAGGCCGCCGATCAGTGTCAGTTCCGGAATGACCTTGCCGGTCAGGCCCAGTTCCAGGCCGTTGTTCTCCTGGCGCCCGTCCTGGACATAGTATCTCTGGGCGTTCTCGATGGCGTTGGGCTTGTCGATATTGAACAGCGCTACGGTCAGCAAGGTTTCACCCAGGCTGGCCTTGAGGCCTACCTCGTACTGCTCGCTGATCACCGGGGCCAGGGATTGGCCGGCGTTGAGGGCGGTGTTCGGCGCGATGCCACCGGACTGCAGCGCCTCGATATAGGTGACGTAGGTGGTCAGCCAGGGTTGCGGCTTGTAGAGCAGCGAGATATTGGGCGAGGTCTTGCTTTCGCTGTAGTGCTGGATGGCCGGCGCGGAGCCGAAGGACTCGACCCAGACGAAGTTGTCGCTGAAGGTCTTGATGCGCGTGCGGGTCACGCCGAGGATCGACGACCACTGCTCGTTGAAGGTGATGACATCGCCGACCAGCAGGTTGTCCGACTGGCTGCGTTCGGACAGCCGCTGCTCGCCGTTGCCGATCGAATAGCCGGGCTTGGCGACTTGCGGGCGTTGGCTGAACGGCACATCGGCGCCGATCACCGACTGGTACTGCGGGCCGGGATAGGGAATGTAGTCGGTGTAGTTGCGTTCACGTGCGACATTGCCCTGGTAGCCTGCGGTGACCTTGTGGCCGATGCCCGCGGTGTCGAAGGCGGCATCGAGGAACAGGTAGGCCGAGGTTTCCTCGTGCTCCACCGGTGCGAAGGCATACAGCGGCTGGCCATAGACGCCGGCGCTGTAGACCGTGGGGCCGGTGTAGGTGTACTGGGTTTCGTTCAGGTCGTAGGCCAGTGCGCCGCGCAGGCTGAAGACCTCGCTCAGTTGCCAGGCGAAGCGCCCGCCGACCCGTTTGTGCTCGCTGTCGGCGAAGGACCAGCGCTGGCTGTATAGCTTGTCGTTGTCCATGTCATCGGCATCCGGCCGGTTGGCATGGTCGGAAAAGTACCAGTAGCTGGTCAGGCCGCGTGTCTGGCTTTTCTTCCAGGAGGCATCGAACTGCAACTGCAGGTCGTCGCTGACGTTCCAGTCCAGCGCCAGGCTGACCAGTTGGCGGCGGCGCTTTTGCAGGTCGATGGCGGTTTCGCCGTCCTGGCTGAGGACGTTGAGGCGATAGGCGAACACGCCCTGCTCGTCGAGCTTGCCGCCGAAGTCACCGTGCAGGTAGTAGCTTTCGCCGCCGGCATTGCCCAGGGTGACGCTGTTGTAGCGCTCCGCGGTGGGGCGCTTGAGCACATAGTTGAGCAGTGCGCCGGGTGTACCCGGGCCATAAAGGAAGCCGCTGAGGCCGGTGACCACCTCCAGGCGTTCCATTTCCTCGATGAAGTTGCCGCTGTTGGAGGGGTTGGAGAAGCGCAGGCCGTCGTTGGCGATGTTCAGGTTGCCCGAGGCGCTGAAGCCGCGCACGCTCAGGCTGCTGGCATAGCCGGCGCTGGTGGGTGAAGTGAACTGGGTCGAGGGGTTGAGCTTGAAGATATCGTCCAGCGAGGTGGCCTGGACATTGCGCACCAGCTCGCTGGAGTAGACGCTGATCGAGTAGGGCGTGTCGCGTAGCGCCATGCCGCCGAGGGCGCCGACGTTCTTCAGGTTCTCGCTGCGGTAGCCGCTGGCCTGCGAGCCGTCCTGTGTGCGCAGGCGGCCGCTGATATCGACGTCATCGAGTGCCGCTGTCCACTGGCTGCAGGCTGTAGCTGCCGGCGCCGCCGGGGACCAGCAGCAGCCCGCTGCCGCCGAGGGCCTGGCGCAGTGCCTGTTCGGGGGAGAGCCGCCCCTGGACTGGCTGCGAGGTGCGGCCCCGGGTCAGTTGCGGGTCGATGCTCAGCACCAGCCCGGCATCGGCGGCGATGCGGCTCAGGGTCGAGGCCAGGGGCGCCGCGGGTAGCCTGTATTCGTTCGCCTGTTCGATCCGTTGTTCCTGGGCCAGGGCCGGCAGGCAGGTCGCGAGCCCGAGCATGGCGATGCTGGCGGCAAGCAGGCTGGGGCGCAGGTAAGGGCTGGTGGATGGCATGGGGGTGCTCCGCTGGAAGTGAGTCGATCACTTCCTTGCCGAAGCGGAATGCCAAAGTGATAGGGGCGGGCGAAAATATTTTCGCCGGTCAATCCGGCCTTTGTGTTTCATCGTCCGCGGCGCTCTTTTCCAGCCGCCGCCAGAGCAGCCGGACCGCCGCCTTGCGGATCAGCGCGCAACGGTGCAGGCGGATTTCCAGGGGGATCTGCCACTGCTCGCCGCCGCAGGCCACCAGTTCGCCGCGTTGCAGTTCCGCCTGTACCGACAGGCGTGGCACCCAGGCCACGCCCAGGCCCTGCAGGGCCATGCCTTTCAGGCTATCGGCCATGGCGGTTTCGTAGACCCGGGTCGAGCGCAGGCCGCGCTGGCGCAGCAACAGGTTGACCGAGCGGCCGAGGAAGGCGCCGGCACTGTAGGCCAGCAGCGGCACCACCTGGCCGCTGTCGAGGTCGAACAGCGGCTGGCCGTGGTCGTCGCGGGAGCACACCGGCAGCATGTCGGTGCGGCCCAGGTGCAGCGAGGGGAATATCTCCGGGTCCATCTGCAGCGCGGCGTCGGGGTCGTAGTAGGCGATGATCAGGTCGCAGGTGCCATCGCGCAGTGCGTGCACCGCATCGCCGACGTTGGTCGCCAGCAGCCGCGTGTTCAGCGGCAGGCCTTCGCGCCGCAAGTGGGCGATCCACTGCGGGAAGAAGCCCAGCGCCAGCGAGTGGGCCACGGCGATCTGCAGCACCTCGCCCTGCTGGCCTTCCAGGTTGTGCAGGTAGCGCACCACTTCGCCGAGCTGTTCCACCAGGCTGCGCGCCGTGACCAGGAACAACTGGCCCGCCTCGGTCAGCTCGATGGGTGTGCGCGAGCGGTTGATCAGGGTCAGCCCCAGGGTGTTCTCCAGGCTGCGGATACGGCGGCTGAAGGCCGGCTGGGTGACGAAGCGGCGGGCGGCCGCCTGGGAGAAGCTGCGTGTCGAGGCCAGGGCGACGAAGTCTTCCAGCCATTTGGTTTCGAGGTTCATGGGGGTTCCTGCGACCGGGCGTCGCGCCAGCATACGTTCGTGACGATCCATACGTCACGTCGATGTTATGCCGATTCGGCATGGGGCAGCGCTTTACAGCATTGGCAAGGATCCGGGCGCGGGCCTTAGTCTATGGGCCATCGCGGCTTGTGCCGTATTTCCCTGGAATCTCTCCATCATGTCCTGTGCTGCATTGTTTCGAGTCGAAAAAGATCTTCTTGGTACCCTCGAAGTCCCGGCCGATGCCTACTACGGCATCCAGACTCTGCGGGCGGTGAACAATTTCCGCCTGTCCGGCGTGGTGCTGTCGCACTACCCGAAACTGGTGGTGGCGCTGGCCATGGTCAAGCAGGCGGCGGCGGATGCCAACCGTGAACTGGGGCACCTCGGCGCGGCCAAGCATGCGGCGATCAGCGAGGCCTGCTCGCGCATCATCCGTGGCGACTTCCACGACCAGTTCGTGGTGGACATGATCCAGGGCGGCGCCGGCACCTCGACCAACATGAATGCCAACGAGGTGATCGCCAATATCGCCCTGGAGGCCATGGGCCACGCCAAGGGCGAGTACAGGTACCTGCACCCGAACAACGATGTGAACATGGCGCAGTCGACCAACGATGCCTATCCGACCGCCATCCGCCTCGGCCTGCTGCTCGGCCACGATACCCTGCTGGCCAGCCTCGACAGCCTGATCCAGTCCTTCGCCAGCAAGGGCGTCGAGTTCGCCCATGTACTGAAGATGGGCCGTACCCAGTTGCAGGATGCGGTGCCGATGACCCTCGGCCAGGAGTTCCACGCCTTCGCCACCACCCTCGGCGAGGACCTGGCGCGCCTGCGCACGCTGGTGCCGGAGCTGCTGACCGAGGTGAACCTGGGTGGCACCGCCATCGGCACCGGCATTAACGCCGACCCCGGCTACCAGCGCCTGGCGGTCGAACGCCTGGCGGCGATCAGCGGCCAGCCGCTGGTGCCGGCCGCCGACCTGATCGAGGCGACCTCGGACATGGGTGCCTTCGTGCTGTTTTCCGGCATGCTCAAGCGCCTGGCGGTCAAGCTGTCGAAGATCTGCAACGACCTGCGCCTGCTTTCCAGTGGCCCGCGCACCGGCATCAACGAGATCAACCTGCCGGCGCGCCAGCCGGGCAGCTCGATCATGCCCGGCAAGGTCAACCCGGTGATCCCGGAGGCGGTCAACCAGGTGGCCTTCGAGATCATCGGCAACGACCTGTCACTGACCATCGCCGCCGAGGGCGGGCAGTTGCAGCTCAACGTGATGGAGCCGTTGATCGCCTATAAGGTGCTCGACTCGATCAACCTGCTGCAACGGGCCATGGACATGCTGCGCGAGCATTGCATCAATGGCATCACCGCCAACGAGGCGCACTGCCGGGCGCTGGTGGAGAACTCCATCGGCCTGATCACCGCGCTCAACCCCTACATCGGCTACGAGAATTCCACCCGCATCGCCAAGGAGGCGCTGGTCAGTGGCCGTGGCGTGCTGGAACTGGTGCGCGAGGAGGGCTTGCTGGACGAAGCCTCGCTCGCCGACATCCTGCGCCCGGAAAACATGATCGCGCCGCGGGTGGTGCCGCACGAGGCCTGAGAGGCATGCCTTTCAACGTCTCTGTCCCGCTGCTTTCTCGTAGCCTGGGTTGAGCGTAGCGATACCCAGGGCATGCACTCGATGGGTATCGCTCTGCTCAACCCATCCTGCAAATTCGCTCAGGATTCGAGCGAACACTTACTTCCACAGCATGAGTAATGAAGGAACCTGCACATTTTAGCCAAAGGCGTTGAAAGGCATGGGCCTGAGAGGCGGCTGCAAGCTGCAAGGAAAAGCTTGACGGGGGGTTCAGGAGGTTTTTCACACTGATTACGCTTGCAGCTCACCCTCAGTCCAGCACCGGCAATTCCAGCGACTCCTTGATCTCTTCCATGACGATATAGCTCTTGGATTCGCGTACGTGGGGCAGCTTGAGCAGGATGTCGCCAAGCAGCTTGCGGTAGGAGGCCATCTCGGAAATCCGCGCCTTGACCAGGTAGTCGAAGTCGCCGGATACCAGGTGGCACTCCAGCACGTGGGGCAGCTTGAGCACCGCCCGGCGGAATTCCTCGAAGATATCACCGGACTTGTAGGCCAGGTTGATTTCCACGAAGACCAGCAGCCCGGCCTTCAGGTGCTGCGGGTTGAGCCGCGCCGAGTAGCCCATGATGATGCCTTCGCGCTCCAGGCGCCGTACGCGCTCGGTACAGGGTGTGGTGGAGAGGCCGACACGCTCGCCCAGCTCGGTGAAGGGCATGCGCCCTTCGACCTGCAACAGGCGCAGGATCTGCCGGTCGATCTTGTCCAGTTCGCGCTGGGTCTGGCGACGGGTTCGCATGGTTATGTTAGCTCCGTTATGTCGGTTTATGGCGTGAATTAATTTTAAATATAGTCGTTTAAATAGTGAATTACACTGTCTTTGCCTGTCTATACTGATTCGCATCACGAGCATTGAAATGGTCCGCAGAGGGCAAGGAGTTCGAAATGCGTGTTCTGGTGCTTGGCAGCGGGGTGATCGGCACCACCAGCGCCTACTACCTGGCCCGTGCCGGTTTCGAGGTGGTGGTGGTCGACCGCCAGCCGGCGGTGGCGATGGAAACCAGCTTTGCCAATGCCGGGCAGGTTTCGCCGGGCTATGCGTCGCCCTGGGCGGCGCCGGGGGTGCCGCTCAAGGCGCTCAAGTGGCTGCTGCAGCGGCACGCGCCGTTGGCGATCCGGTTGACCGGCGATGTCCAGCAATACCTGTGGATGGCACAGATGCTGCGCAATTGCACGGCGGCGCGCTATGCGGTGAACAAGGAGCGCATGGTGCGGCTGTCCGAATACAGCCGCGACTGCCTGGACGAGTTGCGCGCCGAGACCGGCATCGACTACGAGGGGCGGCAACTGGGCACCACGCAACTGTTCCGTACCCAGGCGCAACTGGATGGCGCCGCCAAGGATATCGCCGTGCTGCAGCACTCCGGCGTACCCTATGAACTGCTCGACCGGGAAGGTATCGCGCGCGTCGAGCCGGCGCTGGCGCGGGTCGCGCACAAGCTCAGCGGCGCGTTGCGCCTGCCCAATGACCAGACTGGCGATTGCCAGTTGTTCACCACCCGCCTGGCCGAGCTGGCCGTCGGGCTGGGCGTCGAGTTTCGCCATGGGCGGAATATCGAGCGCCTGGAGCAGGCCGGCGACCGTATCGACGGTGTCTGGATCGACGGCAAGCTGGAGCGCGCCGATCACTACGTGCTCGCGCTGGGCAGCTACAGCCCGCAGATGCTGCGCCCGCTGGGCATCCATGCGCCGATCTACCCGCTCAAGGGCTATTCCCTGACGGTGCCGATCAGCGATCCGGCCATGGCGCCGGTCTCGACCATCCTCGACGAGACCTACAAGGTCGCCATCACCCGTTTCGACCAGCGCATTCGTGTCGGTGGCATGGCGGAAATCGCCGGCCTCGACCTGTCCCTCGACCCGCGCCGGCGCGCCACCCTGGAAATGGTGGTCGGCGATCTCTATCCTCGTGGCGGCAATCCGGCGGATGGCACCTTCTGGACCGGCCTGCGCCCGGCCACGCCGGACGGCACGCCGATCATCGGCGCCACGCCTTACCGCAACCTGTTCCTCAATACCGGCCACGGCACCCTGGGCTGGACCATGTCCTGCGGTTCCGGACGCCTGCTGGCCGATCTGCTGGCGCGCAAGACGCCGAAGATCAGCACCGAGGGGCTCGACATCCAACGCTACGGATCACAACAGGAAGTACGCAAGCATGCCCATACAACGCCTGCACACCAATGAGCGCATGAGCCAGATCGTCGTCCACCAGGGCACGGTCTATCTGGCCGGGCAGGTCGGCGACGACATGAGCGCCGGCATCGAGCAGCAGACCCGGGAAACCCTGGCGCATATCGAACGGCTGCTGGGCGAGGCGGGTACCGATGTGCGTCATATTCTTTCGGTGACCATCTACCTCAAGGACATCGACGCCGATTTCGAGGGCATGAACGCCGTCTGGGACCAATGGCTGCCCGCTGGCGTGGCCCCCGCCCGTGCCACGCTGCAGGCCAAGTTGTGCGAGCCGGAAATCCTCGTCGAACTCTCGGTGGTCGCCGCCCTGCCGGCCTGAGCCGTACATCTCCTGCGGGAGCGGGCAAGCCCGCTCCCGCGCTGACGGCCTGGGTGGCCGCGAACGACAGGCCGAGGTAAAAGGAATCGGGCGCTTGACGAGGCTCTTGCCCCGCCTCGCACACTGATGACGCCTCCAGCCTTCAGAACAGACTCAGTTGCCGATCCAGCAGACGGCTGAAGTCGTCGTCGACGAATGGCAGGATGGCATCGGCGATCGGTTGCAACTGGCGGCTCAGGTAGTGCTCGTAGTCTATCCGCGCGCTGCGCTTTTCCAGCGGTTCGGGGCCGGCCAGGGTGATCACGTAGCTGATCCAGCCGCCATTCTGGTACTGGCGCGGGCGCCCCTGGTCCAGGTTGTACTCATCGGCGATACGGGCCGCGCGCACGTGCGGCGGCACGTTGCGCTGGTAGTCGCCCAGTTGCCGGCGCAGGCGCTTGCGGTAGACCAGCAGTTCGTCCTGCTCGCCCGCCAGGGTGCGCTGCACGAAGGTTTTCACATAGTCGCGGTAGGGCTGCCCGGTGAAGATGCGCAGGTACAGCCCCTGCTGGAACTGCTGGGCCAGCGGCGACCAGTCGGTGCGCACCGTTTCCAGCCCCTTGTAGATCATCTCCTGGCTGCCATCCGCCCGTTGCACCAGGCCGGCATAGCGCTTCTTGCTGCCTTCGTCGGCGCCGCGGATGGTCGGCATGAGGAAGCGCCGGAAGTGGGTCTCGTATTGCAGTTCCAGCGCACTGTCGAGGCCATGGGCCTGCCGCAGATGTTCCCCCCACCAGTGGTTGATGCTGGCCACCAGGGCCTTGCCGATATCAGCGGCGGCGGCTTCGTCATGGGCGCGGCCGAGCCAGACGAAGGTCGAGTCGGTGTCGCCATAGATCACCCGGTGGCCTTGCGCCTCGATCAGTTCGCGGGTGCGGCGCATGATCTCGTGCCCGCGCAACGTGATGGAGGATGCCAGGCGCGGATCGAAGAAGCGGCAGCCGCTGGAGCCGAGCACGCCATAGAAGGCGTTCATGATGATCTTGAGGGCCTGGGACAAGGGTTTGTCCTGTTCACGCTTGGCCTGCTCGCGGCCTTCCCAGACCCGGGCGACGATGGCGGGCAGGCAGTGGGTCGTGCGCGAGAAGCGGGCGCCGCGGAAACCGGCCACCGAGTGCCGCTCGTCCGGCTGGCGCAGGCCTTCGAGCAGGCCGATGGGGTCGATCAGGAAGGTGCGGATGATCGAGGGGTAGAGGCTCTTGTAGTCGAGCACCAGCACCGAGTCGTAGAGCCCCGGCCGCGAATCCATGACGAAGCCGCCGGGGCTGGCCTCGGCGGCCTTCTCGCCGAGGTTGGGCGCGACGAAGCCCTGGCGGTGCATCATCGGCATGTAGAGGTGGGTGAAGGCCGCCACCGAACCGCCGCTGCGGTCCGCCGGCAGCCCGGTGACGCTGGCGCGTTCGAGCAGGAAGCGCAGCAGTTCGGTCCTGGCGAAGATGCGCGTGACCAGTTCGCAGTCCTTGAGGTTGTAGCGGGCCAGCGCCAGCTTGTCCTCGTTGAACATGCGGCGGATCTCGTCGATGCGCTGGTAGGGCGTCTCGATCGCCTTGCCCTCGCCGAGCAGGCCCTGGGCAACGCTCTCCAGGCTGAACGAAGGAAAGCTCCAGGTCGCCGAACGTAGCGCTTCGATGCCGTCGATCACCAGGCGACCGGGGATTTCCGCGAAGAAGTGGTTGCCTTTGGCGTGTTCGCGCCAGCCCATGGCCTCGCCGTCGCGGCCGAGGCGCAGCGGCACCCGCAGGCGCTGGGCGCGCTGCTGCAGGACGCGCAGGTCGAACTGCACCAGGTTCCAGCCGATGACAGCGTCCGGGTCATGGCGCTCGAACCACTGGCCGAGCTGCTCCAGCAGGGCGCCTTCATCGGCGCAGCAGTCGAGCTGGAAGTCCAGGCCGGGCGGCACTCGCACCTGGCCGAGCATATACACCTGGCGTTGTCCGCAGCCCTCCAGGGCGATGCTGTAGAGGTCGCCGTCGATACTGGTTTCGATATCCAGCGATACCAGGCGCAGTTGCGGGCGGTAGCCGTCGATGGGCCTGAGCGGGGTGTCGAGCAGGGTGGGCG
>NZ_QJUO01000019.1 GCF_004327335.1 Stutzerimonas kirkiae | reverse complement strand
TATGCGATCGTCGGCAGCGTCAGATGTGTATAAGAGACAGCCCATCCACGTCGAAACGCTCGAGACGCCCACCCTCGATCACCGGCTTGCCGGTGCTCAACGTCGCGTGGGGCGTATTGATGAAACCACAGCCGTTGCACGTGATGCCGTGCGGGTTGGCGACGATCACCGCCGCCGACTGCCCCGCCACCTCGGTATAGCCCTTGAGCTGGCTCGGGTTGCCGCCCGTCACTTCATTGAGGATCAGCCCCGCCGCCTGGCCGTTCAGGTTCGGGTTGCCCAGGACGATGCCGCCCAACTGGGTGCCCTGGGTCCTGCCCGTCGCATTGTTGAGGATCAGCCCCTGCGGGCCGACGTTGTATTCATTGAAGCGGTTGTGCGACAGCCCGCTGCCAGTCGGCGCCGCGATATTGACGATCGGCACGCCATTGCCCGCCTGGTCCAGCGTCGCACCACCACCCGCCGCCACGCTGACCTCCGCCGCCACGCTGACGATCGGATTGAGGAACAGCACCCCGATCAGCACCGTGGCGATGTTCTGGAACAGCGGGCTACGAACGTCCATGTCGCGGGGCCTCCTGGCAACGAATCAGATCAGAAAAGAACATCCAGGCGAAAATGCACCGGCCGCTCCCCTCGCTCGATGGCCGCGGGGCGCTCCAGCGAGTGCGCGAACGTCAGGCTCGCCGACAGGTGCTGGCCACGCAGGGGAAGACACTGCACGAGAAACGCGGGAAGAAATGGGCAGCAGGGCTGCGTAAGCAGTAACCGCATCGAGAACACCGTCCGTTGGCAGCAGGGTCCATACATGGAAAACCGAGGGTGGAATGTTGAGCCTGAGGCTCACCCAAGGAAATATGGCAAATAGCCACACCACCGAAAATTAATGAAAATCTAAATATTTATCAAGAATGAAAATATCGCGCTGTACACCAGTACGCGCGTGTGCCCGGATACCGCCATGCCCCTCAAGCGCCCCGGGCAATCTATATGTACACCTGAAACAGGAAATAATCAGCCCTGTTTTTTATTCGAAAAACGCATGTAATTAGCGCCAAAGAATATTGGTATATACCAGAAGCCCTCCCATTGAATACGCCGCAAACAGCGACTTGTGGAGTGTTCGGATGATCGTGGTAAGGGTGATGCTGGAGTATTTCCACCCCTGGCCCAACTCGGCGGGGTTCTACCTCGCGCGGGAGCGGGGCTGGTATCGGGAGGCCGGGCTGGATGTGCGCCTGGCGCAACCCGACCCCTACCATGGCGACAGCCTGCAACACCTGCTCGACGGGGAGACCGACTTCGGCGTATTCCCCAGCAACCGCCTGCTGGTACGCCGCGCCAAGGGCCAGCCGCTGCGCGGTATCGCGGCGATCAACCATGGTGGGCTGGAGTCGATCCAGAGCCTGCGCGACTTCGCCATCGAGCGCCCACGGGACCTGGCCGGCAAGCGCCTGGCACTCAACCCGACCCCACGCGGCCTGGCCATGGTGCGCCACCTGGTGACTGTCGACGGCGGCGATCCGGACGCCGTTATCCTGGTCGACAGCGGTGTGCGCGAGCTGCGCCCGGAACAGCTCGCTGCTGGCGCCGCCGAGGCCAGCTTCGGCGGCTACTGGGCCTGGGAAGGGCTGATGGACAGCCCCGTCGCCGAAGAGCGCCGCCAGGTCTGGCCGGTCGACCGGATCGGCGCGCCGGCCTACCATAGCTACCTGCTCGGCACCCATGAGCGCCTGCTCGACCAGCAGCCCGAACTGGCACGCCGTTTTCTCGCCGTCACCGCGCGCGGTTTCCTCGCCGCCGCCGCCGAGCCACTGGCCGCGCTGCCCGCTTACGAGCGGGCCACGCCCTACTTTCCCACGGAACTGCTGGCGCGCTCGCTGCTGCGTATCGCGCCCACCTGGCTGCATCAGGGGCGCTGGGGCCAACAGCGCCGCGAACTGGTCGACCCCTATGCTCGCTGGCTGCACGAACATGCGGTACTGGACGACCCCGAAGTCGGTCAGAATGCCGTGCTCAACGACTACCTGCCGGACGCCGCGCAATGAACGACCCCAGGCACGACAGCAAGCACACCGCCCACGGCCTGGGCCTGGAACCGGTGGAACCGGACTGGCCGGCGCTGGAGGAAGCGGAAGTGGCCGGGCTGCTCGCACGCTACCCGCGACTGGGCAGCGTGCACGCCATCGCCTGGCATAGCCCGAGGCCCTTCTCGGCAGCCGCCAGGGTCGCCAGCGGCGACACCCAGGTGATCGTCAAGCGCCATCACCGCAGCGTGCGCCAACCCGCCTGGCTGGACGAGGAACACCGCTTCGTCCGCCACCTGCACCAGCATGGCGCCCGCGTCACGCCGCCACTGCATGACCGCGACGGGCAGAGCGCGATCGGCCTCGGCGACTGGACCTACGAAGTGCTGCCGCTGGGCCAGGGGCAGGACCTGTACCGCGACGCGCTGTCCTGGTCGCCCTTCGCCAATGCCGCCCATGCCAGGGCCGCCGGTATCGCCCTGGGCGAACTGCACCGCGCCGCCGAGGGCCATGCCGCCGGCGCGCGCCAGACGCCGGTGCTGGTGGCCAACCTGCGCCTGTTCGGCCAGGCCGATCCGTTGCGCGCCATCGCCGCGCAGGCCGGGCGCCAGCCGCAACTGGCGCGCTCGCTGGCGAAGCGTGAATGGCGGCGGGATATAGAGGAAACGCTGCTGCCGTTCCAGCGTGCCGTGCAACCGCGCCTGGCCGCCCAGGCGCCACTGTGGACGCACAACGACTGGCACGCCTCCAACCTGCTATGGCAGGACGATGCGGTCGCCAGCGTGCTGGACTTCGGCTTGGCTGACCGCACTTTCGCCCTCTTCGACCTGGCCAGCGCCATCGAGCGCAACTGCATTCCCTGGCTCGAGCTGAAGCCCGGCGCCCGCCTGGAGGTCGATCTCGACGCGCTGCTGGCGCTGCTCGCCGGCTATCGCCAGATCAGGCCCCTGGGTCGTGACGAGCTGCTCACCCTGGCCGACCTGCTGCCACTGGTACATGCCGATTTCGCGCTGTCCGAGCTGGTCTATTTCGAAAGCCTGGTCGGCTCCAGCGCCAGCGGCGACCTGGCCTACGCCTACCTGGTGGAACACGCCCTCTGGTTCCATGACCGGGAAGGCGCCGAACTGCTCGAGCGGCTGCGGCAACTGGCGCGTCGGATGCCATCCCATGCCTACTGATACCCAGGTATTTCGACATGTTGCCTACTGTTGAGGACAAGCCGTTGTGGTCCACGTCCATTGCTTCGGCGTACGGCTCCCTCCTCCCCTTGTGGGAGAAGGGTCGGGGAAGAGGGGGAAATCCACGTATGCCCGGATACCAGCCCCTAGCAAAGACGTTGAAAGGCATGGGGCCGATACCCGGCGTTTTCATGGGAACCGGATAAGCCACCGTCTATGGACGCTTCACCACCAGCCCCATCCACCCGGCACGAGAAACCCGCATGAACGATATCCTTATCAGCGTCGAACGCCTGCGCCAGTGCCTGGCGGAACCCGGCCTGCTGATCCTCGATGCCAGCGTCGAGCTGCCGGCGCCGGCCTTCGACGGCGACTACCGGGTCGCCAGCGGCCTGCCCGCCTGGCGCCAGGGCCATATCCCGGGAGCACGCCATGCCGACCTGCTGCACGAGCTGGCAGACCCCGAGGCCCCCTTCAGCTTCGCCCTGCCCGGCAGCGAACGCCTCGGTGCGGCGCTGGGCCGGCTGGGTGTCGGCGAGGCCCGGCGGATCGTGATCTACGACCGCCACGACGGCTTCTGGGCCGCACGCCTGTGGTGGACCCTGCGCAGCCTGGGGATTCCCGCACGGGTATTGGACGGCGGCCTGAAAGCCTGGCGCGGCGTGGGGCTGGCAGTGCACGAGGGTGACGAACCAGCGGCCTCGCCCGGCTCGCCGCTCCAGGCCAGCCCGCGCCCCGGCTATTGGGTCGATAGCGGCCAGGTCGAGGCCATCGTCGCCGGGCAGGCCCCCGGGCAACTGGTCTGCACCCTGTCCGCCGGGCTGTTCGAAGGCAGCGCCGTTACCCGCTATGCCCGGCGCGGGCATATCCCCGGCAGTCACAACCGGCCTTCGCGCAGCCTGCTGGACGACCAGGCCCGCTACCTGCCGCGTGCCGTCCTGGGCAAACGCCTAGGCGACGAACTGCTGCGGGGCGAGGAACCGCTGGTCCTCTACTGCGGCGGCGGCATATCCGCCGCCGCGGTGGCCCTGGGGCTGACATTGCTGGGCCGCGAAAAAGTCTCGATCTATGATGGCTCGCTGCAGGAATGGGCAAGCATCGCCGAACTACCAATGACCACCGGAGCAGCTCCGGCCTGACCTGCCAAGAACCCGTTCACCCTCCTTCACCCGTTGCCTGGCGGCAGGGTGCGCCGTGCACATCACCTCATCATCGAGGTGCCCACAGCGCACCCTGCGGGCCAGGTACACAAGGCGTTGAACGGGTTCCAACACTTCGCATGCGCACTGGACACAGAATCCATGGCGCGACACCAGGAGCTTCCCATGGCCTCGCCACAACCCCGCTTCAGCAAGACCCTGCTCGCCCTGGCCCTGAGCCCGGCGCTGGCCTGGGCCAATGACGACCTCACCACGCTGGACACCGTCACCGTGCACGGCCAGCGCAACGACAGCTATCAGGCGCAGAGCGCCTCGGTGGCCGGTTTCGGCAGCGCCCCGCTGCTGGACACGCCCGCTTCGGTCGCGGTGGTCACCCGGCAATTGCTGGATGACCAGCAGGTGCGCCTGCTCAGCGAAGTGCTGAAGAACGATGCCTCGGTCGGCGATGGCTACGCGCCGCTCGGCTACTACGAGAACTTCATCGTGCGCGGCTTCTCGCTGAGCGCCGCCAACAGCTACCGCATCAACGGCCAGAGCCTGGCCGGCGAGCAGAACGTGGCACTGGAAAACAAGCAGCAGGTGGAATTGCTCAAGGGGCTGTCCGGCCTGCAGAGCGGCATCAGCGAACCCGGTGGCCTGCTCAACTACGTCACCAAGCGCCCGCAGAACGTGCGCAGCGTGACCGTCGCCAGCAACCAGGATGGCGAGCGCTACATCGCCGCCGACATCGGCAACTGGTTCGGCGCCGAACAGCAGTTCGGCCTGCGCGCCAACCTCGCCCACGAGGATATCCGCTCCTATGTCGAGCACGCCGATGGCCAGCGCGACTTCGCCTCGCTGGCGCTGGACTGGAATATCTCCAGCGCCGCCAGCCTGCAACTGGACGCCGAATACCAGAGCCGCGAACAGCCCTCGGTGCCCGGCTACCAGTTGCTCGGCGGCAGCCAGGTGCCCAGCGGCGTCGATCCGGACCAGCGCCTGGGCCACCAGAGCTGGTCCAAGCCGGTAAGCATCGACTCGTACAACCTGGGCGGGCGCTTCGAATACCGCCTGAGCGACCAATGGAAGGCCAGCCTCGACGCCTCGCGCAGCCATGTGGTGATCGACGACTACAGCACCTTCCCCTGGGGCTGCTACGGCGCCGCCAGTTGCGCGGCCTCGGCCGTGCCCAACTACTTCAGCGCCGAGGGCGACTACGACATCTCCGACTACCGCAACCCGGACGACACCCGACGCCATGACGAACTGCAGACGACCCTGTCCGGCAGCTTCGCCAGCGGCGCCCTGCGCCATGAACTGACCCTCGGCGGCAGCGCCCTGCGCCGTACCATCGACCGCCGTGAGGCGGTCAGCGAGTGGATCGGCACCGGCAACATCTACCAGGACAACGTCGACTTCGCCCCCACCAGCGCGTCACTCAATCCCAAGCAGCGGCGCCTGGACAGCCGCCAGTACGGCCTGTTCTTCAGCGACCGCATCAGCTTCGACGAACAGTGGCAACTGTTGCTCGGCGGCCGCCAGGTGCGCCTCGACGAGGAAGAGTTCGACGAAGACGGCATCAGCAAGCGTCGCACACGGCGCTCGGAGTTCCTGCCCAATGCGGCGCTGATCCACAAGCCGCGCCCGGACGTTTCGCTCTACCTGAGCTACAGCAAGGGCCTGTCGAGTGGCGGCGAGGCGCCCTGGTTCGCCAGCAACGGCGGCTCGATCCTCGCGCCGACCACCTCGCGCCAGTTCGAGGCGGGCATCAAGCGCGACTGGCAGGGGCTCAGCCTGGGCGCGGCGCTGTTCCGCATCGACCAGGCCCACGAATACACCCGCAGCGACGCCGACGGCAGCTTCACCTATGTGCAGCAGGGCCGCCAGCGCAACATCGGCCTCGAACTCTCCGCCAGCGGCCAGGCCAGCCGCGACCTGCAACTCTCCGCCAGCGCCAGCGCCATCCGCGCACGGGTCAATGGCTCGGACAACCGGGACCACGAAGGCCACCAGGTCATCAACGTGCCACGGCTACGCACCAGCCTTTCCGCCGATTACCGGGTGCCGGGCATCAATGGCCTGGCGTTGCTCGGCGGCGTGCAATACAGCGCCAGCAAGTACGCCGACTACGCCGGCCGCGCCAAGGTCGGCGGCTATACGGTGTTCAACCTGGGCAGCCGCTACAGCACCCGCATCCAGGGCTACGAAACCGTGTTGCGCCTGACCGTCGACAACCTGTTCGACAAACGCTACTGGCGCGATGTCGGCGATTTCGCCGGAGATGGCTACCTGTTCCAGGGCGCGCCACGCACCGCGCGGCTGTCCGCCACCGTCAGTTTCTAGCCCACCGGACCATCGAAGACGCGGGCTTGCCCGCAAACGGCAGGCCCTTGCCCTTCCCTCTGAGTGAAACGAACCATGTCATCACTGGAAATCATCGCTGTTATCGTCAACATCCTCGGCGTCTGGCTGACCGCCCGGCGCATCCGCTGGTGCTGGCCGGTGAATATCGTCGCCGTGCTGCTCTACGCCTGGATCTTCTTTGAAGTGAAGCTCTACTCCGACATGCTGCTGCAACTGGCCTTCGTGCTGATGCAGGGCTACGGCTGGTGGCAATGGAGCAGCGGCCGCGACCTCGCCGGCAAGGTGCACGTGGAGCGCCTGCCACGCGCTGCCGCCCTGCCCTCGCTGGGCGCCGGGCTGCTCGGCGGGTTGCTGCTGGGGGCGACGATGCACTACCTGACCGACGCCGCCGTGCCCTGGCTGGACGCCCTGCTGACCACCTTCAGCCTGGTCGCCAGCTTCTGGGCTGCGCGCAAGTACCTGGAAAGCTGGATGCTGTGGATCGTCCTCGACATCCTCTATGTCGGCCTGTTCATCTACAAGGACCTGAACCTGACCGCGGCACTCTATGCCGGCTTCATCGTACTGGCGTTCTACGGCCTGCTGGCCTGGCGCAACGAGCTACACCAGCAAGGGCAAGCAGCCACGGGCACAGGTATCGCTCCATGAACGACGACTTGCCGCTCGCCGACGGCGCGCAGGCTCGGCCATACCTGAGCCTGCGCGCGCCACAGCCGCATTACCTGAGGATCCGCGACCAGTTGGTCACCGACCTCGCCCGCGACCTGCTGCCCGCCGACAGCCAGTTGCCCGCCGAACGTGAACTGGCCGAACGCTTCGCCTGTACCCGGGTGACCCTGCGCCAGGCCCTGCAACTGCTGGAAAGCGACGGGCTGATCTACCGGCAGAACCGCCGCGGCTGGTACGTCAGCCCGCCGCGCATCCGCTATGACCCGACCCGTATTTCCGGTTTCATGGAGTATGTAACGGCCCAGGGCCGTACTCCACGCACCGAGTGTTTGCAGGCGCAACGCGGCCCCGCGGGCGCCTGGCTGGCCAAACGCATGGGCCTCGACCACCCCGAGCAGCAGGTCTTCCACCTGCAGCGGCGGCGCTGGGTCGACCAGCGCCCGGTACTGCTGGAATACAACGTACTGGTCGCCGAGTGGTGCCCCGAACTGCTCGGCCAGGACCTCTCCACCTCCCTCACCCAGCTGCTGCGCGAACGCTTCGGCCATGTGCAGTCGCGCAGCGCGTTGCTGATGCACCCGGAAACCCTCGATGAGAAACAGGCGGCCCAGCTCCAGGCCAGCCCCGGTTCCAACGGCTTCTACCTGGAGCGCCTGAGCTTCGGCGAACAGGGCCAACCGGTGGAGTTCGACCGCGAGTTCTGGCGCCCCGACGCACTCGCCGTGGTCTTGGAAACCCAGGGCGCGCCCCTGTAGGAGCGACCTTGGCGGCGAAGCCTCGGCGCAGATCCGATCTGCGATATTTCCACGAAAATTGCTTTATCTTTCGTGAAAAACCGAATTCCCGCTTTGTATCGGGTGCACCGCGCGCAGCGGTTTCGCCGCTCCGGTGCCCACGGCGCACCTGCGCCCACAGCGATGTCAAACACCGCCTCGGCGCTTCGCAGGCGAGCCCGCTTCTACGCCTGTGAGATGAGAGAAGACGCCGCCACAAAATGCACAAAAGGCATAAAGATAAATATTGATATTTAAATAAAATAATAATTTTAGATCGAAAGATTATTTATCACAGGGTTTTAGTTCCAGTAGATTCCATCCGTACCGACCCCTCACCCGGTGGAGGCTATCGATGCGCAAGACGCCGGGGTGGGAAGAGTCCAGTCATTCCGCAGCGCTCGATTTCGGCGAGATGTCGTTCATTCGCCATCCCCATGACAACCACCGAGCCTGAGAGCGATTGCGATGACGATCCAAGAAAATGATGCCCGCCGGCACAGCATCCTTGCCCTGCCGCATGCCGATAACCGCCTGCTGACCGCGCAAGTCCCGACCCACGACAACCTCCAGGCGGAACGCCTGCACCGCAAGCAACGCCTGGCAGCGGCCTACCGGCTGTTCGCCGAGCTGGGCTTCGAAGTCGGCGTCGCCGGCCACTTCACCGCCCGCGATCCAATCGAGACCGAGCATTTCTGGATCAACCCACTGGGCGTGCCCTTCTCGCAGATCCGTGTGTCCGACCTGCTGCGGGTGGACGGCGAAGGCCAGGTCGTCGAAGGTGAGGGCCTGCTCAATACCAGCGCCCTCGACCTGCACTACGAATTGCAGCGCGCCCGCCCGGACGTGGTCGGCATCGCCCATGTGCACGGTTTCCATGGCCGCGTCTGGTCGTCGTTCGGGCGCCTGTTCGAGCCGATCACCGCCGAATCGTCGGCGTTCATCGACGACCAGGTGGTTTTCCAGCGCAATGCCCTGCGCACCGCCAGTGGCGCCCTGGAGCAGGACCGCGCAATCGTCACCCGCGCCTTCGTCGAGCGCTTCGCCCAGTACAACCTGCTGGTCTGGCAGAACCATGGCCTGTGGACCACCGGCGCAACCGTGGAAAGCGCCGCCTGGCGCTTTATCCAGGCCGACGACAGCGCCAGGGCGCACCTGCTGGCCTATGCCGCCGGGCAACCGCTGGTGCCGGAGATCGACCCGACGGATCGCCCGTCGAAGGAACGCCGGGAGTTCTTCGGCTGGTTGAATTTCCTGCCGCTCTGGGACCGTATCCGCCTGCAACAGCCGGACCTGCTGGACTGACCGGGGAGTCGCACGCATGACCACACTCGACCGCCGCACACTGCTGCGCAACGGCGCCCTGCTGGCCGGCGCGACACTCTTGCCGGGCCTGGCCGGCGGCGCCCGGCCGGAGCCGCTCAGGGTCTGGCGCTATAAAGGCGGCGCGGCCCACTTCCTCGCAGACGCCGGGCAGGCGACAACGCCCTATCCCGTGGAATGGGTGGATATCGGCGGCGGCAACCTGGTGCTCGAAGCCCTGGCCAGCGGCAGCCTCGACTATGCCTTCATGAGCGAGATACCGCCGATCTTCGCCAGCATCGCCAAGGCACCGCTAGCACTGATCGCCAGCTACAGCGGCGACAACAACCAGAGCGGCATCGTCGTCAAAAGGAATGCCGGCATCGAGCGCATCGGCGATCTCAAGGGCAAGCGCATCAGCTACGTACGGGCCACCAACACCCACTACCTGGTGCTCAACATGCTGCGCAGCAACGGCCTGGCCCTGAGCGACGTGCAGGCCATCCCGCTGCCCGCACAGGATGCCCTGGGCGCATTCCAGAACGGCCATATCGACGCGCTGGTGACCGGCGGCATCAGCGCCATCCACGCCGAGGTCAACCTCGGCGGCGTGCTGCTGAAAAGCGCGGAGGGCTACTACTCCGGCAGCTTTCTCATTGCCACCACTCGCGCCGCCCTGGCGAACAACGCCCGGCGCGCCGCCATCGGCGATTTCCTGCTGCGGGAAAAGGCCACCTGGGCGTGGATCGAAAGCCATCCGCAGCAATGGGCCCTGCGTAGCGAACGGCTGACGGGCATTCCCCGCGAGCTTTACCTGCGCCAGTTCGAGCGGCGCAGCCAGCCGGCACGGCTGAGGCCGGTGGAAGACTCGGCCATCGAAGCGCAACAGCGGGTGGCCGACCTGTTCCACGAGAGCGGGCTGATCCGCCAGAAGGTGGATGTGCGCCCCTTGTGGGACCGGCAGTTCACCGAATTGCTGAGGACCTGAAGGCACGCCATGGACCGATAGACGCCTCGCGGCAGTAGCCGATCGCAGCACCCACCAGACGCCATACGAACAACGGTGAAGGCCGCAACTTCACCGCAAGGGCCCGCTGTTGCCCGAAAAACAGCATGCAGTGCCTCGAGTATCCGTCGCCTCGCCTGCGCAGGCATGACGGTACAGGCAAGACCCTCAGGGAAACCCCGGGATTGCCTTCATTCAGGAAGAGCCTGTACGGCCACGGAAGGCATGACAACCGGGCGCCAATGCCTGACGCCACATCACCATGAGGGGAATCCCATGAATCGCTTGCTGACATTCGCACCGGCGCTGCTCGCCGGTTACCTGCTCGCTCCGCTGGCCGCCATCGCCGCGCAGAGCGACGACAAGCTGGACACCGTGATCGTCACCGGCTCGCGCGGTAGCGAGGCGCGCACCGTCACCACCAGCCCGGCGCCGATCGACGTGATCGACAGCACACAACTGGAGAAAACCGGCGAGACCAACCTGAAGACGGCGCTGCAGAAGGCCCTGCCGTCCTACTATGTGCGCGCGGTACGCAGCAACTCCAACGACTCCGTGCACCGCCCGGCCAAGCTGCGCGGGCTGGGTGCCGCCGACGTGCTGGTGCTGGTCAACGGCAAGCGCCGCCATGCCAGTTCGTCGGTGCACCTCGGCGGCCTAGAGTCCAATGGCGCGACCTCGGTGGACCTGGAACTGATCCCGGTCAGCGCCATCCACCATGTGGAAGTGCTGCGCGACGGCGCCGCCGCGCAATATGGCTCCGATGCCGTGGCCGGGGTGATCAATATCATCCTCAAGGAGTCGGACCACGGCGGTTCGGCCAGCGCCTACTGGGGTGAATACTTCGACGGCGACGGGGAAAACCTCAAGCTCGCCGCCAACCAGGGCTTCGCCCTGCCCAACGGCGGCTTCCTCAACCTGGCCATCGACGGTCGCTCCGAGCAGACGGCGGTCAAGTCGCTGGACGCGACCGGCGCCTTCTACCACCCGGTCAACGGCCAGCCCGACCCGCGCGAGGCCACCGCCAAGCGCAAGGTATCGAAGAACGGCAAGCCCAAGGTCAAGGGCTTCAATGGCTCCTACAACCTGGAACTGCCCATCGACGACGAGCTGTCGCTGTATTCCTTCTCCACCTACACCGAGCGCGATGCCCGCGTCGGGCAGAACTTCCGCCGCCCCAACTCGACCAATATCATCGAGGCGATCTACCCGGACGGCACCGCGCCCTTCGTCACCTTCGAGGAAACCGACTGGCAGGTCGCCGGCGGCGCCAAGGGCCTGCTCGCGGGTTGGGACTGGGACCTGAGCAGCACCTACGGGCGCAACGAAATCGACCACGGTTCGCGGGAAAGCCTCAACGCCTCCCTCGGCCCCGCCAGCCCGACCCGCTTCTGGACCTACACCTCACGCGCCGAGCAGTGGACCACCAACCTCGATTTCTCCCGCGCCTTCGAGGTCGGCCTGAGCAAGCCGCTGCAATTCTCCTGGGGTGCCGAATACCGCGAGGACAGTTTCAAGACCATCTCCGGCGACCCGGCCTCCTACGCCGCCGGCACCTACCAGTATCCGCTCGGCCACGCCCTCGCCGGCCAGTACGCGCTGATCGGCGCCCAGGGCGCCATCACCCTGCTGCCCGAGGACGAGGCGGACGTAGAGCGCAGCAACTATGCCGCCTATGTGGATGTCGGCTTCTACCCGCTCGAGCAACTCTACGTCGGCCTCGCCGGGCGCTACGAGGAGTACGACGACGCCGCCGGCGACACCACCAGCGGCAAGCTGTCGCTGCGCTACGAATTCACCCCGGACTTCGCCCTGCGCGGCACCCTCAACAACGGCTTCCGCGCGCCGTCGCTGTCGCAGAACGCCTTCGCCCGCAGCCAGACCGCCTACACCAGCATCGGCGGCCAGGCCGTACACGCGCTGACCAAGACCGCGGCGGTGGACAGCGTGCTGGCCCGCGCCCTGGGCGCCAGCGACCTGAAGCCGGAAAAATCCACCAACATCAGCCTCGGCTTCACCTGGAAGCCCGCCCCGTCCGCCAATGTGACCCTCGATATCTACCAGGTGAAGATCAAGGACCGCATCAGCGGCAGTACCTACTTCTCCGGCACCGCCGTGAACAACCTGCTCAGCGGCCTCGGCTACCAGCCGGGCTACCGTGTGCAGTACTTCACCAACGCCGCCGACACCACCACCCGCGGCCTCGACCTGGTGGCCGACTACCGTTCCGACTTCGGCCAGTACGGCCAGGTCAAGTGGAGCCTCGGCTACAACTACAACAAGACCGAGATCGACAAGCTGGCCAGCACACCGGCGGCGCTGGCCGCCATCGGTATCGACCAGTCGCTGGTCGATCATGTCGCCCAGGGTTACCTGACCGACTCCTATCCACGCAGCAAGCTGATCCTCGGCAGCGACTGGCGCCTTGGCGACTTCAGCGCCGCCCTGACCCTGACCCGCCACGACAAGGTCACCGAGCGCGATACCGGCGGCCCGCAGTACGACCAGACCTACGGCGCCAAGTGGATCACCGACGTGGAATTCGGCTACGACCTCAGCGACAACCTCAACATCGTGCTGGGCGCCAGCAACCTGTTCGATGTCAAGCCCGACGAGCACAAGTACCCGACCGGCAACATCAACGGCTTCCCGCCCTACGCCAATGCGCCCTTCGACGACAACGGCGCCTACTGGTACACCCGCGTCGCCTACAACTTCTGACCTGCCCCGCCGCGCGCACCTGCCCCATGGTGCGCGCGGCGCACCCTACGGAGAGATTCTGCCCATGAGCCAATCCAAGATCATCCTCGGCGCCTTCGTTCCCGGCGTATTGACCGGCGCGGCCTGGCGCCTGCCGGAGGCGCCGAAGGACTCCTTCCGCAGCTTCGAGCATTACCGCTATATCGCCGAGAAACTGGAGGCCGGGCGCTTCCATTCGCTGTTCTTCAACGACGGCGTCAAGGTCGACCTCGACCCCGGCCTGGAGAAAGGCCCCAACAGTGTGCGCTGGGACCCGCTGGTACTGGCGCCAGCACTGGCCACGGTGACACGCCACATCGGCCTGATCGCCACCGCCAGCACCACCTACAACGAGCCCTACAACGTCGCCCGCAAATACGCCTCGCTGGACCACCTGAGCAATGGCCGCGCCGGCTGGAACCTGGTCACCTCACTGGGCGGCGGGGAAAACTTCAACCGTAGTGAACACACACTGCACGGCGACCGCCACGAGCGCGCCGAGGAGTTCTACGACGTGGTCAGCGGCCTGTGGGACAGTTGGGACGACGACGCCTTCGTGCAGGACAAGGCCAGCGGCACCTGGCTCGACAGCGACAAGCTGCATCTACTCGAGCACCAGGGCAAGTATTTCCAGGTCAAGGGCCCGCTGAACGTGGCGCGACCGATCCAGGGCCATCCGGTGATCGCCCAGGCCGGTTCCTCAGAGGCCGGTATCCGCCTGGGGGCGCGGGTCGGCGAACTGATCTTCACCGCCCAGCAGACCGTCGAGGAAAGCCGCGACTTCTACGAGAACATCAAGGGCCAGGCTGTCGCTTTCGGTCGCTCGCGCGACCACCTGAAAGTGCTGCCGGGCATCTCGCCGGTGGTCGGCAGCACCCAGGCCGAGGCCGAAGCCAAGTACCAGCGGCTGCAGGAGCTGCTCGATCCGCAATCCTTCCTCAGCCGTATCTCGAAATTCGCCAGCCTGGACTACGACCTCGCCGAACTGCCGTTCGACGACGTGGTGCCGCTGCCGCCAGAAAACTTCAGCACCGATAGCCACCCGAGCCGGCAGAAGCTGGTCTACGACCTGATCCGCCGCGAACGGCCGACCGTGCGCCAGTTGTTCGACAAGCTCACGGCGGGCGGCCATCGTGTGCTGATCGGCACCCCCGAAAGCATCGCCGACGACCTGCAGCACTGGTTCGAGGCCGGTGCCGCCGACGGTTTCAACGTGATGTTCTCCGGGCTGCATGCCGGTATCGACGACTTCGTCGACGGCGTGGTGCCGGAACTGCAACGGCGCGGCCTGTTCCAGCGCGAATACGTCGGCGCCACCCTGCGCGAGAACCTCGGCCTGCCCTATCGCCACAACCGCCACCGCTGATCCACCAGGGGCGGGCTGCCATGCGTGCGCCATCCCGCCCCCGGAACACCTTTAGGACTGCCTGGAGAACCCCATGATCCACCGCTCTCTGCCCCTCCTGCTGGCGCTGGGTACGCTCGCCCTGGCCGGCTGCGACGACGCCAGCGCACCTCCGACAGCCCTGGGAGCGCCCCAGGCGCCAGCCCACGGCGGTGTGCTGAAAGTCGCCTTCGACGGCGATCCGCTGTGCATCGACCCACACCAGGGCGGCAACAACACGGCGCTGAACGTCGGCCGGCAACTGACCGACTCACTCACCGACCAGCACCCCGAGACCAGCGAGATCGTGCCCTGGCTGGCCGAGCACTGGGAGGTCAGCGAAGACTCCCGGCGCTTCACCTTCCACCTGCGGGGCGGCGTCAGCTTCAGCGACGGCACGCCGGTGGACGGCGCGGCGGTCAAGGCCAACTTCGAGGCGATCCAGAAACTCGGCGCCCTGGCGCAACTGTCCGGTACCTACCTGGCCGGGCTGAAGTCGATCGAGGTGCCGGCGCCGTTGAGCGTGGCCATCGAGTTCGAGCAGCCCAATGCACAATTCCTCCAGGCCAGCTCGACCATGAGCCTCGGCCTGTTCGCCCGCGCCACCCTGGAGAAAACCAGCGAGGAACGTTGCCAGGGCGCGCTGGTCGGCTCCGGCCCCTTCGTCCTCGACAGTTTCGTGCACAACCAGCATGTGCGGCTGTCGCAGCGCGCCGACTACGCCTGGCCATCGTCCCTGGCCAGGCACCAGGGGCGGGCCTGGCTGGATGGCATCGAATTCCTGGTGATCCCGGAATCCGGCGTGCGCCTGGGCAGCCTGCTGTCGGGCCAGATCGACGTGAACACCAGTGTCGCGGTACAGGACGAAGGCATTCTCGAGTCCCGCGCGATTCCCTTCATCGCCCGCCCCAACCCCGGCATCGTGTTCAACCTGGCACCCAACCAGAGCCGCGCCCCGCTGGACCAGACGGC
The DNA here is from genome assembly GCF_004327335.1 of Stutzerimonas kirkiae. Lineage (GTDB taxonomy): Bacteria > Pseudomonadota > Gammaproteobacteria > Pseudomonadales > Pseudomonadaceae > Stutzerimonas > Stutzerimonas kirkiae. Next base: position 68,575 of record NZ_QJUO01000019.1, on the reverse strand, counting down.
GGTGCGCCAGGCGCTGAACAAGGCGATCGACCGCAACGAACTGCAAGGCATCATCTCCCGCCACCAGAAACCCGCCAGTTCGGTACTGGCCAGCAGCACGCCGTTCTACCGGGACGATTCCCAGTACCTGACCCATGACCCCGAGGGCGCCAGGCAACTGCTCGACGGCGCCGGCTGGCAACCGGGCGACGACGGTATCCGCGTGCGCGATGGGCAGCGCCTGTCGTTCCAGGTCGACTACTGGCAGGCTTCCACCCCGGTGCTGGAACTGCTGCAGCAGCAGTTGCGCCAGGTCGGCGTCGAACTGCGCCTGAACAAGACCAGCATCAGCCAGGTCAGCGCGAAGAACAGCGAGCGCGACTACAGCCTGTGGTTCTTCAACCTCACCCGCGCCGACCCGGACGTGCTGCGCACGGTGTTCCTCGCCTCGGGGCGCAACGTCAACCAGCGCGACGACACCGAGGTCGACCACCTGCTGGAGGAATCCTCCCGGGTGCTGGACCCCGAACGCCGGCGCGAACTGATCGAGGCCGCCAGCCGCCTGCTGATCGAGGAAGGCCATGTACTGCCGCTGTACGAGGCCGCCACCCTGACCGCCTTCGGCCAGCAGGTGCGCGGCCTGCACTACGAGGCCTCGACCCGCCTGCAATTCTTCGACACCTGGCTGGCACCGCGATGAGCACTGGCGCATCCTTCACTTTGCCGGAACGCTGGCGGCACTGGGCTACCAGGGCGCGGGCGCTGCTCGGCCGCCTGGGGCAAGCGCTGTTCGTGCTCTGGGCCGCCTTCACGCTGTCGTTCCTGATCCTCTATGCGCTGCCCAGCGATCCGGTGAGCATCATGCTCAACCAGAACGGCGAGATGAACGCCGCCGACCAGGCCCAGGTCGCGGCCCTCAAGGCCCGCTACCACCTGGACCAGCCGCTGCCGGTGCAATACGCCATCGCCCTGCGGCAGGCGCTGCAACTGGACCTCGGGCAGTCGATCCAGAGCGGCCAGGCCGTGACCCAGGCGCTCTGGCAGGCCCTGCCGGGCACCGCCGCGCTGGCCGCTGCCGCCCTGCTGCTGGCGCTGCCCAGCGGTGTCGGCCTGGCGCTGCTGGCCAGCCGGATGCGCGGCCCGCGCCTGCACGAGGGCCTGCTGGCGCTGCCCTCGCTGGCGGTCTCGCTGCCGACCTTCTGGGTCGGGCTGTTGCTGCTGCAATGGCTGTCGTTCCGTATCCCGCTGTTCCCGGCCATGGGCAACCAGGGCCTGGCGGCGCTGGTATTGCCGGCGCTGACCCTGGCCATCCCCACCGCGGCGGTGATCGCCCAGGTGCTGTCGCGCTCGATCGCCGGCGTGCTGCAACAACCCTTCGTCAGTGCCCTGCGCAGCAAGGGCGTGAGCCATGACCGACTGCTGTTCGGGCACGTCCTGCACAACGCCGCCATCCCGCTGCTGACCCTGGCCGGCGGCATCGTCGGCAACCTGCTGGCCGGCGCGGTGGTCACCGAAACGGTGTTCTCCCGCGACGGCATCGGCCGCCTGGCGCAAGGCGCGGTGGCCAGCCAGGACATCCCCATGGTGCAGGGCGTGGTGCTGCTGGCGGCAGCGATCTACATCCTGGTCAACCTGCTGGTGGATGCGCTCTATCCCCTGCTCGACCCGCGCATCGACCTGGCCCGACGCCCATGAATATCTACCTGCATCCCCTGCAGTGCGCATGCCGCACCCTACCCGCCGATCGCTGCACGGGGGACGCCAGGCGCACCGGAATACCCATTGCACGACCCTCACGGCGCCCCAACCCCGTAGGGTGCGTCGTGCGCCTCCCCCTCACAAAATTTCCACGGCGCGCCCGGCGCCCCCTATGTATGGACTCACCGGCGAGTCCATCGCGTTACGGATGGTCTTCATGAGCAGCCTTTCCATCACCTTCCCGCCCGCCAGCCGCCTGCCGCGCCCGGCCTTGCTGCTGAGCCTGTCGGTGCTCGCCCTGGTGCTCGGCTGGGCGCTGTTTCCCGGCCTGTTCAGCCGTATCGACCCGCTGCTGGCGGTGCCGGCCAAGGCGCTGCAGGCACCCTCCGCCGAACACTGGTTCGGCACCGACCACCTCGGGCGCGACCTCTACAGCCGCACCGTGCATGGCGCCAGCCTGTCGTTGCGCGCCACCACCCTGGCGGTACTGATCGCGCTGCTGGTGGGCGGTGCCCTGGGGCTGCTGGCCGGTTATTTCTCCGGGAAACTGGACGCCCTGCTGATGCGCCTGGTCGAAGTGCTGATGGCGATCCCCTCGCTGCTGCTGGCGATGGCGGTAATCACCGTACTCGGCTTCGGCACCCTGAATATCGCCCTGGCGGTCGGCCTGTCCTCGGTGGCCACCTTCGCCCGACTCAGCCGTGGCGAAGTGCTGCGCTGGCGTGGCAGCACCTTCGTCGAAGCAGCCATCGCCAGCGGTGTCGGCCACGGCGCCATCATCCTCCGGCATATCCTGCCGCACGCCGCCGGCCCGGTGCTGGCACTGGCCGCGCTGGAATTCGGCGGCGCCGTGCTGGCAGTCTCGGCACTGAGCTTCCTCGGCTTCGGCGCCCCGCCGCCGCAACCGGAGTGGGGCCTGCTGATCGCCGAAGGGCGCAACTTCATGGTCGCCGCCTGGTGGTACACCAGCCTGCCGGGGCTGGTGGTCGCCAGCGTGGTGCTGGCCGCCAACCAGCTCGCCCGCGCCATGCAGAGAAGCTGGGGAGAAAGCCGATGAGCGATACATTGCTGGAGATCAGCGGGCTGTCGATCGACTACCTCGGCGCGGACGGCCCGCAGCCTGGCGTGCGCGAGATCGACCTGCGGCTGAGGCGCGGCGAATTCGTCGCCATCGTCGGCGAATCCGGCTCGGGCAAGTCCACCACGGCGGCGGCGCTGATCGGCCTGCTGGCCGGCAATGCGCGAATCAGCGCCGGCCATATCGACTTCGAAGGGCAGGCGCTGCAAGACCTCGACGAACACCACTGGCGTCACCTGCGCGGCAACCGTATCGGCTTCGTACCGCAGGACCCCGGCCTGTCGCTGGACCCGGTCAAGCGCATCGGCGCACAACTTATCGAAGCCATGCGCATCCACGGCGTTGCCCGCACAGGCGCCCGCCAGCGCAGCCTGGAGCTGCTGCGCCAGGTCGGCCTGCGCGATGTCGAGCGCCTGGCGCGGCGTTATCCCCATGAACTGTCCGGCGGCATGCGCCAACGCGTGCTGATCGCCATCGCCCTGGCCAACGAGCCGGCGCTGATCATCGCCGACGAACCGACCAGCGCCCTCGACGTGACGGTGCAGCGGCAGGTGCTCGACCATTTGCAGCGGCTGGCGCGCAAGCGGCAGATCGCCGTGCTGCTGATCACCCATGACCTCGGCGTGGCGATGGACCGCGCCGAGCGGGTGATCGTCATGCGGCAGGGGCGCATCGTCGAACGCGGCAGCACCCGGGAAATCTTCCTGCGCCCACGCCACCCCTACACCCGGCGCCTGCTGGAGGCCGCCCCCAGCCTGGCCCAGGCGACCGCCAGCGAACGCCGGCCACGCCTGGCCGGGCCGGCGCTACTCAGTGTCAGCGGCCTCGGCAAGCAGTTCGCTCACGGGCACGAGAGACTGCCGCCAGCGGTCGCCGATGTCTCCTTCGAGGTGCCGCGCGGCGGCACCCTGAGCCTGGTCGGCGAATCCGGCTCGGGCAAGTCCACCACCGCGCGCATGATCCTGCGCCTGGAGCGCCCGAGCAGCGGCAGTATCCGCTTCGACGGCGAAGACATCCTCGCCTACGACGCCGCGCGCCTGCGCGACTACCGCCGCCGGGTGCAGGTGGTCTACCAGAACCCCTATGCCTCGCTCGATCCACGCTTCACCCTGGCGCAGATCATCACCGAACCGCTACGGGCCTTCGCCGTCGGCGACCGTGCCAGCCAGCAGCAACAGGCAGCGCGCCTGCTGGAACGGGTCGGCCTGCCAGCCAAGTCCCTCTACAGCCACCCCGGCCAGCTTTCCGGCGGCCAGCGCCAGCGCGTGGCCATCGCCCGGGCGCTGGCGCTGGAACCCGAACTGCTGGTGCTCGACGAACCACTGTCGGCCCTGGATGCCTCGGTGCAGAAGCAGATCCTCGAGCTGCTGGCCGAACTGCAACGGGAACTGGGCCTGAGCTACCTGTTCATCTCCCACGACCTGGCGGTGGTCCGGCAGATTTCCGACCGGGTAGTGGTCATGCAGGCGGGGCGCGTGGTCGAACAGGGCGACAGTGAGCGACTGTTCGAAGCCCCCGCCAGCGACTACACCCGGCGCCTGCTCAGCGACGTTCCGGGCCAGCGTTACCTGGACAGCCTGAATTTCCTGGTCGCCATATAAAATCCACAAAACACATAATTCAGACAAATAAATATTATTTATTTTGATTATCAAGATAGAACGACAGGGTATTTCACAAGCCATCCCGGCTTGCCTAAGGTACGCCATCCGCGCCTGAACATAAGGGATCAACAATGCCTGCAGCCCATCCCCAGCCTCTCTGGCAGCAACGCTATGGCAGCGCCGATGCGCCTTCGGCAGAACCTGGCAATGCGCTGATCGAACAGCTACTGGCGCACCGCAGCGTGCGCGCCTACCTCGACCAGCCGCTGCCTGACGGCACCCTGGAAACCCTGCTGGCAGCGGCACAATCGGCCGCCACCTCCTCCAACCTGCAGGCCTGGAGCCTGCTGGCGGTCGAGGACCGGCAGCGCAAGGCGCGCCTTGCGGCCCTGGCCAATGACCAGGCGCATATCGTCCAGGCACCGCTGTTCCTGGTCTGGCTGGCCGACTTCTCGCGGGCGGCACGCCTGGCCGAGCGCCATGGTCGCGAACTGCAGGCGGTGGAATACCTGGACAGCCTGCTGGTGGGCGGCCTCGACGCCGCCCTGGCGGCGCAGAACGCGGTGCTCGCCGCCGAAGCGCTGGGCCTGGGCACCGTCTATATCGGCGCCCTGCGCAACAACCTGCAAGCCGTGATCGACGAGTTGCAACTGCCGCCCCTGGTCTTCCCGGTATTCGGCCTGTGCGTCGGCTACCCGGACCCATCCCGCCCCGCCGCGATCAAGCCACGCCTGCCGCAATCGGTGGTGCTGCATCGGGAAACCTACCGGCTCGACGAACAGGAGCCACGGCGACTCGACGACTACGACCGCCAGGTCGATGCCTTCTACCGCGCCCAGGGGCTGGAAAATCCGCCCTGGAGCCGGCAGGTCATCGACCGCCTGGCCAGTGTGGACAGCCTGCATGGCCGCGAGCGCCTCGCCCAGGTGCTGCACCGGCAGCGGCTGGCATTGCGCTGACACCCACAGGGCGCGCCACGCGCACCACTGCCGCGAGCAGAGCAGCGACTTGCAACGGTGCGCGCCGCGCACGATACAGATAGCCAAAGCGGACACCGCTTCCCGACCGGATACCCCTGATGAGCGTCATCGCCCTCGAACACCCTCGCCCCGAACCCACCATCGACGCCTCGGCCTTCAAGCAGGCCATGCGCAATACCGCCGCCTCGGTGAATATCGTCACCTGCGCCGGCAGCGACGGCGACTACGGCCTGACCGCCACCGCGTTCAGCTCGATCACCGCCGACCCACCGACCATCCTGATCGCGGTGAACAGCGGCGCCAGCCTCTACCGCCACCTGATCGAGCAGAAGCGCTTCTGCGTCAATGTCCTGCACGCCGGCGACGCGGCCATCGCCAGCGATTTCGGCGGCCGCCTGCCCGCCGCACAGCGCTTCAGCGAACACGCGCACGCCTGGCGTCGACTGGCCAGCGGCAACCCCGCCCTGCGCGCCAGCAGCGCCGGCTTCGACTGCCGCATCACCGATATCAATCATGTCGGCACGCACCTGGTGGTGATCGCCGAAGTGCTGGAATGCTGGCACTCCGCGCAGGCGCCCCTGCTCTACTCCTCGGGCCGCTACGGTCGTTTCTCCTGAACGGAGGCTCCACGCGCCCGCACGCAACGCCTGCCCCGGGCGAGCCGGGCAGCGATGCCCGCTTCGAGCGCAAGGTGCCGATGATCATCGGCTGCGCGCTGTTCATGGAGTTGCTCGACTCCACCGCGGTGCTGACGGCGCTGGCGCAGATCGCCGAGGATTTCGGCGAATCCAGCGTGCATATGAACCTGGTGGTCTCGCTGTACCTGCTGGCCGTGGCGATGTTCATCCCCATCAGCGGCTGGCTGGCCGAACGCCACGGACCGCGCCGGGTGTTCGTCCTGGCCATCCTGCTGTTCATGGCCAGTTCGCTGGCCTGCGCCGCCTCCAGCTCGCTGCTGCAACTGTCGCTGGCGCGCTTCTGCCAGGGCATGGCCGGCGCCATGATGGTGCCGGTCGGCCAAGTCATCCTGTTGCGCTGGACACGCAAGGCCGACCTGTTGCGGGCCATGGCCTTCCTCACCATGCCGGCGCTGCTCGGGCCGGTGGTCGGACCGCCGCTGGGCGGGCTGCTGGTGACCTGCCTGTCATGGCACTGGATCTTCCTGATCAACCTGCCGATCGGGCTGCTCGGCATCCTGCTGATCCTGCGCCATATCCCGGATTATCCGGGCCGCCAGCGCCAGCCGCTGGACCTCGCCGGCTTCCTGTCCAGCAGCCTGGCGCTGGCCTGCCTGGTACTGGCCTTCGAGTCCATCGGCCATGGTTCGCTGGAATGGTTCTGGTCCTGCGCCCTGCTGGCCAGCGGCCTGCTCTCCGGCGCGCTCTACCTGCGGCATGCCAGGCGCCGCCCGTCTCCGTTGCTGGACCTCTCGCTGCTGAATATCGCGACCTTCGGCATCGTGCTCAAGGGCGGCATGCTGTTCCGCCTCGGCAGTGCCTCGCTGCCGTTCCTGCTGGTGCTGCTGTTCCAGGTCGGCTTCGGCCTCAGTGCGCTGGAGGCCGGCCTGCTGACCTTCGCCGGCGGTGTCGGCGCGCTGCTGATCAAGTTCATCTCGGTGCCGCTGGTACGGCGCTTCGGCTTCCGTCGCATCCTGGTCTGCAATGCCTTCCTGGCCGGCGCCTCGATCGCCGTGTGCGCCCTGTTGCGCGAGGACAGCAGCGCACTGTCGATCGTGCTGGTGCTGTTCGCCGGCGGCTTGTCGCGCTCCCTGCAGATGAGCAGCATGGGCGCCCTGACCTACGCCGACATCGACACCTGCCAGGCGAGCAAGGCCAGCACCCTGTCCGCCATGTCGGTACAACTGAGCATGAGCCTGGCGGTCGGCATCGCCGCGCTGTTGCTCGGCCTGATCCAGCGCCTGCGCGCCCACGAAACCCCCAGCGTCGGCGACATCGGCCTGGCCATGGTCCTCGTCAGCCTGCTATGCATGGCCTCCGGCCTGTGCTTCCGGCGCCTGGCCGGCGACTCCGGCACGGCCGTATCGAGATAATTGTTTCGTGCATAGACATGAACACAAATAATCGACATGGATCATATCTCAATAATTTATTGAAATTCTTATAGAAAACCAGCTCCGCCAGCAGCCGGCTCACCACAGCGGCAGACCTCTCGTGCAAGCCACACAGGGCCGGTCGCGCTATGTCGTCGCCCTGCGGTAGGGCGATCTAGAGGCGCCGGAGACTGGCGGCGCTGGACGAACGGAATCGGTTCTTGCCCAGCGGCGCTCCCCCCGGCACCGTTCGTGGTTCTTACGCTTGCATGAGAAATGGCGACAGCCCCTATCCAATCCACGCGAAAACAGGCATATAATTTGCTTCATAGCGGGCGCAGGGGCGCCCATGATGTCGAATACAGGCGCAAGCGCCGGACAACAGGGTTTGAAGTCTCTGCCATGAAGCCATCTCTCGTCCTAAAGATGGGCCAGCAGCTAACGATGACACCGCAGCTGCAACAGGCCATACGTTTGCTCCAGCTTTCCACCCTGGACCTCCAACAGGAAATCCAGGAAGCGCTGGATTCCAACCCGATGCTGGAACGGGAAGAAGATGGCGATGACTTCGACAATTCCGACCCCATGGCCGAGGGCACGGAAACCGTTGCAAGCGAGACCGCGCCCAAGCAGGAAAGCTACGACGAACCGACACCGGCAGCGGAAAATCTCGAGGACGGCGACTGGGGCGAACGCATTCCCAACGAACTACCGGTGGACACCGCCTGGGAAGATATCTACCAGACCAGCGCCAGCAGCCTGCCGAGCAACGATGACGACGAGTGGGACTTCACCTCGCGCACCAGCGCCGGCGTCAGCCTGCAGAGCCATCTGCTCTGGCAACTGAACCTGTCGCCGATGAGCGATACCGACCGCCTGATCGGCGAAACCCTGATCGACTGCATCAACGACCAGGGCTATCTGGAGGAGAGCCTGGAGGAAATCCTCGACTCCTTCGACCCGGAGCTCGAGATAGAACTCGATGAAATCGAGGTCGTATTGCACCGTATCCAGCAGTTCGAACCCTCCGGGGTCGGCGCCCGCGACCTGCGCGAATGCCTGCTGCTGCAACTGCGCCAGCCAGCGCAACCGACCCCCTGGCTGGAGCAGGCCCGCTACCTGATCGAAAACCACCTGGAAGTGCTCGCCAGCCGTGACTACAGCCTGCTGATGCGGCGCATGAAGATCAAGGAGGACGAGTTGCGCCAGGTGATCGAACTGATCCAGTCGCTCAACCCACGCCCTGGTTCGCAGATCGAGACCAGCGAGCCCGAGTACGTGGTGCCGGATGTGATCGTGCGCAAGCACAACGAACGCTGGCTGGTGGAGCTGAACCAGGACGCCATCCCGCGCCTGCGGGTCAACGCCCAGTACGCCGGCTTCGTCAAGCGTGCCGACTCCAGCGCCGACAACACCTTCATGCGCAACCAGTTGCAGGAAGCGCGCTGGTTCATCAAGAGCCTGCTCAGCCGCAACGAGACGCTGATGAAGGTCGCCACGCAGATCGTCGAGCACCAGAAGGGGTTTCTCGAGTACGGCGACGAGGCCATGAAGCCGCTGGTGCTGCACGACATCGCCGAGGCCGTGGGCATGCACGAGTCGACCATTTCCCGCGTCACCACGCAGAAATACATGCACACGCCGCGTGGCATCTACGAGCTGAAGTACTTCTTCTCCAGCCATGTCAGCACGTCCGAAGGCGGTGAATGTTCCTCCACCGCGATCCGCGCCATCATCAAGAAGCTGGTGGCCGCGGAAAACCAGAAAAAGCCATTGAGCGACAGCAAGATCGCTGGTTTACTGGAGGCACAAGGCATTCAGGTTGCCCGCCGCACCGTAGCCAAGTATCGGGAATCGTTGGGAATTGCACCATCCAGCGAACGCAAGCGGCTGATCTAGCAAGCCGTTGGAAAACAGTTGGCGAGGCAGCCCGGCGCAGGTGGTTTTTCAACGGCCTGCCAGCCGAAGGCGCCGATAGCCAGGGGGCAGCCCTCGACAACTCGCTCTTCATAGAAGATAAAAAAGGAGTAGTGGTATGCAAGTCAACATCAGTGGCGTTCATCTGGAAGTGACTCCAGCCCTGCGTGACTACGTCGAGGAAAAGTTCGACCGTCTGCAGCGGCACTTCGACCGCATCATCAACGTACAGGTGACCCTGCAAGTCGAAAAACTCAAGCAGAAGGCCGAAGGCTCGCTGCATGTGGCCGGCAAGGAAGTGGTCGCCAACTCCGAACACGAAGACATGTATGCCGCCATCGACCTGCTGGTGGACAAGCTCGACCGACAACTGATCAAACACAAGGAAAAACAACTCGACCATCACCAGGGGACAGTCGCTCGCTGATCCGACCATGATCCGATTCGACTCCATCCTCTCTCCCGGACGCGCCCTGGTGGGCGCTCCGGGCGTCAGCAAGAAGCGCGTCCTCGAACAGATCGCCAGGGTAATCGCCCAGGATGCGCCCGACCTCGACGCACAGACCATATTCGAAAGCCTGATCGCCAGGGAGAAGCTCGGCTCCACCGGTTTCGGCAATGGCATCGCTATCCCGCACTGCCGCATCACCGGCTGCAGCCAACCGCTGAGCGCGGTACTGCGCCTGGAAACCCCGGTGGACTTCGACGCGCTCGATGGACAACCCGTCGACCTGCTCTTCGTCCTGCTGGTGCCCCAGGCCGCTACCGATGAACACCTGGAACTGCTGCGCCAGATCGCCGGCATGCTGGACGATGCACAGACCACCGCACGCCTGCGTGCCGCGACCAGCAGCGAAGCCCTGTACCAGGAAGTACTGCGCGCGCAGCAGAACCTGCAGCCATAGGAGAACGACCTTGAGCCAGACGACCGCCCTGCCCTCGGCCCATCGGCCGCAGAGTGACCAGCCATGCGCCTGATCATCGTCAGCGGTCGCTCCGGCTCCGGCAAAAGCACTGCACTCAATGTCCTCGAGGACAACGGCTTCTACTGCATCGACAACCTGCCGGCCGCCCTGATGCCGGAACTGGCCGAGCGGGCTCTGCTGCATACCGAGTTGTTGCATCCGCAGGTCGCGATATCCATTGATGCGCGCAACCTGCCCAGCCAGTTGCAACGTTTCCCCGAACTTCTCGCCGAGGTGCGCGCCAAGCATATCCAGTGCGACGTGCTCTACCTCGATGCCGATGACGAAACGCTGCTCAAGCGCTTCTCGGAAACGCGCCGGCGCCACCCGCTGACCAACGACCGCCGCTCGCTGGCCGAAGCCATCCACGACGAAGAGTTGTTGCTGGCACCCATCATCGACAATGCCGACCTGAAGATCGACACCACCCACCTCAACCTCTACCAGTTGCGCGACAGCCTGAAGCTGCGCCTGCTCAACAAACCCGAGCCGGGTACGGCGTTCCTCATCGAATCGTTCGGCTTCAAGCGCGGCATGCCGGTGGATGCCGACCTGGTGTTCGACGTTCGCTGCCTGCCCAACCCCTACTGGAAGGCCGAATTGCGCGACTTCTCGGGGCAGGACCAGCCGGTCATCGAGTACCTGAGCGCCCAGCCGGATGTCGAGGACATGTTCCAGGACATCCACGCCTACCTGAGCAAATGGCTGCCACGCTTCGCCGCCAGCAACCGTTCCTACGTCACCATCGCCATCGGCTGCACCGGCGGCCACCACCGCTCGGTGTATATCGCCGATCGCCTTGGGCGGGCCCTGCGCGAGCCACTCAGGAACCTCCAGGTTCGTCATCGGGATCTTCCGCATGCCAAGCAGTGAAATCACCATCATCAACAAACTCGGGCTGCATGCCCGCGCCGCCGCGAAGCTCACCGGGGTCGCCAAGCTCTATCCCTGCAAGGTCATGCTGGGCCACAGTACCGAGAACCTGGTGGACGGCAAGAACATCATGGCGGTGATGATGCTGGCCGCCAGCCAGAACACCGTCCTGCACCTGCGCACGGAAGGCGAACAGGAAGAACAGGCGTTCAAGGCGCTGGTCGAACTGGTCGAGGACTATTTCGGCGAAGGCCAGTAGGCGCGGCCACAGTGCCATGTCGTTATTCACGGGCAAGGTGCTTAGATAAAAGCGCCGGAGGCTGAAAGCTGGACGAAAAACACCGGTTGCCAGGCTCTTTCGTCCAGCCTTCCAGCGCTGTTTTCGGCTGCTTGCAGTGCATAGCGCGATCGCCCTGGCACAGGGGCATAGCATGCTTCGCCTGTACCTGTACCCCGTAGCTGCCCTACAATGCGCGCCTTTCGCAATATGAACGAGAGGAATGCCGTGAGCGCTCTACCACCCTGCCCGAAATGCAACTCCGAATACACTTATGAAGACGGCATCCAACTGGTATGCCCGGAGTGCGCCCACGAATGGTCGGCCACGGACACCGCCAGCGCGGCCCAGGACGACGCCAGGGTGATCAAGGACTCGGTGGGCAACGTCCTGCAGGACGGCGACACCATCACCGTCATCAAGGACCTGAAGGTCAAGGGCTCGTCCCTGGTGGTCAAGGTCGGCACCAAGGTCAAGGGCATCCGCCTGTGCGATGGCGACCACGACATCGATTGCAAGATCGACGGCATCGGTGCCATGAAGCTCAAATCGGAGTTCGTCAAGAAGGTCTGACGCACGGCAGTGCCTTCAGGCGACCGGCACAAGAACTTCCGGAGCCTGCCGCCACATCACCCGATAGCTTCCAGCGCCCGCGCCGCTGCCCACGTGATCGCCGGCCAGTCGCCCGACGCCAGTGCCGCCGGCTCTATCATCCAGCTACCGCCCACGCACATCACATTGGGCTGAGCCATATAGTTGGCGACATTGTCGTCGTTGACGCCGCCGGTCGGGCAGAAGCGCACATCGGGGAAAGGCCCGCCCAGCGCCTTCAGGGCCACCACGCCACCGCAGACCTGGGCCGGAAACAGCTTGAAGCGGCGATAGCCGAGCGCATGGGCGCGCATGATGTCCGAAGCATTGCTCACACCCGGCAGGTAGGGCAAGACACTGTCGCGGGCAGCCAGCAGCAGTTCCTCGGTGCTGCCTGGCGATACCATGAACTGCGCCCCGGCTTCCTCGACCCGAGCCAGCATCCGGCCATCCAGCACCGTGCCGGCACCGACGCACAGCTCCGGCCGGTGCTTCCGCAGCAGGCGGATGGCCGCCAGGCCATGGCTGGAGCGCAACGTGATCTCCAACGTCGTGAGACCACCCGCGGCCAGGGCATCGGCCAGCGGCAGGATATGCCGCTCATCGGTGATGGTGATCACCGGCAGGATACGGGCACGCGAACACAATGCGTCCAGTTGTGCGTTCTTTTGCTCCTGGGTCACGTGCACTCCTCCATCATAGGGTTCATGGGCACCAGTAGATCTCCAGCGGAGCGTGCATGAAGGCACGCACCGGCATCCTCAGCGCATCGGCCAGCAGCGCCTGGCGCAGAGTCTCCAGCTTGGCCTGCCCCTGGATGGCCAGGCATTGCAGCCGTGCGGACGCCAGCAGCGGATAGGTCATGCTGATGCGCTGGTATGGTTCCTGAGGCGCCAGCATAGGCAGGCAATATTCCTGGCAATCCTCGCTGAGCGCCTGCTCCAGCAACGGGCTGTCGGCGAACAGCGAGGCGACATGGCCGTCATCGCCCATCCCCAGCACCAGTACATCGATCCCCTGCTCCAGCACACTCAGGGCCTGGCTGGCCTGGCTGGCGGCCTGCTCCAGGGTGGCGGCGGGATGGTAGAGACCGATCAGGCGCGCCTGTGCCGCCGCATTGCGCAACAGATGCCGGCGCACCAGGCCCTCGTTGCTCTGCGGCGACTCCGGCGCCACCCAGCGCTCGTCGGCCAGGCACACCTGCACCCGGCTCCAGTCGAGCGCCTGGCCGGACAGCACTTCGAAGAAACCTGTCGGGCTACGGCCGCCGGAAACCACCAGGTTCGCCTGGCCATATGTCTGCACCGCAAAATCCAGTGCCTTCGCCACATGCTCGGCCAATACCCTGGCCTGGCTCTCGGGATCGGCCAGGCTATGTGCGACCACGCCAGTCGGCAGGTCGAGTTCAGAGATCGCCATGATCAGGACTGCTCCACAAAAACCATGAAAAATCCGGCACCTGGGGCCGGTCATGTGCAGTGTCGTGCCCGCGGGCGCTCACGTCCAGCCATCTTTAGGCGCACAGCCAAGCCACACGTTTGAAGTCATCGGTGCGCGCCGGGGCAGGCTCAGCGCCGCTCCCCCGCGGCAAAGCCATCGACGAACACGCTGGCACCCGACTCGGCCGAGCTGAACGCCGCACGCATGAAACCGAACAGTTCCCGGCCACAACCCTCGCCGCCATACCAGCCCGGCAGGGATGCCGCGGTTCTGCCAGCCCATTCGGCATCGCCGAGCAATACGTTCAAGTGCCCCGTCTCGCCATCGACACGGATGATGTCGCCATCCATGACCCTCGCCAGCGGCCCGCCATCCAGCGCCTCGGGGCAGACATGGATGGCGGCGGCGACCTTGCCGGAAGCCCCTGACATACGCCCATCGGTGACCAGCGCGACCTTGTAGCCACGGTCCTGCAATACGCCCAGGTAAGGCGTCAGCTTGTGCAGTTCCGGCATGCCATTGGCCTTCGGCCCCTGGAAGCGCACCACGGCGACGAAGTCCCGCTCCAGTTCGCCGGCAGCGAATGCCTGCGCCAGTTCGGCCTGGTCGTTGAACACCCGCGCCGGCGCCTCGATCACTCGATGCCGCAGCTCCACCGCGGAAACCTTGAGCACCGCGCGCCCCAGGTTGCCGCTCAGCACCCGCAGCCCGCCTTCTTCGGAAAACGGCCGCGACACCGGGCGCAGGATCGTCTCGTCCAGGCTTTGCCGCGGCCCCTCACGCCAGACCAGCCGCTCTCCATCCAGGAATGGCTCGCGGGTGTAGCGGCGCAATCCCGGCCCGGCCACGGTCTCGACATCCTCGTGCAGCAACCCGGCTTCCAGCAGCGTATGCACCATGAATGCCACGCCACCGCTGGCATGGAAGTGGTTCACATCGGCCTGACCGTTCGGGTAGACCCGCGCCAGGCTCGGCACCACCGCCGACAGGTCGGCCATGTCCTGCCAGGTCAGTTGAATGCCCGCGGCCCGCGCGAAGGCCGGGATATGCAGGGTATGGTTGGTCGAACCGCCGGTTGCGTTCAGCGCCACCACGGCATTGACGATGGCCTTCTCGTCGATGATGCGGTAGAGCGGCAGGTACTGCCCCGCCTGTATCGTCATCCGCGCGACCTGGTGCGCCGCCTCGCGGGTCAGCGCGTCGCGCAGCGGCGTACCCGGGTTGACGAAGGATGAGCCGGGCAGGTGCAACCCCATGATCTCCACCACCACCTGGTTGGTGTTGGCGGTGCCATAGAAGGTGCAGGTGCCGGGGCTGTGGTAGGACTGCATCTCCGAGGCCAGCAGTTCTTCACGACTGGCCTTGCCTTCGGCGAACAACTGGCGCACCTGCGCCTTCTGCTTATTGGGAATCCCCGAGGGCATCGGCCCACCGGGCACGAAGATGGCCGGCAGATGGCCGAAGCGCAGGGCACCGATCAGCAGGCCCGGCACGATCTTGTCGCAGATGCCCAGGTACATCGCCGCATCGAACATATTGTGCGAAAGCGCGATGGCGGTGGACATGGCGATCACCTCGCGGCTGGCCAGGCTCAGCTCCATGCCCGGCTCGCCCTGGGTCACCCCATCGCACATGGCCGGCACGCCACCGGCGAACTGGCCGACCGAGCCGACCTCGCGCAAGGCCTGCTTGATCAGCGCCGGAAAACGCTCATACGGCTGGTGCGCCGAAAGCATGTCGTTGTAGGCGGAAACGATCGCCACATTGGCCTCGTTCATCAGGCGCAGGGTCTGCCGGTCATCTCCCGATGTGCAGCCCGCCACGCCATGGGCGAAATTCGCGCATTGCAACTGCCCACGCCGCGGTCCCTCCACCGCGGCGGCCTGCATCAGCGCCAGGTAGTGCGCCCGGCTGTCGCGGCTGCGCTCGATCAGACGCTCGGTGACTTCCACTACTCGGGGGTGCATGCCTCACTCCTGCATCAGGGCGCTTCACTTTACATTCGCGAATCATCGTTCGCTCCGGCTACCACCATAAACCATCCATGCCTAGGGTCTGTTGACGTTTCGTCATGGATGGCCGGATCGGAGGCACAAGCGGACAGCCGAAAAGCGCTGGAGGCTGAACGACCGGCACACGGCGCCAGCGCTTTCGTCCAGCGTTCAGCCATCAGCGCTTTTAATCGAAAGCCGAAGGCCGCTTGTTCCTCGAAGAAGCCCGTCCGGAGGGCTGGAGTGGAAATATATTTCCATCCGAATCAATGAGTTAAAGGAAACGTCAACAGCCCCTGGCAATAGTGTGTCGAGCGACGGGGCGTCCAGGAGAACGCCAGCCATCGACTGCGGATGTACGCGGCCAGCCGCGAAAGCCCGACCGTCGTTACGGCAACCGAGCCTATGACTCGCCCAGCAGCTTTTCGCCGCGGTCCTTGCCCTTGGAGCTGGCGTGCTCGATCACCGCGTTCAGCTCGGCGCCCAGCAGCAATACCGCGGCAGAGATATAGAAATACAGCAGCAGCACGATGATCGCCCCGATGCTGCCGTAGGTGGCGTTGTAGTTGGCGAAGTTCTGCACATAGAAGCCGAAACCCAGCGACGCCACGATCCAGATCACCACCGCCAGCACCGAGCCAGGGCTGATGAAGCGGAAATCCTGCTCGACATCCGGGGTCACGTAATACAGCAACGCCACTGCCATCATCATCAACAGGACCACCACCGGCCAGCGCGCCCAGGTCCAGATCACCACCACCAGTTCCCGCAGGCCGACATGGGTCGCCAGCCATTCCATCACCTGCGGTCCGATGATCATCAGCCCGGCGGCGGCCAGCAGCATCACGGCGATACCGACGGTATACAGGTACGACAGCAGGAACAGCTTCCACAGCGGCCGCCCTTCCTGCACATCGTAGGCCTTGTTCATGGCATTCATCAGCGACCGGACGCCTGTCGAGGCCGTCCACAGCGCCACCAGGATACCGAAGGACATCAGGCCACTGTTCTGCCGCTGCAACTGGTCGATCACCGGGTTCACCTGGTCCAGCGCCATCGGCGGCAACACCAGCGCGGCCTGCTCGCGCAGCCAGTCGAAGAACTCCGGCAGGTGCAGGAAGCCGAGCATCGCCATCAGGAACAGCAGGAACGGGAACAGCGCGAACAGCGTGCGATAGGCCAGCGCCGAGGCATAGGTGCTCATATCGTCTTCATTGAAGCGCTGGACCGTTCGCCAGAGCAAAGTGATGATCCCGACGCCACGCTTACCGAACTCCATGCCTTCCCCCTGATCGTTCCTGATAGCAACTGGGACGATCATTGCCGATAAGAGTTCGCCAGCGCCAGCAAAAGCGAACCATCCCGGCAAGAACGGGCATACCCCGCAAACGCCAAGGGCCCGCATGTGCAGGCCCCTGATTGGGTGGTGCCGACAATAGGAATCGAACCTACGACCTTCGCGTTACGAGTGCGCTGCTCTACCTACTGAGCTATGTCGGCGCGCGCGCATTATTCCGGGTTGTCGGCCAAGACTCAAGAGGCGAAAAACAGCTGCAAGTGTAATTCCCGTGGCTTGGGGATTATGGCTGCTTTACGGTCCTCTCGATCCGGTCCTGGTGAATACGGATCGCGCCCTGCTTGAACAGGCCGCCGATGGCTTTCTTGAAATTGCCCTTGCTCACACCGAACAGGTGGCTGATCAGTTCGGGAGCGCTCTTGTCGCTGACTTCCAGCACCCCGCCCGCTTCCTCCAACTTGTCGAGAATCAGCGCCTGCAGGGCATCCCGCGCCTGGCCGCCGACCGGCTGCAGGCTCAGACTGATCCTGCCGTCGGCCCGCAGCTCACGGATGAAACCGCGCTCGCGCATGCCGGAACGCAGGAACTTGAATACCTCGTTCTTGTGGATCAGGCCCCAGTGCTTGCCTTCGATGATCGCCTTGTAGCCCAGGTCAGTGGTCTCGACGATCAACAAGTCGACCTCATCGCCAACCTGGTAGCGCGGCGGGGTATTGTCCAGGTAGCGGTCCAGGCGCGCCGTGGCGGTGATTCGCCGGGTACGCGCGTCGAGGTAGACGTATACCACGCAATAATCCCCCACCTGCAGCGGGCGTTTCTCCTCCGAGTGTGGCAGCAACAGGTCCTTGGGCAGCCCCCAGTCGAGGAACAGGCCGGTGCGATTGATCTCCACCACCTTGAGGCTGGCGAACTCGCCGACCTGCACCTTCGGCTTCTGTGTCGTGGCGATCAGCCGGTCGTCGCTGTCCAGGTACAAGAACACATTCAGCCAGTCGTCCACCTCGGTGGCCGCATCCTTGGGAATGTAGCGGTTGGGCAAGAGGATCTCGCCATCCGCGCCACCATCCAGATACAGGCCAAAGCCGGTGTGCTTGACGATTGCCAGGCTGTTGTAGCGTCCGACCAAGGCCATGACGAATTCCCCAAGAGTGAAAGCGGGCGATTCTACCAGCCTGTCGAACTTGACGCTGCGGCACCACGCAAAGCCCCGCAGGAGCCTCTTCTGCGTCTTCGCCGCCTCGTTGCCAGCGGATTGGCGATAGCCGGTAGAGCGTGCGGCACGTACCTCGGGCACGCCATTGCCAATCCAGCGCGCCGTCTCGCCAACGAACAACCTCCACATCGAAATTTTTTCGCTTTAAAACAATGAGTTAACTCCTTCACGAGGAGAGCGGACGCTATCCGCTCATGGCGGCAGTCTATTGGCCGGGTATCTGCCGGCGCCGGGCACGCAAATGCAGCACACCTTCCATGACCAGCAACGCCACCGCCAGCCAGATAGGCACATAGGTCAGCCACTCATGGGGCGCGATGACTTCTCCCAGCAACAGGGCCACAAGCACCAGCAGCACGGGCTCGACATACCCGAGCAGGCCGAACAGCGCGAAACTCAGCATACGGCTGGCCAGGATATAGCTGACCAGCGCGAGGGCACTGATGGCGCCCAGCAGCGGCACCAGCCCGTAGAGTTTCGGATGCTCGGAAAACAACTCCCCCACGGCCCCGCCGCTCGCCAGCACATAGAAGACCAGGGGCAGGATCAGCAGCATATCGAACCACAACCCGCCCAGGTGATCGGTGCCGAGCCGCCGGCGCAGGACGAAGTACAGTGGATAACCCAGCGCCACCACCAGGCTTTCCCAGGCAAAGCTCCCAACCTGCCACAGCTCGTTGCAGACACCCACCGCCGCACAGATGACCGCCAGTTTCTGCAGGCGCGACAGATGTTCGCGATAGACCAGGAAGCCGACCAGTACCATGCTCAACGGCAACATGAAATAACCCAGCGACACCTGCAAACCACGCCCGTGCAAGGGTGCCCACATGAACAGCCAGAGCTGTACCGCCAGCAGAAAACCGCTCAGTAGCAGCGGCAGGAGTAGCACAGGCCTGCGGCGTATCCGGCCAAGCAATGTGCCGACCAGCCCCCAGTCCCCCGAAGAGACGATGAACAGGGTCACGAAGGGAAATGTCAGCAGCATCCTCCAGGCAAATACCGCCTCGCCGCTCAATGGCGACAACAGTGTCGAGTAGTAATAGAGGACACCGAACATGAATGACGCCAGAACCGATAAACCGACACCGCTGGACACAACGACTCCTTCTATGGGAAAGCACTTCACGAACGAAAGCTCATACCCCATGGCATACACAAAAGCGACTGTAATTTTGCCCATAACGGTCCCCGCCCAGGAGGTACTCGGCGGGCAGGCTGTCGCTTACATAACTTACAAAGCCCGGGAAGCCCGCATGAAGGCTTCATTTGGCCTCAGTTTCGCCACAGGATAAACAATATGAAACATTTAGTGAGAAGAATAAGCATTCGAGAATGATTATCTTGAAGCAATCAACGAGTACGGAAAATTTTTGGTAAATCCCCCGCCTACCCGGCGAGGTTTCCATAGAATCCCGCCCAACTTCCACCATCAAGATACCTCCATGCTCCTCCTTCCCTGGCTCGGCACCCTTCGCCAATGGCACTGGATCAGCTCGGCGCTCTGCCTGGTCGGCATGCTGCTGTTCGCCATCACCGGCATCACCCTCAACCATGCCGCGCAAATCGAGTCCAGGCCGCAGATCCGCCAGCACCAGGCCCACCTGCCCGAAGCCCTGCAGCGACAACTGCTGGAGCACCAGCCGCAACACGGACTGCCCACGGCGTTACGCGACTGGCTGGGGGATGAAGTCGGCGCCGCCATTCTCTCCGGCGAGGCCGAATGGAGCGATGGCGAACTCTATATCGCCGCCTCCCGCCCGGGTGGCGATGCCTGGCTGAGCCTGGAGCTCGACTCGGGCCTTCTGCAATACGAATCCACCGATCGCGGCTGGATCGCCTACTTCAACGACCTGCACAAAGGCCGCCACAGCGGTACGGCCTGGAGCTGGTTCATCGATATTTTCGCCGTGGTCTGCGTGATCTTCAGCATCACCGGCCTGCTGTTGCTGCACAGGCATGCCGGTGGCCGCCCGAGCACCTGGCCGCTGGTCGGCCTGGGCCTGGTGCTGCCACTGCTGCTGGCCCTGCTATTCATCCACTGAGGATATCCCATGCGTAAACACCTATTGCTACCGCTGGCGCTGTTCAGCGCCCCACTCTGGGCCGCGGGCCTGGAGGTGACGGTCGAGATACCACGCCTGCAGGTCGCCGAATACCATCGACCCTATGTCGCCATCTGGCTACAGAACGCCGACCAGAGCCACCGCGCCAACCTGGCCATCTGGTACGACGTGAAGATGAAGGACAAGGAAGGCGAGAAGTGGCTCAACGACCTGCGCCAGTGGTGGCGCCGCAGCGGCCGTACGCTGGAACTGCCGGTCGATGGCGTCAGCGGCGCCACCCGCCCGGTCGGCAGCCACAGCCTGAGCTTCGACGACAGTCGCGCGCCGCTCAAGGATCTGCCCCCGGGCGAATACTACCTGGTGGTGGAAGCGGCCCGTGAAGTCGGCGGCCGCGAACAGCTACGCATCCCATTCACCTGGCCGGCCGACAAGCCGCAGCAGCACAACGCCCAGGGCAATAGCGAACTGGGCGCACTTTCCCTCGAACTGACCCCATAAGGAAACCACCATGAAATCCGTCTTCAAATGGACCGCCCTGGCACTGGTCACCTGCCTGCCCTTCTCCGCCCAGGCCCATCGTGCCTGGCTGCTGCCGTCAGCGACGGTCCTTTCCGGAGAGGCGCCATGGATCACCGTGGATGCCGCCGTATCCAACGACCTATTCTACTTCGAACACTTCCCGCTGCGCCTGCAGGGTATCGGCGACCTTGGGCAGGAGCAGCCGGGCGCCCGCCCGCGCCCGGCGGCGCAACTGCAACTGTTCGCCCCCGATGGCAGCCCGGCCAAGGCTGAAAACGGCAGCATCGGCCGCTACCGCAGCACCTTCGACGTGGAACTGAAACAGAAAGGCACCTACAAGATCGCCGTGGCCAACAGCGGCCTGTTCGCTTCCTGGAAGGAAAATGGCCAGAACCAACGCTGGATGGGCAGCGCCGAAGCCTTCGCCAAGGCAGTCCCGGCCAAGGCCGACGATCTGAAAGTCAGCCAGAACGATACCCGAATGGAAGTCTTCGTGACCTCCGGCAACCCGACCGAAACCGTCCTCAAGACCACCGGCAAGGGCCTGGAACTGGCCCCGATCACCCACCCCAACGATCTGTTCGCCGGTGAAACGGCCGAATTCGCCTTCCTGCTCGATGGCAAGCCGGCAGCCGATGTCGAGATCAGCGTGGTCCCCGGTGGCAACCGCTACCGCGACGATCTGGGTGAAATCAACCTGAAGACCGACGCCCAGGGCAAGGTCGCCATCACCTGGCCGACAGCCGGCATGTACTGGCTGGAAGCCGAACTCAAGACCACGGAAGGCGTCAGCAAACCGGCCAGCGAACGCCGCGCCAGCTACAGCGTGACCCTGGAAGTGCTGCCGCAATAATGCCGATGGGCACCCTGCTCCTGCTGACTCGCCACGCGCCATGGGCAGCCTGCCTGCTGCTGGGCGTGGCATTGCTCTGGTGGCAACCGGCCCGGGAAATCTCGGCCGGGCTGGTGCTTCTCGCCTACCTTGGTTTGTGCCTGGAAACCTGGCGGCGCCAGCGCGGCAAGCACCGCCAGGCAACACCGGTCGGGAACGGCCTGTTGATCGCCTATGCCAGCCAGAGTGGACAGGCACTGCATATCGCCCGCGACAGCAGTACACAACTGCAGGCCGCCGGTATCGATACCGGCGTTCTGTCGCTGGAGCAACTCGCACCCGAACAACTACGGCAGTACCGGCAGGCCCTGTTCATCGTCAGCACCTATGGCGAGGGAGAAGCGCCGGACAACGCCGCCCGTTTCGAACGCCAGCTACAGGCACGGCTTCACGAACTGAACGACCTGCAATATGCCGTGCTGGCCCTCGGCGACAGCCAGTACCCGCACTTCTGTGCCTTCGGTCGCAGGCTGGATGAACTTCTGCGCGCACAGGGCGCCCTACCCTTGTTCGATCGCCTGGAAGCCGACCGCTGCGATGCCGGCACGCTCAGGCACTGGCAACAACAACTGGGCCATATCGCTGGTAGCCAGGACTTCAGCGATTGGCAACACCCCGATTACCAGAACTGGACCCTGGCCGGGCGGGTCTGTCTCAACCCTGGCAGTGCCGGTGCGCCTCTTTACCTGCTGGCCCTGCAGGCGCAACACGGGCACTGGCAGGCGGGAGATATCGCGGAAGTCGGTCCTCGCCACGCCGCTGAAGAAGTCCAGGCGTTGCTGCGACGCCTGGGGCACGACCCGCGGCTATTGCTGGAGAACGGCGAGAGCCTGGCCCAGGCCCTGGCCAACCGGCGTTTTCCCGATGACGAAAGCAGCTTGTACGGATTGCCGCCAGAGGCCCTGCCCGGGCACCTGGAATACCTGCCGCACCGCGAGTATTCGATCGCCTCGGTGCCCGCCGACGGCCATCTGCAACTGCTGGTGCGCCAGGTCCGACGCCACGATGGACACCTCGGCCTCGGCTCCGGCTGGCTCTGCCGGCATGCCCCGCTGGGTGGCGAGATCGCCCTGCGCATCCGCAGCAACCCGGGCTTCCATGGCCCCGCCGCCACGACGCCACTGATCCTGATCGGCAATGGCAGTGGCCTGGCGGGCCTGCGCGCGCACCTGCGCGAACGCCTGCATGGCCAGGGCTCGTACAATTGGCTGCTGTTCGGCGAGCGTAATCGCGCGCACGACTTCATCTGCCGGCAGGAGCTGTCGGCCTGGCTGCAAAGCGGCCATCTGCAACGCCTGGACCTGGCCTTTTCCCGCGATCAGCCAGAACGCCGCTACGTGCAGCATGTGCTGCGCGACAACGCCGATGAACTGCGTCGCTGGCTCGCCGAAGGCGCCGCCATCTACCTGTGCGGCAGCCTCGAGGGCATGGGCCGCGAGGTCCAGCAGATCCTCGCCGGGCTGCTGGGGGAAGCCCAATTGCAAGACCTGGAAAGCCAGGGGCGGTATCGCCGCGATCTTTATTAGATGCACCGGGCGTCCAGCAACCGTGCTCTGGACAGGCCATCGGCCTGTCGATCGGCGCTTCGATAAAAGCGCTGGAGGCCGGAAAGCTGGACGAAAAGCCCTTGTTGCCATGCTCTTTCGTCCAACCTCGAGCCTTCCAGCGCTGTTTTCGGCTGTTTGCCGTCACCCTGTTGGTGTATCGCCATCCTTGAACTGACGGGCGATTGCCGGTAGCGTCCCTGCGCCGCCAACTCGCCGCCGAGACCCCAATGCGCCTGATCCACACCGCCGACTGGCACCTGGGCCAAAGCCTGCACGGGCAGGAGCGTGACCATGAGCATGGGCGCTTCCTGGCCTGGCTGCTGGAGTGCCTGCAACGGGAAAGACCCGATGCACTGCTGATCGCCGGGGATATCTTCGACAGCGTCAACCCGCAGCTCAAGGCCCAGGAACGTCTTTACGACTTTATCGTCGAAGCCCACCAGCGCCTGCCGGCCCTGCATATCGTGATGATCGCCGGCAACCACGACTCGGGCGGCCGCATCGAACTGCCGGCGCCGCTGATGAAACGCCTGAACACCCATGCCATCGGTCGTATCGCCTGGCTGCAGAGCGGCCAGCCGGACCTCGAGCGCCTGCTGCTGCCACTGCCCGGCAGCGATGGCGAAATCGCCGCCTGGTGCCTGGCGCTGCCGTTCCTGCGCCCGGCGGAAGTCACCGGCCGGCAGGCGGGCAGCGACTACATGCAGGGCATCCGCCAGTTGCATGAAGCGCTGATCGCCTACGCCGAGGCCCGCCGCCAGCCGGGGCAGGCGTTGATCGCCATCAGCCATGCGCACCTGGCCGGCGGCAGCGTCTCGGAAGAGTCCGAGCGCAATATCGTCATCGGTAACGCCGAGGCATTGCCGGCCGGCCTGTTCCCGGAGAGCATCGCCTACGTCGCCCTCGGCCACCTGCACAAGCCACAGCGGGTCGCCGGGCAGCAACGCATCCGCTACAGCGGCTCGCCGCTGCCACTGTCGTTCGCGGAAATCGACTACCGCCACCAGGTGCTGCTGGTGACGTTGCAGGGCGAACGCCTGGAGTCCGTCGAGCCGCTGCCGGTCCCGCGCAGCGTGGACCTGCTGCGGCTCGGCCCGGCCGCCCTGGAAGCGATACTCGAACAGCTCGCCGCCCTGCCCGATGCCGACCTGCTGCTGGACCAGCGCCCCTGGCTGGAGGTTCGTGTGCGACTGGACGAGCCCCGCCCGGACCTGCGCCAGCGCCTGGAAGCCGCCCTGGAAGGCAAGGCGGCGCGGCTGGTGCGCATCGCCAGCAGCTACCACGGCAACGGGGAAAGCCAGGATAGCCCGAGCCTGCCCGGGTTGGAGCAGATCAACCCCGAGCAATTGTTCCGCCGCGCCTGGCAGGAAAACTTCGGCCAGGAGGCTGACGAACAGGCTATCGCGGACTTCGCCAGCCTGCTGCTGCAGGTGCAGTCGAACGAGCCGAGCGACCAATGAAAATCCTTGCCATCCGCCTGAAGAACCTGGCCTCGCTGGCCGGCGAACACAGCATCGACTTCACCCGCGAACCCTTGGCCAGCGCCGGCCTGTTCGCCATCACCGGTCCCACCGGCGCGGGCAAGAGCACCCTGCTCGACGCCCTGTGCCTGGCGCTGTTCGGCAGCACGCCGCGGATGAAGGAAGCCGCCCGGCAAAAATCCAGCAAGGTCCCCGATGGCGATGAAGAACTCTCCAGCGGCGACGAGCGCACCCTGCTGCGCCGGGGCTGTGGCCAGGGCTACGCCGAAGTGGATTTCATCGGTATCGACCAGCGCCGCTACCGCGCCCGCTGGGAAACCAACCGTGCCCGCGAACGGGCCGATGGCCGCCTGCAGCCGAGTCGCCAGAGCCTGCTCGAACTGGAAAGCGGCACCCTGCTGGCCAGTGGCCGCAAGGGCGAGTTCAAGGAACTGCTGGAAAGCCGCCTCGGCCTCACTCTGGAGCAGTTCACCCGCGCCGTGCTGCTGGCCCAGAGCGAATTCAGCGCCTTTCTCAAGGCCAGCGACGACCAGCGCAGCACCCTGCTGGAGAAGCTCACCGACACCGGCCTCTACAGCCAACTGGGCCAGGCCGCCTTCGACAAGGCCAAGCAGGCCAGTGAGGATTACAAAGCCCTGCTGCAACAGGCAGGCACCCTGCAACCGCTCGACGACGAAGCACGCCAGGCCCTGCAACAGACCCTCGAACAGGACAACCAGCGGCTCAAGACCCTGCAACAGCAACAGCGCCAACTGGAGCGACAGCAGCAGTGGCTGCAGGAGCTGGAGCGCTTGCAACAGGAGGCGAGCCAGGCCGACGCAACCGCGCAGGCACTCGACGACGAACGCCGGCAACTGCTCGGCTTGCGCGACCAGGTCGCCCGGGTCGAACGCCTGGCACCGCAGCGGCATCGCTTCCTGCGCTTGCAGGAACTGACCACGCTGCTACAGGACGAGCGGCTGCAACTGGAACGCAGGCAGCTCGAACAGCAGCACTTGCAACAGCAATGCGAAACCCTCGACAACCAGCGCCAGCAGGCCCAGGCGAACCTGGGCCAGGCTGAGCAGCGGCAGCACGCGGCAGAACCACGCCTGGCCGGTGCCCGGGCCGCGGAGCAACGCCTGCAACACCTGGACAACCGCCTGCAGGAGGCCCGTGCCGCAGCGCAACAGGCCGATCAGCACTACCTGGCCAGCGATGACGAATGCAAGCGCCTCGAACGAGAGCGGCAACAGTTGGACGAGCAGGCCCGGGCACTCGACGCCCTGCTGCAGGAAAATACCGCCCTGCAACCGCTGGCCAGCGCCTGGGCCGGGTATCTGCCACGCCTGCGCCAGTGCGCCCAGGTCACCGATCGGCTGCTGGGCGCCGAACAGGCCCTGCCTGGCATCGCCAGACAGGCCGAGCGGGATGCCAAGGCCCTGGCCGAGGTGCAGCAGGCACTGCTGGAGCTGCAACGACAGATCGGCACGGAGTCCGCCAGCAACCGCACTGCCCAGCTCGAACAGCGACTCCAGCAGGAGCGTCGCCAGCTCGCCATCAGCCAGCAGTTGCAGCGGCTCTGGCAACAACAGCAGGAGCTCCGCCAACACCAGGCGCGACGCTTCGAGCAGCAACGGCAACAGCAGGATGCCCTGCTGCAAGTGCAGCACGACGGGCAACTCGCACGGCAGCAGCGGGATGCCGCGGAGCAGACGCGCAATACCATCCTTGCCCTGCTGGAACGCCAGCGCCTGGCCCGCAGCAGCGAAGTGGAAAACCTGCGCGCCAACCTGCAGCCCGGCGAGGCTTGCCCGGTCTGCGGTAGCCAGGAACACCCCTGGCATGACCCATCGGCCCTGCTGGCGGCCTTCGAGCGCCAGGACGCCAGCGAGGCCGAACAGGCCAACCGGGCATTGCAGGCCCTGGAGCTGCGCCTGCAGGAACTGCGCGACCGCCACACCGAGCTACGCACCCGTATCGAACAGGACGGGCAGGCGTTGCAGGAGATCGACGCCAACCTGGCCAGGCTGGACGAGCAACTGCATGCCCTGCCGCCGTATGCACAACTTCTGGCGCAGCCATCCGCACAGCAGGCGGACTGGCTGGAACGGCAGCTCCAGCAGTTGACCGCGACGATCGAACAGGCCGAGCAGGAGCAACGCCGACTACTGGAATTGCAGCAGCGAATCGAAGGCTTGCAATCGCAGCGGCAAGCGCTCCAGCAGCAAGCCGAACAGAGTGCCCGGCAATTACAGCGGCAGACGGAAGACATCGAGCGCGATAGCGCCTGGCTGGAAGCGGAAATGCAGGCCCTGAAGCCATTGCTGCCCGCCCCCATCGCACAGGGCTGGCGGGACGCGCCGGCTGCGCAACTCGATGAGTTGGAAAAACAGCTCGACGCCTACCTGCAGAACCTGCAACGGCAAGGGCAACTGAACGAACGCCAGCGCCAGTCCCGGCAAGCCCTGGAGCTACAGCGCAACGAACAGCAATACCGCCAGGAACAACGGCAGAACAGCGCCCGCGACCTGCAGGACTGCCTGCAACAGCAACAGGCCGAGCAACGGCAGTTGCAGGAATTGCTCGACGGGCGCAGCGACACGCAAAGCTGGCAACAGGCCCTGCGCCAGGACATCGACACGGCCCGCGCGGCCCTGGAGGAAAACCAGCGCGAGGCCAATACGGCGCGTATCGCGCTGATCCGCCTAGACGAAGAGAACCAGGCCCATGCCCGGCGGCTGCAAGAGTTGCAAGCGGAACACGAACGGCTCGACGAACGACTCAGGCAATGGCGCAGCCAGGAAGAACTGCTGGACGAGGCCAACCTGGCCAGGCTGCTGGCCCATGACGATGCCTGGCTAAGGGAAAGCCGCGAACGCCTGCAACAGCATGAACGCGACCACACCGAAGCCCATGCCCGCCAGCAGGAGCGTCAGTCGCGCCTGCACCAACACCGGCAACGGCAGCCGCAGGAAACCTCGGCAGAAACGCTGCAGCAGGTCATGGCCGAATGCCATCAAGGGCTGGAACAGCAGGAACAACGCTGCAACCACTCGCGTGCGGCGCTGATCGAAGATGATCGGCGCCGCGCCCAGCGCAGCGCACTGGAACGGCAGATCACCCAGGCCGAAGCGGAAAACCAGCGCTGGGGGCGCATCGCCAGCCTGATCGGATCGTCCGACGGTGCCGCCTTCCGCCGTATCGCCCAGGCCTACAACCTTGACCTGCTGGTGCAGCACAGCAACGTGCAACTGCGCCAACTGGCGCGCCGCTACCGGCTGAAACGCGGCGGCAGCCCGCTGGGCCTGCTGGTGGTGGATACGGAAATGGGCGACGAACTGCGCTCGGTGCACTCGCTGTCCGGCGGCGAAACCTTCCTGGTGTCCCTGGCCCTGGCGCTCGGCCTGGCGTCGATGGCTTCCAACCGGCTGCGCATCGAGTCGCTGTTCATCGACGAAGGCTTCGGCAGCCTGGACGCCGAATCCCTGCAGATCGCCATGGATGCCCTCGACGCCCTGCAGGCCCAGGGCCGCAAGGTGGCGGTGATCTCCCACGTACAGGAAATGCACGAACGCATCCCGGTGCAGATCCAGGTGCTACGGGAGGGGAATGGGCAGAGCCGGATCGAGGTGGTGGGGTGAAGCAGTTGCAAGCTTCAAGCGGTAAGCAGGAGCCGGCGGAACTCCCGCTTGAAGCTTGTGGCTTGCCGCTGCCTCAGAGCGCCCCGCGCTCGCGCAACAGTGCAATGACCTGTTTCACCCCTTCTTCCACGCCCTGCGACTCGGTATTGATCACCAGGTCGGCGTTGCCGGGAATGTCGTAGGGGAAGGACTCACCGGGGATGTTGTCTTCACCGGCGGCGTACAGGCCTTGCGGATCGCGCTGGCGGCAGGTATCCGGCGATGCCTGCACGTAGACGGTGATCAGGCGGTCGCTGCCGATCAGTGCCTTGGCCTGCTCGCGGCCTTCGGCATCCGGGGCGACGAAGGCGGCCAGGGTCAGCAGACCGGCCTCGTTGAACTGGCGTGCCACATGGGCGGCACGGCGCCAGTTCTCGGTACGCCCGGCACGGTCCTGGGGCAGCCCCTTGTTCAGGTCGTGGCGCAAGTTCTGGCCGTCCAGCACATAGACCGCACGGCCCTGGTCGAACAGCTTGCGTTCCACGGCATAGGCCAGGGTGCTCTTGCCGGCGCCGGACAGGCCGCTGAACAGCACCGTCGCCGGCTGCTGGCCGAAACGCAGCGCCCGCTCCTGGGTGGAAACGTGCGCCAGCGCGCCATGCTTACCGCCATGGGCGACGGCATTCGGCGCGGCCACGATCATGCCGGCGCCGACGGTGCCGTTGCTCAGCCGGTCGATGACGATGAAAGCCCCGGTGGTGCGGTTCTGCGCATAGCCATCCAGTGCGATCGGCGCATCCAGGCTGACCTTGACCCGGGCGATCTCGTTGAGCTGCAGGCTGCTTGCCGGGCCGTGCTCCAGGGTATTCACATCGACCTTGTACTCGATGCTGGCGAAGGACCCCGGCACATAGCTGGTGGCGCGCTTGATATCGTACTTCTTGCCCGGCAGCATCGGCTCCTCGGCCATCCATACCAGCGAAGCCTCGAAGCCATCGCTGATGCGCGGCAGGTTGTCGGCATGCACCAGCATGTCGCCACGGGACACGTCGATCTCGTCTTCCAGGGTCAGGGTGATCGCCTCGCCCGGGGTCGCCTGCTCCAGCTCGCCCTCGTAGGTGACGATGGACTTGACCCGGCTGCCCTTGCCGGACGGCAGCACCACCACTTCGTCACCCTTGCGCACCACGCCACTGGCCAGGGTGCCGGCGAAGCCGCGGAAGTTCAGGTTGGGACGATTGACGTACTGCACCGGGAAGCGCAGGTCGTCGAAATTGCGGTCGCCGGCGATCTCCACGGTCTCGAGGATTTCCATCAGCGACTGCCCCTGGTACCAGGGCGCGCGCTCGCTGCGGTTGACCACGTTGTCGCCCTTGAGCGCCGACATCGGCACGAAGTACAGGGAAGTCGGCTGCAGTTCCAGGCGCTCGGCGAACGTCAGGTAGTCGGCCTTGATGCGCTCGAACACCGCCTGGTCGAAGCCCATCAGGTCCATCTTGTTGATGGCCACGACGATATGCTTGATGCCCAGCAGCGAGGCGATGAAGCTGTGCCGGCGGGTCTGGGTCTGCACGCCGTGGCGCGCATCGACCAGGATGATCGCCAGGTCGCAGGTTGAGGCCCCGGTGGCCATGTTGCGGGTGTACTGCTCGTGGCCGGGGGTGTCGGCGATGATGAACTTGCGCCTGGCGGTGCTGAAATAGCGATAGGCCACGTCGATGGTGATGCCCTGCTCGCGCTCGGCCTGCAGGCCATCCACCAGCAGCGCCAGGTCGACATCGTCGCCGGTGGTGCCGACTTTCTTCGAGTCGCGGGTGATGGCTTCCAGGTGATCCTCGTAGATCATCTTGGAATCGTGCAGCAGGCGCCCGATCAGGGTGCTCTTGCCGTCGTCGACGTTGCCGCAGGTAAGGAAGCGCAGCAGTTCCTTGCGCTCATGCTGGGCCAGGTAGGCGAGGATGTCCTCGCTGATCAGATCGGATTGGTGACTCATTCTTCTAGCTCCAAGCTGCAAGCTTCAAGCGGCAAGCCAAAGCATGTGGCTAACCTGAAATTCTGTTGATCAACCCGTCGAGCATTCTGGAAAGCTCGCGGGTTTCCTGTGTCCATTGAGTTGCAAGCGGTTCGGGGATATAGCCGATGTCACTGCCGATCAGCAGTTGCGTTCGCAGTTCGGCGCAGGAGCCTTTGGCGATACGCAGGTAGTGGCACTTTTCCCGCGCACTCCCGCGCTCCATGCCCTCGGCAATATTGCTCGGGATCGACAATGCGGAACGGCCCACCTGGTCACGAAAACCGTAATGACGGCAATCATGCAGCGCTCGGAAAACCGCTACCGCCAGATACCTGGCTCTTTGCCAAACTTCCAGCCTCTCGAAGTCCATTTCCCCTTGCTACAGTTCCCTTGAAGCTTGTCGCTTGCAGCTTGTGGCTTTAAAAGTACCCCTGCCTCTTTTTCTCTTCCATCGACCCGGCCCCGTCATGGTCGATGACACGGCCCTGGCGCTCGGAAGTGCGGGTCAGGAGCATTTCCTGGATGATTTCCGGCAGGGTGGTGGCGGTCGACTCAACGGCGCCGGTCAGCGGGTAGCAGCCCAGGGTACGGAAGCGCACCATCTTCTTCTGGATGCACGCCTTCTCCTCGTCGCTCAGGTGCTCGAGGATGCGCTCGTCGTCGATCATGATCAGCGTGCCGTTCTTCTCGATCACCTCGCGCTCGGCGGCGAAGTACAGCGGCACGATCGGGATCTGCTCGAGGTAGATGTACTGCCAGATGTCCAGCTCGGTCCAGTTCGACAGCGGGAAGACGCGGATCGACTCGCCCTTCTTCACCTTGCCGTTGTAGACGTTCCACAGTTCCGGGCGCTGGTTCTTCGGGTCCCAGCGGTGCCTGGAGTCGCGGAAGGAGTAGACGCGTTCCTTGGCCCGGGACTTTTCCTCATCACGCCGGGCGCCACCGAAGGCGGCATCGAAACCGTACTTGTCCAGGGCCTGCTTCAGGCCCTCGGTCTTCATGATGTCGGTGTGCTTGGCGCTGCCATGGGTGAAGGGGTTGATCCCCTGGGCGACACCTTCCGGGTTGACGTGGGTGATCAGGTCCAGGTCCATCTCGGCGACCATGCGGTCACGGAAGCGGTACATTTCCTGGAACTTCCACCGGGTATCGACATGCATCACCGGAAACGGCAGCTTGCCCGGAAAGAACGCCTTGCGCGCCAGATGCAGCATGACGGCGGAGTCCTTGCCGATCGAGTACAGCATGACCGGGTTGTCGAACTCGGCGGCCACCTCGCGGATGATATGGATGCTCTCGGCTTCCAACTGTTTCAAATGCGTCAGCTTGTCAACCATGGCTACTCACGGATCTTGAAATGGACGGCCAGGCACGGCCAGGTAAAGGCGCGAACTTTACCATGAGGGCACTCGCCGTTCGGAAGGCCACTTAGATGGAAACGATCTATGCTTATAGCTATCGAGCTTAAGATGCCCCCAATCGGGCCCTCTGTGGCCGGTGCTGGGAATGCCGTTCAGGTGTACTTGGTGAAGATCGCCCTGACACGCTGCAACGCCTGATCGGCATCCTGCCCCGCATCCGCGAAGGCTTCTTCCAGCAGGCAGGCCAGCAACTCCTGGTAAGCCTTGTCCAGCGCCTTGCGCGCTGCACTGAACTGCAC
The DNA here is from genome assembly GCF_004327335.1 of Stutzerimonas kirkiae. GTDB lineage: Bacteria > Pseudomonadota > Gammaproteobacteria > Pseudomonadales > Pseudomonadaceae > Stutzerimonas > Stutzerimonas kirkiae. The sequence goes on along the minus strand of NZ_QJUO01000019.1, from coordinate 36,841 downwards.
GGCGATCTCTTCGCACTCATCGCCCCGGCGGATCATCGCCTGCAAGCCCCTGATCTGGCCCTCGATACGGGCCAGCCGATTGATCATGGCCTCCTGCGGGGAGAGCGTGCTTTTTCGCGTCATGCCTAGTGTTCCAACGAGCGTCTCAAGGTGAAGGCGCCCCGCAGTTCCCCTTCACCGAAACCGCGCGCCTGGTCGTCAGGGTAACGCTGATCGATAAGGGCCGCCAGTTCGGGTTCGATCGCCCGGCCATGGCAAGCCAGGCACGGCTGCGCCATCGCGATCGCCGTCATCAGCCGCTGCTCGCCACCGAGCACATCGGCCTGATGCATGCCCGCCAGCGGCAGCACGTTCACGGAAACGTTCAAGCACCGCCCGCTCCCAGGCATCCGCAGTATTCTCCGGATTGCGCACCTTCAAGGCCGTGCGCCCGACAGTCCAGCCGCCCAGGCTATGGCTCGCCGCGATCTGCGGCGCCAGCGACTGGCAGGCCTCGACAGCCCTGGCCATGCCACCTTCGACCATCGCCGCCTTCACTGTCGCCAGCAACTGCCGCTGGAAGGGAGGAACAAGGGCCGCCGCTTCGGCAACCCAGGGCTCGGGTTCGGCGGCGACAGCCGAGAGACTGGCCAGGGTGGCCAGTGAAGCGATGAACCAGCGCATGCACACTCCGGCGTGACAAGCGCCCTATCCGCGACGGACAGGGCATGTAAATCCGACCCGGCGCCCAGTTCGCACCGGCCCCCGCGCCCTCAGCAGCGCTTGCAGGTCTGGATGCCCAGCAGCGTATAGAGCGGGCAGAACCTGAAGACGCCGGTGAGCAACGGCACCAGCCCGATCCAGCCCCACCCGCCAATCGCTCCCGACAAACTTGCGACGATCAACACCACACCCAGCAGGATGCGCAGCACACGGTCAATAGTTCCGATATTCGCTTTCATGACGATCTCCTCGATTAACTTCCGCGCCGGTTATCCAGCACGTTGAACAGGCCCATGCCCGCCAGCATGGCGAGCACGAACACAATGACTTGCCAGTGCCCGGTCGACAGCAGCACCAGCGCCGGGCCAGGACAGATACCCGCGATGCCCCAGCCGACGCCGAACAGCAGGCTGCCACCGACCAGGCGGCGATCCGGTGCGCGACGAGTGGGCAAGCGCATGGGCGAGCCCAGCAGCGACACGCCGCGCCGCCTCGCCCAGTGCATCGGCCAGGCACTGGCGCTAATGGCCGCGACCATCACCAGTGCCAGCGAAGGATCCCAGGCGCCCGCCAGGTCGAGAAAGGCCAGTACCTTGACCGGATCGGCCATGCCGGCCAGCAACAGGCCGAGACCGAACAGAAGACCGGAGAGAAAAGCCGCTACACGCTTCATATCAGCCTCCCCAGAGATGGCGGATGACGAACACACTCAGGAAACCGCTGGCCATGAAGCACAGCGTCGCCAGCAACGAACGTGGCGACAGACGCGCCAGCCCACAGACGCCATGGCCACTGGTGCAACCCGAGCCGTAGCGCGAGCCCAGACCGACCAGCAACCCGGCCAGCACCAACCCCGGCACATCCGTTTGGAACGACGGCTGTGGCCAGTGCCCGAACAGCCCCCAGAGCAACGGCGCACAGAGCAATCCCGACAGGAACAAACCACCTTCCCCCCGCCCCTCGTCGCCCGGCCGCAACAAGCCGCCGAGCAAACCGCTGATGCCCGCGATCCGCCCGTTGACCATGATGAACAGCCCGGCGCCCAGCCCCAGCAACACACCACCCGCCAGAGCGGGCCAGGGCGTGAAAGCGGCCCAGTCGATCGTCATCGATCACCTCCTGTTTGACTTGCTCGAATCCGCCTTGCCGCTGACGCGTCAATTCGTCGCTTTATCATCGACACGCCATAAAAATACCATAGGGGGTATTATATATGCTCGACTATGAAAGCCTCAAACTCATCTGGTGGGTGCTGATCGGCGTCCTGTTGATCGGCTTCGCCCTGACCGACGGCTTCGACATGGGCGCCATGGCGCTGATGTCGTTCGTCGCCAGGAGCGACGATGAGCGCCGCGTTGCCATCAACACCATCGCGCCCCACTGGGACGGTAACCAGGTCTGGTTCATCACCGCTGGCGGTGCGCTGTTCGCAGCCTGGCCGATGGTCTATGCCATCGCCTTTTCCGGGCTCTACTGGGCCATGCTGCTGGTGCTGTTCGCCCTGTTCTGCCGACCGGTCGGCTTCGATTACCGCAGCAAGGTCGCCGACCCTCGCTGGCGCAACGCCTGGGACTGGGCCTTGTTCGCTGGCGGCGCAGTGCCTGCGCTGCTGTTCGGCGTGGCCTTCGGCAATCTGTTCCTCGGCCTGCCGTTCCAACTGGACGGTATGATGCGTTCGACCTACCACGGCACCTTCTTCACACTGCTGCATCCCTTCGCGCTGCTCTGCGGACTGGCCAGCCTGAGCATGCTCTGCGCCCATGGCGGCGCCTGGCTGATGATGCGTACCGAGGCCGCGCTGCACGAGCGCGCCAGCCGCGCCACGCACCTGTGCGCCCTGGTCTATCTGCTGGCCTTCAGCACGGCGGGGCTCTGGCTGGTCATGGGCATCGACGGCTTTTCCGTGGTGCTGAGCGCCGACGCCGGCACGGCGCTCAATCCCCTGCGGGACAAGCAGGTCAGTCCGGGCAACGGCGGCTGGCTGGATAACTACACGCAGTACCCGATCATGCTCGCTGCGCCCATCGCAGGCTTCCTCGGCGCCTTTATGACACACATCGCCAGTCGCACACGCCATGGCGCGACGAGTTTCATCGGTACCGCCCTGATGATCACCGGCAGCATCTGCACGGCAGGCTTCGCCCTGTTCCCCTTCGTCTTCCCGTCGAGTGTCGACCCGGCCTCCAGCCTGACGCTGTGGGATGCGGTCTCCAGCTACAAGACCCTGGGCATCATGTTCATCGTCGCCTGCATCTTCGTGCCGCTGATCCTCGCCTACACCCTGTGGAGCTACATCAAGATGTGGGGCCGCATCCGGGTCGAACACCTGCGTACACTCGACCCCGACAGCACGCGCAACGCACTCGAACGACCACCGCAGGCATGACAGGAGCGCCAGCCATGAAACCGGACGTGCAAGCCTTCTTCGACGAAGCCACCTTCACCTACAGCTATGTGGTCAGCGATCCGGACAGCGACGCCTGCGCGATCATCGACTCGGTGCTGGACTACGACCCGGCGGCGGGACGCACCTCGCTGGACAGTGCGGAGCGGCTGATCGCCCATGTGCGCGAGCAGGGCCTGGAGGTGCAGTGGATTCTCGAAACCCATGTGCACGCCGACCACCTCAGCGCCGCGCCCTACCTGCGCCGGCAACTGGGTGGCCGCACCGGCATCGGCGTCCATATCACCCAGGTCCAGCGGACCTTCGGCACCTTGTTCAATGCCGGGCCGGACTTCGCCACCGATGGCCGCCAGTTCGACCAGTTGTTCCATGATCGGGAGCATTTCACCATCGGCAACCTGCAGGCCCAGGCACTGCACACACCCGGGCATACGCCAGCCTGCATGACCTACCTGATCGGCGATGCCGCCTTCGTCGGCGACACCCTGTTCATGCCCGACTACGGCACGGCGCGCTGCGACTTTCCCGGTGGCGATGCGCAAACACTCTATCGCTCGATCCACGAACGCCTGTTCAGCCTGCCGGACACGACCCGCGTCTTCCTCTGCCACGACTACAAGGCGCCAGGCCGCGAGCACTACCAGTGCCAGACCAGCATCGGCGAACAACGCCGACATAACGTGCATATCCACGAAGGCATCGAGGCATCACGCTTCGTCGAAATGCGCCGCGAGCGCGATGCTTCGCTGGGCATGCCGACGCTGATCCTGCCCTCGGTCCAGGTGAATATGCGTGCAGGCGAATTGCCACCAGCGGAAAGCAACGGCGTGCGTTACCTGAAGATACCGTTGGATAGCCTTTGAGCTGGAAGCCGCGGCCTTGTGCCCGGATTGGCAAGCATGTGTGCGTTCAGCTCAGCCCGCTGGCGGTGTCCATACGTCCGCACGGTCGCGAACCCAGATGGAACGGGCTTATGGCTACCCGCTTCGCCGCCGGGAGTGGCTGTGCAGATGCCTGGTGGCGGGACGGGGCCTTCGCCGCCAGGGATGGCGGCGAAGAGCTACAGGAAGGTATTCACGCGTGCCCCGTACCGCCACCTGGCATTCGCACAGGGACGGTGACCCCCGGGGATCGCGCTGTACGCGCTATAGGCCACGCCCACGATTGCGCACTTCATGCAATTGCCCAGGGCCGGACAGAAAAGCACAGCGGCTTCAGTCGTCCGCTCGCATGGCTTCGAGAAAGGCGTCCTGACGCCGCCCGCTGAGGCTGCGGAAACGCTGGAGCAGCAACTGTTCCCGGGTATTTTGCGCGCGCCCGATAGCGCCCCTGGCACTGGCGTCATCGACCGCCCCCGCCTCGCCCACCAGCGCATCCAGCGACATATCCAGCACCTCGCGCAGGCGCAGCAGGACAGTGAAACTGGGGAATTCACGGGCATTTTCCCAAGCGGAAACCGAAGCCTTCGTCACCCCCACTTCAAAACCCAATTGTTCCTGAGTCAACCCCGCTGACAGGCGTGCGCTGCGCAAGGATTTGGAAAAGGCATTCATATTCCGCTCTCTTGCAGATGCAGAGCAGTGTAAGAAGCCCTTCCAGACCTGTCGTACGGTTAAACAAGACAAGAAAAGTATGGACAAAGTTGACCTGCATTACTGGCCAAGTAACACTATGCCGCTCAAGACACCCACAAAGGACTGGAAAACCAATGCCAAGAGCCCCCCTGAGTCAATCCCTGCTTGCCCTGGCCATCGCCTCGATCGGCCTGCAGGCACAAGCCCTCGAACGCTCGGTCGACGATGGACCGATCGCCTACGAAGGCCAGACCATCAGCGAATCTCTGACCATCACCGGTACCCTGGAGACCGACGAAGATGCCGTCGAACTGGCGGACGGCACGCACCTGCAGGGCGACCTGAAGCTGAATGCGCAGATCGCCGTGACGGGTGCGACAAGCCTGGAAAACGGGAACGCCTTCAACTACGCGACCGCGGTGGACCTCAGCGGCGATGGCTGGGGCCAAGCGGTGCAGATAGACGGCAGCGTCACCAACCAGGGCAGCCTGTCGGCCAGCGGCCTGCAGGCCCAGGGCCTTACCATCGAATACGCCGATATCGAAGGCGGCCTGGTCAACGACGGCACGATCACTATCAGCGATGGCGTGAAACACTCGTCCGCCACCGGCACCCCCGCCGCGATATCCATCCAGAACGCCAATATCGACGGGCAGGTGCGCAATAACGGAGAAATCTCGGTTTCCGGCGTTAGCGGCAGCACTCTCGACGACCCGCTCCTGTCCGGCGCTGTCGCCGGTATCCAGATCCTCGACAGCGACCTGGCCGAGGCCGCCATCATCAATGGCAGTGACGGCGTCATCAGCGTCACTGGCAGCGACAATGACAGCATCGGCATCGACATCTACAACAGCAGCATTCTCTCCCTGAGCAATGCCGGCCGGATCGACGTCGCCAGTACCACCGAAGAGAGCAACGACTGGGAGGAATCCACGGGCATCTTTCTCGAAAACGCCCAGCTATCCGGCGATCTCACCAATAGCGCATCCGGCGTGATCACCGCCACGGGCAATGGCGCCAGCGAGGCCACCGGCATCGAAGTGGAAGACAGCAGCCTGGCCTCCCTGGTCAACCACGGCAGCATCCTCGTCAGCTCCAGTAACGACGAAGCCGTCGGTATACAGCTCGACGACAGCGTACTGAGCGGCGACCTGAACAACAGCGGCAATATCACCGCCAATGGCGGTGGCGAAACCATCGCTATCGAGCTCTATCAAAGCGCTGTCGAGGGCAGGCTGTTCAACAGTGGCGAAATCAGCGCGACCAGCACTGCCGAGGAAAGCATCGCCCTGTATTTCGACCATGCGGAACTGGACGGCGCCCTGGTCAACCAAGGCAGCCTGGTCGCCAGCGGCAACCAGGCGACAGCGATCAAACTGGATTCCGCCGAGATCGAAGGCGGCATCCACAACAGCGGCACCATCAAGGGCGACGCCACCGGTATCCATGTGCTCGGCCAATACGGCCATGGCAAGTATGGACTCGACGCATCGACACAGTGGCTGCAAATCACCCAGAGCGCGGGCCTGATCGAGGGCGGGCAATACGCCATACTCGTCGAGGATGACAACCTGGCAAGCCTGGAACTGAGCGGCGGTACCATCCGCGGCGATATCGCCGGAATCTTCGCCCTGAATGTCAGCGGCCAGGCGACTTTCGATGGCGATCGCATCGGAACCCGACTCAATGGAAACGCCGGGCAGGGTTGGCTCGATCTCTACAGCAGCGACGACAGCCCCAGCGGTAGCGCCGGCCACCTGATCCTGGCGCGCCCGCACGTCACCCTCGACGGCGAACTGGAGATGAACAGCGGTTCGACCCTGGAACTCAACCTGAGCAATGCCACCGAGCAGGATCGGGCCATTCTCACCGTCAACGGGCTCGCCTATTTCGCCGAAGGCAGCAACCTGCTGCTGACGCCACAGGGCCAGGACTTCCGCGCCGAAGGCAGCCAGTACATCCTGGTCGCTGCCGACAGCATCGAGGACAACGGCCTGAACGTCGCCAGCAGTTCCAGCCTGCTCGATGTCGACCTGTTCAAGGTGGAAGGCAACCAAGTACTCGCCAGCGTCACCAGCAAGAGTGCCGTGGACGCCGGACAGATCGTCGCCTCGGGCGGCGCCGGCAACAACGCCCTGGCCGCCTTCGCGCCCTTCTACAGCGCCCTGGTGCAGGGCGGCAAGCTGGCCGACAGCGATCCCCTGCTGCAGGCCCTGAGCAATGCCAGCAGCGACCCGGTCGCCCTGGGCAAACTGGCCGAACAGCTCGCGCCGCAGACCGATGGTGCCGCCAGCCAGGCCGCCGGCACCGCCCAGGGGCTGGTCAGCGGCGCGACCAGCGCGCGCACCGGCAGCCTGCGCGGGCAATCCTCCGGCTCGCCGTTCAGCCAGGCCGGCGTCTGGGTCCAGGGCCTGAGCAGCAATGCCGACCAGGGCCGCCGCGACGGCATCGCCGGCTACGACGCGGACAGCCAGGGTATCGCCATCGGTCTCGACGGCAAGCTCAACGATAACCTCACCCTGGGTATTGCCTACAGCAACCTGCGCACCGACGTGAAGAGCGATGGCGGCAACAAGACCGAAGTGGACAGCCAGGCGCTGACGCTCTACTCCGGCCTGGAGCGTGGCAACCTGTTCGTCGATGCCAGCCTGACCTACGGCATCAACGACAACAGCGGCAAGCGCCATATCGCCGGTACCCTCGCCAAGGGCGACTATGACAGCAGGCTGCTCGGCCTGAACCTGACGGCGGGTTACAGCCTGCACTTCGCTAATCTGACCCTGGAGCCACGCGTTGCCGGGCGCTACAGCCGGGTGGATATCGACGCCTTCAGCGAGAAAGGCTCATCCGCCGCCCTGCGCCAGCAAAGCCAGCGCTACGAAGTGATAGAAGCAGGTGCCGGCGTGCGCCTGGCGGGGCTGTTCCAGGCCGGCCAGGGCAGCCTGGAACCGGAACTGCGGCTGATGGCCTACCACGACTTCGCCGCCGACCAGTCGCGCAGCACCTCCAGCTATGTGCTGGGCGGTACGCCGTTCGTCACCAGTGGCGCCAAGCCGGCTCGCGACAGCTACGAAGCAGGCCTGGGCCTGACCTACCGCCTCGGCGCGGTCAGCCTCGGCGCCGGCTACGACTACATCGGCAAATCGGGCTTCGATGCCGACGTGTTCCAGGCCAGGCTGCGCTACGACTTCTGATCGGTAGAAGCAGCCATAAGCTGGAGGCTGGAGGCTGGAGGCCATCATGGTATTCCTCCTCCAGTTTCAAGCTTCAAGCTTCAAGCTTCAAGCAAGGCTCTGTTATCCTCCTGGCCCGGGCAACGCAACAGGATCGCCCCGCTCGCCCAGGGCGATCGCGCTATGCCGTTATTCACCGGCAAGGTGCTTCGATAAAAGCGCTGGAGGCTGGAAAGCTGGACGAAAAACACCGGTTGCCACGCGCTTTCGTCCAGCCTCGAGCCTTCCAGCGCTGTTTTCGACTGTTTGCCATGCATCGCGCGCTCGCCCATCCGCCAGAGTCAGCCCCCCATGCTGTTCCAACGCTTCGAAAAGCTTATCGACGTTTTCAAACCCGTAGCGGATATAGCCCCGCCCAAGGGCATGCTGCGCTTCTATGCCCACTACCTGAAGCAGGTCTGGCCGCTGATGATCGTGGTGCTGCTGGTGGGTTTCGTCGCGGCGGTGATCGAAGTCGCGCTGTTCAGCTTCCTCGGCCGCCTGATCGACCTGACACAGACGACGCCGAGCGGCGAATTCTTCGCCCGCCACGGCGGCGACCTGCTCTGGATGGCGCTGGTGGCGCTGATCATCCGCCCGCTGGTGTCCGGCCTGCACGACCTGCTCACCCACCAGGCCATCAACCCCGGCCTGACCAACATGATCCGCTGGCAGAACCACCGCTACCTGCTCAGGCAGAGCCTGAGCTTCTTCCACAACGACTTCGCCGGGCGCCTCGCCCAGCGCGTGATGCAGACCGGCCCCGCCCTGCGCGACTCGACCATGCAGGTGGTCGATGCCTTGTGGCACGTGCTGGTCTATGCCGGCAGCGCGCTGTACCTGTTCGCCGAGGCCGACCCGCGCCTGATGATACCGCTGAGCCTGTGGATCCTCGGCTATGCCAGCGCCCTGTGGTACTTCGTGCCACGCATCAAGCAACGCGCCGCCGCGGCCTCCGCCTCGCGCTCCAGGGTCATGGGGCGGATCGTCGATGGCTACAGCAATATCGCCACGCTCAAGCTGTTCGCCCACGCGCGGGAAGAAGAAAACTATGCCCGCGAAGCCATGGGCGAACTGCTCGCCAAGGTGCGCCTGCAGTCGCGCACCATCACCAGCCTGGACGTGCTCATCACCAGCCTCAACGGCCTGCTGATCGTCGCTACCGGCGCCCTGGCGCTGTGGCTGTGGAACGGCGACGCCATCAGCACCGGCGCCATCGCCCTGGCCCTGGGCCTGGCGATCCGCATCAACAACATGGCGGAATGGGTCATGTGGGTGGTCAACGGCATTTTCGAGAACGTCGGCACGGTACAGGACGGCATGCACACCCTGGCCCAGCCACGCCTGGTGCTCGACCACCAGGGCGCCACGCCCATGCGCGTCCCTCGGGGGCATATACGCTTCGAAGGCATTCACTTCCACTACGGCAAGCAAAGCGGCGTGATCGCGGGCCTCGACCTGGACGTTCGCCCGGGCGAGAAGATCGGCCTGATCGGCCCCTCCGGCGCGGGCAAGTCGACGCTGATCAACCTGCTGCTGCGCCTCTACGAGTTGCAGGAGGGCCGCATCCTGATCGACGACCAGGACATCACCACGCTGACCCAGGAAAGCCTGCGCGCCAATATCGGCGTGGTGACCCAGGACACCTCGCTGCTGCACCGCTCCATCCGTGAAAACCTGCTCTACGGCAAGCCCGGCGCCAGCGACGAGCAGTTGCAGGACGCCCTGCGCAAGGCACATGCCGAGGGCTTCATCCAGAACCTCGACGATGGCCAGGGCGGCCATGGCCTCGCGGCCCTGGTCGGTGAGCGCGGCGTCAAGCTGTCCGGGGGCCAGCGCCAGCGCATCGCCATCGCCCGCGTACTGCTCAAGGACGCGCCCATCCTGGTACTCGACGAAGCCACCTCGGCCCTCGACTCGGAGGTCGAGGCCGCCATCCAGGAAAGCCTCGACACACTGATGCAGGGCAAGACGGTGATCGCCATCGCCCACCGCCTGTCGACCATCGCGCGCATGGACCGCCTGGTGGTGATCGACCAAGGGCAGCTGATCGAAACCGGCAGCCATGCCGAACTGCTCGAACGCGGCGGGCTCTACGCCCGCCTGTGGCAGCGCCAGACCGGAGGCTTCGTCGGCCTTGAATGACCGCCGCCGGCGGGTCGCCGCCCCGCTGCTGGCGGCGATGCTGCTCGCCGCCTGCGCCGGCGCGCCCTTGCCGAGACTAGAGCAACAGCTACCGCCCGGACGCAGCCTGCTGCACCTGGACACCCAGCCCTTCCCCCTGCTGGCGGGCGTCAGCCAGACGGCTCGCCCCAGCCCGTTACTGCGCATCTATATCGAAGGCGATGGCCGTGCCTGGATCACCTCCACCCAACCCAGCCTCGACCCGACCCCACGCGATCCCTGGTTCGCCCTGCTAGCGCTGGAGGACCCACGACCCTCGGCCTGGCTCGCCCGCCCCTGCCAGTACATCCGCAACCAGCATTGCCAGGTCCGCGACTGGACCGATGCACGTTTTTCCGAAGAGGCCGTCGCAGCCCTGGACCAGGCCATCGACCAGCTCAAACAGCGCCATGCCAGTGAGCACCTGGAACTGATCGGCTACTCCGGCGGCGCGGCCATGGCCCTGCTGCTGGCGGCGCGGCGCGACGATGTGCTGGCCGTGCAGAGCCTGGCCGGCAACCTCAGCCCCGGGCTTTGGGTGCAGCAGCAGAAACTCAGCCCGCTGCACGGCTCCCTCGACCCGCTGGAACAACGCGACAGGCTCAGGCTTATCCCGCAACGGCACTTCGCCGGCAACCGGGACACGGCCGTGCCTGCCAGCCTGGCCCATGAGTGGCGGCGCCTGCTCGGCGCCCCGGCCTGTGTGGAGATCATCGAATTGCCGGCACTCGGACACGACAGCGGCTGGCAAGGCGTCTGGCGGCAGTGGCGCACTCGCCCGCTGGCATGCCGGCCACAGGCTGCCGGGGCAGCGCCCGCCCCCTGAAACTCAGACCGGATTCGGACAATCGATGAACAGGTGCTCGATGCCGAAATGCCCCGCCAGGTACTCGCCCAGCGCCTGCACCCCATAACGCTCGGTGGCATGGTGGCCAGCGGCGATAAAGCTGATGCCGTTCTCCCTGGCACTATGGAAGGTCTGCTCGGAAGCCTCCCCGGTCAGGTACAGGTCGACACCCGCGGCGATCGCCTTGTCGATATAGCCCTGCCCGCCACCGGTGCACCAGCCGACCCGCTCGACCACGCCATCGCCTTCGACCAGCAGCGGCTCCCGCCCCAGCACCTCGGCGACATGCCGGGCGAACTCGACGGCGGCGCAGGGCCGCTCCAGACGCCCCAGCAAGCCCACCGTACGCGGATTGCCCGGTTCCAACGGCCCCTCGACACGGATACCGAGCCGGCGCGCCAGTTGCACGTTGTTACCGACTTCGGGATGCACATCCAACGGCAGGTGATAGGCCAGCAGGCTGATGTCGTTGCCCAGCAGCGTCTGCAAGCGGCGGCGCTTCATGCCGGTGATGCAGGCATCCTCGCCCTTCCAGAAATAACCATGGTGCACCAGCACCAGATCGGCCCCGGCTTCCAGCGCGACATCCAGCAGCGCCTGGCTGGCGGTCACGCCACTGACGATACGCCGCACGGCACCACGCCCCTCCACCTGCAGGCCATTGGGGCAGTAATCGGCGATCCGCTCGGCATCGAGGTAACGGCTGGCCTCGTCGACCAGGGCAGGAAGGGATACGGACATGCAAAATCCTCTACAAGTACACGGCTACATTCGCCTGGCGGCCTCGTATAATGCCGCCGGACCAGTTAACAGGTTCCAAGGGATTCTACCCTGCCACTTTTGCGGATACCGATTCAGATGTCCAACACCTTGCGCTTCTTCGGCTGGCCCTGTGTGGTCGGCGTGCTACTGGCATTGCTGATCATTCAGCGCTATCCCCACTGGGTGGGCCTCAGTGACAGCAGCCTGCTGGGCACATCGGCGCAGTCCGCCCCGCACTCCTACGCCAACGCGGTCAACGGAGCGGCCCCCGCCGTGGCCAACCTCTACACCACCAAGGCCGTCGACAAGCCCAGGAACCCCAGCCTGGAAGAGCAGTTGCTGCAGCGCTTCTACGGCGACAACCCGCCCCACCAGCAACGCATACAGTCCAGCCTCGGCTCCGCGGTGATCATGACCCCGTCGGGCTACCTGCTGACCAACAACCACGTCACCGCCAACGCCGAGCAGATCGTCGTCGCCCTCAAGGATGGCCGCGAGACCTTCGCCCGCGTGATCGGCAGCGACCCCGAGACCGACCTGGCAGTCCTCAAGATCGACCTGGAGAACCTGCCGGCCATCAGCCTCGGGCAGTCGGACAATATCCATATCGGCGACGTCACCCTGGCCATCGGCAACCCGTTCGGCGTGGGCCAGACCGTCACCATGGGCATCATCAGCGCCACCGGCCGCAACCAGTTGGGCCTGAACACCTACGAAGATTTCATCCAGACCGATGCGGCGATCAACCGGGGCAACTCGGGCGGCGCGCTGGTCGACGCCAATGGCAACCTGATCGGTATCAACACAGCGATCATTTCCGAATCGGGCGGCTCCCAGGGCATCGGCTTCGCCATTCCGATCAAACTGGCGCTGGAGGTGATGAAGTCGATCATCGCCCACGGCGAGGTGATCCGGGGCTGGCTCGGCGTGGAAGTGAGTTCGATGCCGGCGGAGATGGCCGAGGCGTACAAGCGCGCAGGCTACCATGGCATCCTGGTCCACAGCGTCTACCTCGACGGCCCGGCGGACCAGACCGGGCTGCGCAGCGGCGACCTGATCCTGAGCATCGACGGCGAGCCGGCGGCGGACGGGCGCAGCTCGATGAACCAGGTGGCCCGCACTCGCCCAGGTAAGCGCATCGACATCCGCATCCTGCGCAATGGCCAGCCGCTGACACTGCAAGCGGCGGTCGGCCAGCGCCCCACGCAGGTGGAGGTAAACCCCTGAGAGGCAGGAGCGGGATGGGTTGAGCGCAGCGATAGCCATCATCGAGCCAGCGATGGCTATCGTCGTCATGCGCCTCGCCCCATCCATGCATGGACTCGCCAGCGAGTCCATCGCGTTACGGTAGTGTAGCGGCGGTCAGAGCGTGTGCAGCGCTTCCAGCAATGCCTGGTTCTGCTCGGGCGTGCCCACGGTGATGCGCAGGAACTGCTCGATACGCGCCTGGCGGAAGTGCCGCACGATGATGCCCTGCTCGCGCAGCGTTGCCGCCAGCGTCGCCGCATCCTGGCCGGGATGGCGGGCGAAGACGAAGTTGGCGGTCGACGGCAGCACCTCGAAACCCAACCGCTCCAGCCCAGCCACCAGGACCTGGCGGTTGCCGATCACCGCCTGGCGGGTCCGCTCGAAATGCTCGCGGTCCTCGAAGGAAGCCGCCGCCCCGGCAATCGCCAGGCGATCCAGCGGGTAGGAGTTGAAGCTGTTCTTGATCCGCTCCAGCGCCTCGATCAGCTCGGGATGCCCGACCGCGATACCGACCCGCAGCCCGGCCAGGGAACGGGACTTGGACAGGGTCTGGGTAACCAGCAGGTTCGGGTAGCGGTCCACCAGGCCGATGGCCGTTTGCCCACCGAAGTCGATATAGGCCTCATCCACCAGCAGCACCGAATCCGGACTGCTCTGCAACAGACGCTCGATGGCCTGCAACGGCAACAACCGCCCTGTGGGCGCGTTGGGGTTGGGGAAGATAATGCCGCCGTTCGGCCGCGCATAATCGGCCACGTCGATCTGGAACCCTTCGTCCAGCGCGACGGTTTCGAACTTCACCCCGTAGAGATTGCAGTAGACCGGATAGAAGCTGTAGGTGATGTCCGGGAACAGCAGCGGCAACTCCTGCTGGAACAGCCCGTGGAAGGCATGCGCCAGCACTTCGTCCGAACCATTGCCGACGAAGACCTGATTCGGCGTCACCCCGTAATAGGCGGCGACGGCATTTTTCAGGCGTTCGCCGTTGGGGTCAGGGTACAGCCGCAGGCTGTCGTTCAGCTCCGCCCGCATCGCCTCGAGCGCGCGCGGCGACGGGCCATAGGGGTTTTCATTGGTGTTGAGCTTGACCAGCCGCTGCAGCTTGGGCTGCTCGCCCGGCACATAAGGCACCAGGTCTTTGACGAAGGGGCTCCAGAATCTGCTCATCCGCCCTTCTCTCCTCTAAAAAATCGCTGGAGGCCAGAGGCTGGACGAAGTGTTTTTTCGTCCAGCCTCCAGCGCTTTTGTCGGCTTCTCAGCCCTTGATCCGATATTCGGCACTGCGCGCGTGGGCCGTCAGCGACTCGCCGCGTGCCAGCACGGAAGCCGTGCGCCCCAATACCGAGGCGCCTTCGGCCGAGCAGTGGATGATCGAAGAGCGTTTCTGGAAGTCGTACACCCCCAGCGGCGAGGAAAAGCGCGCGGTGCCGGAGGTCGGCAGCACGTGGTTGGGACCCGCGCAGTAGTCGCCCAGGGCCTCGGCGGTATAGCGGCCCATGAAGATCGCACCGGCATGGCGAACATAGGGCAGCCACTGTTGCGGATCGGCCACCGACAACTCCAGGTGCTCCGGCGCGATGCGGTTGGCGACGTCCATCGCCTGCTGCATATCGCTGACCTGGATCAGCGCTCCACGGCCAGCCAGGGAAGTACGGGCGATCGCCTCGCGCTCCAGGGTCGGCAGCAGACGCTCGATGCTCGCGGCCACGCGGTCGAGGAATTCGGCGTCCGGGCTGACCAGGATCGACTGCGCGTCCTCGTCGTGCTCGGCCTGGGAGAACAGGTCCATGGCGATCCAGTCCGGGTCGGTCTGGCCATCGCAGACCACCAGGATCTCCGAAGGCCCGGCGATCATGTCGATGCCCACCTTGCCGAACACGTGGCGCTTGGCGGTGGCGACATAGATATTGCCCGGCCCGACGATCTTGTCCACCGGCGGCACGCTCTCGGTGCCATAGGCCAGCGCCGCCACCGCCTGGGCGCCGCCGATGGTGAAGACCCGGTCGACCCCGGCGATGGCCGCCGCGGCCAGTACGATCTCGTTGATTTCGCCACGTGGGGTCGGCACCACCATGACCACTTCCAGCACCCCGGCGACCTTGGCCGGAATCGCGTTCATCAGTACCGAGGACGGATAGGACGCCTTGCCGCCCGGCACATAGAGCCCGGCACGGTCCAACGGCGTGACCTTCTGGCCGAGCACCGTGCCGTCGGCCTCGGTATAGCTCCAGGAATCCTGGCGTTGCTTCTCATGATAACTGCGCACACGTTCGGCGGCGATCTCCAGCGCTTCGCGCTGGGCCGGGGTGATACGTTGCAGCGCCAGTTCCAGGCGCTCGCGCGGCAGGATAAGGTCGGCCATCGAGGCCACATCGAGGGCATCGAAACGCCGCGTCAGGTCCACCAGGGCGGCGTCACCACGGCTGCGCACATCCGCGATGATCTCCAGCACGCGCTGGTTGACGCCATCGTCGGAGACGCTTTCCCAGCTCAACAGATGATCCAGATGGCGGTTGAAATCCGCATCGGTGGCGTTGAGTCGGCGAATAGCGATAGGAGCAGTCATAGCGGGCCTCTTGATTGGCAAATGCTCGGGTGCCAGTAGATTACCAAGCCCACCGTGCGGGCACCCGAGAATTTAGGCTATGACACGGATAGGGCCGAAAAATGCTCCTGCATTTTCGGCATTCCCGCCATCCCTGGCGGTCACACACGGTATCAGCCGTGGTGTCGTCCGACCGCCGCGCCCAGGGTGTCGATCAGCGCCTGGATACGCACATGCTGCATCTTCATCGAAGCCTTGTTCACCACCAGCCGCGAACTGACATGGGCGATCAGCTCCTGTGGCTCCAGGCCATTGGCGCGCAAGGTGTTGCCGGTATCCACCACATCGATGATCTTGTCCGCCAGCCCCACCAGCGGCGCCAGCTCCATGGAGCCGTAAAGCTTGATGATATCGACCTGGCGGCCCTGCTCGGCATAGTAGGCCTTGGCCACATTGACGAACTTGGTCGCCACCCGCAGGCGGCCCCTGGGCTCGGGCTCGCCCGTGCGCCCGGCGGTCATCAGCTTGCAGCGGGCGATCTTCAGGTCCAGCGGCTCGTACAACCCCTGGCCGCCGTATTCCATCAGTACATCCTTGCCCGCCACCCCCAGGTCGGCAGCGCCATGCTCGACATAGGTCGGCACATCGGTGGCGCGCACGATCAGCAGGCGCACATCATCCTGGCTGGTCGGGATGATCAGTTTGCGGCTCTTGTCCGGGTTCTCGGTCGGCACGATGCCCGCTTCCGCCAGCAGCGGCAGCGTGTCATCGAGGATGCGACCTTTGGAGAGCGCGATGGTGAGCATGGAGCGGTTTCCTTGGAAAATGGCAGGACCGGAGGTCAACCCGGTATACGGCGAATTTTCGCCCCGAGCAGTTGCAGCTTCTCTTCGATGCACTCGTAGCCACGGTCGATATGGTAAATGCGGTCGATCAGCGTCTCGCCATCGGCCACCAGGCCGGCGATCACCAGGCTGGCGGAGGCACGCAGGTCGGTCGCCATCACCGGCGCGCCCTTGAGACGCTCGACACCGGTGACGATGGCGGTATTGCCTTCGACGAGGATCTGCGCGCCCATGCGGTTCATCTCGTAGACATGCATGAAGCGGTTCTCGAACACCGTTTCGATCACCGTGCCGGTGCCTTCGGCCACCGCGTTCAACGCGATGAACTGCGCCTGCATATCGGTCGGGAACGCCGGATAGGGCGCGGTGCGCACACTGACCGCCTTCGGCCGATTGCCCTTCATATCCAGTTCGATCCAGTTGCTGCCGGTGTCGATATGGGCGCCCGCCTCTTCCAGCTTGTGCAGCACGGCTTCCAGCAGGGTGGCGTCGGTGTCCTTGAGCTTGACCCGGCCACCGGTCGCCGCGGCGGCCACCAGATAGGTGCCGGTTTCGATGCGGTCCGGCATCACGCTGTAGCGCCCGCCACCCAGGCGCTTGACGCCATCGATGACGATGGTGTCGGTGCCCGCTCCGGAAACCTGCGCACCCATGGCATTGAGGAAGTTGGCCAGGTCGACCACTTCCGGCTCACGGGCGGCGTTTTCCAGGATGGTACGGCCAGTGGCCAGGGCCGCCGCCATCATGATGTTCTCGGTACCGGTGACACTGACGATATCGAAGAAGAAGGTCGCCCCACGCAGGCCGCCAGCCGGCGCCCGGGCCTTGATGTAGCCGCCCTCGACATCGATCTGCGCCCCCATCGCTTCCAGGCCGCGAATGTGCAGATCGACCGGGCGCGAACCGATCGCGCAACCACCCGGCAGCGCCACCTCGGCCTCGCCGAAACGCGCCAGCATCGGCCCCAGCACCAGGATCGAGGCACGCATGGTCTTGACCAGATCATAGGGCGCGACCAGCGTCTTGATGCGGCTGGCATCGACTTCGACACTGAGTTTCTCGTCGATCACCGGCTCGACGCCCATGCGCCCGAACAGCTCGATCATCGTGGTGATATCGTGCAGGTGCGGCAGGTTGCAGACGGTGACCGGCGTATCGGCCAGCAGCGTTGCGGCCAGGATCGGCAGGGCCGAATTCTTGGCACCGGAAATACGAATCTCTCCACTGAGGCGATCGCCACCGGTAATGATCAGTTTGTCCATGGAATAGTCTCGAAGAGGCCGGCCACAAGGCCGCCAGAAGTGTCCGTTGCCCGCCTCAGGCGCGAGCGGCCCAATCGGCCTGACTGAAGAATTTCATGGTGACGGCATGGATGCTGCCGTCCGCGATCCAGGGGTTCAGGTGTGCGTAGATCTGTTGCTGCCGCTTGACCGGGCTGAGGCTGGCCAGTTCGTCACCAATCAGATTCAACTGAAAGTTGCAGCCTTCGCCTTCGACTTCCACCTGCACGTTCGGAAGCTTCTCTTCCAGGAAACGTTTAACTTCTAGAGCCTGCATGTTCAACCTCGTTCGGCGCCAGCGCGCACGGGCCGGACATCATACAAAAAAGCCGCGTGACTGCGAAGCCTGAAACAGAAGGAACAGCTTCGAGCTGGAGGCTGGAGGCTGGAGGCTGGAGGCTGGAGGCAAGCGTGAAGCCGCCCTCCGTACAAGCAAGCGACTTTCACCCGACAACAGGGCCGTTTCTAGCCTCCAGCCTATGACCGCCTAATTACCGACATTGTCGCCGACCACATCCCCGGTGGAGTCGATGGCCTTGCTCGAAGGGTACTTGTACGAGGCGTAGCGCACGGCGAGCACCGACAGCGCCAGCAGGAATATTCCCCCGCACAGATACAGCAAGCCGATATCCGGGGCCTTGTGATGGGAAACATCGCCGATCAGGTAACGGGTCAGTGCGGTGATGGCGATATACAGCAGGAAGCGGATCGGCAGATGGTTGGTCTTGAAATAGATCCCGACCATCGCCCCCAGCTCCAGGTAGATGAACAACAGCAGGATGTCATCGACGTTGACCCGGCCCTTGTCGAGCATATCCATGAAGGCCTCCACCGAAGCCCAGGCCGTGACCGCGCCGATGGCGAACAGCCCGAGATAGTGAAAGCCCTCGACCATCAGGTTGCCAATGGCATTGGCACCGTTGTGCATGCGCTCACGGCTATTGTCCGCCCACTTCATATCCTGCCTCCTTGAAATAGAATCCCGATAATCAGCGGTCCCTCATCGCGCGATGAGTACATCCAGCCCACGGACAGCGAGGCTCGCGAGCGTTTCGCGGGCCAGCCCACCGCCAGAAGCCTCAGGCCGGGGTGGCCGGCTCCAGCGCCAGTACATCGGCCAGCCCGGAGACGCTGGCGATCTTCGACATATCCGGCGTCAGGCCGGTGATGCGCAACTCGCGGCCGAAGGCGCGCGCATCGCGGGTGAACGCCAGCAGCAGCGACAGACCGACGCTGCTGGAATAGCTGACCCCCGAACAGTCGAGCACCAGCGCCTGCCGCGTCGTACTGCGCAGCAGCGCCTGCCCGGCCTTGCGCAACTCTGGCCCGCTGCGATGATCGAGCACACCGCCAAGCAGCAGCCGGCCCTGGTCATCCAGCGCGATATGTCCTTCACTCATCGCCGACAGCCTGTCTGGCCGCCTCGCTGTCCTTGGCCTTCGCCACCACCGCGGCCCAGCCGTCGATGGTACGGTCAAGATTATTGCCGTTGCGTTGCATGGCGTCGGCGAACTGATCGCGGAACAGCTTGCCGATATTGATGCCGTTGATGATCACATTGCGCACCCGCCACTCGCCGTCGAGGCTGACCATGGTGTAGGACACCGGGTAGATCTCGCCCTGGCGACCAGTCACTTCCATGCCGACGCTGGTGCGCTGCGGATCCTGCCGGCCGCTTGGCGGTAGCACGCGAATCTGCTGGTTGTTGTATTCGAGCAGCGCATTGCCATAGAACTGCATCAGGCTGCGTTTGAAGTTATCCTCGAAGCGCTGCATTTGCGCGGCACTGGCGGAGCGCGAGTACTTCACCGTCATGATGCTGCGGGAAATCCCCCCGGCATCCACCACCGGCCCGAGGATGCGATTGAGCGACTCATAGAAGGCCGCCGGGTCCTGGGCATAGCGCTCCTTGTTGGCCTTCAGATCAATCAGCAACTCGTTGGTGGTCGCCTGGATCACTTCATGGGCACTGGGCGCGGCCTGGGCCAGCAGCGGCAACAGGGCAAGCGCGACCAGCAGGCCGCGGCGCAGGGCAGTCATCATCTCGCTATGTCCTCATTCTTTATTGACGGAGTTGAGCAGGAACTTGCCGATCAGGTCCTCGAGCACCAGGGAAGACTGGGTATCGGCGATGGTGTCGCCGTCCTTCAGCACTTCATCCTCGCCACCGACGCTGATACCGATGTATTTCTCGCCCAGCAGCCCGGCGGTCAGGATCGAGGCGGTCGAATCGGTCGGCAGGATATCCACGTTCTTGCGAATCTCCAGGGTGACACGCCCCATGTAGCTTTCGCGGTCCAGGTCGATGGCCGTGACCTTACCGATGTTCACACCGGCCATGGTCACTTTCGATCTGACCGTCAAACCCGCGATATTGTCGAAATAGGCATAGAGCTTGTAGCCCTCGCCATTGGCGACAGTAAGGCCACTGACACGCAACGACAGCAGCAGCAGGGCCAGCAGGCCGGCCAGCAGAAACAGGCCGACACCTATTTCGAGGGTGCGGATACGCATCAGAAATCTCCAAACATCAAGGCAGTCAAAATGAAATCCAACCCCAGCACCGCGAGCGAGGCGTACACCACGGTTCGTGTCGTGGCGCGGCTGATACCTTCGGACGTCGGCTCGCAGTCGTAGCCCTGGAACACCGCGATCCAGGTCACCACCAGCGCGAAGACGACACTCTTGATCACGCCGTTGACCACGTCCGAGCTGAAACTGACGCTGTTCTGCATGTTGGCCCAGAACGAGCCTTCATAGACGCCCAGCCATTGCACCGCGACCATGGCGCCGCCCCAGATACCGACGACATTGAAGATCAGCGTCAGCAGCGGCAGGGAAATGAACCCGGCCCACAGGCGCGGCGCGATGATGTATTTCAACGGGTCGACACCGATCACCTCCAGGCTCGACAACTGCTCAGTGGACTTCATGTTGCCGATCTCGGCGGCCAGCGCGGAACCGGCACGCCCGGCGAACAGCAGCGCGGTGACCACCGGCCCCAGCTCCCGCAGCAGGGTCAGGGCGATCATCTGCCCCACCGCCTGCTCCGACCCGTAACTGCTGAGGATGCTGTAACCCTGCAGCGCCAGCACCATGCCGATGAACAGGCCCGATACCACGATGATCGCCAGCGACAACACACCGACCGAATACAGTTGCCTGACCAGCAGCGCGAAGCCGCCGGAAAACCCCCTGCGGCCCGCCAGGGCGTGAAACAGGAACAACGAGGAGCGCCCGAGGGCCTCCACCACGTCGATACCCGCCTTGCCCAGCAGGCGCACGCGCTCGAGCGCGGAACGCTTACGCATCACCACCTCCAAGAAGATCCTCGGCATAGTCCGGGCCGGGGAAATGGAACGGCACCGGCCCGTCCGCCGCGCCCAGCATGAACTGGCGGATACGCGGGTCGTCGGCATCGCGCAGTTGTTGCGGCGTGCCATGCCCCAGCACCTGGCCATCACCGACCACATAGATGTAGTCGGCAATGCTGGCGGTCTCGGCCAGGTCGTGGGAAACCACGATACTGGTGATACCCAGGGCATCGTTGAGCAGCCGGATCAGCCGTACCAGAACACCCATGGCGATCGGGTCCTGCCCGGCGAAGGGTTCGTCGTAGAGGAGAATCTGCGGGTCCAGCGCGATCGCCCGGGCCAGCGCAACCCGGCGCTTCATGCCACCGGACAGTTCGTCCGGCATCAGTTCCACGGCGCCGCGCAGGCCGACCGCCTGCAGCTTCATCAGCACGATGTCGCGGATCATTTCTTCCGGCAGGCGGGTGTGTACGCGCAAGGGAAAGGCGACGTTCTCGAACACATCCAGGTCAGTGAACAGCGCGCCACTCTGGAACAGCAGGCCCAATTGCTTGCGCATCTCGAACAGCTCGCCGCGCGACAGCGTCGGCAGGTTCTGCCCAGCCACCCAGACTTCGCCGCGATCGGGCAGCAGTTGTGCCGCGATCAACCGTAGCAAGGTCGTCTTGCCGCAGCCGGACGGGCCCATGATGGCCGTGACCTTGCCACGGGCGATGGCGAGATCGATATTCTTGAAAATGCTTCGCTCGCCGCGCTTGAAGGTCAGGTTCTTCAGCTCGACAGCGTAGGCCTCAGCGACACTCATCAGCTTTCCTCGACACGGGGCACGCAGAACAGACGCCGTGAAACGGCGCCGGGATACGTCCGCACAGCCCCCAAGGCGGCGAACTATATCACCGCCCCCGGTACCTCCCAAGCCGAGAGCGTGTCAGTCCGTGTATTCGTTCAGCGGCCATTCAAGCAGCACGCGGCACAACGGAGAGTGATTCTCGATCAACCCCTGAACAACGCCATGGATCGCCTCCCTGGCGTCTTTTCCCGATGAGCGCGCCGAGAATTATCGCTATAATCGGCGTTTTTCAGTCTGGCGACCCGACGCGATGACTCAAAGCAAGCAACTGATCGAAACAGCCCTGCGTACCATCCGCCTGGAAATCGAAGCCGTCGAGCAACTGAGCTCGCGCATCGACCAGGACTTCGCCCAGGCCTGCCGGCTGATACTCGAAAGCAAGGGCCGGGTGGTCGTCGTCGGCATGGGCAAGTCCGGCCACGTCGGCCGCAAGATCGCCGCCACCCTGGCCAGCACCGGCACCGCGGCCTTCTTCGTGCACCCGGGGGAAGCCAGCCATGGCGACATGGGCATGATCACCCGCGATGACGTGGTACTGGCGCTGTCCAATTCGGGCACCACCAACGAGATCATCACCCTGCTGCCATTGATCAAGCGCCTCGGCATCACCCTGATCAGCATGACCGGAAACCCCTCCTCGGTACTGTCGCGCGCCGCCGAGGTCAACCTGGACGCCAGTGTCGCCGTCGAGGCCTGCCCGCTGAACCTGGCGCCGACCTCCTCCACCACCGCCAGCCTGGTGCTCGGCGACGCCCTGGCCATCGCCCTGCTCGAGGCCCGCGGCTTCACCGCCGAGGATTTCGCCTTCTCGCACCCGGGCGGTGCGCTGGGCCGCCGCCTGTTGCTCAAGGTGGAGAACGTCATGCACACCGGCGCGCAACTGCCGACGGTGAAACGTGGCACCTCGCTGCGCGAAGCCCTGCTGGAAATGACCCACAAGGGCCTGGGCATGACCATCGTCCTCGAGGACGACGGCAGCCTGGCCGGGGTCTTCACCGATGGCGACCTGCGCCGCACCCTGGACAAGGGCATCGACGTGCGCCAGGCCAGCATCGACGATGTGATGACCGCGCGCGGCAAGGTCGCCAACGCCGAAATGCTCGCGGCCGAGGCCCTGAAGATCATGGAAGACCACAAGATCAGCTCGCTTATCGTGGTCGACGAGCGCAACCGTCCGATCGGCGCGCTCAATATGCACGACCTGCTGCGCGCGGGAGTCATGTAATGCAACCAGACCTGCTGCAACGCGCCCGTGACGTGCGCCTGGCGATCTTCGACGTGGATGGCGTACTGACCGACGGGCGCCTGTACTTCCTCGAAGACGGCAGCGAATTCAAGACCTTCAACACCCTGGACGGCCACGGCATCAAGATGCTGATCGCCTCCGGTGTGCGCACCGCCATCATCAGCGGGCGCAAGACCCCGGTGGTCGAGCGCCGGGCCAGCAACCTGGGTATCCAGCATCTCTACCAGGGCCGCGAAGACAAGCTGGTGGTACTCGACGACCTGCTCGCCGAACTGGGCCTCGAATATCGCCAGGTCGCCTATCTGGGCGACGACCTGCCTGACCTTCCGGTGATTCGCAGGGTCGGATTGGGCATGGCGGTCGCCAGCGCCGACGGCTTCGTGCGCGCAAACGCCCACGGCGTCACCCGCGCACGCGGCGGAGAAGGCGCCGCCCGCGAATTCTGCGAGTTGATCATGCAGGCCCAGGGCACCCTGGAAAACGCCCGCTCGGCCTACCTGTAGGCAGGAGGACACATGCTGCGAAAATTGCGTCTGCCAGTCATCCTGGCCCTGGCCATCGCCCTGCTGGTAGCGGTCGGCTACTGGAACATCCGCCCGGAAAGCTTCATGCGCCAGGCGGAAACCACCCGTTCGGCAACGCCGGCCGTGGACTTCTACGTGCTCAACTCACGTACCGTGCAATACCAGGCCGACGGCAAGCTCGACTACATCATGACCTCGGAAAAACTCGAACATATCGATACCACCGACATCAGCCTGCTGACCCGTCCCGACCTCCACTCCTTCCGCGGTAGCGAGCACCCCTGGCATATCCGCAGCGAACGTGGCGAAGTCTCGCCCGGCGGCGAGGAAATCGAATTGATGGAACAGGTCAGGGTGGAACGTACCGATGCCAAGGGCCGTCAGACCATTCTCACCACCAGTCGCCTGACCGTACAGCCCGATAAGGATTATGCCGAGACCCGGCAACCCGTTAGAATCGAGGCAGCCAATGGTGTCACCACGGCAACGGGCATGAAAACGTACCTTAACGAGGGCAGGATGCTCCTGCTTTCCAATGTAAGAGGCCAGCATGAGCTGCGTTAAGACCCTTCACCTTCTGCTCGGCTTGAGCGCATCCCTGCTTGCCGCCAGCGCCTGGGCCCTGCCCGAGGACCGCAACCAGCCCATCCGCGTCCAGGCCGATACCGCCGAACTCGATGACAAGCAGGGCGTGGCCGTGTATCGGGGCGATGTCGTCATCACCCAGGGCACCCTGAAGATCACCGGTGACACGGTCACCATCACCCAGACCGCCAGTGGCGACATCGACGTGTTCACCTCCGTCGGCAAGCCCGCCTACTACGAACAGAAACCGGCGCTCGACAAGCCCATCGTCAAGGCCTACGGCCTGACCATCCAGTATTTCTCGAGCAACGAGCGCATCGTCCTGATCGACCAGGCCAAGGTGGTGCAGGAAGGCAACACCTTCGAAGGCGAGAAGATCGTCTATGACACCCGGCGCCAGATCGTCAATGCCGGTCGCGCCAACGACAGTTCGATCACCACCCCGCGCCCGCGGGTCGACATGGTGATCCAGCCCCGCAACAAAGAAGAGCAGGCGCAATAATGGCGACCCTCAAGGCCCAGCACCTGGCCAAGAGCTACAAGGGGCGGCAGGTCGTGCGCGACGTCAGCCTGTCCATCGAGAGCGGGCAGATCGTCGGCCTGCTCGGCCCCAACGGGGCCGGCAAGACCACCTGCTTCTATATGATCGTCGGCCTGGTGAACGCCGACCAGGGCCGCGTCCTGATCGACCAGCAGGATGTCACTCACCTGCCCATGCATGGCCGCGCCCACGCCGGCGTCGGCTACCTGCCACAGGAAGCCTCGATCTTCCGCAAGCTGTCGGTGGCCGACAACATCATGGCCATCCTGGAAATCCGCAAGGGCCTCGACCGCGCCGGCCGCCAGCGCGAACTCGAGTCCCTGCTGCAGGAATTCCATATCAGCCATATCCGCGACAGCCTCGGCATGAGCCTGTCCGGTGGCGAACGCCGCCGCGTGGAAATCGCCCGGGCACTGGCCAGCGCGCCCAAGTTCATCCTGCTCGACGAACCCTTCGCCGGTGTCGACCCGATTTCCGTCGGCGACATCAAGCAGATCATCCACCACCTCAAGGCCAAGGGCATCGGCGTCCTCATCACCGACCACAACGTGCGCGAGACCCTGGACATCTGCGAAACCGCCTACATCGTCAACGACGGCCAGCTTATCGCCGAAGGAAGCGCAGAGGCGGTGCTGGGCAACGACCTGGTCAAGGAAGTCTACCTGGGGCATGAGTTTCGCCTGTAGGCGGGAGAGCCGACGAGAGCGCTGGAGGCTGAACGAGACCTGTCGGCCCACCTTTTCGTCCAGCCTCCAGCGCTTTTACCGGCCTCATGGCCTTTGCTACAAGCTGGAAAAGATCGGCATCAACAGGGCGAACAGTTCCGCCTGGGAACTGATGTTGCATTTGCCATAGAGCTGGCGGCGGAACACCTTGACCGTGTCCACGCTGATACCCAGGTTGAGCGAGATGGACAGCGACGAATGCCCGCGCAGGATATACATGGCCACCTCGGCCTGGCGCGGGCTGAGGCGGATGTCGTGGCGCTCGCGCAGGGCCAGCCGCAAGCGCTCGATCACCGGCGCCAGGGTGATGTCGGCGCTGGCGCCAGGGTCGTAGTCGTGCCAGTGCACCTCGCATAGCGCGGTAAGTGCGTGCTCACGGCGCTTGAGCATCTGCACCTCCCGCTTCGAATACAGCCTGCCACTGCTGCGGTCACGGCCAAAACAGGCGGTGAGCGTAGTGTCGTGCCCCAGGCTGGCGAACACCGCCACCTCATCCACCAGCGTGGTGTTCTGGTAATACTCGCGAAAGTAGCTGGTCTGGCGGAATTGGTCCGGCGCCAGGTCGAACAACTGGTGCACGCCGGCCCGCAGGCCGCTGGCATGCGCGTGGTAGTACGGGTCCAGCAGGTAGGCCGCCTTCAGGTAGTGGCCATCCATGTTCTGGTAGACCACCGGGTCCACGCACTCGCGGTAGAAGGCCACCGGATTGCGGTCCTTGTGGTAGGCCAGAATGATCAGGTTGTCGAACGGCACCAGCCGCCGCACATAGTGCGCGAAGGCTTCGGCGAAACTCGGCTGCCCCAGCGCGCGCAGCGCCTGCGCCAGGGCTCGGTCTTCCTGTGTCACCGGACCACCCATGGCTGCCTCCTCGCAATAACGGCATGGCGACATACCACACCAGGGTTATGTACCACCTAAATAAGCACAAATAGACTCTAACCCATCATTCAGGTGGTATCAATTTGTGCTTCGCTCTCCGAGCGGCCTCCCGATACCGGCCTCAACGTCACAACGCGCCGGAGAGCATCGTGCAGGACACCGCCATTTCCATCCGCCAGGTCGCCAAGCGCTTCGGCGACTTCACCGCGCTGCATGAGGTCTCCCTCGACATCCGCCAGGGCGAGTTCTTCACCCTGCTGGGGCCTTCCGGTTGCGGCAAGACTACATTGCTGCGCCTGCTGGGTGGTTTCGAACCGGCCAGCGGCGGGCAGATCCGCCTGTTCGGCCAGGAGATCGAACGCCTGCCGGCCAACCGGCGCCCGATCAACACGGTGTTCCAGCAGTACGCGCTGTTCCCGCACATGAGCATCCACGAGAACGTGCAGTTCGGTATGCGCATGCTGGGTATCGGCCGCCGCGAACGGGAGGCCCGCGCCAGCGAGATGCTGCAGCGGGTGCAACTGGAACGCTTCGCGCAACGCCGCCCTGGCGAATTGTCCGGCGGCCAGCAGCAGCGCGTGGCCCTCGCCCGCGCCCTGGCGCCACGGCCCAAGGTACTGCTGCTGGACGAACCGCTGTCGGCACTGGACCTCAAGCTGCGCCAGGCCATGCGCCTGGAGCTCAAGCAACTGCAGGAGGACATGGCCATCACCTTCGTCTTCGTCACCCACGACCAGGAAGAGGCGCTGACCCTGTCCGACCGCATCGCGGTGATGTCCGCCGGGGAAATCCAGCAGGTCGGCAGCCCGCGTGAAATCTACGAGGAGCCGGCCAACCGCTTCGTCGCCGACTTCATCGGCGAAACCAACCTGCTGCAGGTCAGCGTGCAGCAAAGCGGCACGGACGGCTGGCTGCACTGCCAGTTGGCGAATGGCGGCGAGGCGCAGCCCTTGCGCTGCCCGGTCGCCCCGGGCATCCGCCCCGGGCAGAGCGCCTGGCTGTCGATCCGCCCCGAGCGCCTGTCGCTGAGCGCGCCGGACGCGACCGGCGCAGGCCTGGACGGGGTGATCCGGCAGAGCATCTACATGGGCACCGACACCCAGTACGTGGTGGCGCTGGCGGACGGCCAGACACTGGTCGCACGCCTGCAGAACGGCGGCGAAGCCCCCTGGAACCGGGGCGCTGCCGTGCGGGTGGGGCTGGATCAACAGGCTGCGCGCCTGCTCGGAGCCTGAGGCATGAACAAGACTTCCCCACTTGAACACGAAGGCCTGCGCCGCGGCCTGCTGCTGGCGCCCAGCCTGCTGGTGATCGGCCTGTTCCTGGTGCTGCCACTGGGCATGGTACTGCTGTTCTCCTTTCTCCAGCCCGGCACCTATGGCGGCGTGGAGTGGCAGTTCTCCAGCGCTGCCTACGTGCAGTTCCTGTTCGAGGAGGACTTCCTCAGCGAGGAGCGTGTATTCAACCCCGCCTACCTGCAGATTTTCGGCGCCTCGCTGCTGCAGGCCTGCCTGGCCACCCTCACCTGCCTGCTGATCGGCTTCCCCACTGCCTACTTCATCGCCACCCGGCCCGCCTCGACGCGCGGCCTGTGGTTGTTCGCGATCACCATTCCCTACTGGGTCAACCTGCTGATCCGCACGCTGTCGATGCTGTTCCTGATCCGCGACCAGGGGCCGCTCAACGAGTGGCTGATGGCCGCCGGCTGGATCGACACGCCACTGAAGCTCGCCTACACGCCGTTCGCGGTAGCGCTGGGGCTGTTCTATTCCTACCTGCCATTCATGGTGCTGCCGCTGTACGCCGCCATCGAGCGCTTCGATTTCGCCCTGCTCAGCGCAGCCCGCGATCTCTACGCCAACCGCTGGGCCGCCCTGCGCCATGTACTGATACCCGGCGTGCGCGGCGGCATCATCGCCGGTTGCCTGCTGGTGTTCATCCCCTCGCTGGGCGCCTTCATCGCCCCCGACATACTGGGCGGCGGCAAGCAACTGATGATCGGCAACCTGATCGCCCTGCAATTCCAGGGTTCGCGCAACTGGCCCTTCGGCTCGGCGGCGGCGGTGATCCTGCTGAGCATGGTGCTCGGCCTGCTGCTGCTCTTCGCCCGGCACGCCCGCCGCGCCACTGCCGGCACAGGAACCCGCCCATGAGCCTGGACATCAAGCACTACCCCGGCGCCCGGACCATTACCCTGCTCTGCCTGTTCGTGCTCTATGCGCCGATGGTGGTCATCACCCTCTACTCGTTCAATTCGCTGCGCTCGATCACCCGCTGGGGCGGCTTCACCTTCGACTGGTACCTGAAGGCCTTCGACAACCCGGCGATCCAGAGCGCGGCGTTCAACTCGCTGAGCATCGCCCTCTGCGCCTCGACCCTGGCCACCGCCATCGCCCTCTGCGCCGCCATGGCGCTGCTGCGTGGCCACCCGTTTCGCGGACAGACCGCGCTGTTCGGGCTGATCAACCTGCCGCTGATGATCCCGGAAATCGTCACCGCCGTGGCCAGCCTGGTGTTCTTCATCGCCATCGACCTGTCCCTGGGCCTCGGCACCCTGCTGATCGCGCATACCGTGTTCTGCATCCCCTTCGCCTACCTGCCGATCTCGGCCCGGCTGAAAAGCATCAGCCGCCAGTACGACGAAGCCGCGCGCGACCTCTACGCCAGCCGCTGGGCGAGCTTCCGCCACGTCACCCTGCCGCTGCTGATGCCCGGCGTGATGGCCGGCGCGATGCTGGCGTTCATCGTTTCGCTGGACGACTTCATCGTCGCCAACATGGTCGCCGGCCCCGGCGCCTCGACCCTGCCGATGACCATCTACAGCATGGCGCGCATCGGCTTCACCCCCGAGATCAACGCCGTCTCCAGCCTGCTGCTGGCGACCTCGACCCTGTTCGTCGCACTGTCCTGGCTGCTCAACCGGCCAGGCCGCGACAGACCCTGAAGACCGACGCCAACCTGGAGAAACCACCATGAGCACCCGCCACAAGCCCCCGTTCACCCGCCTCGCGCGTACCCTGCTCGCCATCGGCGGCAGCCTGCTGCTCAACGCCACCGCCCAGGCAGCCGGCGAACTGAAGCTCTACAACTGGTCGGACTACATGCCGCAGGCGCTGCTGGACAAATTCTCCGCCGAATACGACGTGAAGGTGATACAGGACACCTACGACAGCAACGAAACGCTGCTGGCCAGGCTCAAGTCCGGGGTCACCGGCTACGACGTGGCGGTGCCAGGCGACTACATGGTGGCGATCCTCGCCCGCGAGGGGCTACTGGAAAAGGTCGAACCTAACCAGTTGCCCAACTTCAAGCACATCAAGCCGGAGCTGGTGGATGTCTACTTCGATCCGGGCCGCCACTATTCGGTGCCCTACCAGTTCGGCACCACCTCCTTCATGGTCGACACCCAGGTCTACCAGGGCGATATCGACACCCTGGCCATCCTGTTCGAGCCGCCCGCCGAGCTGAAGGGCCGCATCAACGTCTTCCGCGATGTCAACGACGTGATCAACGCCGCGCTGCGCTACAAGGGCTTCGCCACCTGCAACGCCAACCGCGCCGAACTGAAGGAAGTCAACGACCTGCTGCTGTCGGCCCGCGGCGGCTGGCTGAGCATCATGTCCGACGGCGCACGCGAGACGCTGGTTTCCGGTGATGCGGCAGTCTCGATGATCTGGAACGGCATGGGCCTGCGTGCGCGCATGGAGAAACCCAGCCTGCGCTATGCCTACCCGAAGGAAGGCCTGACCGCCTGGGCGGACAACCTGGTGGTACTCAAGGGCGCCAGGAACCTGGAAAACGCCAAGCTGTTCATGAACTTCCTGATGGAGCCGGAGAACGCCGCTGCACTGACCAACTTCGCCGGCTACACCGCCGGCGTGGAAGGCACCGAGCCGTTCCTCGAGGAGAAGTTCAAGGGTGCCCTCGAACTCGACCCGCCAGCCGACGCCAGGCCCGCCGAGTTCGTACCACCCTGCGAGCCCGAGGTGGTGAGGCTCTACGACCGGATCTGGACCAACCTGCTGAAATGAGTACCACGGGCAGGCCCATGTGCCTGCCTCGGACGACAAGGATCGGACATTGAAAATCACCGCTTACCAGGGAACCCCGAGCGCCGCCGACAAGGCCGCCAACCTCGGCCTCGTCGAACGGGTCTGCCGTGCCGCCACGCTGCTCGGCAGCGATGTCACGGTGTTCCCCGAACTGTTCGTCACCGGCTACAACCTCGGCGAACGCCTGCTCACCCTGGCCGAACCGCTCGATGGCGACAGCCTCGACGAACTGGCGCGCATCGCGCGTACGCACCGCCAGGCCATCGTCATCGGCCTGCCCGAGCGCGATGGCGACAGCCTCTACAACACCGCCGTGGCCATCGACGCCGAGGGCCGCCTGCTGGCGCGACACCGCAAGGTGTTCCTGTTCGGCGAGGTGGAGAAGCGCCTGTTCCGCCCCGGCGACAGCTTCGACACCTTCGAGCTGTGCGGCCAGCGCTGCGGCCTGTCGATCTGCTACGACCTGGAGTTCCCGGAGAGCGCCCGGGAAGTCGCCTGGCGCGGCGCGCGGGTACTGTTCAACCCCACCGCCAACATGAGCCCCTACCATGAGGTGCCGGCCACCCTGGCCCGCGCCCGCGCGCTGGAAAATGGCCTGGTGGTGGTCTACGCCAACCTCTGCGGGCACGAGGGCGATCAGGAGTACACCGGCCTCAGCGCCATCATCGCCCCGGACGGCACCGACCTGGCGCGTGCGGGCCGTGACACCTGCCTGCTGCTGGCCGACACGGCCCCCTCCCAGCGGCGCTGGGAAGTGCACCCCTGGTCCACCCAGTTGGCCGACCTGCAGGCCTGGCGCGACAGCCACTGAGGCTCGGGGGTGCGCCCCCTGCAACATTCGGCTGCGGATGGATAACGGCGGCTCCGCGCACACCCGGGCGATCGACGCCACCATCCCTGGTGCGCGCGGCGCACCCTACGGCAGAGCGGCAGAGCATGTGCTGACATTCGTGGCGTGACGCCAAGGTCTGCCAGGCAGGCCGGGCATCGCTCAGGCGCTGGTATCGACCAGGCTGCCCGTCGTATCGGAAGTCAGTTCCAGCAAGGCGGCGGTGGCCGCCATAAGCGCCGCGCTGGTGGCCGCCACCTGGGCCTGGATCGACTGCAGGCGTGCTTGCGCCGCCAGGTCATCGGCGGCCTCGGCACTGGCCTCGCGCAGTTCCTGCTGCTGTTGCGTGAGCTGCTTCTGCAGTTCGTCGATCAGCTCCCGCAGTTCCTCGATTGCCTCATCGCCATCATCGCTATCGCTTTCGCTCGCCGCCGAACCACCAAGGGCGAGCGCGCCGCCCTTGATCTGCTGCGCGCCGCCGGCGTTGCCGGCGGCCTCCGTCTCTTCGCTGGCCGCCGTATCGCCACTGGCCGGCGTGACACTGGAACTGTTCGAATAAATACCGTTACCGATAGAACTGATCATGGCACTGCCCCTGAAACGACTACCCGCTCGCGGGCTATCGACCCCGCGCCGGCGAACTTGAGCCGGCCACATGCCAGCAGCCCCCGGCGGCTTTCCGAACGCAGCCCTGTTAATTCAATTTCCGCATATTAGATTATTACCAAATTGAATTTTTGTGATTAAAGGAAGATTGTTAAGGTAGCCCTGTCCGATCGCCATCCCATGCCGGTCGCTCCATCAGCGCTAATGGACCCATACGCCATGACCACCCCTCTTCGCCTCGACCGCCTGCGCGACTTCATCGACGCGCTCGCCGAACTGCTGGAAAACCAGACGGATGAGGCCCTCATCCTGGAGCACGGCAGCGCGCTCCTGCGGCAACTGGTCAGCCACGACGACTGGCTGCCCGAAGCCTTCGCCCAGCCCGATCCGCAGCACTACCAGCAATACCTGCTGCACGCGGACTCGCGCCAGCGCTTCTCCATCGTCAGTTTCGTCTGGGGGCCGGGGCAGAGCACGCCGGTGCATGACCATCGGGTCTGGGGGCTGATCGGCATGCTGCGCGGCGCCGAATATTCGCAGGGCTTCGCCTTCGCCGGGGATGGCAGCCTGCTCCCGCAGGGCGAGGCCGTGCGCCTGGAGCCGGGCCAGGTCGAAGCGGTGTCGCCGCGCATCGGCGACATCCACCAGGTCAGCAACGCCCACGCCGACCGGGTGTCCATCAGCATTCACGTCTACGGCGCCAACATCGGCGCCGTCAGACGCGCGGTATTCCACGCCGATGGCAGCGAAAAACCCTTTATCTCCGGCTATTCCAACCCCTATCTTCCCAACCTGTGGGACCTTTCCAAAGAGAACCTTGCGTCATGAGCCGAATCACCACCCGCGCGTTCCACTCCATTCGCCAGGCCCTGCTCGAACAGCAGGAGGTGGCGCTGATCGACGTGCGCGAAGAAGCGCCCTTCGCCGAGGCACATCCGCTGTTCGCCGCCAATATCCCGCTGTCCAGACTGGAGCTGGAAATCCATGCCCGCGTACCGCGGCGCGATACCGCGATCACCGTCTACGACGATGGCGAAGCCCTGGCCCAGGTCGCCGCCGAGCGCCTGCTCGCCCTCGGCTACAGCGATGTCGCCCTGCTCGAAGGCGGCCTGGCCGGCTGGCGCGAGGCCGGTGGCGAGCTGTTCCGCGACGTCAACGTACCGAGCAAGGCCTTCGGCGAGCTGGTGGAAAGCGTCCGCCATACGCCTTCGCTGGCCGCCGAAGAGGTCCAGGCGCTGCTCGATGCCAAGGCCGACGTGGTAGTGCTGGACGCCCGCCGCTTCGACGAATACCAGACCATGAGCATCCCCAGCGGCATCAGCGTGCCGGGCGCCGAACTGGTGCTGCGCGCCCGCGAGCTGGCGCCGGCCCCGAACACCCGGGTGATCGTCAACTGCGCCGGCCGCACCCGCAGCATCATCGGCACCCAGTCGCTGCTCAACGCCGGCCTGCCCAACCCGGTGGCGGCGCTGCGCAACGGCACCATCGGCTGGACCCTCGCCGGCCAGCGCCTGGAACATGGCCAGGCCCGCCGCTTCGGCGAGGTCGGCGCCGCCACCCGCGAGCAGGCCGGCCGGGACGCCCGCAGCGTGGCGGACAAGGCCGGCGTCGGCCGCGCCAGCCGCGTCGACCTGCGGCGCTGGCAGGCCGAGGCCGGCCGTACCACCTACCTGTTCGACGTGCGCACCCCGGAAGAATACGAGGCTGGCCACCTGCCCGGCGCCCGCAGTACGCCGGGCGGCCAGTTGGTGCAGGAGACCGATCACTACGCCAGTGTGCGCGGCGCCCGCGTGGTACTGGCCGATGACGATGGCGTGCGCGCCAACATGAGCGCTTCCTGGCTGGCCCAACTGGGCTGGGAAGTGCATGTGCTGGACGACGCCGATGCCAACGCATTCAGCGAGCGCGGCGCCTGGCAGGCGCCGTTGCCGCCGTTGCCGCAACCGCGGGCGGTCGACGCGCCGACCCTGGACGCCTGGCTGGCCGAGGGCGACACCCTGGTGCTGGACTTCACTAGCAGCGCCAACCATATCGCCCGGCACATCCCCGGCGCCTGGTGGGTACTGCGCTCGCAACTGCCGCAGGCCCTGGAGCGCCTGCCGCTGGCCAAGCGCTATGTGCTCACCTGCGGCAGCAGCCTGCTGGCGCGCTTCGCGGTGGACGAGCTGAAGGAGCTGACCGGCAAGCCGGTGTTCCTGCTGGAAGGCGGCAACGCCGCCTGGGTCGCCGCCGGCCTGCCGACCGAAAGCGGCGACGAGCGCCTCGCGGTACCGCGCAGCGACCGCTACCGCCGCCCCTACGAAGGCACCGACAACCCGCGAGAAGCCATGCAGGGCTACCTGGACTGGGAGTTCGGCCTGGTCGAACAACTCGCCCGGGATGGCACCCATGGGTTCTTCGTGATCTGAAAACCTGTTCACGATCTCGCGAGCCAAGGGCACCGTGGGGTGTGCCATGCACACCGGCTTCTGGGCTCAGGTGCGCGCGGCGCACCCTGAACCTGATAGTCGCGAGCGGTATGGCCACGCAAAATATCGCGAGAATATCCTGAACGCTTCTGAGAAACGGCGCCCCGGACCTGCTCAACGGGCGCCTACCGTCCAGACGTGCCCCGCGTTCGTCGTGTAGCGCGGGCTCAGCATGTCCCGTCTCATCGCCCATTCGGGGTTGGCCGCGACCCGGCCGCCGTGAATCGTCCCCTTGCCCCAGCGCGCGTTGATCCGATCGAGAACGGCCATCACCCGCATGGTTTCCGGCGGCGGCTGCGGGGCGAACAGATCGCCAGTGATCTCGTTGCGCCGGCAAAGGTCGAGCAACATCACCTCGGCCTTGCTGTATGCGTAACCCTGCCGGTAGACATGCTCGAGAGCGAGCAGCGCGTAATGGGTGATCAACCGCGTATCGTCGCTTGCGTAAGGCAACTGCAACGCCACGCCCCGGGCGTATTTCGCGTCCTGCGGATTGTGCATGCCGGTGCGGATGCCCACGCGGACCAGTCGGCACACGGAGCGCTGTGCCCTGAGTCGTTCGCAGGCGGTGGCCGCGTAGGTGGCCACCGCCTGACGAATCGGCTCGATCTCGCGCAGCCGCCTGCCGAACATCCTCGAACTGCAGATATCCCGCTTCGCACCCGCCGCATCCTCCAGCGCCAGGCATGAGGTACCACGCAACTCGCGCGCCGTCTTCTCGATCACCACGTTGAATCGCTTGCGCAGCATCCTCGCGTCGGCGTCGGCCAGGTCCCGGGCGGTCCTGATTCCCAGGGCGTTCAGGTGCTCGACCATACGCCGCCCGATGCCCCACACAGCGCTGACCGGCAGCACCTTCAGCAACTTGTCGCGGCGCAGCGGATCGCGCAGGTCGACTACCCCGCCAGTCTGCCGCTGCCACTTCTTTGCCGCGTGGTTGGCGAGCTTCGCCAGGGTTTTCGTGGGCGCAATGCCGACCCCCGTGGGGATACCGGTGTACTTCAGTACGCGGGTGCGGATCTGTCGGCCGATCCGCTCGAGATCGCCCGTCACGCCGCTCAGGTCGGCGAAAGCCTCGTCGATGCTGTAGACCTCCAGTGCTGGCACCATGCCTTCGATGACACTCATGACCCGCTCGCTCATGTCGCCGTAGAGCGCGTAATTACTGCTGAACACGGCGATACCATGCCGGCGCAACGTGTCCTTCACCTGGAAATAAGGCGCCCCCATCCTGATGAAAGGCTTCGCATCCGCGCTTCTCGCGATCACGCATCCATCGTTGTTCGACAGCACCACGATCGGCTTGCGCATCAGGTCGGGCCGGAACACTCTCTCGCAACTGCAATAGAAGGCGTTGCAGTCGATCAGGGCGAAGGCCGGCTCAGCCACTGGCGCGCCCTCGCCGACACAGCCCGATCAGGACGCCCCAGATATGCAGGTCCTCGGCCTCCAGCACATGGCGCGGCGGGTGGTCCGTATGGGCCGAGCGCAGCACCACCTGCGCCCCCTCGCGGTCGAATATCTTCAGTAGCGGCTCGCCGTTCAGGCAGGCGACCACCACATCGTCCCGACGCGGTTGCAGCGACTTGTCGATCAGTACGAAGTCGCCGTCGAGGATGCCCAGCCCGGTCAGACTGTGCCCAGCGACCCGCACCAGGAAAATCTGCGGCCGATGCAGGCCGAACAGCTCATCCAGGCTGACGCGCTGCTCGATGTGATCCTGCGCCGGGCTGGGAAACCCTGCCGGAACGCTGGGCAGGAAAAAGGGAATCGCCATCGCGGATGGCGCAATTGATCCGATGATCGAAACAGAACTCATCGCCAGGCCTCAATATACTGTACATAATTACAGTACATGATTTTCCCCGGCCGCCCAGTCGCCGTCGGACGAACGACATTCTCCCCACGCGACCAATCCGCTATAACTGCCCCATGCCCAGACCCCGATCCATCGCGCCCGCCGAACTGTACGAGTACCCCGCCCACTTGCGTGACACCGTTTCCGCGATGCCGGGCGGGCCAGGCGTCTACCTGCTATTCGGGGCCGCCGGTGCGCCCCTGTACATCGGCAAGAGCGTCAACCTACGCGCCAGGCTGCTATCCCACCTGCGCACCCCGGAGGAAGCCCGGCTGCTTCGCCAGACCCGAAGCATCGAGGTACGCCCCACCGCCGGAGAAGTCGGCGCCCTGCTCCTGGAGTCACGGCTGATCAAGGAGTTGCAGCCGCTGTACAACAAGCGCCTGCGCAAGAGCCGGCGCCTGTCTTCCATAGCGCTTTGCGAGGAGGGGATCGACATCGTCGACACCACGGCAGCGGCCGCTACACGCCCGTTGTACGGGCTTTTCCGATCCCGCAGAGCGGCGACCGAATCGCTGTGCGAACTGGCCGACGAGCATGGCCTGTGCCTGGCCCTGCTCGGGCTCGAGCGCCCCAGCGGTCGGGCGTGCTTTCGCCATCAGATCGGAAAATGCCGGGGGGCATGCGTCGGCCACGAAAGCCCCGGCGAACATCGCCAGCGCTTATCCGAGGCGCTGGCGAACTGGAAGGTCGAGCACTGGCCCCATCCCGCCGCCATTGCGCTGTACGAACGGCACGACGAGCTCGAAGCCTTCCATGTCATCAACCAGTGGCACTACCTC
>NZ_QJUO01000018.1 GCF_004327335.1 Stutzerimonas kirkiae | reverse complement strand
TGGTCAATGGCGAGACGGCAAGCGTGCTGACCGGCGTCACCACCAGCGGCGGCAGCGGCACCAACGCCGGCAGCTACCTGCTGACCGCCAGCGGCAGCGATGGCAACTACGCGCTGACCTTCGTCGATGGCGTCCTGAGCATCGACAAGGCCGCCCTCACCGTCACCGCCAACGACGCGACCAAGACCTACGATGGCCTGGCCTGGAGCGGTGGCAATGGCGTGCGTTTCGAGGGTTTCGTCGACAGCGAGGATGCCACTGTGCTCGACGGCCAGTTGGAGTATGGCGGTTCGTCCCAGGGTGCCGTACAGGCCGGCGACTACCTTATCGGCCTTTCAGGCCTGGCCTCGGACAACTACGCCATCGCCTACCTTGATGGCCGCCTGCTCATCGAGTCCAGCCCCGGGAACGGGCGCTCGCCCAGTCTGCCGGACGGCCTGGCAGCGGGCCATATCGAACGGCCCGTGCGGCAATACGAACGGGAACAGCTGCTACTGGTCGGGATGGCGGGCACCGGTGCCGCGCGACAGGGCCGCATGGCCGACCTGCCACTGCAGGTGGAGGAAAACCTTGTTCGTCTGGATGAGTGACCCGGCGCGTCGGAGGACGCGCCGGGTCATATTCAGAAGAAGCCGAGCGGGTTGATGTCGTAGCTGACCAGCAGGTTCTTGGTCTGCTGGTAGTGGTCGAGCATCATCTTGTGGGTCTCGCGGCCGACGCCGGACTTCTTGTAGCCACCGAACGCGGCGTGCGCCGGGTACAGGTGGTAGCAGTTGGTCCACACGCGGCCGGCCTTGATGCCGCGGCCCATGCGGTAGGCGCGGTTGATATCGCGGGTCCAGACGCCGGCGCCGAGGCCGAACTCGGTGTCGTTGGCGATGGCCAGGGCTTCCGCTTCGTCCTTGAAGGTGGTGATGCTCACCACCGGGCCGAAGATCTCTTCCTGGAACACGCGCATGTCGTTGGTGCCCTTGAGCAGCGTCGGCTGGATGTAGTAACCGGTGGCCAGGCCGCCTTCCAGTTTCTCCGCTGCACCACCGGTGAGCAGCTCGGCGCCCTCTTCGCGGGCGATGTCGAAGTAGGAGAGGATCTTGTCGAACTGCTGCTCGGACGCCTGGGCGCCGACCATGGTGTCGGTGTCCAGCGGATCGCCGCGCTTGATCTGGCCGATCTTCTTCAGCACTACCTTGATGAAGTCGTCGTAGATCGACTCCTGCACCAGCGCGCGCGACGGGCAGGTACAGATCTCGCCCTGGTTGAAGAACGCCAGCACCAGGCCTTCGGCGGCCTTCTCGATGAACTCCGGCTCGGCGCGCATGATGTCCTCGAAGAACACGTTCGGCGACTTGCCGCCCAGTTCGACGGTGGAGGGAATGATGTTCTCCGCCGCGCAATGCATGATGTGCGAGCCGACCGGAGTGGAACCGGTGAAGGCGATCTTGGCGATGCGCTTGCTGGTGGCCAGCGCCTCGCCGGCCTCGCGGCCGAAGCCCTGGACGATATTCAGCACGCCCGGGGGCAGCAGGTCGCCGACCAGCTCGATGAACACCGTGATCGACAGCGGCGTCTGCTCGGCCGGCTTGAGCACGATGGCGTTGCCGGCGGCCAGTGCCGGGGCGAGTTTCCAGGCGGCCATCAGCAGCGGGAAGTTCCACGGGATGATCTGCCCGACAACCCCCAGCGGCTCGTGGAAGTGATAGGCGGCGGTGCTGTCGTTGATCTCGGCGGCGCCGCCTTCCTGGGCGCGGATGCAGCCGGCGAAGTAGCGGAAGTGGTCGGCGGCCAGCGGCACGTCGGCGTTGAGGGTCTCGCGGACCGGCTTGCCGTTGTCCCAGGTCTCGCTGACGGCCAGCAGTTCGAGGTTCTGTTCGATGCGGTCGGCGATCTTCAGCAGCACCAGCGCGCGGTCCTGCACAGAGGTGCGGCCCCAGGCGTCGGCGGCGGCGTGGGCGGCGTCGAGGGCCTTGTCGATGTCCTCGGCGGTGGAGCGGGGGAACTCGCCGATCGCTTCGCCGTTGACCGGCGAGGTGTTGGTGAAGTACTGGCCTTTGACCGGCTCGACGAACTCGCCGCCGATGTAGTTGCCGTAGCGCTTCTTGAAGGAAACGATGGCACCTGGGGTGCCGGGTTGCGCATAGATCATGATGGGGCCTCTTTCGTTGTCTTCGAGTCGATCTGCAAGGCCTGCGCTCGCTGGCAGGCCATAATCGATATTAGGCAGCGCGACGACGACCCCGGAATGCCCCCATGGGCGATAGCGTCTACTCATTTGGTAGTAAACGGCCCTACCCGCCGCGGAGCCTGTTCAAAGTCTCACCAGCCAGGACGGCCAAGTACGCCAGGCGGTAGAGGTTTCGCCGTCCAGTCGCGCACGGCGCCACACAGGCCTGGAAATGGCTATCGTCAAGAAAAATGCAGCGATCCGCCCGGAACCACCATGAAAAGATGACAAGCAGGCTCTTGCCGATGCAACGATACCCCCAAGGATCATGGACGCTCAGAAATCGTCTTCGACCTGCCCATCCCGGGTGCGAAATTCCCGGTTCTGCAGATAGGCGTTGCGGATGAAGATATAGCGATCCCCGCTGATCATCCTCTCGGCCGCCAGCAGGCTGGCGCGGGTATCGACGACATCCACCCCGAGCATGCTGTTGCGCGAAGGCACATCACCCATGTAGCGGTACGGTTTCAGGAAGGAATCCGGTACCCGCCCGAAGGCATCGCGTACGGTGCTCGGCCCCAGCAGCGGCAGCACTACATAAGGTCCATTGCCCAGGCCCCAGACGCCCAGGGTCTGGCCGAAGTCCTCGTCGTTGCGCTGCAGGCCCATACGGCTGGCGACATCGACGAAGCCCAGCAGGCCGAAGGTGGTGTTGAACAATATGCGGCTGGTGTCCACGCCGGCATTGTGCAGCTTGCCCTGCAGCAGGTCGTTGCCCAGCACCACCACATCGCCGATATTGCGGAAGAAATTGCCGATACCATCCTCGATCGGATCGGGCGTCACCTTCTGGTAACCCTTGGCCAGCGGTTTGAGGGTGTAGCGATCAAGCGTGTCGTTGAAGCGGAAGACCGCGCGGTTGAAACCTTCCCATGGATCTTCCTCGGCCTGTGCCGCAACGGCACAGAGCGACGCCACACAGCACAAAGACGCGAGTGTGGCGATACGGCCTAGTTTCTTCATACCGAACGCATGCATGCAGACATCCCCTGACGGATATGGACAGTAGTGGTCGAGTGGAGGGGGATTATAAAGCCATCGCCGCCACTGGCGGCAAAAACCCGCAACAGAGCCGACAAAAGCGCTAGAGGCTGGAAAGCTGGACGAAAAACACTGCTTGCCACGCGCTTTCGTCCAGCCTTCCAGCGCTCTTTTCGGCCCTTTGAGCGCATAGCGCAATCGCCCTGCCGCGCAACCGCCCTGGATTGCATTTCGTCTTTCGGACAGGCAGTCTTTCCCGCCATTTGCTCTCCTCCCCCATACACTGGATCACTGCGTCATGCCGTTGCAGATATGCATTCTGGAAACCGATGTTCTCCACCCCGACCTGAGCGAGCTTTACCAGGGCTATGCCCGAATGTTCCAGCGCCTGTTCGAAAACCAGCCGATTGCCGCGGAATTCTCCGTATTCAATGTATTCCAGGGCAATTACCCGCCGCCTGGGCAGCGCTACGACGCCTATCTGGTCACGGGCAGCAAGGCCGACTCCTTCGGTAGCGATCCCTGGATCCAGACCCTGAAACGATATCTGCTGGAACGCTTCCTCGCCGGGGACAAGCTGCTGGGTATCTGCTTCGGCCATCAGTTGCTGGCCCTGCTGCTCGGCGGCAGGGCGCAGCGCGCCGAACGTGGCTGGGGGCTGGGCCTGCACCGCTACCGGCTGGAACATCGCCCGCAATGGATGCAACCCGCGGTGGAGGAACTGACGCTGCTGATCAGCCATCAGGACCAGGTCACGCACCTGCCGGAAAATGCCACCCTGCTGGCCTCCAGCGACTTCTGCCCGCACGCGGCCTACTGCATCGGCGACCAGGTGCTGTGCTTCCAGGGCCACCCGGAATTCGTCACCGACTACTCCCGTGCCCTCCTTGACCTGCGCCGTCCGAACTATGGCGAGCAGCTCTACCAGAGCGCGCTGCAGAGCCTGCAGGACGAACACCATGGCCGTGTCGTGGGCGCCTGGATGCTGCACTTCATCGCTTGGAACAGGTAGGCAGAAGGCGACACAAACGCTGGCTGGAGGCTGGAGGCTGGAGGCTGGAGGAAACAGGGTGCCCTCCTTCTCATCCAGCGCTTTTCTCGGCTCTACAGCTTCAGCCTAGAGCCAGCCGTAGTGCCGGAAACTGGCATACAAACCGACACAACCGGCGGCCAGCAGCCCCAGTACCCCGAAGTAGCCATACTGCCATTCCAGCTCCGGCATGAAGCGGAAATTCATGCCGTAGATGCCGGCCACCGCTGTGGGAAACGCCAGAATCGCCGCCCAGGCGGCGAACTTGCGCTGTGTCACGCTCTGCCGCGAGGCTTCCAGCAGCAACCCGGTCTCGATGGCATGGTCGGCCATCTCGCGCTGCATGCCGACATCCTCCAGCAAACGGCTGACATGGATCGCCACGTCTCGGAAATAGGGACGCATGTGCTTGTCGATGAACGGGAAATCCAGGCGCTGCAACTCCTGGCAAATTTCCGCCAGTGGCCCGATATGGCGCCGCAAACGCTGCAGGTCGCGGCGCAGGCGATGAATGAGTTGCACATCGGCCTGGGTCAGAGAATGCTCCAGGACATTCTGTTCGAGCGCCTCCAGTTCGGCGTAATAGGTGTCCATCAGCGGATGGTAGCTTTCGATGACGAAGGACAGCAGCGCGTACAGTACGAAGTCCTCGCCATGTGCCAGCAACAGCGGACGCGCCTCGCAGCGCTGGCGTACATGGGCATAGGATGGCGAGTCACCGTAGCGCGCACTGATGACATAGCCCTTGCCGGCGAACAGTTGCGTCTCGACGAACCTCAGGTCGCCATCGACCCGCAACGGCGAATAGACCACCAGGAACAAGGCATCACCGAAGGTTTCCAGCTTCGCCCGGGTATGCCGTTGCAAGGCATCTTCCAATGCCAGTTCATGCAGGCCGAACTGCCGCTGCAGGCCCTGCAACTCATCCGCACTCGGGTCGTGCAGGCCGATCCAGACGAAATGCTCCGGCTTGCGTGACCACTCGAGCCCCTCATCCAGACTGATATCGGTGACCTTGTGGCCACGGCTGTAAACCGCGGCACCGACTACGCTTCCCATCTATGGCTCCTTCTGGCCGCACCTGCCGGCTGACATCGCCGGTTTGTATCATATACCGCCGCCATATGGGGCCCGGCCGGCCGCACCGGTGGTCGGCGACATTAAAGTTCCAGCGTCGGCAGCCGCCAACATGGGCAATATCCTCGTTTCCTCCGGTGCCCGCCAATGAGCCTTTTGCCCTCCTTGTCCACCTCATCCAGCAATGTCGCGACCTTCAACAAGGCGCAGAACGGCAGCGCGGCGGCGCACGCGCAGCAGACACTGGCCAACCGTCTCAACGAACGCCTGGGCCTGCCGGCGGCAACACCCGGCGGCCAGGCCAGCGACTACACCCCGGAGAAAGTCGCCGCACGCATCATCGGCTTCGCCGAGCAGACCCTGCAACGCGAAAAGGCCGCTGGCGCCGACCCGGAACGCCTGGAATACATACTCGGTGAAATCCGCAAGGGCGTGGATAAGGGTATCGGCGAGGCCCGGGACATACTGGACAGCCTGGGTGTATTGCAGGGCAAGGTGGCAAGCGATATCGACGACACCTATTCGCGCATCCAGACAGGCCTGGATACCCTGCAGAAGGGCTATACCGAAGTCCCCGACAGTACCACCAGCCTGATTCAGTCGGTCTTCAGCCAACGTTCTGCCGCACTGGCCGAAAGATTCGAACTGTCGGTGACTACCAATGACGGCGATGTGCTGCGCATCTCCATCGCCCAGGCCTCGGCGGCCTGGTCCTCCAGCAGCCTGACTACGGCAGCCAATGGCAACGCCACGGCCACGCAAGCGCGCAGCGAACAGGGCTATCTGAACGTCAGCGGCTGGCAGGTCAGTGTCGAGGGCGAATTGGACGACGAAGAAAAAGCCGCCCTGGAGAAGCTGCTGGGCCAGGTGGGAGAACTGTCCGACCGCTTCTTCTCCGGCGACTACAATGGCGCCTTCGATCGTGCCCTGGAACTGCAACTCGACGGCGAGCAACTGCTCTCCATGTCGCTGCAACTGACCCAGACCAGCGTGCGCCAGGCAACCAACACCTACAGCAGCGTCGCCAGTGGCGGCACCCAGGCCATCAGTGTCTCGAACCCGGCCCTGGCCGAATACGCCCGTGGCCTGCTGGAGGCACTGGCAAGCGCCGACAGCCTGCTGCGTGATGGCAAGAGCAGTCTCGAACGCCTGCTCACCGGCGCCCTGAGCCTGGACCCGCGCGCCACCCCGCAAGGCCTGGAAAAAGCCGGACAACTCAACGAGCGACTGTTGCAGGGGCTGCAGGGCGACGACTGACAAGCGAGGCAAAGCCGCAGGCCGAAGGGAAACGGGCCGCTGCCCGTGCCTTTCGGCCTGCCTCCAGCACCACCATCGAAGCCCCCGCCACTGGGTAACGGCATTGCGGGCCGTCTGGTGCCCTATGCGGGGCTGGTCTACGACCTCGATACGCACTACTCGCTGTATGCCAGCTACACCGACATCTTCATGCCG
Source organism: Stutzerimonas kirkiae (assembly GCF_004327335.1). Lineage (GTDB taxonomy): Bacteria > Pseudomonadota > Gammaproteobacteria > Pseudomonadales > Pseudomonadaceae > Stutzerimonas > Stutzerimonas kirkiae. The sequence continues at coordinate 78,816 of NZ_QJUO01000018.1, read as the reverse complement.
CAGACCTACTACCGTGACCGGCAGAACAAACTGCTGGAGCCCAACCTGGGGAGGAATCATGAAGTCGGTATCAAGGGCGAGTTTCTCGACGGGCGCCTGAACGCCAGCCTCGCCTGCTTCGAGGTCCGGCAGGGCAACCGGCCGGAGTCCGATCTCGCTGCCGACCTCAGCTTGAACGCAGCCCCCTACGTTGGCATCGAAGCGAAAACCAAGGGTTATGAAGCCGAGGTATCTGGCGAGCTGGCGCCGGGCTGGCAGGTCCAGGCAGGCTATGCGCACAAGATCAGCCGCGATGACGATGGCGACAAGGTGTCCACCTGGGAGCCCGAGGATCAGGTCAGTCTCTATACCCGCTACCGTCTTGGTGGCGCACTTGACCGCCTGACAGTGGGCAGTGGGCAGTGGCGCACGCTGGCAGAGCCAGGGTTGGCAGATACTCAACAACAGGCCGAAGAATACCCAGGAAAAATTCGCCCAGGACGCTTACTGGCTGGTCAACCTGATGGCCCGCTACCAGATCACCGACAACCTCTCGACCACGCTCAACATCTATAACCTGTTCGACAAGAAGTACTGCACCAACATCGGCTTCTACAGCTCCGCTTATTACGGCGACCCACGCAACCTGATGCTGACCACCCGCTACGACTTCTGAAGCAGCAAAAGCAAAAAGGCCGACAGGAAAACCTGTCGGCCTTTTTAACGTCTACAGGGTCTATCAGCCGCGTCGCCCACCGCCTTTGGCATGGGCCAGCCGGCGTACCGTATCCACCAGCAGGTCGACCTCGCCCACGGTGTTGTAGAACGCCAGCGACGGCCGCACCGTCGCCTCCACGCCGAAGCGGCGCAGGATCGGCTGCGCGCAGTGGTGCCCGGAACGCACCGCGATACCCTCGCGGTTGAGCGCCGCGCCCACCTCTTCCGTACGGTAGCCGTCGAGCACGAACGACAGCACGCTGGCCTTGTGGGCCGCCGTGCCGATCAGGCGCAGGCCGGGGATGGAGGTCAGACCACGGGTGGCATAGACCAGCAGGTCATGCTCGTAGCGGTAGATGTTCTCCAGCCCGATGCGCTCGACGTAATCCAGCGCCGCGCCCAGCCCCACCGCGTCGGCGATGTTGCCGGTGCCGGCCTCGAAGCGCGCTGGCGCCGGCTGGAACTGGGTGTGCTCGAAGGTCACGTCGGCGATCATGTTGCCACCACCCTGCCAGGGCGGCAGCGTGTCGAGCAGGTCCTTCTTGCCGTAGACCACGCCGATGCCGGTCGGCCCGAACACCTTGTGCCCGGAGAACACGAAGAAGTCCGCATCCAGCGCCTGCACGTTGACGCGCATGTGGGACACCGACTGCGCGCCATCGATCAGCACCCGCGCACCGGCCGCATGCGCCAGGGCGATGATCTCCTGCACCGGCGTCACCGTGCCCAGCGCGTTCGACACCTGGGTGACGGACACCAGCCTGGTCCTCGGGTTGAGCAGCTTGGCGTACTCCTCGAGGAGGATCTGCCCGCTGTCGTCCACCGGGATCACCCGCAGCTTCGCCCCCACTTCCTTGGCCAGCAACTGCCAGGGCACGATGTTGGCATGGTGCTCCAGGTTGGAAACGATGATCTCGTCCCCCGCGCCGATGTACTTGCGCCCGAAGGTGTTGGCGATCAGGTTGATCCCCTCGGTGGCGCCGCGCACGAAGATGATCTCGCTGCTCGAACGCGCCCCGAGCAAACGCGTCGCGCTGTTGCGCGCCCCTTCGTAGGCGTCGGTCGCCCGTGCCGCCAGTTCGTGCGCGGCGCGGTGGATATTGGAGTTCTCGTGCTCGTAGAAGTAGCTGACGCGGTCGATCACCACCCTGGGCTTCTGCGTGGTCGCGGCATTGTCGAACCAGACCAGCGGCTTGCCGTTGACCCGCTCCGCGAGGATCGGGAAATCGCGGCGCACCGCCTGTACGTCCAGCCCGCCAGTGGCGGCAGCCTGCGGCTGCCCCGAGCGCTCCGGCGCCTTCTCGATGCCCGGCGCGCGCCCGGCATCGTCGAGGAAGTAGAAGTGCCCGCCCGACGAACGCGACGACGGGGCTGCCGAAGTAGCCCTGGGCTCGCTGACGATCGACTGCAGGATGTCGCCCAGCGCATCGCCTCCCGGCAATGCATAAGGCTGCGCGTCGATACGGCTTTCCCGCACGGGTGCGGCTTCCGAGCCCGAAGCGGCGGGATAGCCCGCCTCCTCGCCGGCGAAGTAGTAAGGCGCTGCCGGCGCCGGAGCACCGCCGCCGGTCGGCGCGACGGTCGCGGCCCCCGGGTAGACCTGGGGAATCGCCGCGCTGTAGGCCTGCGGCGAACCGAGGTCGAGGCCATCGGCGACGCCCGCCGGCGGTGTCGCCTGGAGCGGCGCCTCATGGGGCAGCGGAGCTGGCGCCGCGGCCGGCACCCCCGTCGGTTGCGGGGTACCGCCACCGGGCAGGCTGGAGAACAGTTCGTTGGCCAGTTGCGTCAGTACGCCGAGGTCCGGCAGCCCGGCGTGCGCGCTGGCGTCCGGCTGGGCCTGGGGGTTACTTGTAAGTGTCTGGATAGTCATGGTACTTGCCGACCTCCACGTCATCGAGCACTGCCAGAGCATCCTCGGTCAGCACTGCCAGCGAGCAGTACAGCGAGATCAGGTAGGAGGCGATAGCGTTGCGGTTGATACCCATGAAGCGTACGGACAGGCCCGGGCTCTGCTCGCCGGCGACACCCGGCTGGTACAAGCCGATCACGCCCTGGCGCTTGTCGCCCACGCGCAGCAGCAGGATCTTGGTCCTGCCCTCGTCATCGAACGGAATCTTGTCCGAGGGAACCAATGGCAGCCCGCGCCAGGTCAGGAACTGCGCACCGAACAGGCTGACGGTGGGTGGCGGCACGCCACGGCGGGTGCACTCGCGGCCGAAGGCGGCGATGGCCAGCGGGTGGGCGAGGAAGAAAGCCGGCTCCTTCCAGACCTTGGCGATCAGCTCGTCCAGGTCATCCGGCGTCGGCGCGCCGGTCAGGGTGGAGATGCGCTGGGCCGGATCGACGCTGGCCAGCAACCCGTACTCGGGGTTGTTGATCAGTTCGCTCTCCTGGCGCTCCTTGATGGTCTCGATGGTCAGGCGCAACTGCTCGCGAATCTGGTCGTGCGGGCTGCTGTAGAGGTCGGAAACGCGGGTGTGTACATCCAGAATGGTGGTCACGGCGTTGAGGAAGTACTCGCGCGGCTGCTCGTCATAATCGACGAACGTCTGCGGCAGCACCGATTCATCACGCTGGGTGCAGGCTACCTGCACATTGAGCGGATTCTTCACCCGGTTCAGGCGGAAGATACCCGCCTCGACCGGCGTCCATTGCAGCAGGTGCACCAGCCAGCGTGGCGTGATGGTGGAAAGTTGAGGGACGGTTTTTGTCGCATTGGCGAGTTGGCGCGCAGCGCTGTCGCCCAACGCCAGGCGTACATCCTGGTTGTCGGCCATGAATAGCTCCAGATGAGTTCGATTCGTGGGGCCGGGATGGTTCGTCGTCGACTACCCCACGTTGCCCACCTGGTTTTGTATGCTCGCCTGGGTGACGTTGCTGCCTTTGGGCACGCTACGCGTCAGCCAGACATTTCCACCGATGGTGGACCCCTCACCGATGGTAATGCGCCCGAGGATGGTAGCCCCGGCGTAGATCACTACATCGTTTTCAACTATAGGATGCCGCAATTGCCCCTTGAGCAGTTGACCTGAATCATCCGATTCGAAACGCTTGGCGCCCAGGGTGACGGCCTGGTAGATGCGCACACGGTCGCCGATTATGGCCGTCTCACCGATCACCACGCCAGTACCATGGTCGATGAAGAAGCTCTCGCCTATATGCGCTCCCGGATGGATGTCGATGCCGGTCGCCGAGTGCGCCAGCTCCGAGATCATCCGCGCCACCAGGGGCAGGCCGGCATTATAGAGGTGGTGGGCCAGGCGGTGGTGGATCACGGCCAGGATGCCCGGGTAGCACAGCAGCACCTCATCGACGCTACGCGCCGCCGGGTCGCCCTGGTAGGCCGCCAGCACATCGCTATCCAGTAGGCGCCTCAGCCCCGGCAGGGCCTCGGCGAAATCCCGCACGATGGACTGGGCACGCTCATGGATATCCTGGCCAGCCTCCGGCGCTCCAGCGCGCTGGCGCGCGGCATGGCGCAATTCGAGGCGGACCTGGGCCAGCAGGTTGTTGAGGGCGGCATCGAGGGTATGCCCGACATAGAAATCCTCGCTTTCCTGGCGCAGGTCATGGGGCCCCAGGCGCATCGGAAACAGCGCACCCGACAGGCTCTCGACGATCAGCCCGATGGCGGCTCGCGAAGGCAGTTCGCGCCCTCCCGGCTCCTGGCTGCGCCCGGTGCTGCTGCGCCAGGCGCGACGGGCATCGCGCAGCTCGCCCACGATACGTTCCAGTTGCCACTTGTTGGCCACGGGTGGCCGCTTCGAATTCAGCTCGTCACTCATCATCAGGTCCATAGGGCAGGCTCGCGGACAATGCCGCGGCTTCGCCTCGTATAAAAAGGGCAGATACCACGCCTGCCATGATTCGGGGAATGTTACTCGCCACGTCGACGCATGTCGCCGTCAGTCCTGGACCCAGGGCAGTTCCCAGTGCCGCCAGCCGCCCGAGTCACCGCGTTGCCGCTGGGCATCGAGATCACCCTCGAAACCTTCCAGGACATTGAACACATGCTCGAACCCCGCGGCTGTCGCGGCGCTCGCAGCGGCGGCCGAGCGCTTGCCGCTGCGGCAGAGCAGCACCAGCACCCGGTCCTTCCCCGCCTTGTTCTCCAGCTCGCGCAGGAAGCGCGGGTTCTTGATCATCGCCGGGCCAGTCTGCCAGGCGACATGCAGGCTGCCGGGCACATGCCCGACATACTTGAGCTCCTCCGCGGTGCGTACATCGACCAGTGTCGCCGCCCCACTCTCCACCAGGGCCCAGGCCTCGGGGGGATAGAGACTGCCGGCGTGGCCGGCCCCGCTTTCGTTCGCCCTGGCCCGGCCTCTGGCCAGCAGGGTTTCACTCGCAAGCGACGAGACTTCTTGCAGATTTTCCGGGCGCCGGGTGGTGATGGAGGTTATTTCGGCGGCTAAGGCTGGCATGGCATGTCCTCTAGTTGGCTAGTCGGGGCTGGCAGTTTGCTGCCACACCTGATGGAGCCGCTACTTTATGCCGCCCAGAACATGGCAAAAAATAATTAATGTTTTTATTTAAATAACTAAAAGAAATAAAAAATCACTCAATCTCCTTTCACTCATCGTGCCGGCGGGCCATGGACCTCGATCAGAAAAACAAAAAAGAATATGAAAATGATCAAATATTCTTTTAAAGAATATCCCGGTCTGTTTAATAATCCGCCCCAAGCTCAGGCAGCGACTGGCCGGAGCAGAAACTCTGTCAATGGAGCCAATAACCATGAGTGCCACCCTACGAAGCGTCGACGGTCAGGACCAGGCGACACTCCTGAACGAAATCCAGAACGCTCTGCGCGGCCTTCGCTTTGGTGCGGTGGAAATCACTGTACACAATGGGCAAGTCGTCCAGATCGAACGCAAGGAGAAATTCCGCCTGCAGAGCCCATCCGGCAAAACCTCATCCTGACACCTGTCCCCGACAGGCCCGACTGGAAAACCGGAGGGTTCAAGAATGAAAGCGACCCCAGCCATGAATATGCATTGCCACTGCCAACCCCGAATGCGGGGCTGACTGCGATACCGCTCGACCCAACATTGCATTGCCTACAAGGAGCTACACCCATGACTATTCGCCGTTTTGCCCTCGCCGCCCTGGCCAGCGCCCTGATCGCCGGCCCGGCGGCCGCCCAGACTCTGCTCAACGTCTCCTACGACCCGACCCGTGAGCTTTATGTCGAGTTCAACCAGGCCTTCAACAAGCACTGGCAAGCCCAGGGCAACGAAGCCGTCACCATCCAGCAATCCCACGGTGGCTCGGGCAAGCAGGCCCGCTCGGTGATCGACGGCCTGCGCGCCGACGTGGTGACCCTGGCCCTGGCCGGTGACATCGACGAGCTGTACAAGATCGGCAAGCTGATCCCCGAGAACTGGCAGGAACGCCTGCCGGATGCCAGCACCCCCTACACCTCGAGCATCGTGTTCCTGGTGCGCAAGGGCAACCCGAAAGGCATCAAGGACTGGGACGACCTGATCAAGCCGGGCGTGGAAGTCATCACCCCCAACCCTAAGACCTCCGGCGGCGCGCGCTGGAACCTGCTGGCCGCCTGGGCCTATGCCGACAAGAAATACGGCGGTGAGGACAAGGCCAAGGAATTCGTCGAGAAGCTCTACAAGAACGTCCCGGTACTGGACACCGGTGCCCGCGGCTCGACCATCACCTTCGTCAACAACAAGATCGGCGACGTATTGCTGGCCTGGGAAAACGAAGCCTTCCTGGCACTCAAGGAAGAAGGTGGCGATGCGCTGGAAATCGTCGCACCGTCGCTGTCGATCCTCGCCGAGCCGCCGGTCACCGTGGTCGATGCCAACGTCGACCGCAAGGGCACGCGCAAGGTCGCCGAGGCCTACCTCAACTACCTCTACAGCGACGAAGGCCAGCGCCTGGCGGCCAAGCATTTCTACCGCCCGCGCAACCCGGAGATCGCCAAGGAGTTCAGCCAGCAATTCTCCGATATCGAGTTGGTGACCATCGACAAGCACTTCGGTGGCTGGAAAGAAGCCCAGCCGAAGTTCTTCAACGACGGTGGCGTGTTCGACCAGATCTACCAGGCGCACTGATCGCACGAAGCCGCGGCAAATAGCCGAAAAGATCACTGGAGGCGGGAGGCGGGACGAAATGCGGAGGCAGTCCGTGCTTTCGCCCGGCCTCCCGCCTCCAGCGTCTTTACCGAGGCTCATCGCCCGTTGATAACGATATAATAGCCGGCTCGGCCTGACAGCCACTCGAGAGGTTTCCATGTCCCGTCGTACTTCCCCCGTCATACCCGGCTTCGGGCTGACGCTGGGCTACACCCTGGTGTACCTCAGCCTGTTGGTGCTGATCCCCCTGGGCGCCATGTTCGTCTATGCGGCCCAGCTCACCTGGGCCGAATTCTGGGCCATCATTTCCGCACCACGGGTGCTGGCCGCGCTGAAACTCAGCTTCGGTACCGCCTTCCTCGCCGCCTTGCTCAACGGCGTGATCGGCACCCTGCTGGCCTGGGCGCTGGTGCGCTACGTGTTCCCCGGACGCAAGATCATCGAAGCGATGATCGACCTGCCCTTCGCCCTGCCCACCGCGGTGGCCGGTATCGCCCTGACCGCCCTCTACGCGCCCAACGGCCCGGTCGGCCAGTTCGCCACCGCGCTGGGTTTCAAGATCGCCTACAGCCCTCTGGGGATCACCCTGGCACTGACTTTCGTCACCCTGCCGTTCGTGGTGCGCACCCTGCAGCCGGTACTGGCCGATATCCCCCGGGAAGTCGAGGAAGCCGCCGCCTGCCTGGGCGCCAAGCCGCTGCAGGTGTTCCGCCACGTACTGCTGCCGGCACTGCTGCCGGCCTGGCTGACCGGCTTCGCGCTGGCCTTCGCCCGCGGCGTTGGCGAATACGGCTCGGTGATCTTCATCGCCGGCAACATGCCGATGAAGACCGAGATCCTGCCGTTGCTGATCATGGTGCAACTGGACCAGTACAACTATGTCGGCGCCACCGCCATCGGCGTACTGATGCTGGTGGTGTCCTTTATCCTGCTGCTGCTGATCAACCTGCTGCAGCGCCGCATTTCACGTTCCTGAGGAGGTCATCATGTCTTCTGCCACATTGACCACCTCCGCCAGCAACGCCGCGCGCCGCGGCAATGCCTGGGGGCGCCGGCTGCTGATCCTGAGCGCCTGGCTGGTGTTCGTACTGTTCCTGCTGCTGCCGTTGCTGGTGGTGGTCAGCCAGGCCCTGCAAAAAGGCTTCGGGCCGTTCTTCGAAGCCATCATCGAACCGGACGCGCTGGCCGCACTGCGCCTGACGCTGCTGGCCGTGGCCATCTCGGTGCCGCTCAACCTGGTGTTCGGCGTGGCCGCCGCCTGGTGCGTGAGCAAGTACGAGTTCCGCGGCAAGAGCATCCTGGTCACGCTGATCGACCTGCCGTTCTCGGTCTCGCCGGTGATCGCCGGCCTGGTCTACGTGCTGCTGTTCGGCGCCCAGGGCTTCTTCGGCCCGTGGCTGCGCGAGCATGACATCCAGATCATCTTCGCCGTGCCCGGCATCGTCCTTGCCACCCTGTTCGTCACCGTGCCCTTCGTCGCCCGCGAACTGATCCCGCTGATGCAGGAACAGGGCACCCAGGAAGAGGAAGCCGCGCGCCTGCTCGGCGCCAACGGCCTGCAGATGTTCTGGCACGTGACCCTGCCCAATATCAAATGGGGCCTGATCTATGGCGTGGTGCTCTGTACCGCCCGTGCCATGGGTGAGTTCGGGGCGGTGTCGGTAGTCTCCGGGCATATCCGCGGCTATACCAACACCCTGCCGCTGCACGTGGAGATCCTGCATAACGAGTACAATCACATCGCTGCCTTCAGCGTCGCCAGCCTGCTGTTGCTGATGGCCCTGCTGATCCTGCTGCTCAAGCAGTGGAGCGAATCCCGAATCAACAAACTCAAAGCCAGTGCCGACGAAGAATAGGAACCTGCCACATGTCTATCGATGTCACCAACGTCAGCAAGAACTTCAATACATTCAAGGCACTGGACAATATCAACCTGAATATCCAGAGCGGTGAACTGGTCGCCCTGCTCGGCCCCTCCGGCTGCGGCAAGACCACCCTGCTGCGCATCATCGCCGGCCTGGAAACGCCGGACAGCGGCACTATCGTATTCCATGGCGAGGATGTTTCCAGCCACGATGTGCGCGATCGCAAGGTCGGCTTCGTGTTCCAGCACTACGCCCTGTTCCGCCATATGACGGTGTTCGACAACGTCGCCTTCGGCCTGCGCATGAAGCCCAAGGGCGAGCGCCCGAACGAAACCACGATCAAGAAGAAAGTCCACGACCTGCTCGACCTGGTGCAGTTGGACTGGCTGGCCGACCGCTACCCGGAACAGCTCTCCGGTGGCCAGCGCCAGCGTATCGCGTTGGCCCGCGCCCTGGCGGTGGAACCCAAGGTACTGCTGCTCGATGAACCCTTCGGCGCCCTGGATGCCAAGGTGCGCAAGGAGCTGCGCCGCTGGCTGGCGCGCCTGCACGAGGAAGTGCACCTGACCAGCGTGTTCGTCACCCATGACCAGGAAGAGGCCATGGAAGTCGCGGACCGCATCGTGGTGATGAACAAGGGCGTGGTCGAGCAGATCGGCTCGCCGGGCGAGGTCTACGACAAGCCGGCCAGCGATTTCGTCTACCACTTCCTCGGCGATGCCAACGAACTGCAGACCGAGACTGGCCAGCAGTTGCTGTTCCGCCCCCACGAGGTGTCGTTGTCACGCCTGGAACTGAGCGGTTACCTGGCTGGCGAAGTACGTGATATCCGCCCACTGGGCGCCATCACCCGCGTCACGCTGAAACTGCCGGGGCATGAACAGTTGATCGAAGCGGAAGTGGCCAAGGATCACCAGAGCCTGGCCGGCCTGGTGCGGGGCGAGACCCTGTTCATCAAGCCCAACGACAACGCCATCAGCGCCGTCGGGCAACCGGCCTGAACGAGCCCCGCCGGTGGGCGCGCTGCGGTGGCGCCCCACTCGCGGGCAAGCCCACTTCCTCTCTGCCGGCTTTGCGTAGATACAAGGGTGCGCCGCGCGTACCCTACGCGTCGGCTTTCTTGCGAATCCAGTAGAGGTAGGTGCCATCCCGCTCCTGCTGCTCGACCAGCTCATGGCCGAGGAACAGGCAGAACTTGGGGATATCCCGCCGCGTGGAGGGATCGGTGGCGATGACCTTGAGCAAGGCGCCGGCATCCAGCCCGCGCACCTTGTTGTGCAGCATCATCACCGGCTCGGGGCAATTCAGCCCGCTGGCATCGAGAACCGCGTCAGCGCTACACATGGCGCGCTCCCTCCTGATCGAAAGCGGCGATTGTCACGCAAAAGCCCTTGCCGACCAAGCTCGAATCCCGGGGCCACTCAAGCCAGCCGCCGCACATGGCAGGTCACCTCCTCGCGGTCGTGGTAAAGCTGCTTGCAGCCGATCCGCGCCTTCACCCCGCGCCCGGCCAGGCCGGCGGCGATACGCTCGAGCAGGCGCGTGACCTCGGCATAGCGCTGTTTCATCGGCAGCTTGAGATTGACCACCGCTTCGCGACACAACCCCTCGCCGATCCAGGTTTCCAGCAGCGCGGCGTTGCGCGCCGGCTTCTCGACGATATCGCAGACCATCCAGTCCACCGGGCGCCGCGGGCGGAAGGCGAAGCCGTCGGCCCGCTGATGATCGACCATGCCGCCGTCCATCAGGCTCTCGGCCATCGGCCCATTGTCCACCGCGGTCACGCGCATCTGCCGGTTGACCAGTTGCCAGGTCCAGCCGCCCGGCGAGGCCCCCAGGTCGACCGCCGTCATGCCTTCGGCCAGGCGCTTGGCCCATTGCTCGCGCGGGATGAAGTGGTGCCAGGCCTCTTCCAGTTTCAGGGTCGAGCGGCTTGGCGCCTGGCGGGGGAATTTCAGCCGGGGAATGCCCATCGGCCACAAGGCGCTGTTATCCGCCTCGGCCACGCCGACGAAGACTTCCCGCCCGCTCTTGAACGTCAGCAGCAGGCGCTTGCCACCCTGCCCCTCGCGCAAGCGCCCGGCGGCGATCAGCGCCTTGCGCAAGGGCGCCTCGAACTTGCGGCAGAAGGTCGACAGTTCCTTGCCATCATTGCTGTCCAGCACCTCCAGCCAGAGCCCGGAACAGACCGGATGGTCGGCCAGGTGCCGCAGCAGCACACTGATGCGGTCGTGTTCCGGCAATTGCAGGTAGCTGCCGCGCGCCCACTGGCGGGGAAATATCAGTTCGTCGAAACGCAGCCCCTGCATCAGCCGTTGCGCCGAACCCGGCTCGCTGCAGACGAACTCGGCACAGGCACTGGCCGGCTTGCCCCTGGCGTAGCCAGCCACCCCGGCCAGCGCCGCCCGCTCACTGATCTCGGCGCAGACCTCGCCTTCGAAGCCAGGACGGCAATGCAGCAGCAATGTATTCATGGTGAGTGATTCCGCAGCGGTGAAGGCGCGCATGATAGCGGAACGGATGGAACCGACGCGCCCCTGATCCAGTCCAGTAGATAGGAGCCTGCCGAATGCGCAGCAGCACGCCACCCCTATCTTGCGGCCTGTGCATGGCAGAAACCGTCGACGGCTGGCCACAGGAGCGCCCTACAACTCTTCCAAAGCGCCCCCGCCAACCATCGCGACGATGCTCTCTCATGGCAGAGCGACGACTACACGACCCGCTCTGCCATATCCCAGATGGCCCGACCGTGCGGGCACAAGGAGATAAGGTATGCCCTCGCTGGACAGTTTGAATTGCCGCCGTAGCCTGACGGTCAATGACGTGACCTACGATTATTTCAGCCTGCCCGAAGCGGCTCGCCAACTCGGCGATATCAGCCGCCTGCCGACATCGCTCAAGGTACTGCTGGAAAACCTGTTGCGCTGGGAAGACGGCGTCACCGTCCACCCCGGCGACTTCGAAGCACTGGCGGCCTGGCTGGGCACCCGCAGCTCGGACCGCGAGATCCAGTACCGCCCGGCCCGGGTGCTGATGCAGGACTTCACCGGGGTGCCCGGCGTGGTCGACCTGGCGGCGATGCGCGACGCGGTGGCCAGGGCCGGAGCCGACCCGCAGAAGATCAACCCGCTGTCGCCGGTGGACCTGGTGATCGACCATTCGGTGATGGTCGACCGTTTCGGCAGCCCGGCGGCCTTCCAGCAGAACGTCGATATCGAGATGCAGCGCAACGGCGAACGCTACGAGTTCCTGCGCTGGGGCCAGCAGGCCTTCGACAACTTCCGCGTGGTGCCGCCGGGCACCGGCATCTGCCACCAGGTCAACCTGGAATACCTTGGCCAGGTGGTCTGGACCCGTGACGAACAGGGCGCCACCCTCGCCTATCCCGACACGCTGGTCGGTACCGACTCGCATACCACCATGATCAACGGCCTCGGCGTACTCGGCTGGGGCGTCGGCGGCATCGAGGCGGAAGCGGCCATGCTCGGCCAGCCGGTATCCATGCTGATCCCCGAAGTGGTCGGTTTCCGCCTCGCCGGACGCCTCAACGAAGGCGTCACCGCCACCGACCTGGTGCTGACCGTCACGCAGATGCTGCGTGCCCATGGCGTGGTCGGCAAGTTCGTCGAGTTCTACGGTCCCGGCCTGGACAACCTGCAACTGGCGGACCGCGCCACCATCGCCAACATGGCGCCGGAATACGGCGCGACCTGCGGTTTTTTCCCGGTCGACCGGATCACCCTGGACTACCTGCGCCTGACCGGCCGCGACGAACAGCGCATCGCCCTGGTCGAGGCCTACAGCAAGGCCCAGGGCATGTGGCACGACCACGACAGCCCCGAACCGCTGTTCAGCGCCAGCCTGGAGCTGGACCTGGCCAGCGTGCGCCCGTCCCTGGCCGGGCCGAAGCGCCCGCAGGACCGCGTGAGCCTCGGCGATATCGGCGCCTCCTTCGACCTGCTGCTGGAAACCAGCGGGCGCACCGCGCAGATCGACACAAGGTTCCCGGTGGCCGGCGAGGATTTCCAGCTCAAACATGGCGCCGTGGTGATCGCCGCCATCACCTCCTGCACCAATACCTCCAACCCCAATGTGCTGATGGCCGCCGGGCTGCTGGCGAAAAAGGCCCTGGAGCGCGGCCTGCAGCGCCAGCCCTGGGTGAAATCCTCGCTGGCGCCAGGCTCCAAGGTGGTCACCGACTACCTGGAACGGGCCGGCCTGACGCCCTACCTGGACGAACTGGGCTTCAACCTGGTCGGCTATGGCTGTACCACCTGCATCGGCAACTCCGGGCCGCTGGACGACAGCATCGCCGAGGCGATCACCGACAACGACCTGGTCGTCTCCTCGGTACTTTCCGGCAACCGCAACTTCGAGGGGCGCGTGCATCCACTGGTCAAGGCCAACTGGCTGGCCTCGCCCCCCCTGGTGGTGGCCTTCGCACTGGCCGGCACCACCCGTATCGACATGGACCGGGAACCGCTGGGGCATGACCGCCAGGGCCAGCCGGTGTTCCTGCGCGATATCTGGCCGAGCAGCGCCGAGATCGCCGCGGCGGTCGCCAGCATCGACGGCGAGATGTTCCGCAGGCGCTATGCCGATGTGTTCAGCGGCGACGCCAGTTGGCAGGCGATCCCCGTGACCGAGGGCGACACCTACCAGTGGAACGCCGCCTCCAGCTATGTGCAGAACCCGCCGTTCTTCGAGGGTATCGGCGAGCCACCCGCCCCGCCGAAGAATGTCGAGAACGCGCGTATCCTCGCCGTATTCGGCGACTCCATCACCACCGACCATATTTCCCCCGCCGGCAATATCAAGGCCAGTTCCCCTGCCGGGCTCTACCTGCAAACCCTGGGTATCGAGCCGCAGGACTTCAACTCCTACGGTTCGCGGCGCGGCAACCATGAAGTGATGATGCGCGGCACCTTCGCCAATATCCGTATCCGCAACGAAATGCTCGGCGGGGAGGAAGGTGGCAACACGCTCTATCAACCCGGCGCCGAGAAAATGCCCATCTATGACGCCGCCATGCGCTACCAGGAGGCTGGAACACCCCTGGTGATCATCGCCGGCAAGGAATACGGCACCGGCTCCAGCCGTGACTGGGCGGCCAAGGGCACCAACCTGCTCGGCGTGAAGGCGGTGATTGCAGAAAGCTTCGAGCGCATACACCGCTCCAACCTGATCGGCATGGGCGTGCTGGCCCTGCAGTTCGTGGACGGCCAGACACGCCAGACCCTCGGCCTCAGGGGCGACGAGAAAATCTCCATCGGCGGCCTGGAGGACGGCCTCACGCCACACCAGCGGCTGCGGGTCGACATCGAGCGCGCCGATGGCTCGCGCGGTGGCTTCGAGGTGCTGAGCCGGATCGACACCCTCAACGAAGTCGAGTACTTCAAGGCGGGTGGCATCCTGCATTTCGTCCTGCGCCAACTGCTCGCAGAGGCCTGACCCAGCGTAGGGTCGCCTTGGCCGCAAAACGTCCGAGGCGGCGGCGCCCCATTCACGGGCGAGCCCGCTCCTATCAATCCAGAATCTTAAAAACTTTCGATTGTCGGGTAATACGAGGGCGAGGCAGTGCGACCGGATTGGCAATAGTGTCTCTGGCTTCAGGATCGTAGAGCGCGATCTCGGGCTCACCGCCCCTGTGCGAATGCCTGGTGGCGGGACGGGGCACGCGTGAATACATCCCTGTAGCTCTTCGCCGCCATCCCTGGCGGCGAAGGCCCCGTCCCGCCACCAGGCATCCGCACAGTCACTATCGGCGCTGCCTGAACGAAACAGCCGGCGAAACCGCAAGTTCTACGGATGATTCGGCACCGCGCTGACGGATCTTTCCATAGCCGCCTCGGTATTCGCCGCGAGCCCGGCCGACCCTGATACGAAACCTTCGCCGGCAGGGATGTCGGCGAAGAGCGCCCCTTATTCATATGAGCTGCGGGTTCATGGGGGGGCGTAGCGGGGCTGGATGGGACCGCGACTTCACGCTCAGCAGAACACCGACAGCGGCGTACGAGAAACACACGCTTGATTGCCAATCCGGTCGCAACAAGGCAGCACACGCCTATCCAGCCTGCACGACCATGATCCGGTATTTCATGCGCTCGTCCCGGTAGGCGGAAAAGCTCGCTCGCCCATACGCGATCACAGCGAACTGTGCCGACAATGGTCCCAGGCCGATACCGGACAAGCCACTCTCCTACTCGGCTGCGAACACACCCGTGTGGACTACGGCTGCTTTCCCCCGCGCGGCCGAACTCCAATATCTGGCGCACCTGTTCGCTACACGGCAGTGCTGCGGCGAAGACGCAGAGGAGGCTTCTACGGGCATCCGGGTGTCTCGACATTGGTCGTAACGAGCAGGCGAGGATTCCGGAATACAGGCCGACAACAATGCCGTAAAATCTACTACCAGATTTTAGTTTCCATTGATTGCCGCTCCACTCGCTCGAAAAACGAGACGTCCCCCATGAGGCGCGTCCAAACTCGTCATCCTGCCAGGCGTCCTTTCACTCATGCGTAACAACCAGCCGGTCACACAACACGAATACTCGTTCCCCGATCAGCAGCGGTTGATCTCGACCACCAATCTCAAGGGTCAGATCAGCTACTGCAACGACATCTTCGCCGAAGTCAGCGGCTTCACTCGGGCGGAGTTGATCAATGCACCGCACAACCTGATCCGCCATCCGGACGTGCCACCCGCGGTATTCGCCCATATGTGGCAGACCCTGCAACAGGGCAAGCCGTGGATGGGCATCGTCAAGAACCGCCGCAAGAATGGCGACTACTACTGGGTCAACGCCTATGTCACCCCCATCCTCGACGGCCAGCGCGAGATCACCGGCTACGAATCGGTACGCACCAGGCCGACCGAAGAGCAGGTCCGCCGCGCGAGGGAATTGTATGCCAGGCTGAATGCCGGCAAGAGCGGGGTACCGCGGCGGGATCGCTGGTTGCCGATCATCCTCAACTGGCTACCGTTCATCCTGATCAGCCAGATCGGCTTCATGGTCGGCATCTGGCTGGACCACCACTGGGGTTTCATCCTCGCCGCCCTGCTCTCCGTGCCGCTCGGACTGGCCGGCCTGCGCTGGCAGCAACGTGGCATGCAGCGCCTGCTGCAACTGGCCAGGCAATCCACCAGTGATCCGCTGATCGCCCGCATGTACACCGACAGCCGCGGCTCGGAAGCCCAGTTGGAACTGGCGATGCTCAGCCAGCAGGCGCACCTGAAGACCTGCCTGACACGCCTGCAGGACAGTGCGGTGCAACTGCAGAAACAGGCTGGCGAGGCCGACCGGCTGGCGCAGAACTGTTCATCCGGGCTGTCACGCCAGAGCCAGGAGACCGAACAGGTCGCCGCGGCCATCAACCAGATGGCCGCGACCACCCAGGAAGTCGCCGGCAATGTGGCGCATGCCGCCAGTGCCACCCGCCAGGCCAGCGAACTGACCCGAGAAGGCCGCGAGGTCACGGCGCAGACCCGCAAGACCATCGAGAACCTGGCTGACTCGGTGGCCAGGACCGGCAGCGCGGTAGAGCAACTGGCCAGCGGCAGCGAACACATCGGCGGCGTAGTGGACGTGATCAAGGGCATCGCCGAGCAGACCAACCTGCTGGCGCTCAACGCCGCCATCGAAGCAGCCCGCGCCGGCGAGAGCGGGCGTGGTTTCTCGGTGGTGGCCGACGAGGTTCGCCAACTGGCATTGCGCACGGCGGATGCAACAGGGCAAATCCACCAGTTGATCGAACAGTTGCAGCAGCAGGCCCGCCATGCGGTGGACACCACCCACCATGGCCAGGCGGAAGCCGGCCAGGGCGTCGAACATATCGTGCAGGCCGACCAGGCGCTGAGCGCGATCAGCCAGGCCATGGAAGAGGTCATCGAAATGACCACGCAGATCGCCTCGGCCACCGAACAGCAGAGCAGCGTCAGCGAAGAGATCAGCCAGAACGTCTCCACCATCGCGCGACTGGCTGGCGAAACCACCGGGGATGCGCAGAAATCCGCCCTGCTCAGCGAAGAGCTGACCGCCACGGCCCAAGGGCAGTATTCGCTGGTCGAGCGCTTCAATCGCTGAACGACGGAAAAACTCATGGGCAGGTAATTGCCCATGAGCCTGGTGTCGCGTCAACGATCGAATGTCGCGGGCGGCGGCCTTGTGTAGGGTGCGCCGCACGCACCTGAACGATCGGAGCCGCTATCCCTGCTGCGCACGGCGTACTCAGTGCGCGGCAACGCTCAATCCTTGCGCATGGTGCCTGTCTCGGCCAGCGCCGTATGCCAGGAGAAGGCCTTCTGCAGCACATGCGGAGTATGGCCGCCGCGCGCCCTGGCCTCGTTGAAGTACTCGTAGGCCTGCTCCCGGAAATCAGGGTGCATGCAGTTCTCGATGATCTTCACCGCCGCCTGTACCGGGGCCAGCCCGCGCAGGTCGGCATAGCCCTGCTCGGTGACGATCACGTCGACATCGTGGTTGGTGTGGTCGACGTGGGAGACGAACGGCACGATGGAGGACACCTTGCCCTCCTTCGCCGTCGAGGACGTGACGAAGATGGTGATGCGGGCGTTGCGGGCGAAGTCGCCGGAGCCGCCGATCCCGTTCATCATCCGCGTACCGCCGACATGGGTGGAGTTGACGTTGCCGTAGATGTCCACTTCCAGCGCGGTGTTGAAGGAAATGATGCCCAGGCGGCGAATCACCTCGGGGTGGTTGGAGATTTCCTGCGGACGGAAGACCAGCTTGTCCTTGTATTTGGCCAGGTCCTGGCCAAGGGTTTCCACGCGCTTCTTCGACAGCGACAGCGCCGTGGCCGCGGCGAACTTCACCACGCCGGCGTCGATCAGGTCGAAGATGCCATCCTGCAGCACTTCCGACGCGACCACGATGTCACGGAACTCGGAAGTCTTCATGCCGTTGAGCACGGCGTTGGCCACCGAGCCCACCCCCGACTGCAGCGGTGCCAGGCTCTCGGTAAGGCGGCCGGCCTTGACCTCGGCACGCAGGAACTCCAGCAGGTTGTCGGCGATCTGCTGGGTCTCGGCGTTCGGCTCGAACAGCGGCGAAGGAATGTCCGGCTGGCTCGACAGCACGATGCCGCGCACCTTGGCCGGATCGACCGGAATACCCTTGGTGCCGATGCGCTTGCTGATGTCGTAGACCGGGATATCCTTGCGCTCCCCGGCCGGCCCGGGCACGTAGATGTCGTGCATGCCTTCGTATTCACGCGGCGCCGAGGTGTTCAGCTCGATGATCACATGCTTGGCGGTCTGCACGAAGATCGGCGAGTTGCCCACCGAGCCGGTCGGGATGATCTGGCCGTCCTCGGTGATCGCGGCGGCCTCGATGATTGCGTAGTCGATCGCCGGCAGTACGCCCTGGCGAATCCACTCGGCGGTATGGGAGAGGTGCTGGTCGATATAGAAGGCTTCGCCGCTGTTGATCTTGCCGCGCAGCACCGGGTTGCCCTGGTAGGGCAGGCGCAGGTTGATGATGCCCGCCTCGGCCATCGCCTGGTCGGCCGCCGGGCCCATGGATGCGCCGGTGTACAGATTGACCTTGAATTTTTCCTGTTTCCCACGCTCGGCCAACGCCCTGGGAAATTCCTTCGGTTCGCCGAACAGCGTGAATCCGCTCATCCCCAGGCTCATGCCATCCTCGATCCAGGAGGCGGCCTCCTCGGCGGAGACGATCTTGTCGCGGAACGCCTCGTTGCGGATGAATTGGTTCAGGTCAGTTTCCATAAAGCACCTCTCGATAGCCGTGTTTTGTATGTCTTGTGATGGCTACAGCGATGGAACGCTGCAATAGAAGCGGAGCATGGTGGGAGCGATGTCGCACGTTTCATGCACCGGTTTCCCAGGCGCAAGCCTGTACGAAGGTCCGGCCCGTTGCCGATGGATAACATGAATCGCCCCCGAAGTCTCTCCGATTCTAGAGTGCTCAGCATTCTTGGCTGCTATACGAAAGTCGCAATCATGCCGGCAATCCACAGAGAAAACCGGCGATCTCCCGGGCAGCGCGATCCAGGTGCAGCTCATGGGTGAAGCCGGAGCGCCGCAGTGGTTTCAGGTCGTGGTCCGCGCTCTCCAGCCACAGGGTGGCGATCGCCGGCGACAGTGCATAGGTCGCGACCGTGGCGCGATCGCCGAGGGCGTCACGCTCCCCCTGGACGATCAGCGCTGGCGTGCGCAACCCGGCCAGGTGCTCGACACGGGGCTTGTCCTTGCGGCCTGCGGCATGGAAGGGGTAGCCCAGGCAGACCAGCGCGGCGCAATCCAGCTCATCCGCCAGCATGCTGGCCATCCGCCCGCCCATCGACTTGCCGCCGATGGCCAATTGCCCTGCGGTTTGCTGTCGCACGAATGCATGGGCCTCCCGCCATGCCTGCAACAGTTGCGGGGCCGGATTCGGGGGGCGCCGGCGGCCTGTCTCGCGGCGCTCGCGCATATAGGGAAACTCGAAGCGAAACACCGCCACGCCTAGGTTCGCGAGCCGCCCGGCGATGCCGTTCATGAAGTCGCTATCCATCGGCGCCCCCGCTCCGTGAGCGAGAATCAGGGTATGCCCCGAGGGCCGTTCGGGGCGATTCCAGATACCAGCAACTAAATGTGCGCCCGATGTGTATTGATCCGGGTCAATACCGCTTATTTGCCCTTTCTCCATGCTTGCTCCCGCTTTCTTTTAGAAAGAAAAAAACCGCTCATTAGCCGTGGATGGAAGCCCATACATGAACACAGCAACCAGTACCGCCTATAGCTACAAGGTGGTCCGCCAATTTGCCATCATGACGGTGGTGTGGGGAATCGTCGGGATGGGGCTCGGCGTTTTCATCGCAGCACAATTGGCCTGGCCGCAACTCAACTTCGACCTCCCCTGGACCAGCTTCGGCCGCTTGCGACCATTGCACACCAACGCGGTGATCTTCGCCTTCGGCGGTTGTGCCCTGTTCGCCACCTCCTACTACTCGGTACAGCGCACCTGCCGCACCGAGTTGTTCGCGCCCAAACTGGCTGCCTTCACCTTCTGGGGCTGGCAACTGGTGATCCTGCTGGCGGCCATCAGCCTGCCGCTGGGCATCACCACCTCCAAGGAGTACGCGGAACTGGAATGGCCGATCGATATCCTGATCACCATCGTCTGGGTTTCCTACGCCGTGGTGTTCTTCGGGACCCTGATCAAGCGCAAAGTCTCCCATATCTATGTCGGCAACTGGTTCTTCGGTGCCTTCATCATCACCGTGGCCCTGCTGCACGTGGTCAACAACCTGGAAATCCCGGTCACCCTGCTCAAGTCCTACTCGCTGTACTCCGGCGCCACCGACGCCATGGTCCAGTGGTGGTACGGCCACAACGCCGTGGGCTTCTTCCTGACCGCAGGCTTCCTCGGCATCATGTACTACTTCGTGCCCAAGCAGGCCGAACGCCCGGTCTATTCCTACCGGCTGTCCATCGTGCACTTCTGGGCGCTGATCACCGTCTATATCTGGGCCGGCCCGCACCACCTGCACTACACTGCCCTGCCCGACTGGGCGCAGTCCCTCGGCATGGTGATGTCGCTGATCCTGCTGGCACCGAGCTGGGGCGGCATGATCAACGGCATGATGACCCTCTCCGGCGCCTGGCATAAGCTGCGCAGCGACCCCATCCTGCGCTTCCTGGTGGTGTCCCTGGCCTTCTACGGCATGTCCACCTTCGAAGGCCCGATGATGGCGATCAAGACCGTCAACGCCCTCTCCCACTACACCGACTGGACCATCGGCCACGTGCATGCCGGCGCCCTCGGCTGGGTCGCCATGGTTTCCATCGGTGCCCTGTACCACCTGATTCCGAAGGTCTTCGGTCGCGAACAGATGTACAGCGTCGCGCTGATCAACGGCCACTTCTGGCTGGCCACCATCGGCACCGTGCTCTACATCGCCTCGATGTGGGTCAACGGCATCACCCAGGGCCTGATGTGGCGCGCGGTGAACGACGACGGCACCCTGACCTACTCCTTCGTCGAAGCGCTGGAAGCCAGCCACCCCGGTTTCGTGGTGCGCGTGATCGGCGGTGCGATCTTCTTCGCCGGCATGCTGCTGATGGCCTACAACACCTGGAAGACCGTGCAGGCCTCCAAACCGGCTGAATACGATGCCGCCGCGCAGATTGCCTGAGGAGCCGACCTGAAATGACAACTCATAACGAGACCAAACACGAGAAAATCGAGAAGAACATCGGCCTGATGGCCATTCTGATGATCTTCGCCGTGAGCATCGGTGGCCTGACGCAAATCGTCCCGCTGTTCTTCCAGGACGTGGTCAACGAGCCGGTGGCGGGCATGAAGCCCTACACCGCGCTGGAACTGGAAGGCCGCGACCTCTATATCAAGGAAGGCTGCGTCGGTTGCCACACCCAGATGATCCGCCCGTTCCGCGCCGAGACCGAACGCTACGGGCACTACTCGGTCGCTGGCGAGAGCGTCTACGACCACCCCTTCCTGTGGGGTTCCAACCGTCGTGGTCCGGACCTGGCCCGCGTCGGCGGTCGCTACTCCGACGACTGGCAACGTGCGCACCTGTACAACCCGCGCAACGTGGTCCCGGAATCGAAAATGCCGTCCTATCCCTGGCTGGTCGAGAACGTGCTCGACGGCAAGGATACCGCCAAGAAGATGCAGGCGCTGCGTGCTCTGGGCGTGCCCTATAGCGAAGAGGACATCGCCGGTGCCTCCGATGCCGTCAAGGGCAAGACCGAGATGGACGCAATGGTCGCCTACCTGCAAGTGCTCGGCACTGCCTTGCAGAACAAGCGCTGATCATCGGACGGCGGCCGCCTGATGGCCGCCTGGGACTAAAATCGAGGACAGTCGGAGTTGCTCAGGCTGTCCAGGAGTAGCACATGAGCACTTTCTGGAGTGGATACATCGCCCTGCTGACGCTGGGCACCTTTGTCGCTCTGTTCTGGTTGATCTTCGCCACACGCAAGGGTGAACCGGCCACGACCACCGACAAGACCCTGGGACATGCCTTCGACGGCATCGAGGAGTACGACAACCCGCTGCCCAAGTGGTGGTTCCTGCTGTTCATCGGCACCCTGCTGTTCGGCATCGTCTACCTGGTCCTCTATCCGGGCCTGGGTAACTGGAAGGGCGTGCTGCCGGGCTATGAAGGCGGCTGGACCCAGGAAAAAGCCTGGGAGCGCGAGGTAGCGCAGGCTGAAGCGAAATACGGCCCGATCTTCGCCAAGTACTCCGCCATGCCCATCGCCGAGGTGGCCAAGGACGAGCAGGCGCTGAAAATGGGTAACCGCCTGTTCGCCACCTACTGCTCGATCTGCCATGGCTCGGACGCCAAGGGCTCGGTCGGCTTCCCCAACCTGGCCGACAAGGACTGGCGCTGGGGCGGCGAGCCCGAGACCATCAAGGCCTCGATCCTCCATGGCCGTATCGGCGTCATGCCCGCCTGGGGCGCGGTCATCGGCGAAGAAGGCGTGAAGAACGTCGCGGCATTCGTGCGCAAGGACCTGGCAGGCCTGGCACTGCCGGAAGGCACCAGCGTCGATCTGGAAGCCGGCGAGACCGTCTACGCCCAGACCTGCGCCGTCTGCCACGGTGCGACTGGCGACGGCATGGCCGCACTCGGCGCTCCGGCGCTGAACAGCCCGGCCGGCTGGATCTACGGCAGCAGCCTGGCGCAGTTGCAGCAGACCATCCGTCATGGCCGCAATGGCCAGATGCCGGCACAGGAGCAATACCTGGGCAACGACAAGGTCCACCTGCTGGCGGCCTATGTCTACAGCCTGTCCAAGAGCGACGAACGGACAGAAGAACAGTAACGCACCAGGGGCGGTACATTCGTACCGCCCTTCCCCCCGGCGATTCTCGCCATCCCCCGCCTTTCACATGACCAGCCACATGAGCTTCTTCGCGCCCTGACCGCAGTACTGTCGCGCATCCGGCAGATGCGCTGGCTGGATAGGCAATCGAGTGTGCGTTTTATCGTAGGCCGCTGGCGCTGTCCTGGTGCCCGTACTGTCGCGAATCCCGCACGCCACCAGGCATTCGTACAGGTACGATAAGCTCCAGGTCGCGCTGTACGATCCTGAAGCCATACATTATTTATTCCAATCCTGAAACACTGCCCATATCAAACAACCACTTCGATAGCGATCAATCGAATAACCACCCGCCACTCTCACCGCATGCATTAGCGATATGGAAGTGGCAATCAGCGGCCAAATACCCACACGACTGGAACTTCCATCGCCTCTTCAAACCAACACTCCGTGAACAGGACTATCGGTCGCAGTGTCATTCAGTCACACAGCCTATGCAATAACAGCCGCGCCCGTCCACGCTGCATGAATTGACTCGATTTCCGTGACGATAGCGACTATCAGGTTCAGGTAGGGGGCGCCGTCTGCACCTGAGCCGGGAAGCCCGCGTGCATGGCGGGTCCTGGCTCGCGAGATCGTGAACAGGCTCTTAACGCCCTTCATTATTTCCTGTCGTTTGACAGCCAATTACGGCAAGGAATAACCGGAAATAATAAATACCCATCAGTTAAACCAATAATCCGCGACAGGATGCCGCGACATATCCACTTGCAATCTCTTTGTAATACTCCTAACTTCTCATCCAGCAATAATATTATCCATGCAAGGAGCAACATGATGCGCAGACTTCTGAATATATTAAAAGATGACGAGCGCGGAGTATCCGCATTGGAATATGCCATCCTGGCGGGAATACTGGTAGTCGTGATAGTGACCGGCGTCACCAACTTCAAGGGCGATATCGAGACACTATTTGAAAACGCTGGAACCGCCATCACTAATGCCGCGACAGAATCGACACCAGATTAACGCCAATGCTACCCGGCGGTTACCTGTCACTGCCGCTGGCGGCGATCTTCTGGCAACTGGCCCGCGCCGATCTGCTCCGGCGCCGCCTGCCGAACCGCTGGGTGCTGCTGTATGCCGGGCTGTTCCCGCTCAATGCATGGCTGGGCGAGATGGGCTGGAGCGCGTTAGCCCTGCATGGCCTGGCCGCCGCGCTCACCTTCCTCTCGCTGTTGCCGCCCTTCATGCACGGCGGCATCGGCGGCGGTGATGTCAAGCTGGCGACGGTGCTGATGCTGTGGGCCGGGCCGTCCGGAGCACCTGCCGCGTTGCTGGCGACCGGCCTTGGCGGCCTGCTGCTGGGCATCGCCGGCTGGCTGGCGGACCGCTGCCCGGGCAGCTCGCCGAGGGGCTTGCGCCATGCCCTGTCGGCGCGGCGCGGGGTGCCCTACGGGGTGGCGCTGGTGCTCGGCGGTATCGTCGTGCTGCTGCTCGAACAACGGGGCTGACAGCCAAGGGGCGGATGTCCGGTTGCGCACGGCCCCTACGGGCACTGATCCATATGCCGGCATTGATACTTGACGCCACACCAGGGAGTGATCGATGTCATCGGTATTGAAGCTCGCCTTGATCCTGCTCGCCGCCGCCGCCCTGGCGCTGCTGGCGCGGGGCTGGTTCGTCAGCCGTACCCCGGAGCCACCGCCGCAGGCGCTGCGCATCAGGGCCGCCGCCGCCGCGCTACCGGCCGGCCTGCTGCTGCGCGAAGGTGACCTGGAATGGCGGGCGGTCGCCGCCGACAGGCTGCCCAAGGGCGCCCTGGCCGAAGGCACGGCAGGCAGCGAATTGCACGGTGCGCTGATGCGCGGCGCGAAACCGGCCGGCGCGCTGATCCTGGAAGGCGATGTGATCCGCCCGGACGCCCCCGGCTTCCTGGCGGCGGCGCTCAAGCCAGGCATGCGGGCCGTTTCCGTGCCGGTCAACGATGTATCCGGCAACGCCGGCCTGATCCAGCCGGGGGATTTCGTCGACATCATCCTCACCCAGAAACTGAGCCAGGCCGGCAAGAATGGGGCGCGCGCCACGACCCTGGTGGTGAGTGAAACCGTGGTGGAGCGGGTACGCATCATCGCGGTGGGCTCCAGGTTCCAGGGCAACGCGCAAGACAACAAGCCCAGCCGCGCCAGAACCATCACCTTCGAGGTGGCGCCGCGCGCGGCGGAAGCCGTCACCGTCGCCACGCAACTGGGCAGCCTGTCCATGGCCTTGCGCAGTTTCGCCGTGGAGGAGCGCGAGGCGCGGGCCGATGCCCAGGCGCCAGCGGCCTCCGTGGTGGCCTGGGACAGCGCCAGCGGCGAGGAGCGTCGCCCGGTGTGGGGCGGCGATGTGTCCCGTGTACTGGACGGCACGGCAACGGAAAACAGCCAAGGCCCGGCGGCGCCACGGCGGGTACTCATCCTGCGCGGCAGCCAACGACAACAACAGGAATTCGACACTCATGCACGCTGACAAGCCGTTGAACAAGCTGGGCGAGGCCGTTTTTCGACGGCCGGCCAGGCACGCATTCCAGGCACTGCTGGTCGCCGGCCTGCTGGCGAGCGCACCGGCCTGGGGGCAGTTGGCGCTGGCCGTCGGCGAAGGTTCGCTGCTGCGGGTGGGCGGCGAACTGGCGACGGTCTTCGTCGCCGACCCGAAGATCGCCGACGTGCAGTCGCCCACCGCCGGCACCCTGCTGGTGCTCGGGGTGCGGGTGGGCAGCACCACGCTGTACGCGCTGGACGCCAACGGCAGGACGCTGCTCAAGCGCCAGTTGCTGGTGCGGCACAACCTCGCCGAAATGCAGGCCGCACTGCGCCAGCGCTTCCCGGCCCTGCGCCTGTCGCTGGCCTCGGCGCCCGGCTCGCTGATGGTCTCCGGTGCGGTGCCCGATGCCGGCACCGCCGAGGCCATCCTGCAGACCTTGCGCCCCTGGCTCGGGGAGGAGGACCAGGTGGTCAACCGGCTGGGCCTGTCCAGCCCGGTACAGGTATACCTGCGGGTACGCGTGACCGAGGTGTCGCGCGCCATCACCCAGCAACTGGGCATCAATTGGCAGGTGCTCGCCTCGCCGGGCAGGTTCACCCTCGGCCTGGCCAACGGGCGGGACTTCACCGGCACGGACGGCTATGTCTACTCTTCCGACGCCTACTCCTTCCTCGGCGGCTACAGCAAGGGCGGTACCTCAATCCAGGCGATGATCGACGCGCTGGACCAGGAGGGCCTGATCAGCATCCTGGCCGAACCCAACCTCACCGCCATTTCCGGGCAGACCGCCAGTTTCCTGGCCGGCGGCGAGTTCCCGGTGCCGGTGCGCCAGGAAGAGAACACCACCACCGTCGAGTTCAAGGCCTTCGGCGTGGCGCTCGACTTCACCCCCACGGTGCTGGCCGACGACCGCATCAGCATCAAGGTGCGCCCCGAGATCAGCGAGATCGACACCGACAACAGCGTGACCGTGGACAACATCAGCATTCCCGGCATTTCCGTGCGGCGGGTGGAAACCACGGTGGAAATGGCCAGCGGGCAGAGCTTCGCCATCGGCGGGCTGCTGCAGAACAACATCAGCGACGTGCTTTCCAGGGTACCCGGCCTGGGCGCCATCCCCGTGCTGGGCAAGCTGTTTTCCTCGTCGGACTACCGCAACAACAAGAGCGAACTGGTGGTGATAGTGACGCCCTACCTGGTCCGCCCCACGTCTCCCGGCCAGTTGGCAACGCCGCTGGACAGCATGCGGGCCAATTCCGATATCGAATACATGCTGCAGCGCAAGAGTGGCTACGACCCCTTGCAGAGCAGCGTTCCACGCCTGACCGGGACGGCTGGCTTCGTCTACTGACGGCACCTGGCCGTCCGCCCAGAGGAGACTGCGAATGGCAATCCACACGGAAATATACCGCCCCGCCACGACACTGCTGGTGGCCGGGCTGGCATTGCTGCTGCCCGGCTGCGCGAGTTGGCAGCGGGATGCCCAGGGCGTACCGGACGCGTCGGTCATCCAGTTGCAGCGCTTCGGCGAACACTGGGTCGGCGTAGCGCCCGATTGCCGCGCCCTGGAACAGCCCGCCAGGCGCCAGGGCGAGGACCGCCAGCGCTGGCGGATCGCCTTCGGCTGCGCGACCTACGGCAACCTGGCGGCGAGCCTGGCACGCCCGCAGGACCTGGCGCAGCCCCTGCGGTATCCGGGCATGCACGCCGACGCGGCGGCCCTGGCGGTCACCCGCTACCGGGAAAACAAGGTGGAGGCGCTACGCGAAACCGCGTCCACCGAAGATCTGGACAACTGAAACGGATGGGGATGAATGAACCTGCCAGGTGATAGGGAACGTGCCGAGCAACGCGTGCTGACATTCGCCGCATTCGTCACGGACAGCGACAGCAAGCAAGCGCTGGGCAGTTTTTTCAAGGCCAGCACGCCAACCGACTACCGGGTAGAGCGTGGCGATATCGACGACTGCATCGGTTGGCTGAAAAAGGCCGGGCGCTCGCCACAACGCCTGCTGGTGGACATCTCCGGCTCCAGCGGGCCGCTGGATGAACTCGAACGGCTGGCCGACGCCTGCGAGCCCTCGGTGAAGGTCTATGTGGTGGGCGAGCGCAACGATGTCGGCCTGTATCGCAACCTGCTGTCACGCGGCATCCAGGACTACCTGGTCAAGCCACTGGGCATGGAGTTGCTGCGGCGCGTGCTGCTCGACGAGGGCAACCGTCCAGTGCGCCAACGACGCCTGGGCAAGACCGTCGCGGTGGTCGGCAGCCGCGGCGGCGTCGGCACCACCAGCGTGGCGGTACATCTGGCGCGCTGCCTGGCCAACGCCGGGGCGCACCGGCGCGTGATCTACATCGACCTGGACCTGTATGGCGGCTGTGGCACCAGCATGCTCGGCCTGGGCGGCGGCAGCGCGCTGATCGAACTACTGAACAATGTCCGGCGCCTGGACCCGCAGTACCTGGAACAGCTTCTGAGCACGGTCTCCGGGCGGCTGTACGCGGTAGGCGCGGAACTGGACTACATGGACGCCTACACGATCGCCGAAGGCGTACTGGGGCAACTGCTGGCCGTACTCAGCCAGCACTACCACTACATAGTGCTGGATGTGCCACAGCGCGGCGGCACGCTGGCCAACGAAGCCTTCCTGCACGCCAACCTCGCCTGCGTGGTGGCGGAGCCTTCGGTCCATTCGGCCAGGACACTGGTCAGGCTGGTGCGCAGCATCGAGGCACAGCCCACGCCGGCGACGGTATACAGCATCATCAACCAGCCACAGCCGCACAATCGCAACAAGGTCGCCATCAACGACTTCATCGACACGGTCGACATCCCCATCGCGCTACAGATCGGCTACGACGCCCAGGCCCTGTCGCTGGCGGAAAACCTGACGCAGTCCATGCCCGAGCGCAGCGAATTCGCCCAGGGCATCGCCCGCCTCGCCAGCCTGCTGACCGGAGAGACAGCAACGGCGCCCGGCAAACCCTGGTGGCAACGCCTGGCCAGCAAGGGGGCGGCATGAGCTTTGGTCGCAAATCGTCAGCCCCTGCACCGCCCGAGGCCGGGCAACCGCAACAGTCCCGCGCGTCCGCGGGCACGCCGGCTGCGGCGGCCGGCACGGGGCATGACGAAGTGCCCTCCCAGCGCCCGGGCGATAGCGAAGACAGCATCGTCCGCTCCGACAGCTATGCCCATATCCGCCAGACGCTGTTCGCCACGCTGGACATTTCCAGTGCCCTGGAGCGCCCGCGCGACGACGTGCGCCGGGAGGTCGAGACAATCATCGCGGAAACCGTCGCCGGCGAAGGCACGCCGGTGCCGCACAGCGAGCAGTTGCTGATGGCGCAAGCGATCCTCGACGACATGTTCGGCGTCGGCCCGATAGAGCCCCTGCTGCAGGACGATAACGTCAGCGACATCATGGTCAACGGCCCGGACCAGATCTACGTCGAGCGCTTCGGCAAACTGGAATTGACGCTGCTGAAGTTCCGCGACAACGCCCACGTGGTCAACGTCGCCCAGCGTATCGCCTCATCGGTGGGGCGCCGGGTCGACGAAAGCAGCCCGATGGTCGACGCCCGCCTCGCCGACGGCAGCCGCGTGAACGTGGTATTGCCACCGCTGGCGATCGACGGCGCGGCCATCTCTATCCGCAAGTTCTCGCGCAAGGACCTGACGCTGCAGCGCCTGGCGGCGAAAGGCAGCCTGTCCCAGGCGATGGCCCGGGTGCTCGAGATCGCCGCGGCGAGCCGGCTGAACATCCTGATTTCCGGTGGCACCGGCTCGGGCAAGACCACCCTGCTCAATGCCCTGTCGCGCTTCATCTCGGTGGCGGAGCGCATCATCACCGTGGAGGATGCCGCCGAACTGCAATTGCAGCAGCCCCACGTGCTGCGCCTGGAAACCCGGCCGGCCAACCTGGAGGGCGGCGGCCGGGTCACCCAGGGCGACCTGGTGCGCAACGCGCTGCGCATGCGCCCGGACCGCATCATCCTCGGCGAGACCCGTGGCGCGGAGGCGCTGGACGTGCTGCAGGCGATGAATACCGGCCACGACGGCTCGATGACCACCCTGCACGCCAACACCCCGCGTGACGCGCTGATCCGCCTGGAAAGCATGGTACTGATGGCCAACGGCAACCTGCCGCTGTACTCCATCCGCCGCCAGATCGCCAGCGCGGTGCAATTGATCGTGCAGGTGGAGCGCATGCGCGACGGCAGCCGCCGCGTCACCAGCATCGTCGAGCTGGCGGGCATGGAGGGCGATGTCATCGTCACCCAGGAACTGTTCCGCTTCAATTACGACGACAGCGCCTACGACGACCTGGTCAAAGGTACCTACGACAGCAGCGCCATGCGCCCGATTTTCGCCGAGCGCGCCCGCTACTACGGCATGGAAAGCGCCCTGCTGGAGGCGATGCAGCCATGAGCCGCGCGGATATCGTCATGCTGGCCACCTTTCTCGCCTGCGTACTGCTGGGGCTGGCACTCGGCGTGCTGCGCGACGCCCTGCGCCAGCGCCCGGCGGCGCGCATCCAGCAGCGGCTGCAAGGGCTGCTCAGCGAGTCGTGCGACGTTTCCCGGCAGAAAATTCTCCAGGAACTTGCCCAGGCCCGGGCCGAGGCGCGGCGGCGCCAGCGCCACCAGGCCATGGGCAGCCTGGGCTACTACCTCAACCGGCTGGACACGCTCGGCGGCCGGCGTGGCTACCGGCTGCTGCTCGTGGCCGCCGCCGCGCCGCTGCTGGGGGCGGTCGCGCTGATGGCATTCGGCTGGTTGCCGCTCAACCCCTGGAGCATCGCCCTGGCGCTGTTCGCCGCCCCGCTGCTGACGGCCGTGGCGGTCTACCGCAAGCTGCTGGCGAACTTCCAGCTCAGGTTCCTCGACCAGTTGCCGGAGGCGATGGACAGCATCACCCGCGCCAGCCAGGCGGGGATTCCGGTCACCCAGTCGATCCGCAACGTCGGGGCGCAGTTCGCCGCCCCACTCGGCCCGGAGTTCGCGCGCATGGGCCACAGCCTGGTGCTGGGCAACGACATCCAGAATGTCATGGACGAAGCGCTGCTGCGCATCGAACTGCCCGATTTCGCCTTCTTCGCCGTATGCCTGGCGCTGCAACGGGATACCGGCGGCTCGCTGGTGGAAGCCCTGGGCAACCTGGCCACGATCATCCGCACCCGCCGCGACCTGCGCCTGAAGACCCGGGCGATGACGGCGGAAGGCAGGCTCTCCGGCATGATCCTGGCCGCCTTGCCGTTTTTCATCGCCGGCTCGCTGTTCCTGCTGAGCCCCGACTACGTCGGCGTGCTGTTCTCCAGCGAGGCCGGGCAGGAGCTGCTGTGGCTGGCGGCTGTCATGCTGGCGCTGGGCGTGCTGTCGATCCAGCGCATCGCGCGGCTGGAGGTATGAGATGCCGCTACTGAACCTGCTTTCCCTGCTGTCGCTGTTCTGCGCATCGCTTGGCGGCGCCCTCTACCTGTATGCCCGCGCCGGGCGGCGGGCCAGGTTGCTCGAACGGATGCGCTGCGAAGTGCAGCGCAAGAGCCAGCAGCCGCCGCGACTGGCCGCCAGCCACTGGCAACGCCACCTTCTCGCGCAGCGGCTGCTGGCGGTGCTGCGCGGCATCGGCCAGCGTGTGCCGCTGCTGAGCATGGCGCAACGCATGGAGGTCGCGGAAAAACTGCTGCGCGCCGGCTTCCGCGGCCCGCAGGCGATCATGGTGGTCACCGCGCTGGCCTTGCTCTGCATGTGCCTGTGCGTGGCGCTGGTACTGCTGTTCGTCTGGCCGTTGCTGGGCGACAACCGGCTGTATGCCGCGCTGCTCTGCCTGCTGGCGATCTACCTTGGCCTGCTGCTGCCCCGCCTGCTGCTGGATCGGCTGGTGGTACGACGCCAACGCGCCATCGAACGAAGCCTGCCGGATGCCCTCGACCTGCTGGTGATCTGCAGCAACGCCGGGCTCGGGCTGAACAGCGCGATCGCCCGCGTCGCCGAGGAAATGACTTCGGTCTGCCCGGCGCTGGGCGAGGAACTGGGGCTGACCTCCAGCGAGCTGCAACTCAGCAGCGACACCGAACGGGTGCTGCAGAACCTGGCGCGGCGCACCGGGCTGGAATCCATGAACTCACTGGTCAATACCCTGCTGCAATCGCGCCAGTACGGCACCGCGATCACCCAGGCGCTGCGCATCCTCGCCGCCTCGGAACGCACCGCGCGCATGATGCGGCTGGAAGAGGCGGCCGCCAAGCTGGCGGTGAAAATCACCCTGCCGATGATGCTGTTCATCCTGCCAACCGTCCTGATCGTGGCGGCCGGCCCTGCGGTACTGGGGCTGGCTGCGTTTTTCGGTAGCCAGGGATAACCCCGGAGGAAAAGCCAATGACAGAGCGATATCGCATACTGGCGCTCCTGCTGCTGGTACTGCAACTGGCCGGCTGCGCCGGCCTGCGCAGCCCGGCGCTGCACACCGATGGCTCGCTCGAACAGGCCGCGCAACGACTGGAGGCCGGCGAATTGCGCATCGCCGGCAGCGCGCTGCAAAGCGGCGACCTCGACCTCGCGCTGTCACTCTACGAACGGCTGGCGCGGAAGAACCCCGAGGTCGCCTCGGTCTGGCTGGGCCTGGCGGATACCCGCTTCCTGATGGGCACCCTGGCCGCCGCCAACGATGCCTACGCCACCGCGCAACGGCTGGCGCCGGAGAACCCCGCCAGCCAATTGGGGCAAGCGCGTATCCTGCTGCGCCAGCGCCGGCTGCCCGAGGCCATCGCCCGTTTCGAGGCGATCCTCGCCCGCTTCGCGGACCACCCGCAGGCCCTCGCCGGCCTGGGCGTGGCCCATGACCTGGGCGGCGACCCGCGGCAGGCGCAACGCATCTACCGCCAGGGCCTCGCGCGCTATCCCGACGACGCCGCCCTGCGCAACAACCTCGGCCTGTCGCTGGCACTGGACGGCAAGCCGCGCGAGGCCGTGAACATACTGCTGGGCACCCAGGGCCTGTCCGGCCAGTTGCCGCAGGAACGCGACAACCTGGCGCTGGCCTACGGCCTGCTCGGGCGCGACGAGGCCGCCGAGGAAGTCCTCGCGGGCAATCAATCCCGCGACCGGGTACAGGACAACCTGGCGTTCTACCGCTACCTGCGCCAGCTCAGCGAGGTGCCCGATGCAACGGCGATCGCGCAATAGCCTGCGGCGCCTGGCCGGCGACCGGCGTGGCGTGACGGCGCTGGAATTCGCCCTGGTGGCGCCGTTGCTGTTCGGCGTGCTGTTCGTCGTCGTCGAGATATCGGTCATCATGCTGGCGGACGCGCACCTGGACGTCGCCGCCAACCAGGTCGCGCGCCTGGGGCGCCTGCGGCTGGATGGCGATTGCGGCCCGCAGGTGCGCAAGGTGATGAGCGATACCCTGGCGCACTGGGTGGACGCCGCCAGCATGCGCATCGATGCCAAGGTCTATACGCCGGGCGCGAACAACGCGTTCGACGAGGTGGGCGAGGACTACCAGCCCGTCTGCGACACCGGCGAACGCGGCGACATGGTGATCTACCGCCTGGGCTTCGATCGCGCCGGGCTGACCGGCTTCATCGGTTGGCTGGGCGGCGACCGGCTGCGCTTCGAACGCGTGGTGCTGATCCAGAACGAACCCTGAGGGCAGCGCGATGAAAAACCTCTCCCGTCTTGGCAGGCTCTGGCGACGCAGCGCCCTGCGCCGCCTCGGCCTCGCCAGCGGCGGCTCGGTGGCGATAGAAGCGGCGCTGCTGCTGCCACTGGGGCTGTTCGCCGGCATTGGCGCCTGGGAACTCTACAGCTACTACCGGGCCGTGTCGGTGGTGGACCGTGCGGCATTCATGATCGCCAACAGTGTCGCCATGCAGCGGCAACTGGTGGATGGCGGCGACTGCGACCTCTCTGACCATATCTGCACCTATGGCGCCCTGGCGCCGGACCTGTTGCAGCCTCTCGGCTACCGCGAGGGCGGCGGCCTGGTCATCAGCCTGTTCGCCACGCAAACCCTTGCGGACGATGCTACGCCGGCCTGGGAAGAACAGCAGCGCTGGCAGAGGGCCTACCAGGGCAGCGCCAACCTGGCCAGGCTGGCGTCGCGGCTCGATCCACCGAGCGGCTTCCCGCAAGCCTCGACCGGCGACACCATGGTCGTGGTGGAGGTCTTTTACGACTACAGGCCGTTTTCCATGAGCACGGCCTTCTGGCAGAGCCTGGGCGGCGAAAGAACCATCGCCAGCCGGGTGTTCCAGCGCCCGCGCTTCACCTCGCTGCAGGCGCTGCAGTGAATCTAGCCGCCGCAATGGCAAAGG
Source organism: Stutzerimonas kirkiae (assembly GCF_004327335.1). Lineage (GTDB taxonomy): Bacteria > Pseudomonadota > Gammaproteobacteria > Pseudomonadales > Pseudomonadaceae > Stutzerimonas > Stutzerimonas kirkiae. Next base: position 45,500 of record NZ_QJUO01000018.1, on the reverse strand, counting down.
AGGCCCCATGAGCGCGCCACGCACCTTGCCCCACCTGTGCCGCGACCAGCGTGGCGCGGTGGCGCTGACCTGCCTGCTGTGCCTGCCGCTGATCGTGCTGATGCTGGTCGGCGCGCTCGACTTCATCCGCTACAGCATGGCGCAGGGCAAGCTGCAGAACGCCCTGGACAGCACGGTGATCTCGGCGGGACGGCGGCTGGACACCCATACTCCGACGCCCGGCTCCGATGCCGAAACGAGCTGGAAAGACGACGCCCGCAGCTACTTCGCCAGCAATATGCCCAAGGGCTACCTGGGCAGCGACATCGCCACCGACGACCTGATGATCACCTACCTGCCGGCCAGCGCCGACGACAGCGCGGAGCGCATCCGCATGCGCGCCGACGGCAACCTGCCATTGCTGGTCAGCGGCCTGATGCGGCGCAGCGCGTTCAGGCTGGCGGCCAGCAACCAGGCTGAGCGCCGCACCCGCAGCGACCTGGAAATGGTGCTGGCGCTGGATCTCACCGGATCGATGGAGGGCACCAAGTTCGACACACTGAAGACCGAGTCGAAAAACCTGGTCAGCACATTGCTGGATTCGGCGCGGAACGCCGATAACCTTGAACGGACCTTCATCGGCATCGTGCCCTTCGCCGACACCGTCTATGTCGGCCCGCAACGCAGCCACTGGCTGACGGAACAGGCACAGGCCTATCCCTATATCCAGGCGGGCGACATCTGGGGCGGCTGCGTGGTGGAGCCCTATGCATCCGGCCGTTTCAACGCGGAGCCGGGAGAGCCGCCGGGACTGTTCGAACCGCTGATGACGGTGGGTACCCTGAGCAGTGCCAACGGCCTGGTCGGTACCGAGCAACTGAAGCAGCGCTATGCCAACGACAGGGGCCTCGGCTACAACCAGGTGGTAAGCGAATTCCAGGTCCTCGACTCTCCCGCACCCAGCATCAGCGGCAAACGGGCGATCCGCGTCGATCTCGACGGCAGCGGCAACCTGGTACCGCAGTTCGCCTTCAACCCCGACTGGCTGTACCTCAGCGCTACCGGCACGCGCTACCGTTTCTGCCAGGCGGCCAGGGCGATGACCTTCCTGGACAACGCCAGGGATGGACTGAACGCCAAGATCGACGCGCTACGGATCGACGGCGGCACCATCATCCCGCTCGGACTGCTGTGGGGCTGGCGCATGCTCGACCCCGCCTGGCGCGGCAGCGATGGCTGGGGCGACGAGGCCAAGCCACGCGACGCCGAGGCCGGGCTGAACAAGATCATCGTGCTGCTGACCGACGGCAACAATGGCCTGGACCCCAACTGGGACAACGGCAGCAGGTATGACAATGGCGTGGCCATCGACGGCGAACGCAATATCACCGGCAGCTATACCCTCGGCTACAGCTACCGGGCCAGGATATGCAACCGCCAGGGCCAGTCCTGCAGCACGGAAACGGGAACGCGCAGCGATACCCTCAGCCTGCCAGCCAGCGGCCTGAACGACGACAACCATTATTTCAATTGCGGCGCCTATTGCATGTACGCCAGCCGCTCCGACTTCAACTCGTTGCGGGTGGGCAGCAAGGCCGAGCTGCAGAACAGCGACACCCGGCTCAGCCCCTACGGCCAGTTGTATGCAGGCAACAGCGGCGGCCAGGAGGACTGGCAATACGGCAACCCCACCCTCAATGAACTGACCGACGAACTGTGCGCCAACATCAAGGCGCAAGGCATCATCCTCTATACCGTGGTGCTGGGCAGCGGCGTCAACGACCAGACCAAGGACCTGATGCAGGGCTGCTCCAGCGGCGCCCAGGCCGGCTATTACTATGATGCCTCCAACGTCGGCAACCTGGCCGCCGCGTTCGCCTCCATCGCCAACTCCCTGACCGAACTGCGCATCACCGAGTAACTGCGACCCTGGCCGCCAATCAGGCATTCGCACAGGGACGATGAGCCCGGGATCGCACCCTGCCAGCGGCCTACGAAAGAGGTTCCTACAGGGCGCGCCATAGTCACTGGTTTCAATATGCGCACTTCCCGCCAGGTTCTTATATATGCAGCACTATTTACACTCGCTTATCGTTTACATTTGAAACTTCCATTCATGCGACTTTCTGCCGCATTAATTATCCATAAATATCATTTCCCCTTTCGTGCCAGGGCCGCAAACTCGAGCAGGTCCAACATGGTCCGCGCAATACCGGGAAAGCGCCGCCCCGACTTCTCGCGGGCGTCCGCCCGGATACGGTTGCACGGCCTTGAACGGCGGCGGGTGCGGTTTGCATTACCCCCCTCCTTTATCCATACTTGCCGCCGCTTTACCCTTAATAAAAAAATGCCTATAGCGTGGAAGCCTTGTATGAGCACTGCGATAACAGAAACTGCTTATAACTATAAAGTGGTTCGCCAATTCGCCATCATGACGGTGATATGGGGGATCATCGGGATGGGCCTGGGTGTACTGATCGCCGCACAACTGGTGTGGCCTCAGCTCAACTTCGACCTGCCGTGGACCAGCTTCGGCCGTCTGCGCCCACTTCACACCAATGCGGTGATCTTCGCCTTCGGCGGCAGCGCATTGTTCGCCACCTCCTACTATGTAGTACAACGCACCTGCCAGGCCCGGCTGATCTCCGATGCGCTTGCAGCCTTCACCTTCTGGGGCTGGCAACTGGTCATCGTATTGGCGGTCATCACCCTGCCGCTGGGCTTCACCAGTTCCAAGGAATACGCGGAGCTGGAGTGGCCGATCGATATCCTGCTGGCCGTCGTCTGGGTCACCTATGCCGTGGTGTTCTTCGGCACCATCATCAAGCGCAAGGCCAGGCACATCTATGTCGGCAACTGGTTCTTCGGCGCCTTCATCCTGGTTACGGCGATGCTGCATATCGTCAACAACCTGGAAATCCCGGTCACCCTGCTCAAGTCCTACTCGATCTATTCCGGCGCCACCGACGCCATGGTCCAGTGGTGGTACGGGCACAATGCCGTGGGCTTCTTCCTGACCACCGGCTTCCTCGGCATGATGTATTACTTCGTGCCCAAGCAGGCCGAGCGCCCGGTCTATTCCTACCGGCTGTCCATCGTGCACTTCTGGGCGCTGATCACCCTGTATATCTGGGCCGGCCCGCACCACCTGCACTACACCGCCCTGCCCGACTGGGCGCAATCCCTCGGCATGGTGATGTCGATCATCCTGCTGGCGCCGAGCTGGGGCGGCATGATCAACGGCATGATGACCCTCTCCGGCGCCTGGCATAAGCTGCGCACCGACCCCATCCTGCGCTTCCTGGTGGTGTCCCTGGCCTTCTACGGCATGTCCACCTTCGAAGGCCCGATGATGGCGATCAAGACCGTCAATGCCCTCTCCCACTACACCGACTGGACCATCGGCCACGTGCACGCCGGCGCCCTCGGCTGGGTGGCGATGATCACCATCGGCTCCATGTACCACCTGATCCCGAAGGTATTCGCCCGCGAGCGGATGTACAGCATCGGCCTGATCAACGCGCATTTCTGGCTGGCCACCATCGGCACCGTGCTCTACATCGCCTCGATGTGGGTCAACGGCATCACCCAGGGCCTGATGTGGCGCGCGGTGAACGACGACGGCACCCTGACCTACTCCTTCGTCGAAGCGCTGGAAGCCAGCCACTCCGGTTTTATCGTGCGCGCCCTGGGCGGCGCATTCTTCCTCACCGGCATGCTGCTGATGGCCTACAACACCTGGCGCACCGTGCGTGCCGCCAAGCCGGCCGAATATGAAGCCGCCGCGAAGATCGCCTGAGGAACCGAGCAGAAATGACAACGCATAACGAGACCAAGCACGAGAAAATCGAGAAGAACATCGGCCTGATGGCCATTCTGATGGTCTTCGCCGTGAGCATCGGTGGCCTGACGCAAATCGTCCCGCTGTTCTTCCAGGACGTGGTCAACGAGCCGGTGGCGGGCATGAAGCCCTACACCGCGCTGGAACTGGAAGGCCGCGACATCTATATCAAGGAAGGCTGCGTCGGTTGCCACACCCAGATGATCCGCCCGTTCCGCGCCGAGACCGAACGCTACGGGCACTACTCGGTCGCTGGCGAGAGCGTCTACGACCACCCCTTCCTGTGGGGTTCCAACCGTCGCGGCCCGGACCTGGCCCGGGTAGGCGGTCGCTACTCCGACGACTGGCAGCGCGCGCACCTGTACAACCCGCGCAACGTGGTCCCGGAATCGAAAATGCCGGCCTACCCATGGCTGGTGGAAAACGTACTCGACGGCAAGGACACCGCCAGGAAAATGCAGGCGCTGCGCGCCCTGGGCGTGCCCTACACCGACGAAGACATCACTGGCGCCAGAGACGCCGTCAAGGGTAAGACCGAGATGGACGCCATGGTCGCTTATCTGCAAGTGCTCGGCACTGCACTCACTAATAAACGGTAACGCATGATGGACATCGGGACTCTTCGCGGTTTGGGCACTCTACTGGTATTCGTCGCCTTCACTGGCATCGTGGTGTGGGCTTACAGCAGCAAGCGCAAGAAAAGCTTCGACGAAGCCGCCAACCTCCCTTTCGCTGACGACGAGCCCGCTCCCAAGAAGCGTGATGAAGAAGAAGCATCCGGAGAAAAGTAAATGACGTCGTTTTGGAGTTGGTACATAACGCTGCTGACCCTGGGCACCATCGCCGCGCTGGTATGGCTGCTGCTTGCCACGCGCAAGGGGCAACGCATCGGCGCTACCGAAGAAACCGTCGGCCATTGCTACGATGGCATCGAGGAATACGACAACCCGCTGCCCAAGTGGTGGTTCATGCTGTTCGTCGGCACGGTCATATTCGCCCTCGGCTACCTCGCCCTCTACCCGGGCCTGGGCAACTGGAAAGGCCTGCTGCCCGGCTACGAGGACGGCTGGACCCAGGCCAGCGCCTGGCAGAAGGAAATGCACAAGGCCAGCCAGCAATACGGGCCGCTCTATGCGAAATACGCCGCCATGCCGCTGGAGGAAGTCGCCAGGGACCCACAGGCACTGAAGATGGGCGGACGACTGTTCGCCTCGAACTGCTCGGTCTGCCACGGCTCGGATGCCAAGGGCGCCTATGGCTTCCCCAACCTGACCGACGACGACTGGCTGTGGGGCGGCGATGCGGCCACCATCAAGACCACCATCCAGCATGGCCGCATCGCCACCATGCCGGCCTGGCGCGATGTGATCGGCGAAGAGGGCATCCGCGATGTCACCGGCTATGTGCGCAGCCTGTCCGGCCGGGAGAATCCCGAGGGAATCGCCATCGACCTTGAGCGTGGTCAAAACATATTCGCCAGCAACTGCGTAGTCTGCCATGGCTCCGATGGGAAAGGCCTTGCCATGCTCGGCGCACCGAACCTGACCGACAATGTATGGCTCTACGGTTCGAGTTTCGCCCAGATCCAGCAGACCATTCGCTACGGGCGCAATGGACGCATGCCGGCCCAGGAGAACATCCTGGGTAACGACAAGGTGCATTTGCTCGCCGCCTATGTGTACAGCCTGTCCCGGAAAGCACAAGACTGATCCGCCGCTCAGTGCAATACCCCCCAGGGTGTAGTAGTCAGTGACGCACTGTCGCACCAGCCACCCTGGCTTTCGGGAGTACCATTGGCGCAGGATCAAAGAGATCCCGGTCGGCACGTATCGGCCGGGGCACCCACTTTCCGCCGTGGTACGCATTAGATGACTGAGCATCAGATACCCGTTCGGGATGTCACACCGCCGAACACCAAGAACGCCTCCGCCCCCTTAGACCTCTACGCTTCTCGCGCTCAAATCTACACCCGCGCCTTCACCGGCCTGTTCCGCAACCTGCGCCGGGCGGGTGGAGCGCTGCTGTTCCTGCTGTTCTTCGGCACGGCCTGGCTGCAATGGAATGGACGCCAGGCCGTCTGGTGGGACTTGCCGGAACGCAAGTTCCATATATTCGGCGCCACCTACTGGCCACAGGACTTCATCCTGCTGTCGTCGCTGCTGATCATCTGCGCCTTCGGCCTGTTCTTCATCACCGTATTCGCCGGTCGTGTCTGGTGCGGCTATACCTGCCCGCAGAGTGTCTTCACCTGGGTATTCATGTGGGCGGAGAAGATCACCGAGGGTGATCGCAACCAGCGCATGAAACTCGACAGGGCCCCGATGACCGGGCGCAAGCTCGCCCGCAAGGCGGCCAAGCACGCCATCTGGCTCGGCGTCTCGCTGCTGATCGGCATCACCTTCGTCGGCTACTTCACGCCTGTCCGCGAGTTGGTGGCCGACCTGCTGACCCTGCAGGTCGGCGGCTGGGCGGCCTTCTGGATCGGCTTCTTCACCCTGGCCACCTATGGCAATGCCGGCTACCTGCGCGAGCAGGTGTGCATCTACATGTGCCCCTACGCACGTTTCCAGAGTGTGATGTTCGACAAGGACACCCTGATCGTTTCCTACGACCCGCGCCGTGGCGAGAAACGTGGCCCACGCAAGAAAGACACGGACTACAAGGCTGCCGGCCTGGGCGACTGCATCGACTGCACCATGTGCGTACAGGTCTGCCCCACCGGCATCGACATCCGCGACGGCCTGCAGATCGAATGCATCGGCTGCGCCGCCTGTATCGACGCCTGTGACGCCATCATGGAGAAGATGCACTATCCCAAGGGGCTGATCAGCTACACCACCGAACACAACCTGTCCGGGCAGAAGACCCGCCTGATCCGGCCACGGCTGATCGGCTATGCTATCGCCCTGGTCACCATGATGGGCGTCTTCGCCTATGCCGTGGCCGAGCGCCCGCTGGTCAAGCTGGATGTACTGAAGGACCGCGTGCTCTACCGCGAGAACGAAAAGGGCTACGTGGAAAACGTCTACACCCTGAAGATCATGAACAAGGCCCAGCACCCGCAGACCTTCAGCATCCGCGCCTCGGGGCTGGATGGCCTGAACTACGAAGGGCGCCGGGAGGTCCGCGCCGAGGCGGGAGAACTGCTCACCTTCGCGGTGGAGCTGTCCATCGCGCCGGAGAAACTGCCATCGAGCACCAACGAGATCATCTTCCACGTCCAGTCGGCAGATGATGCATCCATCAACGACGACGCCGACAGCCGCTTCATCGGCCCGAGCGTCCGCTGAGAAAAGGCCGTACATGCGTTCCGATAACGAGCAAGTCACCCGTTGGTACACCCAGCCCTGGGCCTGGTTCATCATCGCCATCCTGGTGACCTCGGTGGTCCTCGGCAGCGCCCTGCTGACCATCGCCATCCGCAACCCGGTGTCGCTGGTGGTGGAGAACTACTATGACGTGGGCAAGGGCATCAATACCTCGCTGGAGCGGGAGAAGCTGGCCGAGCGCCATGGCATCAGGGCACAGCTGCGGCTCGACGAAGAAACCGGTACGGCCCGCCTGACCCTCGAAGGCGACAGCCGCCCGGCGCAACTGGTGCTCAACCTGATCTCCCCGACCCAGCCGGAGAAGGACCGTCGCATCGTCCTGCAACCCCAGGGTGAAACCGGTGACTATGAAGGCTTCATGCAGGAAGCGGTGACCGGCCGCCGTTTCATCGAGCTGCTGGGCAGCGAGGGTGAACAGGACTGGCGTCTTTACGAAGAGGAAACCATCGTCAGCGGGCAAGCCATCGAACTGACTCCCTGACACACGATGAGCCAACCGACTCCCTGCTATCACTGTGGCCTGCCGGTTCCCGCCGGCGGCACCTTCCATGCCGATGTACTGGGGCAGACACGTGATTTCTGCTGTCCGGGCTGCCAGGCGGTGGCACAGGCCATCGTCGCCGGCGGGCTGCAAAGCTACTACCAGCACCGCAGCGACACCGCTATCAACCCGCGGGAACTGCCGCAGGTCCTCGGCGAGGAGATGGCGCTCTACGATCGTCCGGATGTCCAGCAGCCCTTCGTCAGCCACGATGCCGAGCTGGCCAGTACCGCGCTGCATATAGAAGGGATCAGTTGTGCCGCCTGCGGCTGGCTGATCGAGCGCCACCTGCGCTCACTGGATGGGGTCGGCGAAGCGAGCCTCAACCTGTCCAACCACCGGCTGCGCGTAAGCTGGGACGACAGTCGGCTGCCGCTCAGCGAACTGCTCGGGCAATTGCGCCGCATCGGCTACGCCGCCCACCCCTACCAGCCCGACCAGGCTGCCGCGCGCATCGCCCGGGAAAACCGCCGCGCCATGCGCCAGCTCGGCGCCGCCGGCCTGCTGTGGATGCAGGTGATGATGGCCACCATGGCGACCTGGCCGGAGTTCAACCTCGACCTCTCGGCGGGCATGGCCAGCATCCTGCGCTGGACCGCCCTGCTGCTCACCACGCCCATCGTCTTCTACTGCTGCAGCGACTTCTTCCGTGGCGCCCTGCGCGACCTGCGCACCCGCCACCTGAGCATGGATGTCTCGGTATCCCTGGCCATCGGCGGCGCCTACCTGGCCGGCATCTGGTCGACCCTCACCGGCCAGGGCGAGCTGTACTTCGACGCGGTCGGCATGTTCGCCCTGTTCCTGCTGGCCGGCCGCTACCTGGAACGGCGGGCGCGGGAGCGTACCGCCGCCGCCAGCGCGCAACTGGTCAACCTGCTGCCCGCCTCCTGCCTGCGGCTGGACGAACACGGGCAGAACAGCCGTGTCCTGCTCAGCGAACTGAACACCGGCGACCATGTGCTGGTGCAACCCGGCGCCCTGGTGCCGGCCGACGGGGAAATTCTCGAAGGCCAGTCGAGCATCGACGAATCCGTCCTCACCGGCGAGTACCTGCCGCTGCCGCGCAGCGTCGGTGACGCGGTGACCGCTGGCACGTTGAACGTCGAAAGCCCTCTGGTGATACGCGTACGCGCCCTCGGCGACGACACCCGCCTGTCGGCGATCGTGCGCCTTCTGGAACGCGCCCAGGCGGAAAAACCACGGCTGGCGGAACTCGCGGACAAAGTCGCGCAATGGTTCCTGCTGGTGGTGCTGCTGGCGGCGGCGGTGGTCGGGCTGGTCTGGTGGCAGATCGACCCGCAACGCGCCTTCTGGATCGTCCTCGCGCTGCTGGTCGCCACCTGCCCCTGCGCCCTCTCGCTGGCGACGCCAACGGCGCTGACCACCGCCACCGGCACGCTGCACAAGCTCGGCCTGCTGCTGACCCGCGGCCATGTGCTGGAAGGCCTCAACCATATCGACACGGTGGTGTTCGACAAGACCGGCACACTGACCGAAGGCCGCCTGACCCTGAGCGCCATCCAGCCCCTGGGCGAGCTGGATGCCGACACCTGCCTGGGCCTCGCCGCCGCCCTCGAGAACCGCTCGGAACACCCCATCGCCAAGGCCTTCGGGCGGGCCCCCGAGGCCGCCGACAGTGTCGAAAGCCACCCCGGCCTGGGGCTCTCCGGCAACCTCGGCGGGCGGGCCCTGCGCATCGGCCAGCCGGCCTTCGTCGCGGCAGGCTACGCCGGCACTGCGCCGCCGATACCGGGCGCACAGGGTCAATGGCTGTTGCTGGGCGACCAGCAGGGGCCGCTGGCCTGGCTGGTACTCGACGACCGCCTGCGCGGGGACGCTCCGGCACTGCTGGAGGCCTGTCGGCGCCAGGGCTGGCACACCGTCCTGCTGTCCGGCGACAGTTCACCGATGGTCGGCCAGATCGCCGCCCAGTTGGGCATGGACGAAGCCGTCGGCGGGTTGACGCCGGACGCCAAACTGCAGCACCTGCAAGCGTTGCAGGCGCGGGGACAGCGCGTACTGATGCTCGGCGATGGCGTCAACGACGTACCGGTACTGGCCGCCGCCGACATCAGTATCGCCATGGGTTCGGCCACCGACCTGGCCAAGACCAGCGCCGACGCGGTGCTGCTGTCGAACCGCCTGGACAGCCTGGTGCAGACCTTCTCGATTGCCCGGCGCAGCCGCCGCATCATCATCGAGAACCTGCTCTGGGCCGGTCTGTACAATGGCCTGGTACTGCCCTTCGCTGCGCTCGGCTGGGTCACTCCGCTATGGGCGGCACTGGGCATGTCGCTCAGTTCATTGCTGGTAGTATTGAACGCCCTGCGGCTGACCCGGCATTGACTGCCATGTGCAACATTGCCCGCCAGTCGCCAGCAAGCCCCTTTCCCGTGGTCATCCCGGAGGCCCCATGGCCGCCTTGTACGTTCTGATCCCCATCGCCGTGGTGCTGGTCGCCCTGGCCATCTGGGTCTTCTTCTGGGCGGTCGACAGCGGCCAGTACGACGACCTGGAGGGACCGGCGCACAGCATCCTGTTCGACGACGACCTGCCGCCGCCGGATTCCGGGCAGAAAGCCGAAACGACCGACGAAACCCCGCCGGAGCGCCCGGAGCGTGACTGAGCTGCTGCCGCTGATGCTCTCCGCGCTGGTGCTGGGGCTGCTTGGCGGCGGCCATTGCCTGGGCATGTGCGGCGGCCTGATGGGTGCGCTGACCATGGCCATTCCGCCGCAGCAGCGCGCCCGCCGCTTCGGCCTGCTGCTGGGCTACAACATCGGCCGGGTCCTCAGCTACGCACTGGCCGGCTTTATCCTCGGGCTGGCCGGCTGGGCGCTCGCCAACGGCCCCCTGGCAAGCGCCATGCGCATCGTCGCCGGCCTGCTGCTGATCGCCATGGGGCTCTACCTGGCCGGCTGGTGGAGCGGGCTGACGCGCGTGGAAGCCATCGGCAAAGGGCTCTGGAAACTCATCCAGCCCCTGGCCAGCCGACTGCTGCCGGTCAGCAGCCTGCCCCGCGCCCTGCTGCTGGGCGGGCTCTGGGGCTGGCTGCCGTGCGGGCTGGTCTACAGCACGCTGCTCTGGGCCGCCAGCCAGGGCGACGCCGTGGACAGCGCCCTGTTGATGCTCTGCTTCGGCCTCGGCACCTGGCCGGTGTTGCTGGCCACCGGCCTCGCCACCGAACGCCTGGGCGCTTTCCTGAGAAACCGCGGCGTACGCATGGCCGCCGGGGCGCTGGTCATCCTCTTTGGCCTATGGACCCTGCCCGGCCCGCACCGGCACTGGTTGATGGGGCACTGAAAAAGCAGCCGTAAGCTTCAAGCCTGAAGCCTGAAGCCTGAAGCGAAGTTTCCGCCATTCTGCTCGGCTTGTAGCTTGAAGCTGCTCAAGGCTCCTTCGGCTGTTGCCGTTTGTGCGCCGTCCTGTCGTAGGTGTCGATGATGATCCGCGCCACTTCAGGATCGACAGGGCGCCCCAGCAGGAAAGCGTCGATATCCTGGTAACTCACGCCATGCGCTTCTTCGTCGGGCTTGCCGGGCGCCAGCTCTTCCAGATCGGCGGTCGGCACCTTGTGTACCAGTTGCTGTGGAGCACCGAGCGCATCGGCCAGTTGCCGGACCTGGCCCTTGACCAGCCCGGCCAGCGGCGTGAGATCGCAGGCGCCGTCACCGAACTTGGTGAAAAACCCCATCACCGCTTCCGCCGCGTGGTCGGTCCCCACCACCAGCCCCTGGCGGGCATTGGCGATGGTGTACTGGGCGACCATGCGGATACGCGCCTTGGTGTTGCCCAGGGCGAAGTCCCTGGCCGCCGACGACAGCCCCTGCAACGCCTCGACCTCCCCCGCCAGCGCCTGTACCGAAGGCGCTATGTTCACGGTATGCGACTCGTCCGGCGCGATGCTGGCCACCGCCAGGGCGGCCTCCTCTTCGTCATGCTGGAGCAGGTAGGGCAGGCGGACGGCGATAAAGCGGTAATCGTCCCCTTCCCCCGCCTCGCGCAACGCTCTCACGGCACGCTGGCAGAGCAGCCCCGCCGTGGTCGAATCGACACCGCCACTGATCCCCAGCACCAGGGTCTTCATGCCCGACTGGCGCAGGCAATCCTGTATGAACGCCACCCGACGGGCAATTTCGGCAGCCACCGCGGTTTCATTCTCCATGGGGTCCCGCACCCCCAGGGCAGTTGCGATTTCCTGTTGGCGACTCTGCATCTCTATCTCCTGGCGATTGAATGAACTTATCCGGTCGGCGGTAAACGGCAACACGCGCCGCCAAGGGTCAAGGCAAGCTTGATACAGGTCAAGTCAGCTCGGCAACCTCCAACCTAGAATCCGGCTACCGTCACCCAAACCGGAAAAGCCACATGCTAGACGCCATCCGTTGGGACGCAGACCTGATCCGCCGCTACGATCAGGCGGCGCCTCGTTATGCATCCTACCCATCGGTGGTCAGGTTCGACGGTGGCATCGGCTCATTCGACCTGCTGCATGCCCTGCGTGACAGTCGTCGGGCAGGCCGCCCCCTTTCGCTCTACCTGCACCTGCCGTTCTGCGCCAACGCCTGCTACTACTGCAACCGCAACAAAGTGATCACCAAGGACCGGGGGCGCGCCCAGGTCTATCTCGACAGCCTGGAGCACGAGATGGCCCTGCTGGCCAAGCACATCGGCACCGGGCAGTACGTCGAGCAACTGCGGCTGGGTGGCGGCACCCCGACGTTTCTCTCGCACCAGGAACTGCGGCGCCTGATGGCCTCCCTGCGCAAGCATTTCAACCTGCTGGACGACGATTCCGGGGACTACGGCATCGATATCGACCCGCGCGAAGCGGACTGGCCGACCATAGGCCTGCTGCGCGAACTGGGCTTCAACCGTATCAACCTCAGCGCCCAGCCGTTGTCCGCCGAAGTGCAGCAGGCGATCAACCGCCTGCAGACCGCGGAACAGACCCGCGCCATCATCGAGGCCGCGCGCACGCTGCAATATCGCTCGGTCAATATCGTCCTGCACTACGGGCTACCCCGGCAGAACCTGGCGAACTTCTCGCAGACGCTGGATTCGATCGTCGAACTGCAGCCGGACAGTCTTTCGATCAGCCGCTACCGGCACCAGCCCGAATATTATGTGAGCCAACGCCGGATAAAAGCAGAAGAACTGCCCGACGCGAGCGAACAACTCGCCATGTTCCAGCATGGCATCGAGCGCCTGACCGAAGCCGGCTACCGCTACATCGGCATCGACCACTTCGCCCTGCCCGATGACGACCTGGCCATCGCCCAGGAAGACGGCACCTTGCAACGCAACCTGCTCGGCTATACCACCCATGGCCATTGCGACCTGCTCGGCCTGGGCGTCTCGGCCATCAGCCAGATCGGCGAACTCTACTGCCAGAACCATACCGACCTGGCCCGCTACCAGCAGAGCCTGCAACAGGACCAACTGGCGACCCAGCGTGGACTGCACTGCAACAAGGACGACCTGATCCGCCGCTCGATCATCCATTCGTTGATCTGCGATTTCGAGCTGGATATCGCCCAGATCGAAACCAGGTTCTCCATCGACTTCGAAGAGTATTTCCTGGATATCCGTCCGCAACTGGCACAGATGGAGGCCGACGGCCTGATCGCCCTCTCGCCCGAGCGCCTGCTGATAATGCCGCCTGGGCGCCTGCTGGCACGGGCTGTCTGCATGCTGTTCGATCACTACCAGGCCAGCCAGTTGGAACCGAAACACTGGTATCAACCGGCCTGAAAGACTCCGCGCCGGCATTTTGGTTCCATAGACGATTGGCGACATGCACCAGGGTGGGGTAACCTTGCACGGCCAGTAAGGTTTTTCAGGAACCCCGAATGTCCGAATCCATCAAGATCCGTACGCAGCGACAAGCTCACTGCAAGGATTGCAGCCTTTCTGCCCTGTGCCTGCCATTGTCACTGAACATGCAGGACATGGATGCTCTGGATGAGATCGTCAAGCGTGGCCGCCCCTTGAAAAAGGGCGAAACGCTGTTCCGCCAGGGCGAGACGTTCAACTCCGTATTCGCGGTGCGTTCCGGTGCGTTGCGGACCTTCAGCGTCACCGACAGTGGCGAGGAACAGATCACCGGCTTCCACCTGCCCAGCGAACTGGTCGGCCTGTCCGGCATGGACACGGAAAGCTACCCGGTTTCCGCACAGGCTCTGGAGACCACGTCCGTCTGCGAGATCCCCTTCGAGCGCCTGGATGAACTGAGCATTTCACTGCCGCAGTTGCGTCGCCAACTGATGCGCATCATGAGTCGGGAAATACGTGACGATCAGCAGATGATGCTGCTGTTGTCGAAGAAAACCGCCGACGAGCGCATCGCCACCTTCCTGATCAACCTGTCGGCACGCTTCAGCGCCCGCGGGTTCTCGGCCAACCAGTTCCGCCTGCCGATGTCACGCAACGAAATCGGCAACTACCTGGGCCTGGCGGTGGAAACCGTTTCCCGGGTATTCACCCGCTTCCAGCAGAACGGCCTGATCGAAGCGGAAGGCAAGGAAGTGCGCATCATCGATTCGATCAGTCTCTGCGCCCTGGCTGGCGGCACACTGGAAAGCTGAGCGGGGAGGCGGCGAATGATCTTCGATGAGTTCAGCATCAAGAAACTGGTGCGCCCCGTGCCGGACTTCCCGAAACCCGGCGTGGTGTTTCGTGATATCACCCCGCTGTTCCAGTCGCCGCGCGCGATGCGCATGGTCGCCGACAGCCTGATCCAGCGCTATGTGGAAACCGAGTTCAGCCATATCGGCGCACTGGATGCCCGGGGCTTCATCATCGGCTCCATCCTCGCCTACGAGCTGAACAAGCCGCTGGTGCTGTTTCGCAAACAGGGCAAATTGCCCGCGCAGGTACTCAGCCAGGGCTACAGCACCGAATATGGCGAAGCCTTCCTCGAGGTGCACGCCGACAGCCTGTGCGAAGGCGATTCGGTACTGCTGGTCGATGACCTGATCGCTACCGGCGGCACGCTGCTGGCCGCCGCGCAACTGGTGCGACGTATGAATGCCAGGGTGCATGAGGTAGCGGCGGTGATCGACCTGCCGGAGCTGGGCGGCTCGCGGAAACTGCAGGAAGCCGGGATCGCCGCCTATACCCTCACCGCCTTCGCCCTCAACGAGCGCTGACAGGGAAAACGCAGGAACCACGCCCTCGCCGCCTGTCGCGCCGCGGAGGCGGGCTTGCCCGCGAAGTTCTGCCATCCGCGGGTCATCGCGGGTCATGCATCAACGCAGGCTGATCGGCTTGCGCCCCGCCAGCGCGTGCGCCAGCGTTCCCCCATCGACCAGCTCCAGCTCCCCGCCCAGTGGCACACCATGGGCGATACGGCTGATGACGATATCGCGATCGGCCAGTGTCTGTGCGATGTAGTGGGCGGTCGCCTCGCCTTCCACCGTCGGGTTGGTGGCCAGGATCACTTCGGCAAAGCCACCTTCGCCTATCCGCGCCAGCAGTTCAGGAATACCGATCGCCTCGGGGCCAAGCCCGTCCAGCGGCGACAGGTGCCCCTTGAGCACGAAATAACGCCCGCGGAAACCTGTCTGCTCCACGGCGAATACATCCACCGGGCTCTGCACCACGCACAGCAACTGATCATCGCGCCGTGGGTCGGCACACAGGGCGCACACCGGGTCCTCGCTCAGGGTCCGGCACTGCTGGCAATAACCGACATGCTGCATGGCCCGCGACAGCGCCTCGGACAGGCGCAGCCCGCCACTGCGATCACGCTCGAGCAGATGCAGGGCCATGCGCTGGGCGGTCTTCTGCCCGACACCGGGCAAACCGCGCAAAGCCTCGACAAGCTGCCGAATCAGGGGACTGAAACTCATAGATCTCTCGGTAACCGCACCCGCTTACGGCCTCTGGCCGCAAGCAAGTGACCATCGCACGCTTCAGCCTGAAGCCTGAAGCCTGAAGCCTGAAGCCAATCAGAATGGCATCTTGAAGCCGGGCGGCAATTGCATGCCGGCGGTCATGCCGGACATCTTTTCCTGGCTGTTCTGTTCGATCTTGCGCACCGCGTCGTTGACGGCGGCGGCGATCAAGTCTTCGAGAATGTCCTTCTCTTCGTGCATCAGGCTGTCATCCAGGCTGACACGCTTGACATCATGGCGGCCGTTCATCACCACGCTGACCAGGCCAGCGCCGGACTGCCCGGTTACCTCGGCATTGGCCAACTCCTCCTGCATCTTCTGCATCTTTTCCTGCATCTGCTGTGCCTGCTTCATCAGGCCGGCCATGCCACCTTTCATCATGGGAGGATCTCCTAATCGGGTTGGTTCGATACTCAGGGGTGTTCTACCGGCTCGATACTGTCATCACGAATGACCGCATCGAACTGCTCGAGCAATTGCCGCACCAGCGGATCGGTATGGATGGAGACTTCCGCCGCCTTCTGCCGTTCCAGTCGGCGCCGCGCGGCTGCCTGGGCCGGCGTTTCCTGGAGCGGTTTGGCAAGTTCGATCACCAGCGTCAGCGTACGCCCGTGATACTGGTTCAAGGCTTCGTTCAGGCGCCGCTGCTGGGTACTGTTGAACAGCGCGCTCTGGGCCGGATCAAGATGCATAAGCCAGCGGTCGCCCTCGACCGCCACCAGGCTGCAGTTGGCCGCGATACTGCCCGTCAGGCCGGACAAGCCGAGCTTGAGGAACAACGCCTGCCAGTCCGCCGCCAGGCCGGTCGCAGGCGCTACCGCAAGCTGGGGTTCCGCTGGGGTGTCCGCTTCGGGCAAGGGCTCCAGCGCATCGACGAAAGCTTCGGCGCGGCTTTCCGCGACGAAGTAGTCTTCGTCGGAGATGGGCGGTTCTTCGTCTTCGACCTCGTCTTCATCACGCTCATCGGGCGCGGGCAGGCTGTCGAAGGCCGGCGCGGATGGCGGTGGCGCTTCATCCCAGGGCAAGTCGCCGGGAGGAGGCAGCTCGTCCAGAAACGGCGCATAGTCCATGGGCGGCTCTGGCTCTGGCTCTGGCTCTGGCTCTGGCTCTGCAGGAGTATCGGGCGCCTCGGGCTGCGTGGCGACGACATTCGCCACGGGTTCGCCGGCTGCGGCAGGCGATAGCGCCACGACAGGCTGCGTGCCCGGTCCTGACGTGGCCACCGTTGCCGCCTGGGAGTCAGTCGTGGCCGCCGTGACTCCCAACGGCTTTAGCGGCACCATCGGTGCCCCGCCCTGGCCCGCCGGCCTGAATGCCAGCATGCGCAGCAGCACCATCTCGAAGCCATTGCGCGGGTCGGGCGCCAGAGGCAGGTCGCGCCGCCCGATCAGGCCCATCTGGTAATAGAACTGTACGTCCTCGGCCGGTAGCGCCTGGGCCAGCGCCAGCACACGCTCACGATCGCCCTGGCCGTTATCGACCGCCTCGGGCAATGCCTGGGCGACGGCGACGCGGTGCAGCACATTGAGTATCTCCGCCAGCACACCGCCCCAGTCCGGCCCCTGTTCGGCCAGGTGGCGCACCGCCTCCAGCAGTGCCCGGGCATCGCCCTCGAGCAGTGCCTGCAGCACACCGTAGACCTGCCCATGATCGAGCGTCCCCAGCATGGCGCGTACATCGGCGGCCAGCACCCGCCCCTCGCCAAAGGCGATGGCCTGGTCGGTCAGGCTCATGGCGTCGCGCATCGAACCATCGGCGGCGCGCCCCAGCAGCCACAGCGCATCGTCCTCGAACGGTACCTGCTCGACCGAAAGCACATGGCTCAGGTGCTCCACCACACGCTCCGGCGGCATGTTTTTCAGGGAGAACTGCAGGCAGCGCGAGAGAATGGTGGCCGGCAACTTCTGCGGATCGGTGGTGGCCAGCAGAAACTTGACGTGGGGTGGCGGCTCTTCCAGGGTCTTCAACAGGGCGTTGAAGGAGCTGGTCGAGAGCATGTGCACTTCGTCGATCAGGTAGACCTTGTAGCGCCCGCGGCTGGGCGAGTACTGCACGTTATCGAGCAGTTCGCGGGTGTCCTCGACCTTGGTGCGGCTGGCGGCGTCGACTTCGATCAGGTCGACGAAGCGCCCCTCGTCGATCTCGCGGCAGATGGAGCACTGCCCACAAGGCGTCGAGCTGATCCCCGTCTCGCAGTTCAGGCACTTGGCGATGATCCGCGCGATGGTGGTCTTGCCCACGCCACGGGTCCCGGTGAACAGATAGGCATGGTGCAGGCGCTGGCTGTCCAGCGCATTGATCAGTGCCTTGAGCACATGCGTCTGCCCGACCATTTCACGGAACGAACGCGGACGCCATTTGCGGGCAAGGACCTGATAACTCATAGCACCATCACGGGTTAAAGCGAAAGACGGCCAATGCTAGCGGAGCAGGCCACAAATTGCATCCAGCGCGGCGCAATCAGACCAGCCGCGCGCCCAGCGCCCGCACCAGCCGTTGCAGCGCCGCACTCTCGCCGCGAATGCCGACGCCCAGCCCTTCGATCTCGCGACGCGGCGGATAGTTCTTGCGCAAGCGGTCGAAAGCCAGCCGCCGCTGCGCCTCATCACCCAGCAGGCTGCGGCGGAAATCGGCATCGTCGCGGCGCGGGTCATAGACCGCACGGCACAGGGTCGCCATGGCCTCATCCGGAGAAGACGCCGCATCGAAAAGCAGCGACTGCAGTTGCGCGGGCGGCACCAGGACCTCCAGCTCCGCCCGCGACGCGATGCCCATTGCCGCGCAGAATGCCTGGTAGACCTGCCAGGTGCCACGCAGCTTGCCGTCCAGGCTGTAGCCAGCGATATGCGGCGTCGCGATCCGGCATCGCCGCGCCAGCTCGACATCCACCAGCGGCTCGCCCTCCCACACATCAAGCACCACCTGGAGATCCGCTCGCTGTTGCAATATCCGCAGCAGCGCCTGGTTATCCACCACCGCGCCACGGCTGGCATTGATCAGCCAGGCACCCGGCAACAGGCGCTGCAGGCGCCGTTCATCGAACAGGTGGCGCGTCGCCTCCTGCCCCTCGCGTGTCAGCGGCGTATGCAGGCTGATCACATCGCAGCGCTGGAGAATTTCATCCAGGGACACGAAATCCCCACCTTCATCGGCGGCGCGCAGCGGATCGCAGGCCAGCACCTGCCAACCGAGCTGCCGCAGGACCTTCAGCAAGCGTCCGCCCACCTGCCCGGCGCCGACCACGCCATAACAGCGCTGCGCCAGCGCCACCCCCTGCCACTCGGCCAGCGCCAACAGGCTGCCCAGCACATAGTCCACCACGCCACGCGCATTGCAGCCAGGCGCACTGGCCCACTGGATGCCGGCTTCGCGGAAGAAATCCAGGTCGAGGTGATCGGTACCGATGGTGCAGGTGCCGACGAAACGCACCCGGCTGCCTTCCAGCAGGGCACGGTCGACCGTGGTCACGGAACGCACCAGCAGCGCATCGCAATCCGCCAGCACGGCCCTGTCGATGGCCCGCCCGGGCCGGCGTTCGATGCTGGCGAAAGAGGCGAACAGCTCATCGACCAGCGGAATGTTTTCATCGGCGACAATACGCATCATCGGTCCCAGGCAAAGGAAGGCATTCTAGGCGCAGCCAGGGCCGGATGCGAGCGGCCCGCTCCCGCCACCCGGTACTCGCGCCGCCACTATCGGCGGTGCCGGAAAGAAACGACCCGCGAAACCGCAATCCGCGCGGCACTGAGGGCTCTCTCCATCGTCGCCTCGGTATTCGCCACGGGGCGAGGCGGGTTCGCGACACAATGGACAAAAGAACGCCGACAGCGGAGTACGAGCTGCCGCGAACTTGATTGCCAATGCGCTCGCCAGCCATTGCCGCCCGGCATCGTGGAACGCGGCACTCGCGCACTTTCTGCCCTCTCCAAAGCAGCGTAGACTGCCCGGCTTTTCACGCTCCGGACACAGCAAAATGCCCATCGGCACCAGAATCGAGCGCATCCGTAACGAATTACGCGCCCTGTTCGCCATTGCCATTCCCATGACGGTCGCTCAACTGGCGACCACCGCCATGGGCTTCGTCGACACCATGATGTCGGGTCGCGTCAACGCCCACGAACTGGCGGCAGTAGCCCTCGGCAATTCGATCTGGGTGCCGATGCTGCTGATGATGAACGGCATCATCCTCGCCACCACCGCCAAGGTCGCACAGCACTTCGGCGCCGGCCACCACGAACGGATCGGCCCGCTGGTGCGCCAGTCGCTGTGGATGGGGCTGGGCATCGGCCTGCTCTGCACGTTGCTGATGTGGAACGCCGCGCCCCTGCTGCGCGTCATGGGCGTACAGGCCGAACTGGTCGATACCAGCATGAGCTACCTGCGCGCGGTGGCCTGCGGCTTTCCCGCCATGGGCCTGTACCAGGTACTGCGCAGCTACAGCGATGGCCTCGGTCATTCGCGACCGAGCATGGCGATCGGTATTCTCGGCCTGCTGCTGAATATCCCGCTGAACTACATCTTCATCTACGGCAAGCTGGGCATGCCGGCGCTCGGTGCGGTCGGCTGCGGCTGGACCACCGCGCTGGTCATGAGCTTCATGCTGGCGGGCATGTTGTTCTGGATACGTCGCTCACCGCATTACCGTGGCTCTGCCCTGTTCGCCCGCTTCGACTGGCCATGCTGGTCGCAACTCGCACCGCTGCTGGCTCTCGGCACGCCCATCGGTATCGCGGTATTCGCCGAAGTGAGCATCTTTTCGGTGATCGCCCTGCTGATCGGCGGGCTGGGCGAGACAGTCATCTCCGGGCACCAGATATCCCTCAGTTTCACCTCGCTGATCTTCATGATCCCCTTGTCGCTGGGCATGGCCGTCACCGTGCGCGTAGGCCAGTCGCTCGGGCGTGGCGCGCCCCGGGATGCGCGCTTCGTTGCCGGGCTGGGCATCGCCACCAGCCTGGTCTACGCCTGTTTTTCCGCCAGCGGCATGCTGCTGTTCAGCGAACCGATCGCCCGTATCTACAGCACCGACCCGGCGGTGATCGCCATCGCCTCCGGGCTCTTCGTCTATGCCGCGCTGTTCCAGTTCTCGGATGTGGTACAGGTTACCGCCGCCGGTGCCCTGCGCGGCTACCAGGATACCCGCATGACCATGATCTTCACCCTGTTCGCCTACTGGCTGATCGGCCTGCCGGTAGGCTACCTGCTGGGCCTGACCGACTGGATGGGCCCGCCCAGCGGCCCGGTCGGCCTGTGGCAGGGGTTGATCGCAGGCCTGAGCTGCGCCGCCCTGCTGCTGAGCCTGCGCCTGCACTACAGCGCGCACCGGGCCATCGTCAAAAGCGCCGCCAGGGCTCGCAGACAGTCCGTCCAGGCATAGACTCGTGCCGATGGCGAGGGTTTTGCGTGGGGCATGCCCTAACGCATCAAATGTCGGCATGTGCCTGGGCGCTTTGCCGTAGGGTGAGCCGTGCGCACCAGGGATAGCGGCATCGAGCGCTCAGGTGCGCTCGCGGTTCCCTGCTACGGCTTGCTCTTTTCAGGTCTCCAGCGCCAGCAACGCCGCACTCGCGACCAGAAAGCCGCTGAACAGCATTCTCAGCAGAGGCTCCGGCAACGCGTGCGCCAGCCGCACACCGAGACTGACGCTCAGCAGGCCGCCCAGCGCCAGCGGCAACCCCAGCAGCCAGTCGACCTGGTCATGCAGGCCATAGGCGACCAGCGTGACACTGGTACTGGGTACCGCCAATGCCAGGGATAACCCCTGGGCGACCACCTGGCTGGCGCCGAACAGGCTGGTCAGCACCGGAGTCGCCAACACCGCGCCGCCGACCCCGAACAGCCCGCCCAGGGCACCGGCCCAGGCGCCCAGCAGGCTCAACCAGGGCCAGCCATATTTCAACCCGGAGCTTCCCGGTGCGCTGCGCAACCAGACCCGCACGACGCTATACAACGCCAACAGCAACAGGAAGACGATGAACGCCCAGCGCATCCGCCCGGCGTCGAGCGAGAGCGCATAGCGGGCACCGATGATCGCGAAGCAGAAGCTGGTGACCGCCAGCGCCGCCGCATGCCGCCAGTCGATACGATTACGCTGGTGATAACGCCAGACGGCCAGCAGTACATTGGGCACCACCATCACCAGCGCCGTACCCTGCGCCAGTTGCTGGTCCAGGCCGAACAACACGCCGAGCACCGGGATCGCTATCAGCCCCCCACCGATCCCGAACAGCCCCCCCAGTGTTCCCAGAGCCAGCCCCAGCAACAGATTGATTGCAAAATCGACGATCATGGCAGGCCTCGGGAAAAAGACCGCATGCTACAGCTTGAAGCCCGCAGCTTGAAGCTTGAAGATGGCGCGCCAGCCCCATCCCAGCGGGATCACCCATGCCCTACTCCGTATCCCCCATCGGCTTCATGCGCTCCTGCTTTCGCGAGAAGTTCGCCATTCCACGCCAGCCGCAACTCGCTCCGGCCGCGCGCGGGACCCTTGAACTGCTACCGCCCTACGACCAGCCGCAAGCGCTGCAAGGGCTGGAGCAAGTCAGCCACGTCTGGCTGCTGTTCCTGTTCCACCAGGCACTGGAAGAACAGCCGCGCCTGCGGGTAAGGCCGCCACGACTGGGCGGCAACCGCATGCTCGGGGTCTTCGCCAGCCGTGCCAGCCACCGCCCCAACGGCATCGGGCAATCGGTGGTACGCCTGGACGCGGTGGAAGCGGGCCGCCTGCAACTGTCCGGTATCGACCTGCTGGACGGCACCCCGGTGCTGGACATCAAACCCTACGTACCCTACGCCGACGCCCTGCCCGATGCCTGCAACGCCATCGCCAGCCAGGCACCGCAGCGAATCACCGTACAGTGGGCTGAGGGCATCCTGCAAAAGGCCCAGGCCGAAAGCCAGCGCCTCGGCCAGCCACTGACAGAACTGGTGGAACAATGCCTGGCCCAGGACCCGCGCCCGGCCTACCAGCGCCCCGAGCCCGAGCGCCGCTACGGCACCCGCTTCTGGGACGTATCGGTACGCTGGCACTACCCGAGCCCGGAACTGATCCGTGTCATCGAGATCGAGCGGGAGTAGAGCCCGAGCGGTTGCGCCAGGGGTTGCAACGGATCGAAAAAGCGCTGAAGGCTGGACGAAAAGACGGGAGTGCCCCGGGCATTTCCTCCAGCTTTCCAGCCTCCAGCGCCTTTATCGGACAGCCTGCCCCTACCTGGCCGGGGTCAGCAACAGGCGCTTGCCGCCATACACCTTGTCGATATTCCCGGCCTTGAACGGGAAGCTCATGTACTGGGCCCGGCGCCAGGCTTCGATGCCATCGGCATAGTGCGGGCTGGCCGGGTTAGCGGACTGGCCACTGCTGTTCAGCCCGATCAGCGGCTCGTCACGATTGAAGTCGACCAGGATGCGCATGGCGGGAATCAGCCAGGTATCGAAATCCTGGCCCCAGTGATAGGCCGAGACATTCAGCGTGCTGTGATCGCCGCCGGCCTGGTAAGGCCCGCGCTCGAGATACCCCTTGATGGCGTTGATGCGACTGCGCTGCGTCACCGGCATATGCGGCGCCAGTCGCGTGGCATCGCTGGCCCAGGTGTAAGTGTGCGACCTGCCCCAGCGCCAGGCCTGGCGATCGCCGCCCTGCTGGCTCTCCAGCAGGGTTACGGCGGCAGACAGGCTGCGCGCGAGGATGGCCGGCTTGTCCTCCTTGGTCGGCGTGCCACGATCATCCCAGAACGGGCTGTCCTCGCGCCCCAGCAGATGGTCGGCCTGGGCTGAGTAAGACAGGTCGGCCATGCGCACGAACGCCTGCCAGGACGGGCTGTCTTGCGGCCCCAGCTCATCGAGAAATATCTGCCGGGCGCTTTCATGCAGGAAAGCACCATACAGGGCCGCATCAGCGGAATCCGCCGCCAGGCGCCCGTCGAAGGCCAGCAGACGCGACAGCGCTTCCCGCGCCTTGCCGCGCTGCTCTGCCGGCAGCGCCCCGATGGCTTGGCGCAACGGCTCCTGCATGCCCGCCGAGGTGAACATGGCCTTGAGCTTGGCGGCGAACAGCGTGGTCTGGTCATACTGCATGGCGATCACGCTACGGGTGTCATGCCCGCCCCTGCTCGCCAGTTCGGCGAGACGCTCATAGCGCTCGGGGTAATGCCAGGAGTTGGACAGTTGCACCCCGTAGCCACGGTTGACCGTGCGTTGATTGGCGGTGCCGAGCCAACCCTGGAGCGGGTCCTGGTCGTAGGGGTGCAGCATCGGATCGGTATAGCCATCCCAGCCGTAACGCTGGTCCCAGCCCGGCGAGGGCAACAGGCCCTGGCCTTCCCTGCGGTTCGGATAACGCCCGGTGACCTGCCAGCCGATACCGCTCTCGTCGGCGAACACCAGGTTGAGCGCCATGGCGCGGATATCACGGGCAACCTCGAAGGCCTGGTCGACGGACGCGGCGCGAGACAGCTCGAAGAAGGCATCCAGGCTGCGATCCTCCTCGTACGAGGCGGTTTTCAGCGCCAGCCCGTAGCCGCTCTCGAACGGCAGTGGTTGCAGCGCATGTTTGCGCTCGCCAAGCACGGAATTGAGCAAGGGGCCGTTGCGCGTCTCGTGCACCACTTCGCGCACCGGGCGCTGCCCCTTGACGATGAACGTCTCATGACGCTGCCGCGCCGGCTGCCACTTGCCATCGGCCAGGTACTGCAAACGCCCGTCCCGCTCGCGCAGGCGCTCGACGAACACATCCTGGGTATCGCCCATGACCATGGTCATGCCCCAGCCGATCTTGCCATTGAATCCGGCGATCACCGCGGGAATCCCGGCAACCGAGACACCCCCCGCCTGGAATTTCGGCGAGCGAATCTGCACGAAATTCCAGTAGGAAGGCATCGACAGCGGCAGATGGGTGTCATTGGCCAGGATCGGGCGCCCGGAGCGGGTCTGGCGCCCCGACAGTGCCCAGTTGTTGGAAGCGGCCACGCCGAGCATGCTCAAGCGGGACAGGTCGGCCACGGTACGGTCGACCCGGGCCAGCCCCGCGACCCCAGCCGCGGTCATGAATTCGAGCTTTTGCGCCTCGTCGAACGGCAACGGCTCGTCCGGATAGGTGGGCAGCAGCCAGGCCAGGCGCTGGTGGCCGACCTTCTGCGCGAGGATCAAGGCGGCTATCTCTTCCTGCAGGTTGGTCGACAGGCCGAAATTCAGCAGACAGAAGATCAGCGCGGAGTCCTCTGCCTTCCAGTACTCCGGCTGGTAGCCGGAGGCATCCAGGTCCATCGGCAACTTGTCGCGGTAGCGGTACATATAGGCGTTGACGCCCCGCGCATAGACCTCGAAGAAGCGCTGCAAGCGCGGCGAGGCATTGCGATACAGCACCTCGGCATCCTTGCGCAGGTTGACCGCCCGCATGAAGCGGTCGATATCCAGCGCCCCCTCGCCGATCATCTCGGCCAGGCGCCCCTGGGCCATCAGGCGCATGCCGACCATCTGGCTCAGGCGGTCGCTGGCGTGCACATAGCCCAGTGCGAACAGCGCGTCATGGAAGGAAGAAGTCTCGATCAGCGGCATGCCCAGGGCATTGCGGCGCACGCTGACATTGCCCGCCAGCCCTTTCAGCGGTTGCACGCCCTCGCTCGGCGGCAGGCTCTCGCGATAGCGCTGGTCCAGATACGACTGGCAACCGCTCAGTCCCGCCAGGACCAGCAGTGTGCCAAGCGCCATACGAACCAGGGAGTAAGCACGTACAGACATCGATGATTCCTTCGATATGAAGCAGCAGGAACAGGGACTCAGCCGGGGATGGCCTCATTCAGCAACCAGCGCGCCGCGCGCCGGGCATCTTCGCCATGGCGCGACTCCAGTGCGCGGAAGTCCGCCTCATGACGGCGCTGCTCATCGCGCTCCAGCGCCTTCCAGGCGTCATGGGTCGGGATATGCGCGGTAGCCCCATGGATGGCCTGGAGCGCCTCGCTGCGCGGATCGTTCGCCAGCCCCGTATCATAGCTGTCCAGCAGCACCTTGATGCGAATGGCGCCCTCAATCAGCGGCAACTGCCCATCCAGCAGGCTCGCGGCCAGGATCCGCAGGTCCCCCGCCAGGGCCTGGTGGCGCTGGCGCAGGGCCTGGGCGATCTGCCGCTGGCGTAGCCAGACCTTGCGCCATAACAGGCCGGCGTGCACGGACAAGGCCACGATCAACAGCAGCGCCGCGGCATAGAGGAAAGTGACGAGCGAAGACACGGGCGATCAGGCGCCGTGGCACTTCTTGAATTTCTTCTCGCTACCGCAGGGACAGGGGTCATTGCGACCAACGTCCTTCAACGGATTGCGCACAGGTTCGGCGCCGTGATTGCAGTCCGGGCCATGCACATGGCCGTGCTCATGCCCATGATCGTGATTGCAGTCGGGACCGTGTACGTGGTGCTGGTGATTCATCGTCTTCACTCCGGAATGAAATTCCCGGGAATTATCTCGCCGCGCCTGGAAATATGCACGCGTCGACCGGACATCAGACCGATCTTCAACTCCCCGTCCAGGCGGTAGGCGATGGGCCGATCCGGCTTCTCCAGCAAGCGCACGACATACTTCATGTGGCGCCAGAGGTTGGTATGCACGGGGACCTCGTAATACGCGAAGCCATTCGCCGGCACCGTCAGCCAGGTGCTGGACTCGCCGCTGGCCAGTTCGATGTCGTTCAGGTGCACGGTATAGATCAAGCCACGAACCGGCAGGCTGTGATCGTTGGGATTGTCGATGCGAAAACGCAGCAGGAACTCCTGCTCCAGCAGTCGGGCCTTGACCACATCGACCTTGTCGAGCTGGACTTGAGGCTCCTCGAAAGAAGATGAAAACCAGGTTGAACAGCCACCGAGGCTGCCAAGCAGGCCCAATAGCGCCAACGCTCTGAAGAGGTTCGATGTTCGTGCCTGGCAACGCATTCCGGTACTCCAAGGGACGGCCCAGTGTAGCAAGCACGACACCGACCGCAAGGCCCGCTCATAGGAAACCGAAGCAAAATGCCATCAATTATCGGTTTTACACCAGTTCGGCTTCGCGCAGCGCCTGCAACCCTTGCAACCAGCGTGGATCACACCGGTAATCGGGCAGCACCTCTGCCCGCCGGACCATCCGCCGCAGACGTGGCGCCGGCATCACATCGCGGCGTTGCAGCACACTCAGGGCCAGTTCCGCCGACGCACGGTCGTTGCACACCAGCCCCATATCGCAGCCCGCACCCAGCGCGGCCAGGATACGTTCCCCGGCATCCCCGGCCACATGCGCCCCCGCCATCGACAGGTCATCACTGAAGATCACACCATCGAAGCCCAGTTCGCCGCGCAGAATCGTCTGCAGCCAGTACGCGGAAAAGCCGGCGGGCCGCTCATCCACCGCCGGATAGATCACATGAGCCGGCATCACCGCATCCAGCACGCCACCGAGCGCCTGGAACGGTTGCAGATCCTGCTGGCGGATCTGTGCGAGGTCACGCTCGTCCAGCGGAATGGCGACATGGGAATCCGCCTCGGCCCAGCCATGCCCCGGAAAATGCTTGCCGGTAGCAGCCATGCCGGCAGCATGCATGCCCTTGATAAAGGCACCGGCCAATTGCGTCGCCCGCCAGGGATCGCCCTCGAAGGCCCGCGCACCGATCACCGCACTGCGCTGGTGGTCCAGGTCCAGGACCGGCGCGAAACTGAAGTCGATACCCACGGCCAGCACCTCGGTCGCCATCAGCCAACCCGTCAGCTCCGCCAGGGCCAGCGCATCGTCGCACTCGGCGAAGCGACGCATTGCCGGCAGACGCACGAAACCCTGGCGTAAACGCTGCACCCGTCCGCCTTCCTGGTCCACCGCCAGCAGCAGATCGGGCCGCACCTGGCGTATCGCCCGGGTCAGCTCCAGCACCTGGCGTGGGTCCTCGATATTGCGCGCGAACAGAATCAGCCCGCCTACCTGTGGCTGGCGCAGCAGTTGGCGGTCCTCGGCGGTCAGCCAGGTGCCGGCGATGTCCAGCATCAAAGAGCCTTGCATAGCGATCCTCGGAACCTGTTCACGATCTCGCGAGCGACTGTCGTTCGCGGTGGGAACAGGTGAAACATGACGCCAGCGGAGTGACAGCCGAAGGCCGGCCCGCAGGGCGAACGTAGTGGGTCAAGGGCGCAGTTTACAGTAGTGAAGGAGCATGTTTCCAAGGCTGCGGAGCCGAGCCACAACAGGTCGTGAACAGGCTCTCAGGAAATGACGGCCCGCCGCCATTGCGGGCAGGGCCGCTCAGCGAGCATAACGCGGCAGTGAGCCGGAACGAGGGGAAACAGCCGCAGCAGATCGGCATTGCGCATGCGTATGCAGCCATGGGACAACGCCACGCCCATCGGCTCGACATCCGGCGTGCCGTGCAGGTAAATGTAGCGCCGGAAGGTATCGACAGGCCCCAGGCGATTGACACCGGGCTCGCAGCCGCTCAACCAGAGAATGCGCGTCAGTATCCAGTCACGCCCGGGAAAGGCGGCGTGCAGCTCGTCGCTCCAGACTTCGCCGGTCCAACGGCGGCCACGCAGCACCGCGCCACAGGGCAGCCCTTCGCCGATGCGCGCACGCACCTGATGCATGCCCCGCGGCGTGCAACCGGAACCGTTCAGTTCCCCGGCCCCATTGCGCGCGGTCGAAACCGGGAAGCGCAGGCGCAGCACACCATCGGAAAAGCCATAGAGCAGTTGATCCGCCAGGGATATATGGAGCAGGTCGAGCATCCGCACGGCACTCATATGCGCAGTGTTCATCGTTTCTGCGGCATCGCCAGGGCATTGCGGCGGACCTTGGGCCCGGCCTCCAGCAGCGCCGGATCGTCCATGCCACTCTCGGCGCGCATGCCCGCCGCGACGAAGGGCACCATCATGCGCATGACCTGCTCGATGGAAACCCTGGCGCCGAAATCATTCTCGGCGATCGCCCGCAATGCCTTGATACCGGACATGCTGAAAGCCACCGTCCCCAGCATGAAGTGCACGCGCCAGAACAGCTCGATCGGCGTGATCGTCGGTACCGCATCATGGACCCGCATCATGTAGCGGCGAAAGATCCTGCCGTACATATCATCCAGATAGCGCCGCAAATGGCCCTGGCTCTGGCTGAAGGCCAGGCCGAGCAGCCGCATGAAAATGGACAGGTCATCCCCGCTGCGCGGCTTCACCGACAATGCCTGGACCACCAGCATTTCCAGCAGGTCCTCGAGCCGGTCCTTCTGGCTGGCCTGCGCCTCGCACCGATCCAGCTCCTTCTCCAGGCTCATGCAAAATGGCCCGAGAAAACGCGAGAACACCGCCTGTATCAGCGCCTTCTTGGAACCGAAGTGATAGTTCACCGCGGCCAGGTTGACACCCGCCTTGCTGGTAATCAACCGCAGCGATGTCTCGGCGAAGCCCCTCTCCGCGAACAACTGCTCCGCGGCATCGAGAATACGCTCAACGGTTTCCGACTGCGCCATGCGCCCTCCAAAGACCAACAACTGTTTGAAACCTACGTTTCGGGCCCTGGCAAGTCAACCATGAAAGCCTGAAGCACGGATTATAAGTGGATTTCAGCGCTTCCAGGGCTGCCCCGCGATATGCCGGAAATAGCGCTGGAAAGCCGAAGGCCGGACGGGAAACGTGTTTCTCGTCCGGCGTTCCAGGCCCTGGCGCGCTTCTCGGAACGGATAGCCGCGTAGCGCGATCGCCGCGGCTCGCCAGCGCAAATATTGCCAAGCGCCGATTACTGTATATAATCCCAGTTACTGTACAAAAGGACAGAACGCCCATGATCAAGTTGACGCCCCGCCAGTCGGAAATCCTCGCCTTCATCAAGCGCTGCCTGGAAGAGAACGGCTACCCCCCGACCCGGGCGGAAATAGCCCAGGAGCTTGGGTTCAAGTCGCCCAACGCGGCCGAGGAGCACCTCAAGGCATTACGCAACAAGGGCGCCATCGAAATGACTCCCGGCGCTTCCCGCGGCATCCGCATTCCGGGTTTCGAGCCTGGCGGCCATGAAGTCGACAATGGGCTGCCGGTCATAGGTCGAGTAGCCGCAGGCGCACCTATCCTTGCCCAGCAGCATGTCGAGGAATCCTGCCGGATCAACCCGGACTTCTTCCATCCGCGGGCCGACTACCTGCTACGGGTGCACGGCATGAGCATGAAGGACATCGGTATCTACGATGGCGACCTGCTGGCCGTGCACACCACACGTGAGGCACGCAACGGCCAGGTCGTGGTGGCCCGCATCGATGACGAAGTCACGGTGAAGCGTTTCAAACGCGAGGGCAGCAAAGTCTGGCTGATCGCGGAAAATCCCGAGTTCGCACCGATAGAAGTCGACCTGCAACGACAAGAACTGACCATAGAAGGCTTGAGCGTCGGCGTGATCCGCCGCTGACAGGAGGTATCTACCCATGCAGTTCCCTCTCTACACCAACGCACAGACCAGCCAGTTGCCTCTGTTCGAGGCCTTCCTGGCACCCAGCGCACCATTCGATGCGCCAGCGACGCCTACCCGCGCCGCCGACGTACTCAGCGAGATGAGACTGACTGGCCGCAATGGCCTGCAACTGCTGGCGCCCGTACTGCGTGAACTCAGCAGGGAGAACGACGAGCGCTGGCTGACCATAATCGCCCCGCCCGACCTAGTGAGCTACAACTGGCTGCGCGATGCAGACCTGAACCGTGAGCGCATCCTGCTGCTACCCTCGCGCAACGACCAGGACCCGCTGGAGCTGGTATGCAGGGCCTTGCGCCTGGGGCGCAGCCATACAGTGATCAGTTGGCTCAGGCTGGATGCCTTCGACCGCAAGCTGCTCGCGGCGGCGGCCCGCCAGGGAAATGCCCAGAGCCTCAATATCCGGTTTGCATGATAGGGCACGCACGATGCCGTGCCCTTCCCGGGAGCCGGGACAATGGAAACGGCGTGAGCAGCCGACTCAGTGCAGTACGCGCGAATCATGCTCATGTTCGAACTCATCGTCGAACACGCGCCCAGCCATCTGCACACCCGCCGTCAGCATGACCTTGGCTATTTCGACATGCTGCCCCTGCAGAAACAGGCGCGCCTCATCCGAGAAGTCCAGCGTCACCAGCACCTCCTCATCTTCGGCCCGCCGCAACACAATGCGGCCATCAGGCAGTTCGACGATTTCCAGAAAAGAGGTTTGCATGGCCGGCCCTCGGAAAAGAAGGCGGGCATTGTAATGCCAAATGGCTGGCGCGACCTCATGTAAAGATTGAAAGGCCGGAGCGGTAGTGCCATGCCGTCATTCACGGGCAAGGGGCTTCGATAAAAGCGCTGGAGGCGGGACGGCTGGACGAAAAACGCCGGTTGCCACGCGTTTTCGTCCAGCCTCGAGCTTTCCAGCGCTCTTTCGGCTCTTTG
Organism: Stutzerimonas kirkiae; assembly: GCF_004327335.1. Lineage (GTDB taxonomy): Bacteria > Pseudomonadota > Gammaproteobacteria > Pseudomonadales > Pseudomonadaceae > Stutzerimonas > Stutzerimonas kirkiae. Next base: position 14,530 of record NZ_QJUO01000018.1, on the reverse strand, counting down.
CCGCGCATAATGCGGCCGCCCTGAACATCGGCACTGCCGTTACAGCGCACGACACGGCCAGCCGCTATAATCGCCGCTTTTGCGAGAAACCCAAGTGGCCAACAAACGATACAGCTGCGTCGGCCTGTTCAATCCCAAATCCCCCGGCAACGTCGGCTCGATCATGCGCGCGGCAGGCTGCTATGGCGTCAGTTCGGTGTTCTACAGCGGTACTCGCTACGATCGTGCCCGGGACTTCATAACCGACACCAAGCGTGTGCATCAGGACATACCGCTGATCAACATCGATGACCTGCGCAGGATTCTGCCCCTTGGTTGCACACCAGTAGCCGTGGAACTGGTGGAAAGCGCCCGCCCCTTGCCCGAATACACCCACCCTGATCGGGCCTTGTATATCTTCGGCCCGGAAGATGGCTCTCTGGATCGGGAAATCCTCGACTGGTGCGAAGATGTCATCTATATCCCGACCCAGGGCTGCATGAACCTCGCGGCCACCGTCAATGTGGTGCTCTACGACCGCATGGCGAAGGGCAACAACACCCGCTCCGGGCCTCGATTCAAATGACCCGGCCAACTGCCCCCAGCGTGTGAGCGGCGCACCCGCGAAGCTCTTGCGGGCAACGCTATTCGCGGCCGATGGCGCATTAATCCTCTGCTTTGAAAAAGGCTATGTCCCTGTTACGTGTTGCAAGACTAACCTGAGAGTAGGTGCCCCCTGAGGAGGTCTACTCATGGATACCCAAGCGTTCCAACACTGGCTGGCTCAGTTGAACCAGCTCAGCGCCAAGCAAAGGTCCGCTCTCCAGCATGCCCTGCACGAGCGACCTCGGCAGGACAGACTTGAAGGCAGTTTGCCGGACTTGAACGCCTGTCCGCATTGCGCAGCGCCAGCCGCGCAATTAGCGCCGTGGGGCTGGAGTCGCGGCTTGCGCCGTTATCGTTGTCGAACCTGTCGATGCACCTGTAATGCCCTGACAGCCACTGGGCTGGCGCACTTACGCAAAGCCGATCACTGGCCGGACTATGCCCAAGCTCTGATTGATGGCCTGACTGTCCGCAAGGCGGCCAGGCAGTGCGGTATCAGCAAAAACACAGCGTTCCTCTGGCGGCATCGCTTTCTGGCACAGGCGGCCGAGCACCACGACAGGCGTGAAACCGGCATCGTCGAAGTCGATGAGACCTTCTTCCTGGAGTCATTCAAAGGCCAACGCGACATGCCGCGCCCGCCCCGCAAGCGTGGGGGTGTGAGCAAGGCGCGTGGTACAGGGCCGGATCAGATCCCCGTTCTGGTCGTTCGCGACCGCGAGGGGCGCACCGCTGACTTTCAGTTGGAGAAGCTCGACGGCCCGCACGTGAGTGCCGCACTCAACCCTTTGGTGGATAAAGCGGCGGTGCTCTGCTCGGATGGTGCGGCGGTCTATACGGCGTTTGCGCGTCGCAGCGGGATTACCCACAAGGTGGTGCATGCCAGGCCTGGATCACGCGTTCGGGAAGCGGCTTTCCATATCCAGAACGTCAACGCCTGTCACAGTCGCTTGAAGGGCTGGATGGTGCGTTTTCATGGGGTGGCCACCAAATATCTCGTCAACTACCTGGGCTGGCGTCGAATGCTGGAGCGCTACCGGCAGACAATCCAGCCCAGCTACTGCTTGCAGGAGGCGGTGGGTCGCCCCATGCAACACGTAACTGGGGCATAGCCTTGAAAAAACCTTTCGGTGCGTAGGTTGTACGGCAAGCGCATGAACGCTCACCTCCGCTCCGGGCAGGCATATGCCTCGCCTCAGCGGACGAGGCAGTGCGAGCGGATTGGCAATAGTGCCTCAGGCTTCAGGATCGTAGAGCGCGATCTCGGGCTCATCGTCCCTGTGCGAAGGCCCCGTCCCGCCACCAGGCATCCGCACAGCCACCTCCAGCAGCGCCTGTGGGAAAGAGCGCGATACCGGAAGCCCTGCGGATGATTCGGTACTGCGTTGATAGCTCATTCCATAGTCACCACGTTATTCACCGCGAGCCCGTCCAGCCCCGCGACGAAACCTTCGCCGGCAGGGACGCAGACGAAGAGCGCCCCGTTATTCATATGAGCGGAGGGTTCATGGGTGTTCCGCAGCGGAACTGGACGGGCTCGCGACTCCACGCTCAGTAGAACACCGACAGCGGCGTACGAGAAAACGCACGCTTGATTGCCAATCCGCTCGCAACGAGGCGGATCACGATTACCCAGCTTCCACGGTCATGGGCCGGGACTTCATGCAATCGCCCCAGATGGGGAAAATTCACTCGCCTATACGTGATCACAGCGAACTGTGCCGACAATGACCCCTCGCCGATACCGCGCGAAGCATGTTCCCATGGATGTACGCTCCATCAGACAAGCTGCCAGCTTGGCTGGCACATGGCGCATCTTTTGCTGCATGACATCACTACCCCCTCGACGGGTAACACCGTGCCGACCACCGCCGATCATCGAAAAATGCGCTACAGAGCGGCTCATGCGGCTCCGCACCCATTGACGGACTGATGCCATGCTCAAGAATCGCAAGTTCCAGCAGGTCGCCTTGATTCTTTTCGTCACACTGATGGTGTTGATAGTGCCCAATCTTGGGCGCCTGCAGGGCTGAAGGCCGGCAAACCGGCCGGTTGTCATTGGAATCCAGAAACCGATCACCCGAAATCAGGCTCTACCAAGGAGTCGGTATACCGACCCACAGGCGTTATCATGACGCCGGTAATGCCATCCACAGTTCGGGATCCCCCCAAATGAAATCACTGCTCGCGCCGATCAGTTCTCTGCTCGCAGGCGTCGCCCTGCTGCTGCTCGGTCATGGTCTGCTGAATACCCTGCTGACGCTGCGTGGCGTCGAAGAGGGCTATACGACCAGCCTGATCGGCCTGCTGATGTCCGGCTACTTCATCGGCTACCTGCTCGGAACCTGGCTGGCACCGCCGCTGATACGCCGTATCGGGCATATTCGCACCTTCGCTTTCTATGCCGCCCTGGCCGCCACCACCGCCCTGCTGCACATCCTGATCGTTTCCCCCTGGGTCTGGATGCTGCTGCGCGTACTTTATGGTGTGGCCATGGTCACGCTCTATATGGTCATCGAGAGCTGGCTCAACGCCAAGGTCAGTGGTGAAAAACGCGGACAGGTATTCGCCATCTACATGGCCGTCAACCTCGGCGCCCTGGCTGTGGCGCAGCAGTTATTGAGCCTGGACAGCCCGATGAACTTCACGCTGTTCGCACTGTCGGCCATTCTCATCTGCTGCGCACTGATGCCCATCACCCTGACACGCCAGGTGCAGCCCAGCCTGCCGGATATCCCGCCAACCGACCTGCTGCAATTGGCCCGTATCGCCCCGCTGCCACTGATGGCAGCCGCCCTGTCCGGCCTGGCCCTCGGCGGATTCTGGGGCCTCGCCCCGGTCTACGCCAGCCAGAGCGGTTTCGACTCATCCGGCATCGGCCTGCTGATGAGCCTGACCATTCTTGGCGGCGCCGTGCTGCAGTGGCCGCTGGGCCTGCTCTCGGACCGCAAGGATCGTCGCAAGGTGATGCTCTGGGTAGTCAGCCTGGCCGCCCTGCTGGCGTTGTTGATGACCCCGCTTTCGGCAGGACCGCTGTTGCTCGGCCTGATGTTCGTTTGGGGCGGACTGGTATTCTCCATCTACTCCATCGCCATGGCGCAAATGGTCGACCACCTGAACCCTGATGAAATCCTCTCGGGCTCCAGCGGCATGCTGCTGGCATTCGGCCTGGGCTCGGCCATAGGCCCGGGGCTGGCGGGCGCATTGATGCATTTCGGCCCATGGACACTGCCGCTGTTCTTCGCCACCTCGCTGGCGCCCCTGGCGCTTTATACGCTTTACCGTGCCCGCCACGTGGTCGATCTGGTCAGCGCGCCTTACGGGCATTTCACACCCATTCTGCGCACCAGCCCGACCGTGATGGAGATGATGCCGGACTCGCCGCAGAACGCGGAGGAGGATGTGGAGGATGCCAGCGCAGAGGAAAGCACCGGTGATGCGGCTGCGACAACAGCCACTGCGGTATCCGATGCGCCAGCGCCAGACCCTGCGGAACACAAGTGAAGGGCACCCCCAGCAGCCTCGCCCTTCACTTGCGGCCTGGAGCCTGCTGCCCTACATATGGCTCTCCGCATATTCGGCCAGCACCGAACGGGGAACGCCCTGCAAGGCGATATGAACGCCATGGGGGAAATCCTTGAAACGTTCGGTGAGATAGGTCAGGCCGGAGCTGGTGGCTGACAGGTAGGGTGTGTCGATCTGCGCCAGGTTGCCCAGACAGACCACCTTGGAGCCATTGCCCGCCCGCGTGATGATGGTCTTCATCTGGTGCGGCGTGAGGTTCTGGCTCTCGTCGATGAGGATCAGGCTCTGCTGGAAACTGCGCCCACGGATATAGTTGAGCGATTTGAACTGCAAGGGCACCTTCTGCAGGATGTAGTCGACACTGCCATGGGTGCTTTCGTCATCCAGGTGCAGGGCCTCCAGGTTGTCGGTGATCGCACCAAGCCAGGGCTCCATCTTTTCCGCCTCGGTTCCCGGGAGAAAACCGATATCCTCATCCAGCCCCTGCACGCTGCGTGTCGCGATGATGCGCCGGTAGCGCTTGCTGACCATGGTCTGTTCGATGGCGGCGGCCAGCGCCAGGATAGTCTTGCCCGAACCGGCGGCGCCGGACAGGTTGACCAGGTGGATATCGGGATCGAGCAGTGCGAACAGGGCCAGGGCCTGGTAGATATCGCGAGGCTTCAAGCCCCAGGCTTCCTGGTGCAGCAGCGGCTCCTGGTGCATATCCAGAATCAGCAGCTCTTCGCCATCGATACGCTTGACCCAGCCGACGAAGCCCTGCTCGTCGAGGATGAACTCGTTGATATGGACGGCTGGCAGGTTGTCGGTCAGCAGCACCCTGTGCCAGGTCCGGCCCTGCCCCTGCTGGGTCTCGACCTTGCTGACACGGTCCCAGAAGGAGCCGGACAGGTTGTGATAACCACGGGAAAGCTGGCCGACATCATCGACCAGCTTGTCGGTCTGGTAATCCTCCGCCGCAACCCCGCAGGCACGGGCCTTGAGACGCATATTGATGTCGTTGGTCACCAGGACCACAGGCACATCCGGCCGCCGCGACTGCAACTCGACCACCTGGTTGATGATCTTGTTGTCGTTGTGATCTTCCGGTAATCCATGCGCGATACTGGCCTGGCGCATGAGAATGGACAGGCTGCCACGGCTCTCGCCGCCATCGCGCACGATCGGCACGCCATTCTCGACTTCCTCCGGAGACGCCTTGCCAAGCACTTTGTCGATCAGCCGTATGACCTGCCGGCATTCGGCCGCGACACTGTGCTTGCCGGTCTTCAGTTGGTCGAGTTCTTCCAGTACGGTGAGGGGGATAGCGACCTGATGCTCCTGAAAGTTCAGTAAGGCATTGGGATCGTGAAGCAGAACATTGGTATCGAGCACATAGATGGTGGGCCTTGTCGCACGCTGTCTGCCATAGTCGTCCATACGCGATCACCTTATTCGAAGATCGGGGACGGAGCGTCCGTCACGCTCCGCCAGCGGAACCGCCGTACCAGAGAACGAACCAGGGCAACCATACCAATGACATACGCCAACGATATGCGCCGACGACATGCAAAGCGGGCGGTAGCCGCCCCATACGTCCTCGGGTTCGGCGGTCCGGAATGATCGGAAGCGAAACCTGCAAGGCCCGACTCCGATGACTCCTGTTTGCCGTAATACCGTAAAAAACATGACAAGAAAAAGTCTTTTCTCAAGCTGGCGCGTTTTTTTTACCAGTGCGACGAATGACCTTGGCGGCTTGCCGTACAAGCGTTAGATTCGTCGATGTGACCGCGCCTGGAACACCCTTCGACGACTGGCTGTTAGAATCTCTCCAAGCCACAGGAGACAGCCCATGTTGATGGTGATTTCACCCGCCAAGACCCTCGATTACGACACCCCTCCCGCCACTCCGCGCTACACCCTGCCTGAACACCTGGAGCATTCCGCAGAACTGATCGAGCGTCTGCGAGAACTGTCGCCCCAGGAAATCAGCGAACTGATGCACCTCTCCGACAAACTCGCCGCCCTCAATGTCGCACGCTACGGCAGTTGGTCCGTACCATTCACCCCCGACAATGCCAAGCAGGCCCTGCTGGCTTTCAAGGGGGATGTCTATACGGGCATGCAGGCCGAAACCTTCAGCGAGGAAGACTTCGACTTCGCACAGCGCCATTTGCGCATGCTTTCAGGGCTGTATGGCGTGCTGCGGCCCCTTGACCTGATGCAGCCTTATCGCCTGGAAATGGGTACACGCCTGAACAACGAGCGCGGCAAGGATCTCTATGCATTCTGGGGCGATCGCATCAGTGGCTGGTTGAACCAGGCGCTTGCCGAGCAAGGTGACGACCTGCTGCTGAACCTGGCCTCGAAAGAGTATTTCAGCGCGGTAAAGCTCAAGGCGCTCGATGCCCGCGTGATTGATGTCGACTTCAAGGACCTGAAGAACGGCCAGTACAAGATAATCAGCTTCCATGCCAAGAAGGCACGCGGCATGATGGCCCGCCATGTCATCAGTCAGCGACTGACGACGCCGGAGCAACTCCAGTCTTTCGACCTCGAAGGGTATCGCTACAGTGCGCAGCAATCCTCGCCCAACCATCTGGTATTTCTGCGCGAGCACGCCTGACACGACTATGACGGCCATACCCCGCGGCAGGGGTATGGTCCGTAAACACAAGCGGAACTTACAGTTTCCTTCTCCACCTCGCCATAATTAAGTAGTAGAGTTACAAGCCTGCCAATGAGGTCACTGACGCAAGGCCGGGCCTGACAGCTCGCTCATGGTGACTCGCGCATATATGCCTGGATGGCACTCCCAATATTCGCGACTGCGTCACATCCAATTCCATGGAAATCCGGGAAACTGCGCTTTGGCAATATTGCCGCTACAAAGGTTGAGTTAATGACGAAAGAAGAACTGCGTATGGAGCTTGAACGACAAGCCAATCGATTCAAGGACGTTTACGGTGGCGAAGTGACCAACTATGCCGCCCAGCCCGACCCGGAACGCAAGCCCTGGCGCAAGAGGCCCAGCCTGCTGGATCAGGTGTTCCAGGAAGAGTTGCAGAAGATGGAAAAGGAAAAAAGCAAACAACAACAGGAAGAGGCCTGAGCCGGTACGGCCTGCGACAGGGCACTCGCGCCATGACGTTGTTCCGCGACCAGGCCCCTCGATAAAAGCGCTGGAAAGCTGGGCGAAAAGTGCGGGCTATCCGCTGTTCGTTCAGCGCTCCAGCGCTCTTTATCGTCTTTCGAGAACCTGCCACGACAGCCCAAGCCCGGGGACCGTTCAGCGCTTGCCGCCCATCAAGGAACCCATGATCCCCCGGACCAGTTGCCGCCCCAACTGGCTGGCCGCTTGGCGCAAGGCGCTTTTCACCGCGCGCTCGGCCAGATCGCCCAGCCCCATGTCATTCTTGCCCGCCTTGCTCTTGGCGGGTTCGGCAGGCGTTTCCTGCACGGCCTGGCGGGCTCGGGCAGTCAGTACCTCATAGGCGGACTCGCGATCGATCGGCTTGTCGTAGAGCCCGCGCAATGCGGACTGGGCAATCAGCGCCGCACGCTCCTGCTCGCTCAACGGACCGACCCGGGACTCGGGCGGGGCGATGGCACCCCGCAGTACCATCGCCGGCGTTCCCTTCTCTTCCAGCCCGCCGACCAGCGCTTCGCCGATTCCCAGTTCGGTCAGCACCTGCAAGGAAGAAAACTCCGGGTTCGCGCGGAAACCATCGGCCACCGCCCGCAGGGATTTCTGTTCCTTGACGGTATAGGCGCGCAAGCCATGCTGAATGCGCAAGCCGAGCTGGGCCAGCACATCGTTCGGCAGGTCCGCGGGCGACTGGGTCACGAAGTAGACACCGACGCCCTTGGAACGAATCAGCCGCACGACCTGCACCAGGCGCTCCTGAAGCACCTTCGGCGTATCGCCGAACAGCAGGTGCGCCTCGTCGAAGAACAGTGCCAGCAAGGGCCTGTCGGCATCCCCGCGTTCTGGCAGTTGCTCGAACAACTCGGCCAGCAGCCAGAGCAGGAACGTCGCATAGACCTTGGGAGCCTCATGCACCAGGCGGCTGGCATCGAGCAGATGGATACGCCCACGGCCATCGCGATCGGGCCTGAGGATATCTTCGAGCTGCAGCGCCGGCTCGCCGAACAGCGCCTCGGCGCCCTGCTGCTCCAGCGTGGCCAGGCGGCGCTGCAATGCCTGTGACGAGGCACTGGTGAACAGCGCACTGTCCTCTCCCAGCAACTCGGGCTTTTCCCGCAGGTGCAGCAACAGCGCTTTCAGGTCCTTCAGGTCGAGCAACAGCAGCCCTTCCCGGTCCGCGACCTTGAACGCTGCATACAGTGCGGCCTGCTGGCTATCGGTCAACGCCAGGAGATTGCCCAGCAGCAACGGCCCCATTTCACTCAGAGTGGTCCGCAGCGGATGCCCGCTGCGGCCTTCGATATCCCAGAGCACGACTGGATAGGCCTGGGGCTTGTGATCCAGCCAGGGCATGCTGGCGATACGCTCTGCGATCTTGCCCTGCGGCGAACCCGCCGCACCCAGGCCACACAGATCGCCTTTTATGTCCGCGGCGAACACCGCCACGCCCGCGGCGCTGAACTGCTCGGCCATACGCTGCAAGGTAACCGTCTTGCCGGTGCCCGTTGCTCCTGCGATCAATCCATGGCGATTGGCCATGCGCAATGCATGAGTAATCGGCCGGCCATGGCTATCGGCCCCCAGTACAAAAGAATCCGACAAAGGCATAATGCCACTCCTGAGCGTTATGAAAGTGCGCTCGGCGACTTTCACTGTTTCGATAGACGGCAGAGAATACACTGCCACTCGTCGTGTCGGTGATCACGACGACAATTCGAAAGTCGCCAAAGCCCCCATGAGGGCCTGCTGACGCTTCGTCGCGACAACGCGGCTTGCGCCGAAACGTCAACAGACCCTAGCCGCCGACATACATCCGGCTCAGCGATAAAAAGAGTGGACGAACCGCCTGCGTAGCCCGTGCAGCGTTATCCATGGATAACGAAAATGGATCACTCCATACAGCGCACGATCAATCGTCCTCGAATGGATATAGAAAACATGGCCAACTCATTGAAATTCAGTCAGAAAATACTTATAGCAGCCTCCCTCGTAGTCATTACGGCCTTCGCTCTCTTCAGTGTCTACAACGACTATCGGGAACGCCGCAACATTCAGGACGAGCTGGAAAGCCGACTGCATGACGCCGGAGCGGCCACCGCCAACAATATCCAGAACTGGCTGCAAGGCCGGATACTGCTGCTGGAGAATCTTGCCCAGAACATAGAGCTGGAACCGAACAATGTGCGTCAGTTCGTATCCCGCCCGACCCTCGAACGCTCCATGTTGTCGGCCTATTTCGGTGCTGCGGCGGATGGCGCCTTCACGCCCCACCCGCCGGCCCAGATGGCTGCCGACTACGACCCTCGCCAGCGCCCCTGGTACAAGGACACGGTCAGTGCGGGCAGCACTACGCTGACCGATCCCTACATCGACCAGATCACCAAGACCCTGGTGGTTTCCGTGCTCTCCCCGGTACGCCACAACGGTAGCCTGATCGGCGTCGCTGGTGGCGACCTGAGCCTGAAGGCCCTCGACAACATCATCAATACCCAGGACTTCGGCGGCATCGGCTATGCCTTCCTCGCCAGCCAGGACGGTACCATCCTGGTCCATCCGGACAGCAATCTCCTGCTGAAGAACCTGAAGGATATCTACCCGGGCATGACCCTGCGCATGGATGGCTCGTTCAGCGAAGTCGAGTTGCAGGGCACCCCGCGGCTGCTGACGTTCACCCCGGTGAACGACCTGCCCAGCGTCGAGTGGTATGTGGGGCTGTCAATCGACAGGAACCTGGCCTACGCCCAGTTGAAGAACTTTCGTACCAGCGCCATCGTCGCCACGTTCATCAGTGTCGTCTTGATCATCGGCCTGCTGGGCCTGTTGATGCGCGGCCTGATGCGGCCTCTGCATACCATGGGGCGAGCCATGCGCGATATAGCCCAGGGCGAAGGCGACCTGACCCGCCGCCTGAGTGTGCATTCACGGGATGAGTTCGGCGAAATGGCGCTTTCCTTCAACCAGTTCGTCGAGCGCATCCACGGCTCCATACGCGAGGTCTCCTCGGCGACACGCCAGTTGCACGAAGTCGCCACCCTGGTGATCAATGCCTCCAACTCGTCGATGAGCAACTCGGACGAACAATCCAGCCGCACCAACAGCGTCGCCGCCGCCATCAATGAGCTGGGCGCGGCCGCCCAGGAAATCGCCCGTAATGCCGCCGATGCCTCGCACCAGGCCAGTGCGGCCCGCACCCAGGCGGAAAGTGGCCAGCAGGTGCTCGATACCACCATCCAGGCCATGAATGAACTGTCTGCGCGCATCAGCGAGTCCTGCAGCAACATCGAGGCGCTCAACAGCAAGACCGTCAATATCGGCCAGATCCTGGAGGTGATACAGGGCATTTCCGAACAGACCAACCTGCTGGCGCTCAACGCCGCCATCGAGGCCGCTCGTGCCGGCGAAGCGGGCCGCGGTTTCGCGGTGGTGGCCGATGAAGTGCGCAACCTGGCACACCGTACCCAGAGCTCGGCCCAGGAAATTCAGACGATGATCGAGGAGTTGCAGGTCGGTTCGCGGCAATCGGTACAAACCATGGTCGAAAGCCAGGCCTATAGCGAGAACAGCGTGCAGGTGGCCAACCAGGCGGGGGAAAGCCTGGGCGTCGTCACTCATCGTATCGGCGAAATCGACGGCATGAACCAGTCGGTCGCCACCGCCACCGAGGAGCAGACCTCGGTGATAGAAGCGCTGAACATGGACATCACCGAAATCAATACCCTCAACCAGGAAGGCATCGAAAACCTGCAGGCCACGCTACGGGCGTGCACGGACCTGGAGCAGGCCGCCGAACGTCTCAAGCACCTGGTCGACAGCTTCCGCATCTGAACGACCACACTCGCATGAAAAACAGGGCGCCTCGGCGCCCTGTTTCATTTCAATGCGATGCCGCCTGACGCTCAGTTGAAGACCATCGTCTTGTTGCTGTGGACCAGTACACGATCCTGCAAGTGATAACGCAGCCCACGTGACAGCACCATTTTCTCGACATCCTTGCCGAGGCGGACCATGTCCTCGATGCTGTCGCGGTGGCTGACGCGCACTACGTCCTGCTCGATGATCGGGCCGGCGTCCAGCTCCTCGGTCACATAGTGGCAGGTCGCGCCGATCAGCTTGACGCCACGCATGGATGCCTGGTGGTAGGGCTTGGCCCCGGCAAAGGAAGGCAGGAAGCTATGGTGGATATTGATCGCTCGCTGGGCGAACTCGCTGCACAGTTCGGCCGGCAGTATCTGCATGTAACGCGCCAGCACGATCACGTCGGCCTGGTGCTCCCGTACCAGCCGCGTCACTTCGGCAAAGGCTTCCTGCTTGCGATCCGCCTGGACCGGCACATGGAAGTAGGCAATGCCATGCCACTCGACCAGGCTGCGCAGGTCATCGTGGTTGGAGATGACGCAGGGGATATCGCAATCGAGCTCGCCGCTGTGCCAGCGGTGCAGCAGGTCGACCAGGCAATGGGACTCCCGGCTGGCCATCAGTACCACACGCTTGCGCTGTGCCGAGTCGGTGATCCGCCACTCCATGGAAAACTCACGGGCAATCGGCGTGAAGGCCTGGCGGAAACCTTCCAGATCGAACGGCAGGGAATCCGCACTGATTTCATGGCGCATGAAGAACCAGCCACTCTGATGGTCCGAATGGTGACTCGCTTCGGTGATCCAGCCATTGTAGGTGGCGAGGAAGTTACTGACCTTGGCGACAATGCCAACGCCATCGGGACAGGCAATGACCAGCCTGAAAGTGCGCATCCTGGGGAACTCCAGCTTACGAAAAGACGGTGCATTCTAGGGGCGCGCAAGCATTGCCGCAAACCGCATTGCCATGACGGCGAGCGATCCGCGCGACGCCCCATACGGGGTACGGCACTCCATGCCCATCGGCGAATCGTTCACTGAATAGAATCCGCATCAATGAAGATTAAATCGCGGCCATATCGCCAGCGGCATAGTGGTTAGTCATGCGAAACAAAAGAACATCAGGGCGCCTCCCCGGAAAACTTTTCCTCATTTTCGTTGCCGGAGTCCGACTGGCAATGCGACGGCAAGTAATATTTCAAGGAGAACAAATATCGCACTTAGCAGCCTTGATATATTTACTTGTACCTTGCGCATGTTTATGATTACGCACACTTGCAGCCTTAAACCCTAATACCAAGGAAATACCATGTCTCTGATCAACGAATACCGTGCTACCGAAGAAGCCATCAAGGAACTTCAAGAACGCCTGAAATCCCTGTCGGCCGATGACAAGCTGCAGAAAGAACTGGAGTTCGAAGGCAAGCTGCGCGGTCTGATGGGCGAATACCAGAAGTCCCTGCGCGATATCATCGCCCTGCTCGACCCGGAAGCCCGTACCAGCAAGGGCGCACGTGCCGCCAAGGCTCCCGCTGCCGGCAAACGCGCCCGCCGCGTCAAGCAATACAAGAACCCGCACACTGGCGAAGTCATCGAAACCAAAGGCGGCAACCACAAGACGTTGAAAGAGTGGAAAGCCCAATGGGGCGCCGAAGTGGTCGAAGGCTGGGCGACCCTGCTCGGCTGATAAGCGACATCCCTCGAAACGCCGCCTTCATGGCGGCGTTTTCATTTCCACTTCAACCTTGCACGGGCAGTGGAACAGCCTGGTCCAGGGCATAACGCTCGCCAAGTACCCGCGCATGTTCTTTCCAGGCAAGAAGTATCCGTTGTTGTTCAAGCGTCGCTTCCTTCATCGACTCGGCCAGAGCCGTCTCGAACTGTGCCAGCGTATTGGGTGCGCCCCATTGTGGTGCAATCAACCGTTGTTGACAGAAGGAATACCATTGCCGCCTTTCGTTCTCGTCAAGACTGTCGGCAAAGTTGCGCGCGCGATACCTGAATAACAGTGGCGCAAGCCTGGGATCATCGAAAGGCCAATTGCGTTTGCCCAGGCTATCGCCGGCACAGGCCCTGACCTCTTCACTCAGGCGTTTATCGCGCTCCCCGAGAAAACCGTCATAGAGTTGCTGTTCCGGGTCATCCACCTCGATAAAACCCTCGCTACCAGCCGCATAAATCCTCTGGATATTATCCAGCCATTTATCACGGTTATTCCGCAGTGCCTGCGCCCTCTCCCGGCAAACCTGTATATCCAGCCCAAGGCGCGAGATATCTTCGGGGCGCAACACATTCATTGGCGCCAGCACCGGGCATTTATTGATATGCACCAGTTTCAGAGGAACCGCTGAAACGCCCTCGGGCAAGTCTTCATGACGGGTATAAAGACGCTGGCGCAGGGCTTCGGGCTCCTCGCTCCAGAGCGCCGCGGCCTCCTTCTGCAGGTCGCAGACGATCAGCGCATTGCGGTTGCTGGGGTGCCAGGCCAGCGGCAGTACCACCGACAGATAATGCCCCGCAGCGGAAAAGCGCCCGGAAACGTGTACCAGCGGCTTGAGCAACTCGATGCGCTCCAGCACCGCCTGCTTGCGGCGCAGCCCGTAGAGATAGTCGTACAGGCGTGGCTGGCGCTGGCGGATCAGCCGGGCCATGGCGATGGTCGCACGCACATCGGACAAGGCATCGTGCGCCTGCAGATGCTCCAGCCCGTTGGCGGCACTGAGGCGCTCCAGGCGTAGCGTCACCCGGCCATCTTCCTCCGGCCATTCGAACCCTTCCGGGCGCAACGCATAAGCCGTACGCACCATATCGATCAGGTCCCAGCGGCTGTTGCCGCCCTGCCACTCCCGCGCATAGGGATCGAAGAAGTTTCGATACAGGCCATAGCGCGTGACCTCATCGTCGAAACGCAGGCTGTTGTAGCCGGCGCCACAGGTGCCTGGGAGCGCCAGTTGCCGATGCAGGCGAGTCATGAACTCGGCCTCGCACAGGCCCTTTTCCTCCAGGACCTTCGGCGTGATACCGGTCACCAGGCAGGCCATCGGGTGGGGAAGGATATCGTCCGAAAGGCGGCAATGGAGATTCAACGGTTCGCCGATTTCCTCCAGCGCCTCGTTGGTACGGATACCCGCCACTTGCAGCGGACGGTCATTGCGCGGGTTCACCCCCGTGGTTTCGTAGTCGTGCCAGAAAATACTCGCGCTCACTGGAAGTCCGCCTGTCATGAAGGGTCGACAAGTCTACCCCAGCGACCGCATCGCCGCCGACCGGGTCGGAGCTTGTCAGGGCGATCGCCTGAAATCCCGGACCATGGTTGAAAAAGCTGGGTAATCGTGCGTTGCCTCGTTGCGACCGGATTGGCAATCAAGTTGTAATTGATCGTACACCGCTGTCGGAGCCCTGTTGTCCATGTTGTCGCGAACCCGGCCCGCCCCGCTAA
>NZ_QJUO01000017.1 GCF_004327335.1 Stutzerimonas kirkiae | reverse complement strand
CGCACTGCGTTGCTCGTACCCCGCAACGGCTGCCCAGCTCCCGTCCGCCCCCAAGGGGGCTCCCCAAAAGCCAAGGCCAGAGCAGAGCCAGAGCGAAAAGCCGCGCCTGGGAGACCGAGTAAAGCGCCCTCCGTGTGCCCGGTCAGGATAGCCCCGTGCTCGGCCCGTCAAGGGTGAAGGCTTCGCCCGGCTGCGCCGCCCTTGACCGGCCTGCGCGCGGGGCTGCGCGGACGGGGCAAACGGCGCTCGCGGCGAGTGTCGAGCACGAAGAGGAACACGCGATGAACACGGCAATCCCCCTGGAGCTCAACAGCAACCTGGCCTGGGCCCTGGCGCAGTTGGTCAAGCGCATCAGCTACAGCGACTGCCGCAGCCTGGCGGTGGACAATCGGGAAACGCAGCAGATGATCGAGGCGATCAACCAGCTCCAGCGAGCGCTGGCCGAGGCGGGCTACGCGCCGCGCTGAGGACGAGGGGCGGGCCACCGCCCCTTCACTCTGCTGTACCCGCAGAGGCTAACGCGCTGCGCTTGTTGGCCCCCGGCCGGCCCGGCGGCTGCGCCACCGCCCCGGCCGGGAGCTTGAGTTTTTAGCTGCGCAACGGCGGGCGGGCCGCTAAGCTCGTGTCCATGAATCGAATCCACTCTGGAAATCCGCTGCTCTGGCTGGGCCTGTTGTTGCTGGCCTGGGCGGTTCTGGGCGTGCAGCTTGCAACGCCGAAAGTCGCGTCGGGGCCATTTTACGCGGCAACGGAGCATCACCTGGGTGTAACGCGCTGGGAAGCCGCGCCACGTCTGGGCCTGGACGCCTGGACAACGAAATTCGCGTCGGGTGATACAGTTGGGGCAAAAGCAACTGCAGTTCCCAAGGGTTTTTCAAGTGCAGATGATTTTGCGCGCTTTGGTGCAGATACTCGGGACGGCTTAACACGAGCTGGCTATGGGAATGTAGAGCCCATTCTTCAAGGAAGTGCTGTAACAGGGCAAAGTTTCAGAACCGGGCAAGCATTTGATGTTGGCAGAGTTAGTGACTTTGATATTGCTTTGGCAAGCCCGGAGCTTTTGCAGCGTGCTCAATCCCTAGGAATAGGCTTGAGAAGTGGGGGGGCTCGTACTGGGCCATTAAGTGCGAGAGACTTGCAAGCTCTTGGGTTGAAAGATTTGGCAAGCCAGTTGAGCTCTCGGGCAGGGCGTGAAGTTAACTTTATGATTTATGACTCTGCAGCAACAGCTACAGGCCGAGCTCCAAGCGTGGCTCTCCCAAAATGACTATTGCATACGACCTATATGGGGGGCGGGAGTTAAGTCTTCTGTTGGCGAAAGAATATGTGGAAGAAATGCTTGGAGTTTCTCTTGAGGAAAGAGAGAGTTCCTATCAAGGTGGCATTTACTACGTGTGGGGGCGTAATGATTCGGAGCACTATGTTCTGAAGGTAAATGTTGATTCGTTTGATGAAGAGCCTGTAGAGCAAGATTTTCCGGACTTTCCCGTATTGCTCTACATAAATGCGACAGAGCGATCGTCTTCTATAGAGGAGGTCGTCAGGAAGGATAGTTTCTTTAAGCTACTCAGGCATGAAGTGTTTTAAAAATAGCCCCGGCACTGCCGGGGCTATTTGTTTCACTCCGCCGTAATCACCAAACAGCCCTGCATGACGCGAATCCGTATTTTCTCGTTGACCTGGAAGCCGGCCTGTTGCAGCCAGTGGCCGCGCAGCTTGATGCCGGGGACGATGCGGTCGTGGGTGTAGGCGGGTTCACCGAGCGGCGGATAGTAATCGGCGGCGACGGTGGCGAAGCGTTCAGTTCTAGGCGCGGCTGGCCTATGATCGGTTTTAGCCATGTTCAGCTCCTTGATAGCTGGTTGTGGTCAGCGAGCCGGGTGGGTTGCCGCCCACTCGGTTCGCGTCTTCTCCTTTCTCTGCGGTGTCAGCGGGTCTTGGATGACCAGCGTTCCGCTTCGTACTTGATGATCATCCCTTCCAGCAGTTGCTTGACGATGCGTTGTTCCTCGGCCGGCATGTTGCTGACTGCCTGAAATTGCAGGCGCAGATCCTCGTCGGGTTCCAGTTCCTCCGGCTCGAAAATCAATGAGTCGGTGGTGACGCGCAGGGTTTGCGCCATTTTCTTCAGGGCATCGAGCGAAGGTTGCGAGGTGCCGGCCTCGTAGCGCTTCACCTGGGTGAGGTGCAGGCCGAGCGCGTCGGCCAGCGCCTGCTGGGTCAAGCCTTTCTGTTTGCGCAGGGATACCAGTCGTTGGGCGATGCTCATCGTGGTTAGCCGGGTGATGAAGGTGGCCATGATGTTATCCCTGGGTATCTGGTGTGCTTGACAGTGGTAGCATAAGAGAGCCTAGAATTGCGCACAAGAGAATCTTGACGCAATTCTGGAGAAACCCCGCATGGCCCGCATCCCCGTCGCCGAACTGGAACGCCTGAAGCGCGAGGTGTCGCTGGTACGGCTGATCCAGTCGCAGGGCCATGAGTTGAAGAAACGGGGTAAGGACTGGGTGATGCACTGCGTGTTCCACGAGGAGAAGACGCCGAGCCTGTCGATCTCGCCGGAGAAGAACCTGTACCACTGCTTCGGCTGCGGGGCGGCGGGTTCGGTGCTCGACTGGGTGATGAAGACCCAGGGCGTGTCGCTGCCGCACGCGGTGCAACTGCTGCGCAACGATGCGGGGCTGCCGGGTAGCGAGAAGGTCGGCGTGACGCGCAGCCATGCCCGCCACCTGCCGCCTTTAGCCGCTGGCTCTGCCGCTTCCGAACTGGAAGCCGCCGCGCTGTTGCAGTCGGTGGCGGAGTTCTACCACGCCAACCTCAAGCAATCGCCCGAGGCGCTGGCCTACCTGGAGTCCCGGGGGCTGACGCATCCGGAGCTGGTCGAGCATTTCCAGCTCGGCTATGCCAACAAGACCCTGACTTACCGCCTGCCGGCTGGGCATACCCAGGCCGGCAAGCAGGTACGCCAGCAGTTGCAGGCGGTGGGGGTGCTGCGCTCGAGCGGCCACGAACACCTCAACGGCTGCCTGGTGGTGCCGGTGATCGGCCTGGAGGGCGGGGCCAATGCCGAGCAGGGCCGGCGGGTGGTGCAACTGTACGGCCGGCGCTTGCAGCCGAACCACAAGATCCCGGCCGGGCAGTCGCGGCACCTGTACCTGGCCGCGCCGCTGCGCGGGGTGTGGAACGAGGCGGCGCTGGTGGGCGGTGGCGAGGTGATTCTGTGCGAATCCTTGATCGACGCCATGACCTTCTGGTGCGCGGGTTTTCGTCATGTGATCGCGGCCTATGGGGTGAACGGCTTTGGCCAGGATCACTGGCAGGCGCTGAAACACCACGGCCCGCGGCGGGTGGTGATCGCCTACGACCGCGACGCGGCGGGGGATGCGGCGGCGGCCACGCTGGGCGAAGCACTGCGCGGTGCTGGCATCGAAGTGTTCCGGCTGCTGTTCCCGCAGGGGCTGGATGCCAATGCCTTCGCGCGGCAGGTGGAGAACCCGGCGCAGGCGTTGGGCGAGCTGTTGCAGCGGGCGCTGTGGCAGGGCAAGGGCGTGGTGGCCGATGAAGTCATTTTCGCGGACGCGAAAATATCGGCCCATGAAGAACGCCCTGACACCGTTTTCGCGGACGCGAAAATGTCCGCTGCCGAGGATGAGACTTTTCCTTTAGCCGCCGCGCCGCAGGCAGCCGCCGTTTCCGATTCGGAAATGCCCCTGGCCCCGGTGCCGTGCGTGCCAGTTTCCGATTCGGAAACGCCCCCCGAACAGTTCAGCGAAAACGCCCAGGGCGACCTGCTGCTGGCAGTGGCGGATCGGCACTGGCGGGTGCGGGGCTGGAAGAAGAACCTTGGCCCGGAACAGATGCGGGTCAATGTGCAGGTACGCCGCGAGGCGAGCGAGCAGGCGGAGGCGGCGTATTACGTGGACAGCTTCGACCTGTACGCGGCCAAGGCGCGTAGCAGCTATGTGAAGCAGGCCAGTCTCGAACTGGGTGTGAGCGAAGAACTGCTCAAGCGCGATCTGGGCCAGGTGCTGCTCAAGCTGGAAGGCTTGCAGGAAGCGGCGATCCGGGCGGCACTGGCACCAAAAAATCCTACCCCGACCCTCAGCGCCGAGGACGAGCAAAGCGCTCTGGAACTGCTGCGCGCGCCGAAGCTGATCGAGCGCCTCGAGGCTGACCTGGCGCGCTGCGGCGTGGTCGGCGAAGCGTCCAACCTACTGGCCGGCTACCTGGCGGCGGTGTCCAGGAAACTCGACCAGCCGCTGGCGGTGCTGATCCAATCCAGCAGCGCGGCGGGCAAGTCCAGCCTGATGGACGCGGTGCTGAACCTGATGCCGGAGGAAGAACGCATCCAGTACAGCGCCATGACCGGGCAAAGCCTGTTCTACCTCGGCGAAACCGACCTGCAACACCGGATTTTGGCCATCGCCGAAGAGGAGGGCGTGCGCCAGGCGGCCTACGCGCTCAAATTGCTGCAATCGGATGGCGAACTGACCATCGCCAGCACCGGCAAGGACGAAACCACCGGCAACCTGGTGACCAAGCAATACCGGGTGCAGGGGCCGGTGATGCTGATGCTGACCACCACGGCGATCGACATCGACGAAGAACTGCTCAACCGCTGCCTGGTGCTGACCATCAACGAAAGCCGCGAGCAGACCGAGGCGATCCACGCCGCGCAGCGCCACAAGCAAACCCTCGACGGCCTGCTGGCCGACGCCGAGAAACAGGCCATCACCCGCCTGCACCAGAACGCCCAGCGCCTGCTCAAGCCCTTGGCGGTGAGGGAAAAAGGGGACAGATTTATTTTTCGGCTGATGGTGTGAGTCAATAAATAAATCTGTCCCCTTTTTACCCTTTTTACCTTTTTACCCAACCATTGCAGGAACAGGGGCCATGATGGAGCTTTATCAATATTCAGTTGGGCGTGGGCCAGATGCAAGGCCGGGAGTTGATAGAAGTGATGGGGCAAGATTTGATGAGAGTTCTGGAATGGTGCCACAGGTACCGATAGATGGAGCGTTACGTGAAGGAAAAATATTGGCTTAAATAGACTGGTGGGTGAGTCTGGTTGTGCGGCGTTTTACTCTATATGTCATGGTACAACGATTAGTAATGTGTTGAATGAAATTCCAGGAATGAACTCTTTTGCAACTTTGCATGATCAGTGGATGATCGATTTGAAAGTTTCCAAGGGCGGGGTTGATATGACTTTTGTGGAAAATATTGGGAGTATGCCTCCTGCTTTTATTTTGAATTACGGTGCGGTGTATGATAAGTATAGGGTTGTTATTGATAGGGCAAAAAATTCTATTGAGAAATAGTGCTTTGTTTTTCTTGATGCTTTTTTCTTCTGCTTGTATTCCTTATAGGTCTGCGTGGGAGGGGGATAGGGATCAGTTTGTTGGGAAAAAACTTGATCCTGATATTATTCTGGCTGATGGCTCTTATGGGGCGAAGTATGGGAACTACTTTTTTGATACCTTTGTTGAGAGAAAGTTTGATGCTGTTATTGTGGAGGGTGGGCTTGTTAGGTACTATATAACTTGGGGGGCGGTGTAAGTACTCCATTCTTATCAATGAAGATGGGGTTATGGTGTCATGGCGTTATGAAACAAAAAATAAAAGTGGCTGCATTGTTAATTAAAATAGCGGGAAACAGAAAAATTGGGAAAAGGGGGCGGATTTATTTTTCATTGCCCATTGCCCATTGCCCGGTGAATAAATATGTCCCCTTTTCCCCAAGTGCCGGTTGCGTCCTTCACCCTGGCCTGGGATCACAGCATCGAGAAGATTCGCTGGGAAGAGGATTACCGCGTCGGCTCCGAGGGATTGCTGCTCGGCGCAGCGCGGATCAAGGGTTCCGGCTCCGGGATGGAAGTTCCCGACGGCGCCGAACAGCGCAATGGCAACTGGCATTACCAGAGCCGGCTACCGCCCTTGCAACCACTGCGAGTCGGGCGTACGCCCGAGGCAGGGGATTACCAACTGTGCATCGACCAGCGTTGTCGCCCGTTGAGCGACTGGCTCGGCCCGCCACAAGCGAGCCAGCCAATGCTGGAACTGTGGAACTGTGGAACTGTGGAGCTGCGAGCTGGGCTCCGCCACGTCCGACGTGGACTAGGTTTGCCAGGAGGCTCCCGGCGCTACAAGCGCCGGCGGCAAAGAAGAGAACGCCCATGCGGCGCGAGCCTGTGGGGTTTTTTCTATTGTCAATATGCTGGCTCTCCGCGCGTCGATAGCCCGGGTGGAGTAATTTTCTGGTGTCGTCGTTTTTATGAGACTAACTTATGAAATTTTTTGTTTTTATTTTCTTGGCTCTTTCTTTCCAGTGGGTAAATGCTTCCGAGAGTACTGTTGGAGGCATCAAGGAGGCATATGTCGCATCTCTATTGCATGCTCTGGAATTACAAGAAGCTGCTATAGCTAATGCTAAAAAAGATCCGCATGGAGCGCCTGTTTATCTATATAAGCTCGGTTTGTCACAAGTGCTGATGGCTTGGGAGAAGAGTGAGGGAAATCCTGTTAAGAAAGTACAAATAGAAGAGCAGGGCTGCTCAATGATAAGGAGAGCGGCAGAGGAAGGGCTTATTGTTGCAGGAGTTGCTCAGCTATCTCTTTGCTATCATTCGCTTGAGGAGGATTTGACTACTGAAAAGCGAGATGCTGCTAGAGAACGGCTGTTCAAGAGTATAAAAGCGGGGGACAAATGGCAGTCTTATTATCCAATGACGGTGCATGCCTTCCAGATAAGATGCTATGTGGCAGATATTGATCGCAGGATAGCGACTCAAACATATGAGCAAATATTGGCGGATGCTTATGAGCTGGCCTATCAAGCATCTGCTAATGAGGATGAGTCGAAGATGTATTTTGACAAGGCTCTTGAAGCGAATTGCAAATCGATTCAACAGTTGGTAACAAAGGATAATTGACAGGGTCTCCTTGAGAAAAAGGGGACTAGAAAAAGGGGGCAGATTTATTTTTCATTGCCCATTGCCTGGTGAATAAATAAATCTGTCCCCTTTTCTTACGTGTCCCCTTTTCTTAGTGGATGATGAATTTGGTTAAAGCAAAGGATGGCGCTCCAATGAATCTGCTCGAGAATTTGGGCAGCATGCCTCCTGCGTTGCTAACTAATTATGGGTCTTTGTATGATAAATATTTAATTCAAATTGAGCGGGCAAATGAATTTAATGAAAGCAATCAAATGGATTGATTTTTTATTAATAGTATTGGTGGCTGGTTGTATTCCATATCGCTCTGCGTGGGAGGGAGACAGGAATCAGTTTGTTGGGAAAAAGCTAGACCCTGTGCTTATTCTTGAAGAAGGCTCTTATGGGGCAAAATACGGGAGTTATTTTTTTAATTATCATGTTGAGAGAAAGTTTTATAAGGTTATATCTGAAGGAGAATTTATGCGGTATTTTATTATCTATGGCGGGCCTTGCAGGTATTCTATTTTATTGGATAAGGGTAATGTGATGGTGTCTTGGAGATATGAGACAGATAAACGCGGCAGATGTACGGTTCATTGAACCAATGAGTCAAGTCTAGGAAAAGGGGACAGATTTATTTTCTGTCTGATCGACTAAGCTGAAGGCCTCAACGGAAGGAGGTTGTCATGCCAAGGATGGGGCGCATTGTGTTGCCGAATTACCCACATCATGTGGTGCAACGTGGTCACAACCGGCAGGTGGTGTTTACTGCTGAGCAGGATTATCAACGTTACATTGCTGATCTGCGCGAGTTGAAAGATGCCTTTGGGGTCAAGGTTTACGCCTACTGTCTGATGACGAATCATGTCCACCTGCTGCTTGCGCCTGGTGACGCCCTAGGCGGGTTGGGACAGTTGATGAAGGCATTGGCGGCACGTGCCACACGTTATCGGAATCGCCTGGAAGGGCGCACTGGCACCCTTTGGGAAAGTCGCTACAAGTCCAGCGTGGTCGAGTCAGATGCCTACTTGCTTGCCTGTTGTCGCTATATCGAGTTGGCGTATGGTCGCCGAGGCGGGCGATTACGTCTGGTCGAGTTATCGGATGCGTGTCACGGATGAAACGGACAGCGACTGGCTGGACACTGACCCTTGTTTCATCGCACTTGGCGACACGCCTGAAAGGCGTCGTGTCCGTTATATGGAGTTCATGCGCCAAGCCGCTCCATCAAGTGAAATTGACCTGATCCGTGCCGCCCTGCAGAGAGGGCAGCTAACCGGGAGTTCCCGCTTTGTAGACGAGATAGAGAAAATCCAAGGACAACGGGTAGAGTTGCGAGGTCAGGGCAGGCCCAGGAATAATTCCGAAAAATAAATCTGTCCCCTTTTTTGTTGTCCCCTTTTTTGAACGATAAATAAAATGTTGTTGTTGGTTTTTTTAATTCTAAACATTTGTGGATGTATGTCTTATGGGGGGTGGGAGAAAAGTAGAGATACTTTGATTGATGGGAAAAGGGGACAGATTTATTTTTCGGCTGATGGCGTGAGTCAATAAATAAATCTGTCCCCTTTTTTCTCTTTTTTCTCTTTTTTCTCAGTTACACCACTTCCAGGGACACGATCGGATCAGCGATCTTCACGGGTGTGCCACAAGCGCAACAGGTAGATAGTGGCGTCTATGATTTCGTAACGCATTTCGTAGTGTCCGACCAGAATTCGCCGTACGTCACGCGGTGCGAATTCTTCCAGCCTTTCGCCAATGCGCGGGTTGGCAAGGAGTGCGGTTGGTGCGGTAGTGAGCTGCTGCACTGTGCGGGCCGCACCGACCTGGTTCACCGCGGCAAGGAAGTCATAGAGCCGGGCCAGGTCGGATAGTGCTTTGCTCGCCCACTTCAACTCCATCAGTACGGTACCGGCAGCGGCGTCTCGGTGTTCAGACTCTCGGCCCAGGCCTGAACTGCTTGGTGGTCGATTACACGGCCAGTATCTACATCGGCCAAGGCCTCTCGGGTCAGGCGACTGCGCTCTTCCTCCTGGTCGATCCAGTCGGACAGGGCTTGCTTGACGATCCAGTTTTTGGAGCGCTCAAGACGCCCAGCGATTTCATCGACTCGTTCGGCCAGTTCTACAGGGACGTGAGCGGTGACAGATCGGGTTTTTGGGATAGCGGCCATGATGGTTTGCTCCTGTGCTCGGTTTGCGCCGATCCGCATATGAATGATTAAAAATTAATCATAGTGAATAGCCTGGTAGAGTCAAGGTGCTGGAAAAGGGGACGGATTTGTTTGCCGCTATAAAACAAGAGTGATCGAGTCAGATGTGTATTACCAAGGCCCTGGTGCGGGCGCACGACCTCGTAGCAGTAATCTGGATTACTCGTTAGTACGGTCAATGGCCCAGCCTGCTTTCCGCGTGACACAGGCGCAGGGCTCCCGGTGCTGAAGTCCTGTGGGTGCCCTTTATTGGCGCGTCTTGCAAGGGATACGCTTGCCTGGAGGTCGGGCAGCGGATATTGTCGCTGTTATCAATGATGTTGAATTGATATTATTGGCAGTCGAGAAGGATTTCCAGCATGCGCAGTGATGCGTGCGGTCAAGTGCCCACCTCCCCGTTTGGTCTTTTCCCTGTCTTCAGGCGCACCCGCGATAGCGGGTTGCTCGTCCGTTCGCCGGTCTTTTCCACCCATCCGGGCATATCTGCCCGTAATAGACTAGGAGTCATCATGCTCAAGAAAATAGCCCTGGCGGCCTTCGCCTCTTCGCTGCTCGTCGGTTGCGCGTCGGTTCCCATGGAGGACAAGCAGGTTTCCACCCAGGCAAAGGCTTTCACCGCGCCTGCTACAGGTAACGCGGGGTTGTACATTTACCGTGCCGGCAGTTTCGGTGGGGCACTGAAGAAGGATATCTGGCTCAACGACAAGTGCGTCGGTGAGTCTGCGCCCAATATCTTCTTCTACCAGCAGGTTCAGGGTGGAGTGGAGCACAAGTTGTCCACCGAATCCGAGTTCTCCCCGAACATCCTGCTGGTGCAGACCGAGCCGGGTAAGAACTATTACGTTCGCCAGTACATCAAGATGGGGGCATTCGTCGGCGGTGCCAATCTGGAGCTGGTCGACGAGCAGAAGGCGCAGAAAGCCATCGCCGATCTTGAGCTGGCCAAGACAGGCAACTGTTCGCAATAAGACGCAAAGGGCCGTGGCTCGGGCTGCTGTCAGTACCGGCCCCAGCCGCCCCAGGCATTTTTCTCCCGCCGGGAGTCCGCTCGGCTTGCCGTGTGCCGAGCGGCGCTTGTCCTGCTCATATTCCGCCAGGGGGCGGACGGGATCGTTGGTGCATCGTCGCCGAGCGTAGAGCACCACGAAATACTCAGCCGCGGAGCACCCGCTCGGTATCGGGACCTATGGCCTTGGTCGTGCAGAAGGCACAATCGGCATGGACCGATGGCCGATTTGCTGTGGCGCGGATAGATCTCGGATCTTGAAAAGGGGATAGATTTTTCCCGTCTGATGATGTGCACCGATAAATAAATTTGTCCGCTTTTTCTTAGTCCCCTTTCTTCGCGCAGGCACACACCGAGGGGAATACTCACCGAAGGAGTCAGGCATGATCTGGAGCCCCATCACGAGAAATGGAATAACGCTCACTCATATTCGGCAGGAGGAAAACACGAACCAGTGTGTCGCCGCCAGCGTGGGGATGATTGCGCAAAACGCCAATTACTGGCGCAAGAACGAAAACGCGTTGTTCAGCTACGGTGCAAGTGCGATGAGAACACATAATCCCGGCGCATTCACCCAGGTAAACGACCGGGAGCTGATCAATGTAAACGGTATACGTTCCAACGCCGTTGCAGCTTATTTACGGTCTTACGGCTGGAATGTAATAAGCCTGAACGCGACCAACGCGGGAAATGCAGCAGCGCTGGTCGACCGAATCAACAGCATGCAGAACTACGACAGTTGCATATTGGCGGCGGGTAGCGATCAGTTACATGCGTTCGCGGCCATCAAGCTGGGTGGCACCACGTATATCCTCAATCCGGCCCTTGACCCGTCGGAAAATCCTGATGATGCGCTATTTACCTACCAAGGTAATGTGGTCCGGATCGACCCGCAAAACAATACGAATGTGCAATTCAATACAGCAGCATCGGGAAACGAAACGTACCGCTCAGTCGCAGAGTGCTATTTCATACCCTCGCAATATTCCATCTGCACCACCGTGCGCTGGATGTACAGAGCCGTCGTAGGTTAGGCGCTGCTACGGAGTAATGCCGGTCAGTTAAGCATTTGCACTTGATGTAAACCCTCAGAAAATCCAAATCCGATGCCTCTCTACAGCATCGGATTTTTTATGATGCGCCAGGCATGGCGCTGTCGGGGCCACTGTGGTGGTGAGCCTGGCGACTTGGAGGTGAAAGTCTTCTACACACCCGGCAAGGGTGTCGCGGGCGGCTGCGAATCTGAAGGAAGCTCGAGGCAAAATGCTGGCCTGACGAACAGGAAGCGGATAGAGGCAGCGCAGAATCGTCAAAGCCCGATATTTGTACATCACGCTGTGATGTATATCCGACAGGCATAAGCAGGAAGGTCGCGCGGATTATCCTGGGAGATCTGTGCGTTGCCAGTGTGCTACCGGGCGTCGAGGGCCGCCGGGATGCGCGTGCAGAAGTCAGCCGGCCGTAGCAAGTAGCAGTTGAGCGAGCCTCCAGGGCCGGGCAGGTTATACCGCAAGTAGGTGTCAGAGTCTCGCGAATGTCGAAAGGCAAAAATTTCCCCGAGGGAGAACTATGCCCCCAGGCCCCGGGCAGAGTCCGCGGCGATGGCTGGCAGTGCGCAGGCATCGGTGTGGACGAGCGCGGAGCTGGACCGCCGAGGAAAAGGGGCCTCATTCCAGGCCTTTCAGCAATGCCTCATGAAAGATCCCGGGCGCTTCCACCTGGGGGGAGTGACCGAGTTCCGGCCATTCGACCAGGGTGGCGTGCGGAATGGCGTTCGCCGTGGCCCTTCCTAGCCGTGGGTAGTCGCCCAGCCGCTGGGCGATTTCGGCGGGGGCGCGGTTGGCGCCGGGGGCGGTTCGGTCCTTGCCGCCGATCAGGAGCAGGGTGGGGGCCTGGATGCTGGGGAATTCATGGACGACCGGCTGGGTGAAGAGCATTTCGGAGGCCTGGGCCTGGTTCCAGGCCACGATATCCTTGCCCGCCCCGGCGTACATTCCGTACAGCATGTCGACCCAGCGGTCGTATTCGGGTTTCCAGATGCCGTTGTAATAGAACTTCAACTGGTAGTTCCGGATGCTGTCGCGCGTGGTCGAGCGTTCGTTCCGGTACAACTGGTCGATGCTGGCATAGGGCACGCCCGCGGCTTGCCAGTCTTCCAGGCCGATCGGGTTGACCAGCACCAGTTTTTCCACCATGTCGGGGTTGTTCAGGGCGAAGCGGGCCGCCAGCATGCCGCCCATCGAGTGGCCGACCAGCGTGGCTTTTTCCAGGCCCAGGGATTCCAGCAGGGCGCGGGTGTTGCTGGCCAGTTGGGCGAGGCTGAATTGATAGCCGCGCGGTTTGCTCGAACTGCAGAAACCGATCTGGTCCGGGGCGATGACCCGGTATCCCGCGTCGGCGAGCACCCGGATGCTTTGTTCCCAGGTGGCGGCGCAAAAGTTCTTGCCGTGCAGCAGCACGACGGTTCGCCCATTGCCGTCGCCTTCGGGGCTGACATCCATGTAGCCCATGCCCAGTGGCTGCTGTTGTGAACTGAACTCGAAGCGTTGCAGGGGATGAGGGTATGCGAAGCCTTCCAGTTGCGGGCCGTAGGCCTGGGCGGTCTGTGCGGCCTGGGCGCCGAGCGGGAGCATGCCTGCCAGCAGCAGGGCGATGGCGGTCTTCTTCACGTTACGGCTCCTTCCACTCAAGCTTGTCGAGACGGGCCACTATAGCAATGCTGTCCAGTGGGAGCCGTTGCAGTGCTTTTCTGGATGTGACCATGGGCCGGATTGCACGCGATGGAGTGGCAGGAGTCTGGACGATTCCAGCAGGGGTGAAATCCTGCCCTGCGGTTTTTTCGGTGTCGGGAAGTCACCGATCTGCAGCATGCATGGCGCTGTGCCGGTATGCTGTAATCGACTATACGAACCGGCTCAGTCCGGGTGCCGAGAGAGATGATGAACCTGACCGTACGCAACCGAATCATTGCCAGTTTCACCCTGGTTATTGCCATCCTGATACTGCTGGCCTCGGCATCCCATTTACGCCTGGCCAAGATCGAGGGCGAGGTGGACGGGATGCGCGACGAGTCGGTGCCTGGCGCTTATTACGTCAGCAAGCTGCAGGCCGCGTGGGCGCAGCATATGCTCGACACCCGCGGGCTGTTGCTGAGTTCCGGGGATGACGGCGGGGAAGCGCTGGTCGATGGCTATCGGGAGCGCTTCGCCGCGACCGAGCGGGCCATGGACGAGTTGCTGGCGAGCTACCAGGGGACGATGCACGATGACCACGAGCGATCGCTGGTGGACCAATTCAAGCAGCAGCATGTGCAATACCTGAAGCACCACGGCCAACTGTTCGATGATCCGCGCGACGACCGGTTGCGGCAGGCCCGGCAATCCGGCGAGGAACGCGTCTTGCCCGAATGGGAAAAAGGCCAGGCGCTGCTGATCGAACTGACCGAGTTGAATCGGGCGCTATCCGATGGCGCCGCGGATGAAATCGGTGATGCCATACGCAGTCTGGAAATGGGCCTGCTGGTTGCCATTCTGGTGGCGATCGCCGCGGCAGGCGTCTGTGGCTGGCTGTTGCTACGGGCGATTACCCGTCCTGTGAACAGTGTCGTCAATACCCTGCGGACACTGGAGGGCGGCGACCTGTCGGTGCGCCTGGATATGCAGCGCCACGACGAGTTCAATGCCATCGAGGTGGGTTTCAACAGCATGGTGGCCGAACTCAAGACGCTGGTCGGGCACGCCCAGCGTTCGTCCGTGCAGATGACCGCTTCGGTCACCGAGATTGCCGCGACTTCCCGCGAGCAGCAGGCCACCGCCACGGAAACCGCCGCGACCACTACGGAAATAGGCGCCACCTCCCGGGAAATCGCCGCTACCTCGCGTGACCTCGTGCGGACCATGAGCGAGGTGTCCGATACCGCCGAGCAGACCTCTGTCCTGGCCGGTACCGGGCAACTGGGGTTGGCGCGCATGGAGGAGATCATGCACCAGGTCATGGGAGCGGCCGATGTGGTCAACGGCAAGTTGTCGATCCTCAACGAGAAGGCCGGCAATATCAATCATGTGGTCACGACCATCGTGAAGGTGGCCGACCAGACCAACCTGCTTTCGCTGAATGCCGCGATCGAGGCCGAGAAGGCCGGTGAATATGGCAAGGGTTTCGCCGTGGTCGCCGTGGAGGTACGGCGCCTGGCCGACCAGACAGCGGTGGCGACTTACGATATCGAGCAGATGGTGCGCGAGATCCAGTCGGCGGTGTCCGCCGGGGTGATGGGGATGGACAAGTTCTCCGAGGAGGTCCGGCGCGGCATCGGGGAAATGGCGCAAATGGGCGATCAACTGACGCAGATCATCCAGCAGGTACAGGCGCTGGCACCGCGTATCCAGATGGTCAACGAAGGCATGCAGGCGCAGTCCACCGGCGCCGAGCAGATCAACCAGGCACTGGTGCAGCTTGGCGAAGCGAGCAGCCAGACGGTGGATTCGCTGCGCCAGGCCGGGGCGGCGATCGATGAGTTGAACCAGGTGGCCAACAACCTGCGCGTTGGCGTCAGCCGTTTCAAGGTCTGACCATGGCCGCCGCCAGTCTCCTCGACAAGCCCGCCGCGGGTGGGCTGTATCTGCTCTTCCGGTTGGGGGAGGACCGCTATGCGCTCGATGTTCACGAAGTGGTCGAGGTGTTGCCCCTGCGCCGTCTGAAGCAGGTGCCCGAGGCACCGGAGTGGGTGGCGGGTGTCTTCCAGCACCGTGGCCGGATGGTGCCTGTGCTCGACATGAGCCGGCGCGTGCTCAAGCGCCCGGCGCATGTGCGCAATAGTACACGCCTGGTGCTGGTGCGTTTCGACGCGCGGCAGGGCGATGCATCCCCGGTGCTGGGGCTGGTCCTCGAACAGGCGACCGATACCCTGCGCCTGCCGTCGGCGGCGTTCCGGCCCAGTGGCCTGGAGGCGGGGCAGCCAGGCTACCTGGGGCCGGTGCAGCAGGATGTCGAGGGGCTGGTGCAGCGTATCGAGGTCGCTTCATTGCTCGATGATGCGCTGCGCGCCCTGCTGTTCCAACCGGTGGAGCAGGGCTGACGGCCATGATCGAGCACATCGAACGCCTGCTCAAATCCCGTATCGGCCTGGATGCCGAATCTGTCGGTCGCAGTGTCATCGAGCGAGCTGTGCGGCAGCGCATGGGTGCCAATGCCCAGCAGGCCATGGAGGACTATTGGGCCACCCTGAATGGTTCGCGCAGGGAACAGCAGGCCCTGGTCGAAGCAGTGGTGGTGCCGGAGACCTGGTTCTTTCGTTATCCCGAGTCGTTCCGGGCGCTCGCCAGCCTGGCCCTGGAAAGCCAGGCGCGGATACAGGGTGCGCGGCCGCTGCGGCTGATCAGCCTGCCCTGTTCCAGTGGCGAGGAGCCATATTCCATCGCCATGGCCCTGTTGGACGCGGGGCTCGCTCCCGGGCATTTCCAGATCGATGCGCTCGATGTCAGCGACAGGGTGGTGGTGCTGGCCCGGCGCGGGTTCTACGGGCGCAACTCCTTCCGTGGCGAGTCGCTGGAGTTTCGTGAGCGGTTTTTCCGCCAGCAACCGGATGGTTTTTCACTCGATGAGCGGGTCCGGGATTGTGTGCGGTTTCGCTGCGGCAACCTGCTGGACGACAAGCTGTTCAGTAGCGATGCACCCTATGACTTTATCTTTTGCCGCAATCTGCTGATCTACTTCGACCGGCCGACCCAGGTCCGCGTGCTGGAATCGCTCAAGCGGCAGTTACAGCCGCAGGGCATTCTTTTCATCGGTCCGGCCGAGGCGAGCCTGGCCAGCCAGAATGGCATGCAGGCCCTCGGTTACCCGCAGACCTTCGCTTTTCGTTTCGCTCCTGCGGAGGCCGCGAAGGTTGTGCCGGCGCGTTATCCGGCCAGCCGTGCGACGCCAGCGCCCCGGAAGGCGCCGGTGGTACGGCCACGGGCGGTCATCCGGGCCATTCCGCCAGCGGCACCGGGCGCTCCCGCCGGGCCGGTCCTGGCCACGGACATCTGGCAGGAGGTCGCCGAACTGGCCAATGCCGGTCGCAGCGATGAGGCGCGCAAGCGCTGCGAACAGCATCTGCAGGCGGGTGGCCCCTGCGCCGAAGGCTTCTACTGGCTGGGCCTGCTCAGTGATGCCGATGCCCGTTCCGGGCAGGCTTGTGACTACTATCGCAAGGCGATCTATCTCGACCCGCGGCACTCGGAGGCCCTGACCCACCTGGCGGCCCATCTGGAGGCCCGGGGGGATCCGGCAGGCGCACGGCGGCTCTACGAGCGAGCCAGGCAGCAGGAGGTAGATGGCCGTGAATGATACTTCCATACCCTTATCCCGGACGCCGGTGCGGCTCGATGATTGCTGGAATCGTATCGGTGTGTTCGGCGACAAGAGTTGCCAACACCTGGAGCGGCATATCCATTGCCGCAACTGCAAGGTCTATGGCGCCGCGGCCATTGCCCTGCTCGATCACTACGGCTGCAATCTGGATCAGGAGGGTTCCCGTTACGGAGAGGCCGATGCCCACGAGGACGAGGGCGAGCAGCGTTCGCTACTGATTTTCCGCCTGGGCGATGAGTGGCTGGCGCTCGCCACGCGGAGCCTGGCCGAAGTGATGCCCGTGGCCGCCATCCATGCGCTACCGCATCGCAAGGCCCGTGGGCTGCTGGGGGTGACCAATGTGCGCGGCACCCTGGTTGCCTGCCTGTCGCTGGGGGAACTGCTGGGCCTGGAGCATGGGGCGGTTCGCTCCGACCGGCATGTGATCCCGCGGATGCTGATCCTTGAAACCGGCGATGGGCCATTGGTCACGCCGGTCGATGAAGTCGGCGCTATCCAGCGCATTGCGCTGGCGCGCATAACCCCGGTGAAGCGCGAGGATGCCCGAGCCATCAGCCGTTTCACGGCGGGTGTCACGCAATGGCGCGAGCGGAGTATCACTGTGCTGGATGACCAGCAGGTACTGCAGAACATGATCAGGAGCTTCACGTGACACCGGATCAGATGAGAGATGCCTCGCTGCTCGACCTGTTCCGCATGGAGGCCGAGGCGCAGAAGCAGGTGCTGGATGCCGGCCTGCTGGTGCTCGAGCGCGATCCGGGCAACGCTGGCCAGCTCGAGGCCTGCATGCGTGCGGCGCATTCGCTCAAGGGCGCGGCGCGGATCGTCGGCCTGGAGCGTGGGGTGCAGGTCGCCCATGCCATGGAGGACCTGCTCGTCGCGGCCCAGGAGGGCCTGTTGCGGTTGCTGCCTGAGCATATAGATGCCCTGTTGCAGGGCACCGATATGCTGCTTCGCATCGCTCAGCCCCAGGCTGGCAGCGGTGTCGATGCTTGTATCGACGATCTCACCGACCGCTTGCAGGTGCTGCTGGGCTTCGCTGTGCCGGCCTTGTGCCCTGCGCCCGATGTACCTGCCGGTGAGGCGTCGCAGGCGGCAGCCACTGCGCGGCCTGAACCTTCGAGTGAGGAGCGGGCTCGTGTCCTGCGGGTTTCGGCCGAACGCTTCGACCACCTGATCGACCTCTCCGGAAAGTCGCTGGTGGAGTTCCAGCGCATGAAGCCGTTGAGTGACTCGCTATTGCGTCTCAAGCGCCAGCAGGAGTCGCTGCGGCGTACGCTGGAGTCGCTGCGCGAGCAGTCGCTCGGCAGTGCCGAGCCGCTGTTGCAGGCGCTGGTGAATGAAAGCCGCAACCAGTTGGTCGAGTGCCAGCAGCAGTTGCAGGCGCACCAGGCGCTTTTCGATGATTTCGCCTGGCGGGGCGGCCAGCGCACGCAGCAACTCCATGACCTGGCCCTGGCGTCGCGGATGCGGCCTTTCTCCGATGGCCTGACCGGCCAGGCGCGCATGTTACGCGACCTCGGGCGTTCGCTGGGCAAGCAGGTGCGCCTCGACATAGAGGGCGAGAACACCCAGGTCGACCGTGATGTGCTCGAGCAACTGGAGGCACCGTTGACGCACCTGCTGCGCAATGCCGTCGACCATGGTGTCGAGCAACCGTCCCTGCGCCGGCGCAAGGGTAAGCCGGAAGAAGGCCGGGTGCTGCTGCGCGCCGACCAGCATGCCGGCATGCTGGTGCTGGAGATCAGCGATGATGGCACCGGCATCGACCTGGAGCATGTGCGCCAGGCCGTGGTGCAACGCCGTTTCGCCTCTGCCGAGCAGGTGGCGCAGATGAGCGAGGACGAACTGCTGGCCTTTCTTTTCCTGCCTGGCTTCAGCTTGAGCCAGGAGGTCACCGAGGTGTCCGGGCGTGGTGTCGGCCTCGATGTGGTGCAGCACGAGATACGGCGGATGCGCGGCAACGTGCGTTTGCAACAGGTGCCGGGGGAGGGTTGCCGGTTTCATATCGAGTTGCCGCTGACCCTGTCGGTGGTGCGCGCGCTGGTGGTCAGTATCGGCGGGGAGGCCTACGCCTTCCCGCTGGCACAGATCGAGCGCATGTTGCGTCTGCGCCGCAGCGATATCGTCCAGCTCGAGGGGCGCCAGCATTTCTGGCTGGAGGATGAGCATATCGGCTTGTTGTCGGCCGCCCAGTTGTTGCAGTGCACGGAAAAGAAAGGCGACGAGGACAATATCCCGATCGTGCTGATTCGTGACCGTGAGCGCTGCCACGGCCTGGCCGTGGAGGCTTTCCTGGGCGAGTCCACCCTGGTGCTGATGCCGCTCGACGCCCGCCTGGGCAAGATCCGCGATATCGCTGGTGGCGCCCTGTTGCACGATGGCACGCCTGTGCTGGTACTCGATGTCGATGATTTGCTCAGTTCGGTCGGCAAGCTGCTCGGCGATGGCTATCTGGACAAGGTCGACCATGTCGGCGGTGAGCGTCCGGCGGCCAGCAAGCGTGTGCTGGTGGTCGACGATTCGCTGACCGTGCGTGAACTGGAGCGAAAGCTGCTGCTCAGTCGCGGCTACCAGGTGGCGGTGGCCGTGGATGGCATGGATGGCTGGAATGCCCTGCGTGCGGAGCACTTCGATCTGCTGATCACCGATATCGACATGCCGCGCATGGATGGTATCGAACTGGTGACCCTGGTGCGCCAGGACCCGCGGCTCAGATCCCTGCCGGTGATGGTGGTGTCCTACAAGGACCGTGAAGAGGATCGCCGGCGCGGCCTCGAGGCCGGGGCCGATTATTACCTGGCCAAGGCGAGCTTCCATGACGAGGCGTTGCTCGAGGCCGTGCAGACCTTGATCGGTGGGGGGCAGGAATGAAGATCGCGATTGCCAACGATATGCCGCTGGCCGTCGAGGCGCTGCGTCGCGCACTGGCCAGCGAGCCGCAGTACCAGTTGATCTGGGTGGCCGGGAATGGCGAGGAGGCGGTGCGCCGGTGCCACGAGGAACTGCCGGACCTGTTGCTGATGGACATGCTGATGCCCTGCATGGATGGCGTGGAGGCGACCCGGCGCATCATGCACGATAGCCCCTGCGCCATCCTTATCGTCACCTCCGATGTCGAGCGCAACATGCGGCAGGTGTTCGATGCCATGGGCCACGGTGCCCTGGACGTGGTCGCCGTGCCTTCCCTGGGGCCGCAACAGGTACTGGACGCCGCCGTCGTGCGGCGCAAGATTCACAACATCACCTGGATGATCGGGCAGTGCCCGGTCCGTAACGTGGCGCCCGTGCCGTTGCCCAATTGCGCCAGTCGCGGCAAGCGCCTGGTGGCTATCGGCGCTTCGGCGGGCGGGCCGGCCGCCCTGGTGGAGTTGCTGAAGCAGCTTCCGGCGAACTTCCCCGCGGCCATCGTACTGGTGCAGCATGTCGACGAGGTATTCGCCGCGGGCATGGCGCAGTGGTTGGGCAGCGAATCGAACATGCCGGTACGCCTGGCGCAGGAGGGTGAGGTGCTGCAGCCTGGTGCGGTGCTGCTGGCGGGCACCAATAATCATCTGTACCTTGCACCTGGCGGGCGCCTGGTCTACCGGCCGGAGCCGATCAATCAGGTTTATCGCCCATCCATCGATGTATTTTTCGAGAGCGTGGCCGAGCACTGGAGCGGCGAGGCCATCGGCGTGCTGCTGACGGGCATGGGGCGCGATGGTGCCAGGGGACTGAAGCTGATGCGCGAGCGCGGGTTCCACACCATCGCGCAGGACGAGGCCAGTTGCGCCGTCTATGGCATGCCCAAGGCGGCCATGGCGCTGGGGGCCGCGGTGGAGGTCCTGCCGATGCCCAGGATTGCAATGCGACTGATCGAGCGGTTGCACCAATAGGCATCAGCCGATGGCGCGGCTGCCGTCGGACGAGAACGAGAAGAAATGGCGGAGAGCACTATGCAGCGGCCCACGGGGAACCCAAACCATCCTTACAGCCTGTACGACAGTTCGATGATGGTGCTTCTGGTCGATGACCAGGCCATGATCGGCGAGGCTGTGCGCCGGGCGTTGAGCGCAGAGCGCGATATCGACTTTCACTTCTGTTCGGACCCGCACCAGGCGCTGAGCGTCGCGCAGCAGATCAAGCCCACGGTGATCCTGCAGGACCTGATCATGCCGGGGGTGGATGGGCTTGACCTGCTCGCCCAGTACCGCTCAGCGCCGGGGCTGCGCGAGGTGCCGATCATCGTCCTGTCGACCAAGGAGGACGCCAAGGTCAAGAGTGCGGCCTTTGCCCGTGGCGCCAACGATTATCTGGTCAAGCTGCCGGATGTGATCGAGCTGCTGGCGCGCATTCGCTACCACTCGAACTCCTACCTCACCCTGCTGCAGCGGGACGAGGCCTACCGCGCCCTGCGCGAAAGCCAGCAGCAACTGCTCGATACCAACCTGGTACTGCAGCGGCTGATCAAGTCCGACGGCCTGACCGGCCTCGCCAATCGCCGCTATTTCGACGAATACCTGGAAATAGAATGGAGCCGGGCATCGCGCGATCAGAACGAGTTGTCACTGCTGATGATCGATGTGGACTATTTCAAGGCGTACAACGACCAGCATGGCCATGTCGCCGGCGATGAAGTGCTGCGCAATGTCGGAGAGGCCCTGAGGGTCAGTTGCAGCCGCGCTGCCGATCTGGTCGCACGCTATGGCGGTGAAGAGTTCGCGGTGATCATGCCGGGTACCGGGGCCGGGGGCGCACGCCTGCAGGCCGAGAAGGTTCGCCGCACGGTGGAAGCGATAGGCATACCCCATGAGTTGCCCAGACCGGGTTCGGTCATCAGTGTCAGCATCGGTATCGCCACGGTCAGGCCCTCCCAGGAGCAGGACCCCCTGAGCCTGGTGGCCAGGGCGGACGAGGGTCTTTACCTGGCCAAGCGCGGCGGGCGGAACCAGGTGGCGATGGCCAGCGAACAGGCCGCAACCCAGGGCCGGCCCGGAAACGACGACTGAGCGGCGCATCATCTGCCGGCTCGCGGTCGCACAGCGAACAGCCCCGGCGTGGTCGCGACGAAACGTCAAAAGACCCCTAGCAGCACTCCTCTTCGACGATATCGAGCAAGGCCAGCGCTTCTTCATCCTCGTACTGCTCGAACAACTCCCGTATCTGGTTGAGGTTGCTATGGACCAGGAACAGGTCGTCCGGGCGCGGGCCGCTGCCACCGGAAGCCTTCTTCTTGAAATATTCCCAGAAGGCATTGCTGCGTTGCGGATCGTCGATATGCCGCCGGACGAACGCCATGACCAGCCGGGCATTACCGTCACAGTCGATGTCCTTGAAGCTGACGTAACGGTCCGGGCGTGGGTTCTGGCCCTGCTCGGCGTCGCTGGCGCGAGGGGATAGAGGGCATGAACGGTTCATCGGGTTCTCCTGGCGTGGTCAGTGGGGGAAGCCGATGGTACGAGGGCTTATTCCGGTTTGTTGTCGGCTAGACGACACTTCGCCCTGTGCGATTCGTGCCATCCGCCCGGCTGTCGCCGGACTGCCAGCGCTGCAGGACATCGGGGCGCAACAGCACCAGACATCTGCCATGGCGCTGCACGATGCCTTCGCGCTGCATACGATTGAGCAGGCTGGAAACCGTCTGCCGTGTCGTGGCGAGCAGCCGGGCTATCTCGCCCACGGACAGTTCGAGCGGCAGTTGCGCGAGAGGTCCGGCCACCCCTTGGGCGTGCTGGCGTGCGGCGACCAGCAGGAAGCGCGCCAGGCGCCCGGCTACATCGCGAAACGCCAGGTCTTCGATGATGGCGATGCTGTTTTCGAGGATTCGCCCCAACGCCGGCATGACCAGGGCCAGCATTCCCGGCTGGTTGGCCAGCGTTTGCGCGAAGCGCTGGGTGGGCATGGACAGCAACTGGCATGCCGATTCGGTGCGCAGGTAGGCGCGGGTATGGGTACTGAACAACTCTCCCGGCGCGAGGTAGGCGAGGGTGAGCTCCTTGTCCTCGCTGGCCACATAAACCCGTATGCGACCTTCCCGCAGGTAAAGGATACGATCCTGCGCAGAGTGCGGCGCACTGACCAGGTAGCCACGCGCCAGCTTCTCGCAGCTAAAGCGCTCCAGTAGCACATCGGGCAGGGAACAGGGGCCGTGGCCAGGATGAGAGGATGGCATGGGAGCACCTGCGACATACGGTTTATCGCCAGTTTGCAAGGAGCGTGCCCTGTTTTTCGGGGCGAGCCGCCATGCCGGTGGCGGCGATACCCGGGCATTCAATAAGGGGGAAAGATCGCTCTTCCGGTTAGCAGTGCCGGGGTCGAACCCTGGCCGCCGAGTTCGCCGGAGCAGGCCAAGTCTAGTGTCTATCTGAAAGTACAAGCCGAGTATTCGCTCAATGATCGGCCTGGTATTAGTCACGCCAACGTGCCGGCCCTGGAAAAGCTGGTTACCCAGGCCTTCGCCGACAGCGGCCATTTTTCCCGGGTAACGACCGAGCAGGAAGAGTCCGATGTCTATGTGACCGTAACGTTGCATAACCATGAAACCGGCAGCCTTGGGATGGCCTTTGTCTCTGGGGCGATGTTTCTCCTGATTCCGGGCACTTACGACAACACACTGGCCATGAGGATGGTGGTTCGTGATCGCGATGGCGAGAAGTTGGGGCAAACCGAGAAGCGGGAGGTGCTGACTACCTGGATGCACTTGTTGCTGATTTTCGCCCTGCCTTTCCGTGAGTCTGGCGATGAGTTGCTGACCCAATTGACACGGAGCGCTCTGGCGGAGGCTGTTGACAAGGGGTTGCTCTGAACGAGGTGGAACGCGTGCCCGGGGGCAGGTGCACAAGAGATGCCTGTGCAGTGTCCTCTTGCAGAAACCTGTTTCGCTATACAGGCTTGTGTCGTTACACGCATCAAATGTCGGCTTGCGGTCAGGTGCCCTGGGGTAGGGTGCGCCGTGCGCACCTCGGATAGCGGCGTCGATGGTTCAGGTGCGCGTGGCGCACCCTGCGCAAAGCCGCTGTTATCCACCGCGATACTTGATTGGTGACGCGGCCATAGGCACGCGTCCTGAGCTTGCTGGCATTTGTCGCTGCCGTTAGCGGCCCGCTGCCAGTCGCCAGAGCCTGGCGATATCGCAGGTGCGGGCCTGCAGTTCGCTGGCGCTGTCGGCCATGGCCTGTTCCAGGCTGAGCGGGCCGGGGACCAGGCTGAAGGCCGCCTCGATACCCGCATCGTAGAGTGCCTGGTAGTCGTCGCCGAGGCTGCCGGCCAGGGCGATCACCGGCACTCCAGCCTTGTGCGCCAGCCGTGCCACGCCAACCGGGGCCTTGCCATGCAGGGTCTGGGCGTCCATGCGCCCTTCGCCGGTGATCACCAGCTCGGCACCTTCCAGCGCCGCCGCCAGCCCCGACAGTTCCGCCACCAGCTCGATGCCGGGGCGGAAGCTGGCCTTGAGGAAGGCCCTGGCGGCGAAACCCAGGCCGCCGGCCGCGCCGGCACCGGGAAAGCGCGAATGGTCCTCGCCCAGGGTGGCAGCGCCGACACGGGCGAAATGTCCGAGCGCATTATCCAGTTCGGCCACGTATTCGGGGGTCGCGCCTTTTTGCGGGCCGAAAACCGCCGAGGCGCCGCGTGGGCCGCACAATGGGTTGTCGACGTCCGCGGCCACTTCTATGCGTGTCGACAGCAGGCGCGCGTCCAGGCCGCTCAGGTCGAGCTGGTCCAGGTTCGCCAGGGCCGCTCCGCCGGCTGGCAGCGCATGGCCCCGGGCATCCAGGAAACGCATGCCCAGCGCCTGCAGCAGGCCGGCGCCGGCGTCGTTGGTGGCGCTGCCGCCGAGGCCGAGGATGATCCGTGTGGCGCCGGCATCCAGTGCCTGCAGGATCAGTTCGCCAGTGCCGTGGCTGCTGGCCCGGCGGATGTCGCGGTGTTCGCGTGGCACCAGGTGCAGGCCGCTGGCGGCGGCCATCTCGATGACGGCGGTGGCTTCGTCCAGCCAGCCCCAGTGCGCCGTTACCGTATCGCCCAGGGGGCCGCTGACCCGGCATTCACGGCGTTCGCCGCCAACGGCGGCCAGCACGGCGTCTACCGTGCCTTCACCGCCGTCGGCCATGGGCCGCAGCAGGCATTCGGCTTGTGGGTAGACCTGCAGCCAGCCGCGGGCGATGGCGGCGGCCACCGCGGGTGCGCTGAGGCTCTCCTTGAAGGAGTCGGGGGCGATGACGATTTTCATGACGATGACCTCGGCAGTGACGGGCCGCGCGAAGCGGCCCGTCGATAGCGCGGATTACAGCAGGACCAGGCTCAGCAGCCAGACGGTGATGATGCCGACCACGCCCTGGATCAGGGTGGCCATGGTCTGCGCGCGGTAGGCGGTGGTGACTTTCATGCGGCTGAACTGGGTGACCACCCAGAAATAGCTGTCGTTGGCATGGGACACGGTCATGGCGCCGGCGCCGATGGCCAGCACGGTGAGTACCCGGCCCATTTCGCTGTCCAGGCCGATCTGGCCGAGCATCGGCGCCACCAGGGCCGAGGTGGTGACCATGGATACGGTGGTCGAGCCCTGGGCGCTTTTCAGCGCGGCGGCAACGATGAACGGCATGAGCAGGCCGATGCCCAGTGCCGACAGCGTGGAGCCCAGGTAGTCGCCCAGCGGCGTGGCCTTGAGGATCGCGCCGAAGGCGCCGCCGGCGCCGGTGATCAGCAGGATCGGCGCGGCCGCCACCAGGCCGTCGACGATGTAGTCGTGGAACTCCTGGCGTTTGTCGTCGCTCTTGAGCAGCGTGCAGGCCAGCGCCAGGCCCACCAGCAGCGCCGCCACCGGCTGGCCGAGGAAACTCAGCAGATCATAGACCAGGCCATCGCCCAGGGGGCTGCTGGGGAACACGGCGATGGAGCCGAGGCAGATCAGCACGATTGGCACGAAGATCGGCGCGAAGGCCTGGAAGGCACTGGGCAGCTTGCCGTAGCGCGCCTTGAGCGCCTCGAAGTCCACGGAGTCGGCGAGCAGTTCGCTGGGGGCTTCCTCCAGCAACTGGTGATCGTCCTGCCTGAGGAAGCGGTTGGCCCAGAGCATGCCGGCGAAGGCGGTGACCAGCGCCACCACCAGGCCGACCGCGATGACCAACCCCAGGGATGTCTCCAGGCCCAGGTTGCCGGCGGCGGCGATCGGCCCGGGGGTCGGCGGCACAAAGGTGTGGGTGGCGTAGAGGCCGGTGGCCAGCGCCACGCTCATGGCCACCACCGACACTTTCATGCGTGCGGCGAGGGCATTCTTCAGCGAGTTGAGGATGATGTAGCCGGAGTCGCAGAACACCGGAATCGACACCAGGTAGCCGATGATCGACATGGTCAGCGTCGGGAAGCGCTGGCCCAGCAGGCGGATCACTGTCTCGGCCATGGTGATGGCCGCGCCGCTGCGTTCCAGGATGATGCCGATGACGGTGCCCAGGGTGATGACGATACCGATATAGCCGAGGATGCCGCCGAAGCCTGTGCTGACGATCTTGAGGATTTCGCCTGGAGGCAACTGATAGGCGAAGCCGGCGATCAGGGCCGCGGCGAGCAGGGAGAGAAAGGGGTGCAGTTTCAAACGGGTGGTGGACAGTACGATGAATACGATCAGCGCCACCAGGATCAGGACCAGGGCCATGACCAGACTCCTCTTGTTGTTATGACCGGATAGCGAATCCGGTTGGGAATGCCGATAGGCTCGCCATTGTGGCCCAGCATGGATTGCCCGGGCCTTATGCGGTTGCACTGAAATTCCGCGGTATGTCGGCTGTTATTTGTTCATGTGCACAATACGTATGGTTGAACGACGCTTCATGGCCGTGCGTACCTGGATAGCGGCACCGATCGTTCAGGTGCGCGCGGCACACCCTATGCTGGCGCTACCCAGCAGGCCCAGGCCCAGGCCCAGCGACAGTTGCAGGCGCTGATCCATGCGGGTGAGGTCGAGGCCGCTGAGTTCGCCGATACGCTCCAGCCGGTAACGCAGGGTATTGCGGTGAATGCCCAGCGCTTCGGCGCAGGCTTGGATCTGGCCATCATGGGCACACCAGGCGTCCAGGGTTGCCCGCAGGCTGCCCTGGGTATCCTGGGCCAGGACCTGCCGTAGCGGTGCCAGCCAGCCCTGCAGCAGCCAGTTGTGGCGCTGGGAATGGAGGAGGGTCGGCAGGCGCAATTGTTCCAGGCGTAACAGCCGTCGCTCGGGAAAGCGGGCCTGGCCATAGGCTTGCAGATCATGTAACACCAGGCTGGCCTGACGCAGCTCACCCAGCCCATGCAAGGGGTCGCTCAGGGCCAGGGACTGCACCCCCCATTCGCGCTCATCGGCCAGTGCCAGCCAGGCCTGGTCGTCGCGGCTGGCGCTGTGGGGGCGGCACCAGAGCACTTCATTTCGCCCCAGCGGCGCCAGCAGGTATTCGCTCTTGCCACCGAGGGTGTCGAGCAGGCGGGTCTGGCGTGGCAGCGGATCGTCCGCATCGCTCAGGCGCAGCAGGCACATCTGCCTCGGCCAGCCCAGGTTCAGCGCCAGGCGTTCCTGCTCGGCTTCCAGGCTGGCGAGTGTCTGTCGCGGGTCGAGCAAGTGACGCAGCCAGGCTTCCTGCTGGTGACGCTGCCAGTTCCGTTCGGACTGCAACACTCGTTGCTCGACGAGCATTTCGGCAGCCATGCGCACCAGTTCCGCATAGGGGCGGACGACTTCCGGGGCGCCGGTGATACCGAGCACGCCGATCAGGTGCTCGGCATGCCGCAACGGCAGGTTGACCCCCGGCTTGACCCCGCGCAGACAGGCGGCCGCCTGCTCGTCGATTTCCACCACGCGGCGGTTGGCCAGTACCAGTTGCGCGCCTTCGTGGCGGGTGTGCAGGCGGCTGGGATCGCCGCTGCCGATGATCATGCCCTGGGCATCCATCACATTGATATTGTGCGGCAGGATGGCCATGGCGCGCTCGACGATATGCTGCGCCAGGGTGGAGTCGAGTTCTAGCATGGGGGCCTCGGAACCGTTTCGGGGTTCAGCTGTGCGACCCCAGCATGTCCGATGGTGCGGCCGTTGGCCAGCGCCATGCTTCCATGGCGCGGTCATGGTGCGGGCACTGTGCGAGCAGTCTCTGCAGCGGCATGGGCGTGCCGAAGAAGAAGCCTTGCACCTGGTCGCAGCCATCGGCGCGCAGTATGCGCAGTTGCTCGGCATCTTCCACGCCTTCGGCGACCACATCCATTTGCAACGCATGGGCCATGGCGATGATCGCGCGGACGATTTCCCTTCCCTGGGGGCAGAAGGCCAGGTCCTGTATGAAGCAGCGGTCGATCTTGAGCGTATCCAGGGGCAGGCGCTTGAGGTAGGCGAGCGACGAATAGCCGGTACCAAAGTCATCGATGGCCACGCGTACGCCAGTGGCCCGGATGCGTTCCAGTTGCTCGATGGCATGTTCGATATCTCCGAGCAGGGCGCTTTCCGTCACTTCGAGTTCTATCCGTTGCCTGATCCGCTGGTCGCTGCCGAAAATCCTCGCGATGCGCTGTGGCAGGCCGTTCCCGCACAGGTTCAGCGCGGAGCAGTTGACGGCGAGAGGGAGCCCCTGGTAGCCGGCCTGATCGAGCTGCCGCAAGTCCGCATGGGCCTGGCGCAATACCCAGTCGTCGAGCATGTCGATGAGGCCATTGGCTTCGGCCACGGGAATGAAGCGCTCCGGTGTCAGCAGGCCGTGTTGCGGATGGTTCCAGCGTATGAGGGCCTCCAGTTTGCTTGGCTTTCCACTTTTCAGCTCGATGATGGGTTGATAGAAGAGTTCCAGCCCATCGTTCTGCTGCAGCGCCGTGCGCAGGTCTTCTTCCAGTTGCAGTTCGAGCGAGGCCTTCTGCTTCAGTTGCTGGTTGAAGAAGTGCACGGTATTGCGCCCGTTGGCCTTGGACTGGTAGAGCGCTAGGTCCGCATGCTTGAGCAGTTCCTTGGGCGAGGTGCCATCCTGCGGGTACAGGCTGATGCCGACGCTGGTGGTGACTACCAGGTGGCGGTCGGCCAGCGCGATGGGTTCCTGCATGTGTTGCAGCAGGCGGCAGGCCAGGGATTTCGCCGTGTCCTCCTGTTCCACCTGGGCCACCACGCAGAACTCGTCGCCTCCCAGGCGGGCGATCAGGTCGTTCTCGCGCAGGATCGCCTGCAGACGGGACGCCACGATGCGCAGCATCCGGTCCCCCGCATCGTGCCCCAGGCTGTCGTTGATTCGCTTGAAGTTGTCCACGTCGAGGAACATGACGGCCAGGGTGCCGCTGTCGGCGTGCTCATTCAGATGGGCGGAAAAGGCGCGGTTGAAGCCACGGCGGTTCAACAGGTTGGTCAGAGGGTCGAAGTAGGCGGCCTTCTCCAGCGAGGACTGGGTGCTATCGAGCTGCTCCAGCAGGCTGTTGACGTGTTGCAGGTCCCGGTCCTTTTCATCGAGCTTGCGGTTCGCCCAGGCGGCCACCAGGCTGAATACGATGATGACGAAAGTGACCCCGCCGATGATCAGGCCCAGTGTCTGGCTGTTGGTCACGTCATGCAAAAAGGTTTCGGTGCCTTCGGGGGCGACCAGATGCAAGGCCGCCATGCCGGTGAAATGCATGGATGTGACGGCAGCCCCCATCAGCAGTGCGGCAATGGCAATGAAGCTTTTGCGCTGCGGCATGTCGCCGTGGGAGATGAATTCGGCCAGCAGTAGAGCGGCCAGGCTGGCGGCGACGGCCACCAGGATGGACAGGATGAACAGGTCGACCGAGTAATAGACGACGGCCTCCGAACGCATGGCTGCCATGCCGCTGTAATGCATGGCGGCGATACCGAGGCCGATCAGCAGGGCGGCGCTCAGGCGGTGCAGCGGGCTATTGCCGTTGCGGCCCATGCAGTGCAGCGCCAGCAGCGCGGCGGCGAACGCCACCAGCAGGGAAAGGAGGGTGGTGGGCAGGTCGTAGCTGATCGCCACCGGAGCCTGCATCGCGAGCATGCTGATGAAGTGCATCGACCAGACCCCGCCCGCCAGGCACAGGCTGCCGACGATCCACCAGGCCCTGCGCAGCCCGGGGCGTTCCAGATACCTGAAGTGTTCGACGATCACCAGTGTGCCCAGGCTGCCGGCTATCGCGATCAGGCAGGCCAATACCAGCAGCCAGGGGTCATGGCGACCATGATCCAGTATCTGCCAGCCTGCTTCGGGTTTCTGTCCGAGGAATCGGATGCCCAGTTGCTCCATGATGCATTTTCCTCCCTCTTTGCTGTTCTCTGCTTCCCTGGCCATCGTTCGACTGCTGGTGAAACGATGCATTCATCGGGAGGCGAACGGGTGGCGCCAGGGGCGGACATGCTCTGGTGCCATGCTTCTGGTCGAGTGCGTGTGTCGTTTTGACATCATTGGGCTGCATCTGTTCTGCTTCTTTCCCCTGTGCGGCGATAAAAGCGCCGGGGGCAACCTTTGCTCTGCATCCCCAGTGCATTGCCTAAGCCTCGCGAGGAGGGTGGCCGGGGACTCACATGAGGTCTTGGCCCGTGGTCGCCGGGTAATGGCGAGTGGATTTCTTCGTGATGAGGCGGGCCGGGTGGCGGGGCCGATTTCGCCGGCGATAGCGCTTTGCCGGCGATTCTCGACGGGGCGCTTGTGATCGGTAATGGCATGTATGGGCAGTTTTTTCTTCCAACCTGATGCTTGTAACTTGAAGCCGCCTGCCTGCCACCCCATATTGTGCCGACTGTAGAGTGAAGGAATTCGAACTTGAGCGATCTTTTCTCCGGGCGCCTGGCGCTGTTGGCCGAGCCATCCAACCTGTCGCTGCTCGGCCAGTGCCTGCACGGTATCGAACGCGAGTGCCTGCGTGTCGACGCACGTGGAGAGCTGGCGCTGACGCCGCATCCCCGTGCGCTGGGCTCGGCGCTGACGCACACGCGCATTACCACCGACTACTCCGAGTCGCTGCTCGAGTTCATCACGC
This sequence comes from Stutzerimonas kirkiae, assembly GCF_004327335.1. Taxonomy (GTDB): domain Bacteria; phylum Pseudomonadota; class Gammaproteobacteria; order Pseudomonadales; family Pseudomonadaceae; genus Stutzerimonas; species Stutzerimonas kirkiae. Next base: position 61,531 of record NZ_QJUO01000017.1, on the reverse strand, counting down.
CGACCGCCGAAGATCCCCAGGCGACGCTGGACGAGCTGGATGCGGTGCACCGCTTCACCTATTCCCGGCTGGACGGCGAGTACCTCTGGAGCCATTCGATGCCCTGCCCGCTACCGGACGAGGCGCGCATCCCCATCGCCGAATATGGCAGCTCCAATGTCGGGCGGCTCAAGCATGTCTACCGGCGAGGCCTGGCGGTGCGTTATGGCAAGACCATGCAGTGCATTGCCGGTATCCACTACAACTTCTCGCTGCCGGAACGCCTGTGGGCGGTGCTGCAGGTCGCCGAGGGTGATACCCGGCCGCGGAGGGACTACCAGTCGGAGCGCTACATTGCCCTGATCCGCAATTTCCGCCGCTACAGCTGGCTGCTGATGTACCTGTTCGGTGCTTCGCCGGCGCTGGATGCGGATTTCCTGCGCGGGCGCGCCCACGGGCTGGAGCAGCTCGACGCGGACACCCTCTACCTGCCCTGGGCCACCAGCCTGCGCATGAGCGACCTGGGTTACCAGAACAACGCGCAGTCCGGGCTGACGCCTTGCTACGACGCATTGCACAGTTATACCGAGAGCCTGCGCCTGGCTGTCTCCACGCCCTATCCGCCGTATGCGGCGCTGGGTACCCACGATGCCAGCGGGCAGTGGCAGCAACTCAACACCAATGTGCTGCAGATCGAAAACGAGTACTACTCGAGCATTCGGCCCAAGCGCGTCACCTACAGCGGCGAGCGGCCGATCCAGGCGCTGATGGCGCGTGGTGTGCAGTACGTCGAGGTGCGCTGCCTGGATATCGACCCCTTCCTGCCGCTGGGGGTGGATATCGACGAGGCGCGTTTCCTGGATGCCTTCCTGCTCTACTGCGCGTTGCAGGAGAGCCCGTGCCTGGCCGACGGCGAGTGCTCCGCCAGCGGCAGCAATTTCCTCCGCGTGGTCAAGGAGGGGCGCCGTCCGGGCCTGCAATTGCAGCGTCGTGGGCAGGCGGTCGGCCTGCAGGACTGGGCGCGGGAGTTGCTGGAGCAGATCGGCCAGGCGGCCGCCCTGTTCGATGCCGGGCAGGGTGGGGAAGATCATGCACGTGCGGTGCGGGTGCAGCGGGCGAAGGTCGAGGACTCTTCCCTGACGCCTTCGGCCCGGGTACTGGCGTGCCTGCGCGAAGGGCGGGAGAGCTTCCGCGACTTTTCCCTGCGCCAGAGCCGCGCCCATGCCGAGTACTTCCGGGCAGAGCCGCTGCCCGCGGCGCTCGCCCAGGCGTTCGATGACGATGCCAGGCGCTCGCTGGAAGAGCAGGCTGCGCTGGAGCGTGACGAAAGTGGCGACTTCGACAGCTTCGTCGCGGCTTATCAGGCGAGCCTGGTGGGTATCAGCGTCTGAATCGACGCTTGCATGATTTTGAATCATTTGCATCTGGTGGTAGTGTGGCCGCCCTCACTAGCCATGCCATGCAGGGGATTCGCCTTGCCTTCCTGGAATGCGCAACTCGCACGCCTGTTCTCCGAGCAGAAAAAAGCCCTGGAGCGCTTCGTCGTCCGGCGCACCGGTGACTGAGCCGGGCATGATCGACGACGAAGACCGCCTGTTCGAGGAGGCCAGTGCCTGGCATTTCCGCTTGAGCGCCGATGATGCCGGTGTGCGCGACCGCCAGGCGTTCGCGGCCTGGCTGGCGCAGGGGACGGCGCAGCGACAGGCCTGGGATGAAGTGCAGCGCCTGCTGGGCGCCTTGCGGGAGCCGGCACGGCAGGTACTGCGCAAGGAAAGCCGTAACCTCCGGCAACCAGGAGCATGGGCCTGTGCCGCCGTGCTACTGCTGGCCGTCGGGCTGCTCGCCCTGCAACTGGCCTGGCTCGAGCGTCTGCGGGCCGATGCGCCAGTCACTTCTCGTCGTGAGCCTGTGCGGGCGTGGCCGCTTCGGTGCGTGTCTTCCACAGCGAGAGCAGCACGCCACCGGCCAACAGCCCCAGGGTCACGCCGAGGGAGATGGCTGCGGGGATCTTGCCGATGAAGCCGACCAGGAAAATCTTGCTGCCGATGAACACCAGCACCAGCGCCAGCGCGTACTTGAGGTAGGCGAAGCGGTGGATCAGCGCGGCCAGGGCGAAGTACAGCGCGCGCAGGCCGAGGATGGCGAAGATGTTCGAGGTGTAGATGATGAACGGGTCCTGGGTGATGGCGAAGATCGCCGGCACGCTGTCCACCGCGAACACCACGTCGGCGCATTCGATCAATATCAGCGCCAGCAGCAGGGGGGTGGCCCAGAGTACGGTCTTGCCGTGCCGATCCGGCTGGCGCACGAAGAAGCGCTGCCCGTGCAACTGGTCGGTGACGCGCAGATGGGTGCGCAGGAACCTGACCAGGAAGTTGTTGGCCAGGTCCGGGTGGTCATCGACCTTGGCGAACAGCATGCGAATACCGGTGACCACCAGGAACACGCCGAACACGTAGAGAATCCACTCGAAGCGGTGGATCAGTACCGCGCCCAGGCCGATCATCAGCGCGCGCAGCACGATCACCCCGAGAATGCCCCAGAACAGCACCTTGTGCTGATACTCGCGGGGGATGCCGAGGAAGCTGAAGATCAGCGCCATGACGAAGACGTTGTCGATGGACAGGGACTTCTCGATCAGGAAGCCGGTCAGGTAGTCGAGGCTTGAGTCTCCACCTTTCTGATACCAGACCCAGATCGAGAACAGCAGGCCGGCGGTGATATAGCCGGCGGAGAGCATCAGGCTTTCCTTGACGCCGATGGGCTTGTTGTCGCGGTGCAGCACACCGAGATCGAACGCCAGCAGAGAAAAGACCAGTACAAGAAAGGACAGCCACAGCCAGGTGGCCGTGCCCATGAACTCAGCGAGGAAAAACGTTTCTAGGGCGTTCATCAGGCCCCTCCTTCAGTCGAAGTTATACAGACTGTAACTCCGACATGGCGGCGGCAGCCGTCAGAGGGGCCCGGCGTTACGCGGCGAAGACTAAAGAGCCGCCATACCCAGGTCAATGCATCGTTGCAGGCGGCCTGCGTCCGATTGTTGCAAATGTTGAATAGCGCCATGGCACCCCGAGATTCATGCCGCTCGCAGGTTTGTGAAATTTTGCTCAGGGTTTTTCCCGGCACTGGCGTCCCTGGTGATTGAGGCACGAATAGAACGCACTCTCAACAATCAAGGGTGCCGGGCCGACATCGAATCCGATCACTGGGGAGATCACCATGCATTACTCCGTCGCCGCGCGCCGCATTGGCCTGCCGACCCTGCTGTCTCTGGCCATCGCTGCCAGCCTGTCGCCATTGCATTTCGCCAGTGCGGCGCAAGGCGTGCAGGCGCAGAACGACGCCTACCCGTTCTCCATCCCGGCGCAATCTCTGGATGGTGCGTTGGCTGCTTTTTCGCGTGTGACCCGTATTCAAGTACTGGTACCAGGCGAGCTGACTCATGATTTCCTTCTCGCGGGGTGACCGGCCGCTACGGTCATGCCTTTGTTCCCCTGGTGGGTACCACCGCGCCGGAGCGTGGCGGCAATGCGTTCGACCCTACTGAAGGCAAGCAGTACGAAGTGGGGGTGAAATACCAGCCATTCGACAAGACACTGATCACTGCATCTGTATTCGAGCTCACACAAGAAAACATGCTGACCACCGATTTGACCTATCGACAGTACTCCGAGCAGTCTGCCGAGGTCCGTAGTCGTGGTGTCGAGCTGGAAGCGAAATCCAGCATTTCCAATATCGATATTCTGGCTTCTGCCAGCTACATCGACTCGTTCTACACGAAGACCAATGGTTCGACCAAGGGCAACCGCAGCGAAATGCAGGCGCCTGTGGGTGGACTATCACTTCACCCCGGCGTTGCTTGATGGCCTGACAGTGGGCCTGGGTGCGCGCTATACCGGTCGCAAACCCGGGAACTCGGCCAACACGCTTGAAGTGCCAGCGTTCGTCGTTTATGACACCAGCGTCAGCTATGACCTGAGCAAGCTGTCCCCAACCCTGCGCGGAGTGCAGGCCAGACTGAACGTACAGAACCTGTTCGATCGGGAGTACGTATCGCACTGCAACTACTACATGGGTTGCTACTACGGCCAGGAACGCGTTGCCGCTCTGGAAGTCTCCTACGACTGGCGATCGGTCCTCGCGGGCAGGACCGGGCCCGCGCCCGGCCTGTTGGCCACCTCCGCCATGCCCTTGATGACGACCGGGTCCTGCTGGCTGGACGCGGTGTGGGTGAGCCGGTGTCCGGCAGGGTGGCTGTACGCACCGTTTTCGCGTTCAGGGGCGCGCCACCCTCCATGGACCAGGGGAATATCCCTTGGCCTATCGCCCCCTGAGCAACTGCAGCAGCGCATCCGCATCCAGCTTGCCACTCACTTCGCCGCCATCCAGCAGGCTGTCGGCGAGATCGCGCTTGCGGCCATGCAGGGCGACGATCTGTTCCTCGATGGTGTTCTCGGTGACCAGCCGGTAGATGGTCACCGGGCGCTGCTGGCCCATGCGGTGGGCACGGTCGCTGGCCTGGTCTTCCACCGCCGGGTTCCACCAGGGGTCGAGGTGGATGACGTAGTCGGCGGCGGTCAGGTTGAGCCCGCTGCCACCGGCCTTGAGGCTGATCAGGAAGACTTCGCCGGTGCCGGCCTGGAAGGCTTCCACCGCCGCCTGGCGCGCCTTGGCCGGGGTGCCGCCGTCGAGGTACTGGTAGACGATGCCCTGTCGTTCGAGCCAGGCGCGGACGATGCTCAGGTGGTCGACGAACTGGCTGAACACCAGTGCCTTGTGGCGGTTCTCCAGCAGTTCCGTGACGATCTGCTGGAATGCCCGCAGCTTGCTGCCGAGCAGTGGCGAGCCGGGCAGCACCAGCGATGGGTGGCAGCAGAAGCGACGCAGGCGGGTGATTTCCGCCAGTACCTGGAGGGCTTGGCCATCCTCCGCACCGGCATTGGCGAGCTTGTCCACCGCTTGCTGGCGCAGGGCCTCGTACTGGAGGGCTTCGTCGTCGGAGAGCGGCACCTTGTAGGTGATCTCGGTACGTGCCGGCAACTCGTCCAGCACCTGGTTTTTCAGGCGGCGCAGGATGAACGGCTGGATCAGGTTCTTCAGGGCGCGGCGGGCGCCGGGGTCGCCATTTTCGATGGGGTTGGCGAAGCGCTGGGCAAAACTGTCCTGGCTGCCGAGCAGGCCCGGGTTGATGAAGCGGAACAGGTTCCACAATTCGCCCAGGTGGTTTTCCAGCGGTGTGCCGGTGGCGACCAGGCGGAAGTCCGCCTGCAACGCCATGGCGGCCTGGGAACGTTTGCTCTGGGCGTTCTTGATCGCCTGGGCCTCGTCCAATACCACGCTGCTCCAGCGAATCGCGGCGAAGGCTTCGCTGTCCTGCTGCAACAGGCCGTAGCTGACGATCACCAGGTCGCGCGGACCGAGGTCGTCGAGGCTGCGCTGGCGCTGATAGTCGCGCAGTTGCAGGGTGGGGGCGAAGCGGCGGCTCTCGGCCTGCCAGTTGAGCGTCACCGAGGTCGGCGCCACCACCAGTTGCGGGCCGAGGGCGGCGCGCTGCAGCAGCAGGGCGAGGGTCTGCACCGTCTTGCCCAGGCCCATGTCGTCGGCCAGGCAGGCGCCGACGCCCCATTGCGCCAGGCGCGCCAGCCAGGTGAAGCCTTCCTGCTGGTAGTCGCGCAGTTCGGCTTGCAGGGTGCTGGGCAGTTGAGGCTGATAGTGACGCAGAGATTGCAGGCGCTCGAGGTGGCCCTGCCAGTCGGCGCCAGCCTTGAATTCGTCGACTTCCTCGGCCAGCGAAGCCAGCAAGGGTGCGCTCAGCGGGCTGAGGCGCAGGCCCTGGTCGCTGACCCGCTCGGCCAGGTGGGCCAGTTCGTCGAGGCGTTTGCGCAGGCTGTCGCCGATCGCCAGCCAGTCGTTCTCGCCCAGCTTGAGGAAGCGCCCGGGACTGGCCTGCAGCAGTTCCAGCAACTGGCGCAGTTGCAGCACCTTGCCGTCGTCGAGGGTGATGCTGCCTTGCAACTGGAACCAGTCGCCCTGTTGCTTGAGGCCGAGTTTCAACTGCTGCAGGCTGCTGTTGCCCTTGATACGCATGCGCTCGCCTTCGGGCCAGACGCATTGCAACCGGTCGCCGTCGAGGGCCTGCAGTTCGCTCAGCACCTGCAGGGCGTCCTGGGGCTGTTCCAACTGCCATTCCTGGCCGTCGCTGTCGGCGCGGGCCAGGCCGGGGCAGGCGTCGAGCACCTGTTGCAGGGCCTGCTTTTCCGCGTGCAGATCGCGGACCACCTGTACGGTGCGGCCTTGCTGTTCGCCCAGCAGCCGTTCGCTGCCGTGGCCGGGGCGGAACCAGCCGCCTTCGCCCAGCGGGCGCACCAGCAATTGCAGGCGCAGGCCTTCGGCCAGTGGCAGCAGGTGCGCATAGAGGGTGGTGTCGGCGGCGATTTCATCGACCTGCCCGGCCAGTTCGGGAATATCCGAATGGATCGGCAGCAGCGGCGCGATGGAGCCGATGGCTTCGACCAGTTGCGCCTTGGCCGAGCGTGGCACGTTCAGCTCTTCGCCGACGATATCGGCGATCTGCCGCAGTTCGCGGGTGACCGGGTAGAGCACCAGGCGGGTCGGGGTTTCCCTTTCCAGGAACGGACCATCGCTGCCGCCGATGCCTTCCGGTTGCAGGCGCAAGCGGATATTGCCGTTATGCTCCTGCAAGTGCAGGCAGGGCTGGCCGGCGACCAGGTCGATACGCACGTCCGGGGCATCGCTCCAGAACAGTGCGGGGTGGCCGATCAGTTTCGGCAGCGCCAGTTCCAGCGGCAGTTCGTAATGTGCGCTGCCGTAGTAGGCGTGGCTGCTCTGGATCATCTGGATCGCCTGGCGATCCTGCTCCACCAGGAAATCCAGGCTGTCGCTTTCCTCGCGCAAACGCTTGAGCGCCACGGCCTTGCCCTTGCTCCATTGCCCCTTGGTGCCGAGCCGTTGTTCACGCGGCTCCAGTTGCTGGTAATAGCTGTCGAGGTTGAGCAGCCAGACCAGCCGCGCCTTTTTCGCCGCGCTCGCTGTCGTTGCCGGGGGCGCGCTCTTGATCCGGGCCAGGGCGTTGAGGGCATGCTGCCAGGCTTCCTGGCGCTGGTAGAGGTCGACCAGCGGTTGCAGGCCATGCTGTGCATGGTAGCCGGTGAACTGGTGTGGCAGGCCGAACTGGCGGGCGATCAGCGCATCGAATTCGGCGGCCAGCCAGTGGTAGCCCAGTCGTTCGAGCAGGTCGCGCTGCTTTTGCAGGCGCAGGCACCAGTCAGGGGTGCCTGCGTTGGGGCTGTCCTGCCAGTACAAGCCGAGGGCTCCGAGCAGGCCGTCGAGGCCGTACAGTTCTTTCGGCAGTTCGATGGTGCGCAGTTGTGCCGGCGCGGCGCCCAGCAGTTGTGCCTGCAGCCGCTCCAGGATGCGGTAGGGCTCGTACTGGCCGGCCTTGAGCTTCATCTCGATGGCCTGCTTGAGTTCCGTGTAGTGCTGCGGGTCATGCTGGGCGATCAACGCCATGCAGTAGAGGGCGTTGAGGGACCCCGGCAGTTCGATCTTGCGTTTGCGAGTGCTCTTGCGAATCGCCGCCAGCCATTGCTGGAAGGCGGCCAGGGTTTCTCCTGGCTGGCCGTGCAGCAGCGCTCCGGCTGTCCGCCCGAGTATGTCGAAGCTGTCCTGGGCGTGGGTGGCAAACGCCTGCCAGTCCCCCCGGTATAACGCCTGTAGCGCCAGTTGCAGCCCGAGCGGGCTGCCCGGCGGCAGGCTGTCCGCTTCCTGCAGGGCCAACTGGTAGGCCGGGGTGCCCGCGCCGGGGGTGAGGTTGTGCCAGCCGAGGCTGGTTTCCAGCAGGAGTTCCCGGGTCGGCGCCGCGAGCAGGGCCAGCGCCTTGCGACCACTGTCGCTGGCGAGCAATTGCTGCAACGGGTGCTGGGCATGCAACTGGTCGTGAGGGATGATGCTGGCCAGTCGATAGAACGCCTCGGACAGCCCTTCGAGGTCGTCTTCCAGCAGGCCCAGCCAGATATCCTGTTGCAGCCTGGGTCGCGATGGGGGTTGCCAGGGCGTCGACTGTGGCTGGCTCGCCCGCAGCTTGCGCAACCAGTCATGCCTGTCGGCTGACGAGAGCAGATGCAGCACGATGTCGCCATGCAGTTGCGGAGGGAGCCCGTAAAAGGTGGTTTCGTTGGCTTGTTTCAGTTGTCGCTGGGTGATCCAGCCTTGCTGCAACAGCGGTTGCAGGAAGTCCGCGAGAGAGGCATGGTCGAGCAGCCTGCCGCTGTCGCTGCGGCATCGCATTTCCCGCAGTTGCTTGAGCAGGGCGCTCTTGCTCTGGCCGGGAAAGCTGGTGGCCAGGCTATACAGGAGGGCCTGGTAATTCCGGGGGATGCGCGAGAACTCGTGTGTCATTTGATCCATCGGTAATTTCCAGCGGGCGAGTGCCCATGCGTTCTATCAGGGGCGAAAAGAGCGCTGGAAGGCCAGACGAAAAGGTGCGGCTTTCGTCCAGGCCTTCAGGGGTTCCGGGTCAGCCCTCCAGCAGGGCCTTGTTGCGTACCGCTCCCTTGTCGGCGCTGGTGGCCAGCAGCGCGTAGGCCTTGAGCGCGGTCGAAACCTTGCGTGCACGTGGTTGGGCGGGTTTCCAGCCCTTTTTCTCCTGTTCGGCACGGCGGGCCGCCAGTTCCTTGTCGTCGACCAGCAGGTTGATCGAACGGTTGGGGATGTCGATCAGCACTTTGTCACCGTCCTGCACCAGGCCGATGGCGCCGCCGGCGGCGGCCTCCGGCGAAGCGTGGCCGATGGACAGGCCCGAAGTGCCTCCCGAGAAACGGCCATCGGTGAGCAGGGCGCACTGCTTGCCCAGGCCCTTGGATTTCAGGTAGCTGGTCGGGTAGAGCATTTCCTGCATGCCCGGGCCGCCCTTCGGACCTTCGTAGCGGATGATGACGATATCGCCGGCGACGATCTCGTCATTGAGGATGCCCTTCACGGCGGCGTCTTGGCTTTCGAAGATGCGTGCCCGCCCTTCGAATACATGGATCGACTCGTCCACCCCGGCGGTCTTCACCACGCAACCGTCCTCGGCGATATTACCGTACAGCACGGCCAGGCCGCCTTCCTGCGAATAAGCGTGCTCGACGCTGCGGATGCAGCCATGCTCGCGGTCATCGTCGAGGCTCGGCCAGCGGGTGCTCTGGCTGAACGCGGTCTGGGTCGGAATGCCCGCCGGGCCGGCGCGGAAGAAGGTGTGCACGGCCTCGTCGGCGGTCCGGGTGATGTCCCACTGGGCGATGGCGTCGGCCATGCTCGCGCTATGCACGGTGGGCATGTCGGTGTGCAGCAGGCCGCCACGCGCCAGTTCGCCGAGGATGGAGAAGATACCGCCAGCGCGGTGCACGTCTTCCATGTGGTACTTCTGGATGTTCGGCGCCACCTTGCACAGTTGCGGCACCTTGCGCGACAGCGCGTCGATGGCGCGCAGGTCGAAGTCCACCTCGGCTTCCTGGGCGGCGGCCAGCAGGTGCAGGATGGTATTGGTCGAGCCGCCCATGGCGATATCCAGGGTCATGGCGTTCTCGAATGCCTTGCGGCTGGCGATGCTGCGCGGCAGCACGCTGGCGTCGCCTTCGCCGTAGTAGCGCTGGCACAGTTCCACGGCCAGGCGCCCGGCGCGCAGGAACAACTGTTCGCGATCGCTGTGGGTGGCCAGGGTCGAGCCGTTGCCCGGCAGCGACAGGCCGAGGGCCTCGGTCAGGCAGTTCATCGAGTTGGCGGTGAACATGCCGGAGCAGGAGCCGCAGGTCGGGCAGGCGCTGCGCTCGTATTCGGCGACCTTCTCGTCGCTGGCGCAATCGTCGGCGGCGATCACCATGGCGTCCACCAGGTCCAGGCCGTGGCTGGCCAGCTTGGTCTTGCCGGCTTCCATCGGCCCGCCGGAGACGAACACCACCGGGATATTCAGGCGCAGGGCGGCCATCAGCATGCCGGGGGTGATCTTGTCGCAGTTGGAGATGCAGACGATGGCATCGGCACAGTGGGCGTTGACCATGTATTCGACGGAGTCGGCGATGATCTCGCGGCTGGGCAGCGAATAGAGCATGCCGTCGTGGCCCATGGCGATGCCGTCGTCCACGGCGATGGTGTTGAATTCCTTGGCCACGCCGCCGGCCCGCTCGACTTCGCGGGCGACCAGTTGGCCCATGTCTTTCAGGTGCACATGGCCGGGCACGAATTGGGTGAAGGAGTTGGCGATGGCGATGATCGGCTTCTTGAAGTCTTCGTCCTTCATCCCGGTGGCACGCCAGAGCGCACGCGCACCGGCCATGTTGCGGCCATGGGTGGAGGTTTTCGAGCGATAGTCGGGCATGTTCGATGTCCTGCGGCTAATCAGGTAATGAGCGTTTATATGTCGGGTGAGCGGGTCGGCGGTCTATGGCCGCGTCCGGAAGTGGGCGTGGGGCGGTACGGGATCACCGTCCGCCCGGGCCTGGCTCACGAGCCTGCCGGAGGATGCCTGGCGAGGAATGTGCCGATTCTACGCCGCACGGGGTGGCGGGGAAAGGCGGTGGCGATTTAACAGGCCCTGGCTCGTCGGCTCGATACTGATCGCGGGAGCATCGAACGGTTTCCGGCGGGTGCGGGCCAGCCTGCGAGGCACCGTTGCGGACGCGCCCGCAAGAGCGCCGTGGCAGCCGGTCTTTCGTGACGTTCGATAAAATTCTATAAGACGCAATCCTGTTTACCGAGGCGTCCCAGCCATGAGCATTTCCCGATCGCCCTGGGCCTATCTGGCCATTGGCCTGGTCCAGGGAGGGCTACTGTTCCTCCTTTCGTCCCGTCTGGTCGAGTCCGCCGGAGGGCGGACACTGCTCCATGCGGCGAGTGCGGCGGCACTGGTGGGCGGGTTGCAGATGCAATTGCTCTGGGGCGCCTGCGCCAGTCCCGCAGTTGGCTGCCGGTGCTGGGTTGCGCCTTGCTGTTCGCGGCACTGGCAGGCTGGTTCGCCTGGCAGTTCAACAGGCGCTGGGAGCTGGATGCGCCTTATGGGTTCGGCTTTGTCAGTGCGCTGGCGCTGGGGCTGCTGCTGTATACGCTCTGCCCCTTCGTGCAGGCCTGGACGACTCGCCGAGGTTGGCGCTTTGATTACCACGCGCTCTACAGCCATGCCTGGAACAATGCCCTGATGCTGCTCCTGGCCGGGCTGCTGGTGGGGGCGTTCTGGTTGCTGATATGGCTCTGGAGCGCGCTGTTCGGCATGCTCGGCATCGACCTCTTCGAGCGCTTGTTCCTCAACCGGACCTTCGTCAGCCTGAGCATTCCGATGGTCTTCGCCCTGGGCCTGCGGGTCGGCCTGGAGCGCGTCCAGGTCATCGATGCGCTGCGCTCGGTGCTGCTGGGCCTGTGCCGCCTGCTGCTGCCGATGAGTTCGCTGATCATCCTGCTGTTCCTGGTCAGCCTGCCCTTCACCGGGCTGCAGCCGCTCTGGCAGACGCGCAACGCCACGGCGATCCTGCTGTCGCTGCTGCTGGCGCAGGTGCTGCTGGCCAATGGCGTGTTCCAGGATGGTCGCCAGGAAAGCCGCTACCCGAGGCCGCTGCACTGGCCCATTTGCCTGGGGCTGCTCGGTTTGCCCGTGCTGGCCGGCCTGGCGGGGTATGCGCTGTGGTTGCGGGTCGACCAGTACGGCCTGACGGTCGAGCGCTTCTTCGCCATCCTGATTACCCTGGTGGGTGCCTTGTATGCCCTGCTGCTGGCGGTTGCGACACTGCGCCGGGCGCAGCCCTGGCTGGCGTCGCTGGCGCTCGGCAATCCGCCGCTGGCCTTGTTCAGCGCTGCCCTGCTGGCGTTGTCGCAGACGCCCTTGCTCAGCCCGTTGGAGTTCAGTGCCGCCAGCCAGTACCAGCGCCTGCTCGACGGGCGGGGCGATAAAAGCGCACTCGATCAATTGCGCCTGCGCCTCGGCGAGCCGGGGCAACGCCGCTACCAGGCGCTCGAGGCCTTGATGGAGAGCCCGCAGGACGTGCCCGCATCGTTGCGCGAGCTGATGTCGCCGCACAGTCTGCTGGCGCCCGAGGCGCAAGCGTTGCTGGATGAGCGGCCGCTCTCAGGCAAGTGCCTGCGGCCGGGATGTTTCCTGATGGCACTGGATCTGGATGGCGATGGCCAGGACGAAGTGCTCTGGGTCGATACAACCGGCAAGTGGCCACAGAGCTCGCTGTTCGCCCGCGAGCAGGATGGCCACTGGCGGCGCTTGAGAACGCAGGGTGGCCTGGGGCGGCTGCCGCCAGGGGAGTTGCTCGAACGGTTGCGCGAGGGGCGCTTCAGCCTGGAGCCGCTGCGTTATCCGGTACTGAGGATCGGTGAGGCGAGTCTCTACCCGATGGAATGACGACGGCAGGGCCTTCGCGAGCGGCTCGTCGCGTGAGCCGGCCCTCGCGGGCCGTTCACGTCAGTTCGGCGCATGCTCGGCATGCCAGCCGGCGGCGCTGATGTGTGGGTCGAGGCTGAAGCGGCCGGCCAGTTGCTCGAGCAATTCATCCTCGCGGCGCAGGCTGAACACCACCGCGCTGACCTCGACCAGGCCGCTGCCATCGAGGGCGTGGCTTTCCAGGCGTTGCAGGCGCAGTTTGCGGTGGTTGATGCTCTTGAGCAGCAGGTTGCGGATGCGTGCCTCGTCGTTCGTCTTGCAAGTCAGGTCGACACGGTAGAACTGCTCCTCCTGCGTGGCGTGCAGGGTGTGGCGGTTGATCAGGTTGGCCAACGGGTGGAGGACCAGGTTGGTCAGCACGATCAGTCCGCCGACCTGGACGGCCAGCAGGCTGTAGCCGGCTCCCGCCAGGGTGCCGACGGCCGCCGAGCACCAGAGGGTTGCCGCCGTGCTCAGGCCGCGCACCGAGAACCCGTCCCGGATGATCACCCCGGCCCCGAGAAAGCCGATGCCCGAGACCACCTGGGCGGCGACCCGTGTAGAACTGCCCTCCTCCGGAAACAACAACGACAGGCTGGTGAAGATCGCCGCGCCGAGCGCTACCAGCGAGTTGGTGGTCATCCCGGTCAGGCGGTGCCGCCACTGGCGTTCCAGGCCGATGCAGGTGCCGATCAGCGCTGCCAGTGCGAGGTGCAGCAGTATTTCGCTGCTCAGGGGGGATACTGCGAGCATGGGCGGCTCGTCCTCTATCCATGGAAACCGCCAGCTTCGGGCCTCGGCTCGCAGGCTGCAAGGGGATGGTGATAGCGGATTGACAATAGTGTGTATTTGCCATGCGTCGGGCGAGGCGTCGTGTGGATGCATGTTCGTCATTTTTTACGTTATTTACCTGTAGATCGCTTAGGTTTCGACGGCGATTGCGGTTGCCATGCCCGTATGGGTTGCGCATGGCGCGCCCTTCGTTCGCATTGGCCCGTGGGGCTTCGAGTCGGCTCTGGGAGGCAGGCTTTTCAATATGTCGGTGGGCGTGCGGGGCGGGGCCGCCGCACAAGCCTCTCCCCCAGGTGGGAGACGGCCAAGGCGCGGGGAGCCGTAGACGCCGTAACGGAGCGATGCCATCGACGGCAACGGTGCGCGCAACCCCTGGCCCGCAAGCCTGGAAAATGCCGCCGCGCTCTGCCTGGAATGATTCCGATCTTTTCAGAAGGTTATTGCTCAGGTTTGCTCAGACTGCATGGGCGTTGTCTCCATTACACTCGATGCCAATAGGCCATCATCCGTGTAGTCGAAGGCCCCGTTGCATGGTGCCTTCCGCTGCGCGATCGACTGGCCCCTGTTCGTCGTCCGTAGGAGCCGTCGTCATGCCATTACCCCGATTTGCCATCACTCGCATGGCCCATGCCTGGTTGCTGGCCTTGCCGCTGTGCATCGGCCAGGCCATGGCCCAGACCCCTGCTGACCAGGAGGCCGCTGCCCGCCAGGCCGAGCGGCTGCAGAACGAGATGAACCAGCGCATCCAGCAGCAGCGCCTGCAGGACCTGCAATCGGAGCAGCCGCCGACGCGCCTGCAAGTGGCCCCGCCACAACCGCGAGCGCGGGAGGGCGGGGTCTGCCGGGAAATCCGCGAGGTGTCGATTCGCAATGCGACGCTGTTGTCCAGGCGTAGCCTGCAACGACTGGAGGCGAGCTACAGCGGTCGTTGCCTGGGTGTGGCGGAGATCGAGCGGTTGCTCGCCGATGTCACCGCGGCCTATATCGCCAAGGGCTATGTGGCCGCGCGCGCCTACCTGCCGGCCCAGGACCTGAGCGGCGGAAGCCTGTATATCGAAGTCGAGGAAGGGCGGATCGAACGGATCGAGGTCGAGGATGGTGACGCGAGCTCGATCGCTCCGGCCAATGTGATGCCTGGCGTGGCTGGCGAGCCGCTCGACCTGCGGGATCTTGAGCAGGCGCTGGACCAGATCAATCGGCTGGCTTCGAACAACGCGACCATGGAGATCCTGCCGGGCAGTGCGCCGGGCGACAGCCTGGTGCGCTTCAGCAATACGCCTGGGCGCCCGCTGCACCTCAACCTGACCTATGACAACAGTGGGCAGCGGGCCACCGGGCGCAACCAGTTGGGGATCAACCTCGCCCTGGACAACCCGCTGGGTTTCAACGATTTCATCAGTCTTACCCACCGCCGTGCCCAGCCCTATGACAGCGGTAGCCGCGGCTCCTGGTTCAACAACCTCAGCTATGTGCTGCCCTGGGGCTACAACACCTTCAGCCTGAGCCTTTCCGACTCCGAGTACGCGAGCCAGTTGAAGGCACCCAGTGGCTCCCGCCTGAAGACCAGCGGCGATTCGCAGACCTATACCCTGCGACTGGACCGGGTGCTCTGGCGTGGCCAGTCGGCGCAGTGGAACCTGTCTTCTGCGCTGACCCAGAAGGAGCAGGACAATTACCTGGAAGACGTGCTGCTGGGGGTGAGCAGCCGGCGCCTGAGTGTGTTCGATCTCGATTCTTCGTTCACCACCCGCCTGTTCGGTGGCGCCTTCAGCCTGAACCTGGGCATGGCCCGTGGCCTGCACCTGTTCGGTTCGTTGAAGGATGCCGCCAACCTGCCCGACTGGGCGCCGCGGGCGCAATTCGACAAGTTCAAGTATGGCGCTGGCTACTCGCGAGCGTTCCGCCTGGCCGGGCAGGAACTGAGCTTCTCCAGCCAGCTCAACGGCCAGTACGCCCAGGACGTGCTGTACGGCTCGGAACGCCTGTCCATCGGCAGCCCCTACACGGTGCGCGGTTTCAACGAGGAGTCGATCTCCGGCGATCACGGCTACTACCTGCGCAACGAACTGGCGCTGAACCGGCCGCAGGTGTTGCCGGGAGGCCGGGTCGCCCTGTTGCGGCCGTTTATCGCGCTCGACTATGGCAAGGCCTGGAACCGCACCGAGGAATCCGCCGGTGACCTGAGCAGCGCCAGCCTGGGCCTCGGGCTGTTCAGCGGTCCGCTGAGCCTCAACCTGGCCCTGTCCCATCCCCTCGACTCGCCCAAGTATGGCGATGACCGGGGCGACACCCTGTCCTTCAGCCTCAGCCTTTCCCTCTGACCAGGAGTGATGACATGAACCATATCTTTCGCATCATCTGGAGCAGGGTACGCCACGCCTTCGTGGTGGTTTCGGAGAATACCCGGCAGAGCGGGCCGGCTTCCTCGCGGGGGCGTGGGCGGGCATCCGCTAGCCCCGGCGTCTTCGTGCTCGGGGCGCTGAGCGCCGCGCTGTTCATCGACTCGGCCATGGCCGCCGGCGTCGAGGTGGCCTCGGGCAATACCCAGGTGTTCAACGCACCCAACGGCGTGCAGGTGATCGACATCGCCACCGCCAACGCCGCCGGCCTGTCGCACAACCGTTATATCCACTACAACGTCGACGCCAGCGGCCAGGTGCTCAATAACAACTCGGTATTGAGCCAGGCCGGTGCCCTGCAGTCGCAACTCGCGGGGCAACTGGTGCCGAACGTCAATCTGACCAACGAGGCGCGGGTGATCCTCAACGAGGTGGTGGCACCCAACCGTTCCAGCCTCGGTGGCTATACCGAAGTGGTCGGCGGCAAGGCCGACGTGATCGTCGCCAACCCCTATGGCATCACCTGCTCCGGTTGCGGGTTCATCAACACCGACCGCGCCACCCTGACCACCGGTACGCCGGTGATCGGCGGCAACGGTGCGCTGGCCGGCTTCCAGGTGCGCCAGGGCGACATCCTGGTGGAGGGCAATGGCCTGGATGGGCGCAACCAGCAGGTCCTCGACCTGCTGGCGCGGCAGGTGAAGATCGACGGACAGATCAACGGCAATGACCTGCAGGTGGTGGCCGGCAGCAACGACTACGACTATGCCGAGCGCAGCGCCAGCGCGCAGGAAACGACGGACGATGCGCCGTTGTATGCCATCGACTCCAGCGCCCTGGGCGGTATGTATGCCCAGCGCATCCGCCTGATCGCGACCGAGGGTGGCGTTGGCGTGCGCATGCGCGGCGAGGCGGCGGCCAGTGCCGACGACTTCGTGCTCGATGCCGCCGGGCGGATCGAGATCAATACCAGCCTCAGCGCCGCTGGCGACCTGGCCCTCAGCAGTGCGGCGGCTGGCCAGGCGATCCGCGTCGAAGGCGCGGCCAGCCAGTTGACCGCGGGTCGTGACCTGGCCCTGAGCGCTACGGAGGGCACGCTGAGCCTGGATGACGCGACCCTGACTGCCGCCCGCGATGTGCTGTTGACAGCCGACAGCCTGGACGACGGCGGTGACGGCCAGCGCTATGCCGGCCGTGACGCCCGCATCGAGACTGGCGCGGCCAGCCGGATCTCCGGCAGTACCTGGGGGGCCGGCGACGACCTGTCCATTCGTGCCTCCAGCCTGGCGCTCGATGACGCGGCGCGCCTCTACAGCGGTGCCGACGAGCAGGCCGACGGCAAGTCGCTGACCTTGACCAGCACGCACGGCGCCCTGCAATTGAACCAGGCCAGTGTGCAGAGTTCGGGTGCGCTGGCGCTGGATGCCGCCCAGTCGATCAGTACCGGTGGCGCCACCGAACTCAAGAGCGCGGGTGATTTCTCGGTGCGGGCCGTGGGCGACATCGAGCACGCTGGCCGCTTGTTGGGGGGCGGCGCGGGCGAGATACAGGCCGGTGGCAACCTGGACAACGACAACCTGATACATGCCGCCGCTGCGCTGCAGGTCAAGGCCGCGTCGATCAGCAACAGCAACACCGCAGGCATTTCCTCGCGGGAAGAACTGAGCCTGGAAGCCAGCGTCGCCATCGACAACGCCGGCGCCCTGTATGCCGGTGAGCATCTCTCGCTGAAGGCCGGCGACAAGGTGCATAACCAGAGCAGCGGCACGGTCGACAGCAACGGCGGCATCACCAGCGAAAGCACGCACTTCGTCAACAATGGCGCCATCGTCGGTGTCGGTGATATCCACCTCGAGGTCAGCCAATCCTTCGTCAACGAAACGCTCTGGAGTGGCGGCAGCCTGAGCAAGCGGGATGGTTCGCCGACCTATAACGGCGAGATCAGCAATGACCAGATCGCCAACGAAGGCGGCATCAGCCAGGAAAATGGCATGAACGCCTGGCTTATCGACGAAGCCTATTCCTACGATGAGCAACTGGTCGGGCTGACCCTGGATCAACTGCGGGCGTTGCAGAAGGCCCAGATCATCGCCAACGGTGCCGGCAGCAAACTGACGATCGAGTACGGCTCCAGCGGCCTGAACAAAGTCGGCGTGCTGTCCGCACCGAACCTCGAAATCAGCGGTAGCGGTATTTTCCGCAACGAGGAGCTGGCGCTCTATCGCTACGAAAAAGTGCTGCGCTGGATTCGCATCGAGGATGAGTCCTCGGGTAACGACGATTTCATCGCCTGGGCACGTACCGACCCGGATGTGTTCTGTTACGTTGGCGCGCCGGCGGGCTGCAGCGGCCGTGACGACGACCTGCCGAACAGCCCGGACGATGACTATTATCACTGGGACAACTGGAGCCCGGGGCCAGGCTGGACCAGTACCCGGCACATCGAAACGGGTAGCTGGCCTTCGGCACTCACCGATGAGGCCCGCGCGCTGGCCGTGCAGGGCGGCAAACTCAGCGGGGCTACCGTCATCGGTCGCAGCGGTGCGGGTATCTATGCCAGCACCTTCACCTTCAGCGGCGGCACCCTGGAGAACGTCGGCTCGCCCTGGGCGGACGACCCGGATCTGGTCAGCCAGGCGGGCCTGCAGAGCGGCTCGATCAACACCCCGAACGCCAGCGCGCAGATCAGCCTGCCGAGCAACCCCAACGGCAATTTCATTACCAGCAAGGACCCGGCGGCCAAGTACCTGGTGGAAAGCAACCCGCTCTATGCGGTCGGTTCGGATTTCGTCGGTTCCAACTACCTGGCCGAGCGCTATGGCTTCAACCCGGACACTGTGCAGCAACGCCTGGGTGATGCCAATTACGAGGCCTATCTGATTCGCCAGCAACTGATCGAGCAGACCGGCAACAACGTGATCGCCGGCTACGACAATGAAGCCGACCAGATGCAGCGACTGATGGACCAGGCCTACAACCAGGGCCAGGCGCTCGGCCTGGTGTTCGGCCAGACGCCGAGCGCCGAACAGCTCGCCGCGCTGAGCGAAGACATCGTGTGGATGGAAGAAGTCGAGGTCAATGGCCAGAAGGTGCTGGCGCCCAGGGTCTACCTGGCCGCCAGCACGGTCGCGGCACTCGATGCGGGTGCCGTGATCGCCGCCGGCAGTGTCGATATCTCCGGCGATGGGCTGAGCAATACCGGTGGCACCATTTCCGGCAGCGACAGCCTGACAGTGAACACGACCGGCGATATCCGCAACACCAGCGGTACGCTCAAGGGCGGCGATGTCAGCCTGACATCCAGCGAGGGCAGTATCCGCAACGAAACCCTGGCCATCGGCCAGGGCGACGATACGACCTACACCACGGCCATTGGCAAGACTGCCGCCATCCAGTCCACGGGCAACCTGAGCCTGGACGCGGCGCGCAACGTCGAGGTGATCGGCGCCAGCGTCAGTGCCGAAGGCAGCGCCTCGCTGGCGGCTGGTGGCGATATCATCGTCGATACCATCGTCGACAAGAACACCAGCACCCGCTCCAGTAAGAGCGGTGATGCGTTCGAGGGGAGCAGCAGCCGTATCTCGGTCAGTCGCGAGACGAATATCGGCTCGCAACTGGATATCGAAGGCAACCTGAGTACCCGTAGTGGGGGCGATACCACCATCGCGGGCAGCCAGGTCGATGTCGGTGGCGATCTGGATGCCGATGCCGGCGGCAGTTTCAACGTCATCGCCCGGCAGGACAAGCTCACCGTCGAAACCCAGGAGTCGGTGAGCGGCGCTGGCGTGGGGGGCGGCCTGTACGGTACCCAGACCACCACGACCAGCGATTTCACCGGCACCAATGTGGGCTCCACGCTCAATGTCGGCGGCAACGCCAAGGTGGCGGCCGGCGAACAGATCGTCCTGCAGGGCTCGGATGTCAATATCGACGGCGACGCCAGCCTCGAGGGCAAGGAAGGCATCAGCATTCTCGATGGGCTGGACGAGCAGCGCACCAGTACGCTGGTCGAAACCACCACCTTCATGAAGCTGGAACGCGAAACCGAGACCGGGGCCGGCGCGGCGGCGAGTGCCGAGGCCGATGGCTCCGAGCTTGAAGCCTCGGCCTCGGCAGAGGCGGAGGCCGGCGCGAGTGCCAGCACCAACCTGAAACTGATGGAAACCAGCCGCAGCACCACCAACTCCGGCAGCAACACCAGCGTGGCGTCGAACCTCAACATCGGCGGCACGCTGGGCATGAAGAGCGATGGTACCGTCACCGTACAGGGCTCGAACGTTGCGGCCGGGGGCGATCTCGATATCGAGGCGCGCGATCTCCAGGTACTGACCGGACGCAACGAGAGCTGGAGCGAAAGCGAAACCACCACGACCTCGGTAGGGATCTATGTCGACTCCGAGGCGAAAGCCAGCGCCAAGGCGGAAGCCGAGGCCAGCGGCAAGGGCAGCGCCAGTGCCAGCGCCGAAGCCAATGCCAGCGCCGAGAGCACGGCCACCGCAGGCCTGCGTTACGAGCGTGAGCAGGAATCCAGCTACGACCTGGTCAACAGCGCCTCGACCCTGGGCTCTGGCGGCAACATGCGCCTCAAGGTGCAGGACAACGCGACCTTCCAGGGCGCGGAGGTGTCCTCTGGCGGTGATATGGAGATCGACGCGGGCAATATCCGCAATCTGGCGGCGCAGGACATCAGCACCAGCAGCAAAAGCTCTGAAACCCACACGATCGGGGTCTATGCGGGGGCTTCCGCCGAGGCCAAGGCAAGCGCCGAGGCCGAGGTCGATGCCAGTGGCCTGGGCCAGCCGCAGGCCGGGGTTTCCGCCGAGGCGAGCGCTTCTGCCGAGGTCAGCGCCGGCCTGCGGCAGAACAGCGAGATGGAGTCCAGCAGCAGCACCGATATCACCCAGGTGACCAACACCTTCACTTCCGGGGGCAATTTCTCCCGTACCGCCAAGGACACCATCGTCGACCAGGGCACCCAGGTCGAGGCGGGCGGCAATATCAGCCAGTCGGCCCGGGTGATCCGCGACGAAGCGGTTTCCGACCAGAGTTACTCGAGCGAGTCGTCGCATAGCCATGATGTGCGGGTCGGCGCCTATGCCGGTGCCGAGGCCGAGGCCAGCCTGGATGGGACGGAGGCCTCCGCCGGGTACGGGGCCAAGGCTTCGGCCGAGATCGAGCGGAGCAGTGAAAGCAGCCAGTCGAGCACCGCTGTCACCAGCGCGTTCAAGGCTGGCGGCAGCATTTCCTCGCAGTCGACGGAGAAGACCACCCTGGTCGGCGCCCAGTTCGAGGCCGGCGAGGATATCGATATCCAGGCCGGTTCGCTGGACGTGCAGGCGGCCCGCGATACCAGCAGCAGCTCCAGCAGCGAGTGGGGAGCGGAAGCCGAGGTCAAGGCTGGCGTGGGCAGTGTCGAGGGTTCGGTCGCGTTCGATGGGGCGACGGAGGAGGAGGCATCGTCCACTGCCAGGGCTGCCAGCATCAACGCCGGCGGCAAGCTGAACATCCGCACTACCGGCGATGCGCGTTTCGAGGGTAGCGAACTGTCCAGCGGCGGCGACACCCAGATCGATGCCGGTGGCGATGTCGAGTTCGCCGCCGCGCGGGATACGCAGAGCCGTTCGGCGAACAGCCTGTCGCTGGAACTGGGTGCCTCCGGGGACGATGAGGGTGGCAGTAGCAAGTCGGCCTCCGCCGGAGTCGGCCTGGAGCGTGAGAACTCCGACCAGGCCCAGGTCGGCTCGATCACGTCGGGAGGCAGCATCAAGGTGCGCTCCGGCGGCGATACCACCCTGGAAGGTACCCAGGTGGAGGCCGACGGCGATGTCGGGTTGAGCGCTGGAGGCAAGGTACAGCTCAAGGAGGCCGAGAGCACCTCGTCCAGCCTGTCGCTGGAGCTGGGCGCCAGCGCGGAAAGCGAGACGGCGGATGGTGCAACGGAAAGCGGCAGCGGCGCGGAGTTCTCGCTGGATGCCAGTCGGGAGCAGAGCGGCACTGCCGCGACCATCCAGTCCACCGGCAAGATCCGTATCGAGCAGGGGCGCTGATCGGCGGCTGCGCTCGTCACGACGGGCGCAGCCGGACACAAGAACTTCGCGACCGAGGCCGCTCCTTCGACTGGCGGAGCGGTCTTGTCAGTCCGCGGGATATTTCCCGTATGGTCGGCGTGTGCTCCGCCGGGGGGCTTCAGAGCCCGCGCCAGACCTGACCGGACGGGTTGTCGATGGGCACGCCGACGGCGTTGCCGTATTCGGTCCAGGAACCGTCGTAGTTGCGCGTCGGGTAGCCGAGCAGCCTGGCCAGGGCGAACCAGCTGTGGCTGGAACGCTCGCCGATACGGCAGTAGGTGACGATCGGCGTGCTGCCGTCGATGCCGACGGCCTGGTAGATGCGGCGCAGCTCGTCGACCGACTTGAAGGTACCGTCTTCGTTCACCAGTTCGCCCCAGGGCACGTTGACCGCGCCGGGGATGTGCCCGGCGCGCATGGACAGCTCGGTGGAGCCGGGCGGTGCGATCACCTGGCCCTGGTATTCGGCTGGCGAGCGGATATCCACCAGTTTGCCCGGCGCCTTTCCCTCGGCGATGGCGACCACGTCCGCCAGGCGTGCACGATGTGTCTCTGAGAGTGGCGAGAGGGCCAGGTCGCCGGGTTCGGCCGGCCTGGCCTCGCGGGTCAGCGGGCGGCCTTCGGCTTCCCATTTGACCCGGCCGCCATCGAGCAGCTTCACATTGCCGAGCCCATAGGTTTCCAGCACCCAGACGCCCCAGGCGGCGAACCAGTTGTGGTTGTCGCCGTAGAGCACCAGGGTGTCGCCCCGGGAAACGCCGGCTTTGCGCAGCAGGGCCTGGAGGGCATCGCGACTGGCGATGTCGCGACGCAGCGGGTCGACCAGGTCGGTGTGCCAGTCCAGGTTGTGCGCGCCGGGGATATGGCCGAAGTCGAACTGCTCCGGCACCATGCTGACTTCGAGGATTTTCACCTTGTCGTCATGCAGGTGCTTCTCCAGCCAGGCGCTATCCACCAGGGGCGAAGCTTGCAGGCCGCTGGCGGCCAGGTAGAGCAGGGCGGCGATGAGTGGTCGGGCGAGGCTCATGGCTGCCCTCCCGTACTCAGTGAGTTGGCCAGCTCTACCAGGCGCGTGGCGGTTTCGTCTTCCGCCGAGGCGCTGAACAGCGCATAGCCGCGGTCGGCGCCCTGCCAGGCGAGGAAGGTGGCGCCCTGGCCGTTGGCGCTGACGCTGCGCTGCAGCCAGGCGGGCTGGCCGGCTATCAGCAGGTTGACGCGGTCGCGGCTGAGGGAGAAGCCCTGCTTGCCCTGGCTCGGGTAGTAGTCGCGCAGGTTGAGGATCATGCCGTCGCAGTTGAAGGTGACGAATTGCCCGGGCACGCCCTGGTTGGCGGCGATCTTCAGCCCGCAGACCTGATTGCAATGGTCCAGCAGCGACTGGCTGACATGGTAGGAGAGCGAGCGCATGGCCGGCTGGCCGTCGTCGTCGTGGGGCAGGCGCAGGCCGGTCAGGACTTTTTCGAAATCCTGGAAAGCGATCGCGGCCTGGCCACGGCGTACCTCGATGCGGCCCGGTGCCTGGCTGTTGCGGCGCAGTTCCTCGATGGGCAGGGCCAGCGGCGACTGGGCCAGCTCATGCCCGGCCGTGGACGGCATGGCCGCGAGACGTTCGGTGAGCTGTCGGTCGGGGTTGCTCGCGCAACCGCCGAGCGCCAGGGCAAGGCCCAGTGCGCAGGGGATGAAAGATTTCACGGAAACTCCTTGAAGGTCCATCAGAAGCGGTAGCCCACTTCCAGGGTGTAGTTGCGCCCCAGTTCGTAGTCGATCTCGGCGGTGAGGCTGGTGCTACTGCTGCTGCCGATGGTGTTGCGGCGGTTGAGCAGGTTGCCCACATCGAGATTGACGAATGCGGCCTCGGTTTTTCCCAGCGGCAGTTCCCAGCCGGCGCGCATGTCCCAGGTCAGCGCCGAGCCGATATCCTTCTCTACGTAGTTGTAGATGTTCTGCCCCTGGTAGGGCGTGCGGCCATTGCGGATGACCTGGGAGTAGCCGTCGCGCCAGTTGATGAAGTTGCCGAGGGTCAGGTTGAGGGCGGGAATCCGCGTACTGGCGACCAGCCGGGCGGACCAGGGACGGGTGAAGTTGTCCACCGGGATTTCATAGGCCCTGATCGGCTTGCCCTTGTACAGCACCAGGGTTTCGTCGAAATCGTCGTCGTAGGAGCGGTTGCTCGACTCGATGTCGCTCCAGCTGAACGACAGCGAGCCGTCGGTGTGCGTGCCGTACAGGCTCAGGGTGCGCAACGGGGTGATGGTCAGGTAGTAGTGCTTGCTGTCGGTACTGCCATCATTGGTGTACTCATAGTAGGTGGTGGCCAGGTCGGGGCGGCTGCCGTCGTTGCTCGCCGGGCGGCGATGCAACTGGTCTTCGCCGTTGCGCTGGACGTAGCGCAGGGCGAACAGGGTGTCGAAGAACACTTGTTCGATGCCGAGGGTCAGTTCGTCGTCGTAGGGGGTCTTGAGGTCGGCCAGGTTGGTGGTGTTCCTCGCGGCCAGCACGCGCTCGCCGAATTCCAGGGTGGCGGTATCGCGCAGTGCGTAGTAGCGCAGCCCTTCGCGACCCTGGCGCAGGCGCACATCGAAGATGTCGCGGCCGTAATAGCGGTTGGCGCCGGCGATCAGGCGGGTGCCGCCATTGCCCAGTACGTCCCAGCTCAGTACCAGGCGCGGGGCCAGGTTGAGGTCCTGGGCGAAGTCGTTGCGCTCGGCGCGCAGGCCGGCGCGCACGCTCAGGTTGCGCCACTGGATGCTGTCGTCGACGAAGACGGCCAGGGAGTCCTGCTCGGCTTCGATCTCGCCCGGCACGTAGTAGTACAGGCGGCGGAACATCTGGCCCTGTCCGTCCGCCCAGGGGGTGAAGGGATTGGCCAGTACCGGCGAGGCGGAGCAGTACTCGCTGTCGAGGCGGCCGCTGGCGGTGGTGCAGGTGCCGGTGGCGATCAGGTCGACACCGTTGGCCTGGATGTACTCCTTGTCGCGACCGTAGCTGGCCTTGGTTCGATCGAGGTTCACGCCGAGCTTGACATTGTGCTGCGTGGTGGCGAACTGGAAGGGTTGCAGGTCGAGCTTGAGGTCGTAGCCGAGGCGCTTCTGGGTCTGCTCGATGTTGCCGTAGCTGCCCTCCATGGCAGCGTTCCAGCGCTGGGTCGGGTCGGCCCAGTCCTTGTCCGCCGAGTAGTACCAGGCCTTGAAGTAGTCAGCGCCTTTCTGCCGCGACTGTTCCAGTTCCGACCAGCCGAGGATGTGGTGCCAGGTGCCCCAGCCACCCTGCCAGTCGGCATTGAAGATGGTCTGCAGGCCGCCGGACTCCATCTCGAAGCTGCCGTCGAGGGTGTTGATGTTGAAGTACTCGGCTTCCTGCGGTGCGTAGTTCAGGGTGCTGCCCAACGTCAGGCGGTCGCTGACTTGCCAGACGCCCTTGAGGAACAGGTTGTCGATCGTCTGCGCGAGGTCGGTGCGGGTCGGTGCGCTGACGCCGTTGTTGGCCTGGTCGCGTGCGTAGATGTTCTTGTCTTGGATATCCGACTGGCGACGCACGACACTGCCGATCAGGCCGAGGTTCTCGCTTGGGTGCCCTTCGAGGGTGGCACGGTAGGTGAGGGTACGGAACTTCGGCTGGCTATCGGCGTTGCCGTCGGCGGCACCGGAGTCGTAGAAGTCGTCGCGGTAGCGGTCGTCGATGTGGTACTCGGTCCAACTGTCCCTGGCGATGCTCATCGACAGGCTGCCGGACAGTTCGCGCTTGGGTTGGCGGGTCTGGGCGTCGATCACGCCGCCGGTGAAGCCGCCGTATTCGGCCGGCACGTTGCTGTCGTAGACCTCGAGGGATTGCAGCAGCGAAATGTCCAGGTTCATTCCCTGGCTGGTGTTGGCCGGCAGGTCGGTGAACGAGGAGTTGGCCGCCACTGTCCTGCCGCCGGGGTTGATGTCGTTGTTCATGCTTACGCCATCGACCGAGAAGCGGTTGTCCCAGTACTTGGCGCCGTTGATCGAGACGTTCTCGGCGGCCAGGTCAGCCGGCGTCTTGCTGCTCAGCGAGTTCCTGTCGAAGCTGACCGCCGGATGCTGGCGCAGCGCCTCGGTGATCTGGCCCTGGCGGATGGGCATGCTCTGCAGGTGTTCGCTATCGTAGCGGGTGTTGCCTTGTGGCAGTGCCCCGTGGTCGACCACCAGGGTGTTCTGCAGTAGTACGCTCTGAGCCTGTTCGGGGCCGCGTAGCAGCATCAGGGAGCCATCGCCCTGGCGTTCCCAGGTGAGGTTCAGCCCTGCCAGCAGGCGGGTCAGGGCGCTTTGTACACTCATTTCACCGTGCAGGCCGGGCGAGGGCGTATCGTCCGGGATCAACCCGCTGTCGAAGCTCAGGCGCAGCCCCGCCTGCTGGGTGAAGGACAGCAGGGCGTCGGGCAAGGATTGTGGTGCGATGTTGAAGTGATGGCGCTGTTCCAGGTAGGCGTTTTCCGTGCTGGTGGCGGCCATGAGGTTGGTAGGAGCAAGCAAGGCCAGGCTGATACCGAGGGCGAGCCTGTGCAGTCGTTTGGCAGATGGATTCTTGTACACGCTTTCTTCCTTTTTGGATGAGATGCATTCGCATGTCATGAGGAAGACGAAACGTGTGGATTTTTTTCCCAGGTTTTTTGGCCCGCGGCCTCTATATGGCGACAACCCTTCGGGCTGTCACTGGTGGGATGTCAGAAACCTGTTCCGGCGGCCTTTTGTGGTCGGCCATCGGGCTATCGCTGGCGCGATAGCTCCGGCAATTTTTGCCTCAATGCTCCCGGGTATCGATCAGCAGCACATTGGGCCAGATGCGGCGGACCTGGCCGCCATGCGGGCGGACCATGGAAGCGAGCGCCTGTTCGGGATGATTCAGGTCGTACAGGCCGGTCACGCGTTGCCGGCCAAGCTCGGTATCGCGCAGCCAGACGAAGCCGGTGTGGGCCGCCGCCACCTTGCCTACCAGGCTGTCGATGGTTTCGTTGCGGGCTACCAACAGGTTTTCCCGCCAGGGCGCGATGGGCCCGACGATGTCGGCAGGGCGCGCGTCCTGCAGGTGAGCCGGATCGATCCTGAGCATCTGCCCGGGGCCGATCTCCTGCCGATACAGGCCGCTGCCGACGCGAACCCGGCCATGTTCGACGGCGACCTGCACGCCGTTGTCCAGCAGTTCCACCGCAAAGGCGGTACCGACCACGAGGACTTCGATGCCCGATGCATTCACAGTGAAGGGCCGCGAGCTGTCGGCGGCCACTTCGAAGAATGCCGCGCCCTTGTGCAGGATGACCTGGCGCTGGCTGGCATCCATGTGGCGCTCCAGGCGGGTATCGGCGGCCGGCCAGATGCGGCTGCCGTCCTCGCTCAACAGGGCTTCGCTGGCGGTATGGCTGGGCAGTGCGAGCCATGACAGGAAGACCGCCAACAGCATGCAGGCTGCGCTGGCAATGGCAACCATGCGTGGCCGTCGCGCTTTCCCGGGCCAGCGACCGCGGGTCGCTGGCTGCAACTCGGCGGTCAGCCGCCACATGGCCTGAACGGCATCCCAGCTTTCCCGGTGCAGTGGGCTGCTGCCCAGCCAGCGGAGATGGCGCAGGTGCAGCAGTGGATTGCGTGGTGACTGGTGCAGGCGCATCTGCCAGTCGATGGCCTGCATCTCGGCGCGTTCACGTGAATCGGACATGGTTCAGTGGGGCTCCTTGAGTGCATGCAGGCAGCGTTGCAGTGACGAATGAACCAGGCGATGAGCCGAGCTGGAGGAAATACCCAGGTGGTCCGCGATCTGCTGCAGGGTATAGCCGCCGAAGCGGTGCATCTCGAAAGCGGTCCGGGCGTCGTCATCGAGCGTTTCCAGAACCTGCCCGAGACGCTCCAGGGAGCTGCTCTGCTGGGCGGCACTGGCCGGGTCCGGCTCGCTGGAGACGACCTCTTCCGCCTGCTCCAGCGGGCAGAGCCAGCGCCGTTCCACCTGCTGGCTGCGCAAATGGTCCAATGCCAGGTTGCGCACCATTCTAAACAGGTAGCCGATGGGTTGCTGCACCTCTTCCAGTGAATGCCGCTCGAATTTGAGCCAGGCTTCCTGCACCAGGTCTTCGGCGGTTTCCCGTGAATCGAGCAGGGCACTGGCATAGTTGATCAGTTCGCATCTGTGGCGCAGGAACAGATGCAGGCGTTCTTCGCTGGAGACGGACACGACAGAAGTTCCGGGTAGTGTTTACGTCGGTAGATTCTGATGGCAAATGGGAATTATTTATAGTGAGTAGCGATCATGTTTTCACATCGGCCTCTGCCATCAGCCCCGTCCAGGCGCTGATGGCAAGTCCCTGGCTCAACTGGGCAGCAGCCTGCAGGTCAGGCTCTTGATATAGCGTGTCTCGGCGATCGCCGGGTGCTCCGGATGGTCCGGGCCCTGGCCGCCACGTTCGAGCAACTGGATGTTGCGGTCAAGGTGGCGGGCGCTGGTCAGCAGGATGTTCTGCAGGTTGTCTTCGTCCAGGTGCATGGAGCAGGAAGCGCTGACCAGGATGCCGTCCTTGTTCAGCAGGCGCATGGCGCTTTCATTGAGACGGCGGTAGGCGGCCTCGCCATTCTTGATGTCCTTCTTGCGCTTGATGAACGCGGGCGGGTCGGCGATTACCACGTCGAAGCGCTCGTCGGCGGCCTTGAGTTCGCGTAGTGCGGCGAACACGTCGCCCTCGGCGCAGATGATCCTTTCCGACAGGCCGTTGCGCGCGGCATTGCGCTCGACGCCATCCAGGGCGAAAGCGGAGGCATCCACGCACATCACCTCGCTGGCGCCGAACGCCGCCGCCTGCACACCCCAGCCGCCGATATAGCTGAACAGGTCGAGCACCCGCTTGCCCTTCACATAGGGCGCCAGGCGTGCGCGGTTCATGCGGTGGTCGTAGAACCAGCCGGTCTTCTGCCCGGCGATCACCGGGGCCTCGAAGCTGACGCCGTTCTCTTCCAGCGCCACCCACTCCGGCACCACGCCGAAAGCGGTGTCGACATGACGTGGCAGGCCCTCGGCATCGCGGGCGCCGGAGTCGTTCTTCCACAGCACGCCGCTGGGTTTGAGCACCTTGAGCAGCGCTTCCAGCACGGCGTCCTTGTGGCGTTCCATGGTCGCCGAAGCCAGTTGCACCACCAGGATGTCGAAGAAACGGTCCACCACCAGCCCCGGCAGCAGGTCCGAGTCGCCATACACCAGGCGATAGCAGGGTTTGTCGAACAGCCGCTCGCGCAGCGACAGGGCGACTTGCAGGCGATGCACCAGCAGCGACTTGTCCAATGGGTGCTTGGTATCGCGCGACAACAGGCGCGCGCAGATAAGGTTGTTCGGGCTGACGCCGACGATGCCCAGGGCCTTGCCGCTGGCGGCCTCGAGTACGGCCTGGTCGCCGGCGGCGAAGGCACCCAGCGGGGTGCTGGCGGTGTCCACCTCGTTGCTGTAGACCCACAGATGGCCGGCGCGCAGGCGTCGGTCGGCGTTGGCTTTGAGGCGCAGGCTGGGCAGGGACATGACGAGGCTCCGGGCAAAGGGCGCGATTATAGAGGATGGAGTGGGGCCGCCGCTGGCGATTTGTCGCTCCGCCGGGGCGGTCATGAAATCCCGCTGCATGGCCGTGGAAGCCGGGTTCGTGTTGTCACGGGCACCAGGCCCCCGCCAGCGCTGTACGATTTGCGCGTAATCCCGCCTCCTGAAGCGGGGCATATGCCTGCCCGGGAGCGGCAGTGGGCGTTCATGCGATTGTCCGACTGTCCCGCTACGCGCCGACAACCACCTATTGGCGTGCGGCCTCTATATAATGGAAAACGCCCCCTACCAGAAGCAGGATTACTCAATGAAACGACCCAGTGGCCGAGTTGCCGACCAACTGCGATCGATCCGTATCACCCGTCACTACACCAAGCATGCCGAAGGATCGGTCCTGGTCGAATTCGGCGATACCAAGGTCATCTGTACCGCCAGCATCGAGAGCGGTGTACCGCGTTTCCTCAAGGGCCAGGGCCAGGGCTGGCTGACCGCTGAATACGGCATGCTGCCGCGCGCCACTGGCGAGCGTACGCAGCGTGAAGCGAGCCGTGGCAAGCAGGGTGGCCGTACCCTGGAAATCCAGCGCCTGATCGGCCGTTCGTTGCGCGCCGCGCTGGATATGAGCAAGCTGGGTGAGAACACCATCTATATCGACTGTGATGTGATCCAGGCCGATGGCGGTACGCGTACCGCTTCGATCACCGGGGCCATGGTGGCGCTGGTGGATGCCCTGGCCGCGCTGAAGAAGCGTGGATCGCTCAAGGGCGAGCCGCTCAAGCAGATGGTTGCGGCGGTATCGGTCGGCATTTATCAGGGCGAGCCGGTACTGGACCTGGATTACCTGGAAGACTCCGCGGCGGAAACCGACCTCAATGTGGTCATGACCGATGCCGGTGGTTTCATCGAGGTCCAGGGAACGGCGGAGGGGGCGCCCTTCACCGCTGACCAGTTCAACGCGATGCTGGCCCTGGCCGACAAAGGCTTGCAGGAACTGTTCGCCATTCAGCGGGCAGCCTTGTCGCAGGAGTGAGTCCGGTTGCGCCCGTCGGGCGCAGCGTATAGTCCGCATGCCGCTGGCATGCCCCGTTTCGACATCTATATTCAGGGTGATGCCGAGTGCCTGCCTTACGCTGTTTTCCGCCGCGTATAATCCTGTCCCTGTCACTCGTACTGCTGGCCTGCCTGCTGTATTGGGGCGCCTTGTTCAATGCCCAGCGGACGCAGTTGAACAATGCCGAAGAGCAGACCCGCCTGCGGGCCATGCAGATGGCGGATGCGCTGACCTCGCAGGTCACGACCCTGATGTTCGGCCTCGAGTATCTGGCGCGCAGCCTGGCGGCCAAGTACCAGACCGGGCAGATGGACTACTTCGAGCTCTCGGTGCACAGCGCCCTGGAAATCTTTCCGCCAGAGAGCTTCATGCAGATTTCCATCGTCGATCGTAGCGGCGATGTCATCTACTCCAGCCACGGACGATTGCAGGGCCGGGTGTCCGTTGCGGACCGCGAGCATTTTCAGGCACAGGCCAGTGCGGAGTCGGAGCATCTGTTCATTGGCCGCCCTGTGCTGGGGCGGGTTTCCGGGCGTTGGACGATCCCGCTTTCCTATCCGCTCCACCAGCAGGGGGTTTTCGATGGCGTGCTGGTGGTTTCGGTTTCTCCCGACTACATCTCCAGCTATTTCCGCTCGGTGTTCAGTGAGGATGATGATGTCGCCCTCCTGCTGCGTAACGATGGTGACTACCTGGCGCGTTCGAGTTTCCAGTCCGAAGTCATGCGTGCGCGGGTGTCGCCCGTTCGTGAGTTCATGGACGAGAGCGATGCCGAGAGTGGGCAGTATCGCTATTTGACGCCTTTCGATGATGTCGAGAGGGACTATGCATGGCGGCGTCTGGAAAACTATCCACTGATCGTGAGTGTCGGCCTCGATCGGGAGCGGGCGCTGCTGGCCGTGAAGGCGCAGAATCGGCTCGCCCTGCTGGGCAGTGCTTTCGGCACATCCACCCTGCTGCTGGCCAGCCTGGGGATCGCCTTGCTGTTCGCCCGGCTGGGCGAGGACCGGCGGCTGCTGAGCGAGGGCGAGAAGCGTCTTGGCCTGGCGCTGGAAGGCGGTGACATGGGCTCGTGGGAACTGGAGCTTGCCACCGGCAAGGTCATTTTCGATGCGCGCTGGGCGAAGATGCTCGGCTTGCCGGCGGTTTCCTCCGTGCAGAACTGGCAGGTGATCGAAGAGCGCGTGCATCCGGATGACCGGGCGGCCCTGGAAGAGGCGATGCGTACGCACCTGGCCGGGCATAGCGCATCCTTCGAGTGCGAATGTCGCCTGCTGCATGAGAATGGCGACTATATCCGTACCAGCAATCGCGCCAAGGTTACCCAGCGTGCGGCTGATGGCACGCCCCTGCGCATGGCGGGGGTGCAGTCCGATGTCACGCAGCAGGTGGCCCAGCGCAACATGCTGGCGGCGCTGTTCGACAATAACGGAGCGGAGATTTTCCTGACCTCCAACGACAGGCATATCCGTCTTGCCAACCAGCGGGCCGTCGATCTGTTCTCCGCCGGTGGTGCGCCGATCGACGGGCAGAGCTCACGTGTGATCCATTGCGATGACGAGAGCTACGAGGCCTTCCAGTCGCTCTACAGCAGCCTGCGGGAAACTGGCAAGGTCCAGGTCGAATACCAGTTGCGCGATGCCCAGGGGCGCCCGCGCTGGTTTTCCATCCAGGGGGCCTTGTTGGAGCCGGATATCGTCGATGGCGATGTTATCTGGACCCTGGTCGATACCACGGAGCGCCGTGAAGCCGAGAGGGCGCTGGTCGCCGTACGCGTGCGTCTGCAAGCGATCATCGAGCATTTCCCCGGTGGTGTGCTGGTCGAAGATGAGGAAGGGCTCATTCTGCTGGTCAACCAGATGCTGCTGGATATCCTGGGGCTCGAGATGGAGCCGGATTCCCTGGTCGGCCGATCCGGCTCCGTGCTGGGCGCCCTGTTGCCCGGTATCTGTATGGCGGATGCCGAGAGTTTCCAGGATATCCTGCTGGAGGACGGACGGATCTTGCGCGTATCGCTGGTCGTGGTGCGCTATCAGGTCAGCCATGCCGGCAGGCTGTGCATTGTCCAGGACATTACCGAGCAGCGGCGCAAGGAGATGGACCTGGAGCGCATGGCCATGACCGATCCGCTGACCAGCCTGGCCAATCGCAATGCCTTCATGTCACGGATGCGGCACGTATTGGGCCAGCCCGTCGCCGGCGTAGAGAAGGGCGCTTTGCTGATGCTCGACCTGGATCACTTCAAGCGCGTCAACGATAATTTCGGACATGCCGCGGGCGACCAGGTACTGGTGCATCTGGCGAAGATCCTGCGGGAAGTGCTGCGCGTGAGCGATACGGTGGGACGCCTGGGGGGAGAGGAGTTCGCGGTACTGTTGCCGGCGACCGGTCTTGCCGGGGCGCAGGTGCTGGCCGAGCGTTTGCGCAGTCGTCTGGAGCGGAGTGCTGTCGAAGTGGATGGAGAGCTGATCCGCGTGACCATGAGTATCGGTATCGCCATGCTCGATGGCGAGATCAAGCATATCCTGGCACGTGCCGATGAAGCCCTCTACAAGGCAAAGGCCAACGGGCGCAACCGGGTCGAGTTCGCAACCGCTGGCAGAGCCACCGGGTGAGTGCCTTGCGACCCTGAGCGAATATGAATGAATGGAGAGTGCGACCATGAGCGAACAGGAACACCAGCCACTGGATCACCAGGCCCGTCAGTGGGCGATGCTTTGCCATTTCGCGGCAGCCCTGGGGTTCGTATTCCCCTTCGGAAACCTGTTCGGGCCGTTGATCGTCTGGCAGATCAAGAAGGACCAGAATCCCTTCATCGACGATCAGGGCCGCGAGGCGATGAACTTCCAGATCACCGTGGCCATCGCGCTGGCTATCAGCCTGCTGCTGATGCTGGTCATAGTCGGGTTCATCCTGGCCGGGATCGTCATCATCGGCGCGGTCATCCTGGGCGTGATCGCCGGCATCAAGGCCAATGAAGGGCAGGCCTACCGCTACCCGTTCTGCTGGCGGCCGATCAAGGCGGCGGGGGATTAGAGCCCTGACGGCGATCGCATATCGCTTGCGTGGGAGCGGCCAGGGCTGCCCCTGCTAGATGCTGAGGGTCCAGTCGTAGTCGACGATCATCGGCGCGTGCTGGGAGAAGCGCGGCTGGCTCGGCAGGCGTGCGCTGCGCACGAAGCGGCGCATGCCCGGTGTCAGTATCTGGTAGTCGAGGCGCCAGCCCAGGTTGAGCAACTGCGCCTGCTCGCTGTCTGCCCACCAACTGTAGAGATCACCTTCGCGGTTCACCTCGCGCAGGGCATCGACATAGCCCATGGTGCCGAATATCTCATCCAGCCAGGCCCGCTCGGGCGCCAGGAAACCGGGCTCCTGCTGGCATTCGCGCCAGTTCTTCACGTCCAGCTTCTGGTGCGCCACGTACAGGGAGCCGCAGTACAGGTACTCGCGGCGCTTGCGGCGCTGCTTGTCCAGATAGTGGGCGAAGTCGTCCATGAACTTGAATTTCTGGTTCAGGCTATCGTCGCCGCCATGGCCGGAAGGCAGCAGCAGGCTGGCGATACTGACCTTGTCGAAGTCCGCTTGCAGGTAGCGGCCATAACGATCCGCCGTTTCGAAACCCAGCCCAGTGATGATGGCCTTGGGCTGCAGCCTCGAGTACAGCGCGACACCGCCCTGTTGCGGGATCTCGGCATCACAGGCATACAGGAAGTAGCCGTCCAGCTGATAGGCCGGGTCGTCGAGCTCCAGGCCGGAGGCGCGGGTATCCTGCAGACAGATGACATCGGCATTCTGCGCCTGCAGCCAGCTGAGCAACCCCCGCTGTACCGCCGCTTGAATACCATTCACGTTGACGCTGATGATCCGCATAAATGGCCCCTAGAAACACGTGCGTGTATGATAACTCAAGCACTTGGCAATTAGCCAAAAGCTAAATTCCTGATCTTTCGGAAGTTCTTTCAATGCAGGCGTATCAGCGCGAGTTCATTCGCTTCGCCATCGAGCGAGGCGTCCTCCGTTTCGGTGAATTCACCCTCAAGTCCGGGCGTACCAGCCCGTATTTCTTCAATGCCGGGTTGTTCGACAGTGGTGCGGCGCTGGCCCAACTGGGGCGTTTCTACGCGTCGGCCATCGTCGATAGCGGGATCGACTTCGATGTGCTGTTCGGCCCGGCCTACAAGGGCATTCCGCTGGCGGCCGCGACCGCCGTGGCATTGGCCGAACAGCATGGGCGCGACCTGCCCTGGTGCTTCAACCGCAAGGAAGCCAAGGACCATGGCGAAGGTGGTTCGCTGGTGGGCGCGCCACTGGATGGGCGGGTACTGATCGTCGACGATGTGATTACCGCCGGAACGGCCATCCGCGAGGTGATGCAGATCATTCAGGCGCAGAATGCCCGGGCCGCTGGCGTGCTGATCGCCCTCAACCGCCAGGAGCGGGGCCAGGGCGAGCTGTCGGCGATCCAGGAAGTCGAGAGGGACTACGGGATACCGGTGATCAGCATCGTTTCGCTGTCGCAGGTCCTGCAGTACCTGGCCGAGGATGCCGAGTTGCAGCGGCATCTACCCGCGGTCGAAGCCTATCGGGCGCAATACGGCATTTGACCACTGCCCGGCGCGCTTGCCCGTGCGCGCCGTCCCCCCACACTTCGCGCGCAGCTTTCAGTGGGTATTGGTGATCTTGGTGCCGACGCCGATGTCGGTGAAGATTTCCAGCAGCACCGCGTTGGGCACGCGCCCGTCGATGATATGGGCGCTGGTCACCCCTTCCTGCACCGCATCCAGGGCGCAGCGGATCTTCGGCAGCATGCCACCGTAGATGGTGCCGTCGGCGATCAGCGCGTCCACCTGGGCGGTGCTCAGGCCGGTCAGCACCTTGCCCTGTTTGTCCATCAGCCCGGCGATGTTGGTCAGCAGCATCAGCTTCTCGGCCTTCAGCGCCTCGGCCACCTTGCCGGCCACCAGGTCGGCGTTGATGTTGTAGGTTTCGCCATGCGCGCCGACACCGATCGGGGCGATGACCGGAATGAAGTTGCCATTGACCAGGCGATTCAGCAGGTCGATGTTGATTTCGGTGACTTCGCCGACATGGCCGATATCGATGATTTCCGGTTGGGTCATTTCCGGGGTCTGGCGAGTGGCCCGAAGTTTCTTCGCGCGGATCAGGTTGGCATCCTTGCCGGTCAGCCCGATGGCGCTGCCGCCATGCTGGTTGATCAGGCTGACGATGCTCTTGTTGACCTGGCCACCGAGCACCATTTCCACCACGTCCATGGTCTGGCTGTCGGTGACCCGCATGCCGTCGATGAAATGGCTTTCGATGTTCAGGCGCTTGAGCAGGTCGCCGATCTGCGGCCCGCCGCCGTGCACCACCACCGGGTTGATGCCGACCGCCTTCATCAGCACGATGTCGCGGGCGAAGCCGGTCTTCAACTCCTCGTTCTCCATCGCGTTGCCGCCGTACTTGATCACCAGCGTCTTGCCGACGAAGCGGCGGATATAAGGCAGCGCCTCGGACAGTACCTGGGCGAATTGGGTGGCAGCTTCACGGCTGAGGGTCATGCAGGACTCCAGAGCAAGTCAGGGACGGCGATGAAATAGTCAGAACGGCAGTTTGAGGTCGGGTGCGACGTTGTGCAACTGGGCGCGGAACACCTCCTGGATGCGACGGATCTCTTCCTCGCTCTCGGCCTCGAAACGCAGCACCAGTACCGGCGTGGTGTTGGAGGCGCGGACCAGGCCCCAGCCCCGAGGGTAATCGACGCGCACGCCGTCGATGGTGGTCAGGCTGGCCTCGCCCCACTGGGCGTCGCGTTGCAGCGCGTCAATGATGGTGAATTTGCTTTCTTCTGTCACCGTGATGTTGATCTCCGGCGTGGACACATCGCCCGGGAAGCCGGCGAACAGGCTTTCGGCGTCCTGCGCCTGCTGGCTGAGGATTTCCAGCAGGCGGGCGGCGCTGTAGATGCCGTCGTCGAAGCCGAACCAGCGCTCCTTGAAGAACACATGGCCGCTCATCTCGCCGGCCAGCAGGGCACCGGTTTCCTTCATCTTTTTCTTGATCAGTGAGTGGCCGGTCTTCCACATCAGCGGCCGGCCGCCATAGCCCTTGATCAGCGGGGTGAGACGGCGGGTGCACTTGACGTCGAAGATGATTTCCGCGCCGGGGTTGCGCGACAGCACATCCTTGGCGAACAGCATCAGCAGGCGGTCGGGGTAGACGATACTGCCGGTGTTGGTGACCACGCCGACACGGTCGCCGTCGCCGTCGAAGGCCAGGCCCAGGTCGGCGTTCTCGGCCTTGACCCTGGCGATCAGGTCGACCAGGTTCTCCGGTTTGCCGGGGTCGGGGTGGTGATTGGGGAAGTTACCGTCCACCTCGCAGAACAGTGGGATCACCTGGGCGCCGAGTGCCTCGATCAGCCGTGGGGCGATGACCCCGGCCACGCCGTTGCCGCAATCGACCACGACCTTCAGCGGCCTGGCCAGCCGAATATCACCGGTGATTCGTTCGAAATAGCCTTGCAGCACGTCGACCTGCCCGATACTGCCCTGGCCTTCGCTCAGGTCGTTGTCCTCGATGCGCTGGCGCAAGGCCTGGATCTGCTCGTTGGCCAGGGTGTCGCCGGCGACGACGATCTTGAAACCGTTGTAGTCCGGCGGGTTATGGCTGCCAGTGAGCATCACGCCGGATTTGCCGGCGAGGATATTGGCGGCGTAGTAGAGCGCCGGCGTCGGCACCATGCCAACGTCGCTGACCTGGCAACCGCTGTCGGCCAGGCCCTGGATCAGGTGCTTGACCAGCTCCGGGCCGGACAGCCGCCCATCGCGGCCGACCGAGACACTGGCTTCGCCCTTGGCCAGACTTTCCGCGCCGACTGCGCGACCGACCCAGTAGGCGGTGTCGTTGGTCAGGGTGTCGCCGACCACGCCACGGATATCGTAGGCACGAAAGATCGTGGCGGGAAGGTGTGGGGGGGCACTGTTGCTCATGAGGTTTCGCTCCTGATGCGGCGAGGCGGGGCCTGCTGCGGATTCGAATCGGGTTCTTTCAACAAACCGGGCGGCTGAAGCTATTGTCCCGGTGCGCATGGCGCACCCTATGGGTCGCGTTACTGACGGCCGGAGTGGCCGAAGCCGCCGGCGCCGCGCTCGGAGTCGTCGAACTGCTCGACCAGCTCGAACTGCGCCTGGATCACCGGGACCAGCACCAACTGTGCGATACGTTCGCCCACCGCGATAGTGAAATCGCCCTGGCCACGGTTCCAGCAGGACACCATCAGTTCGCCCTGGTAGTCAGAGTCGATTAGCCCGACCAGGTTACCGAGCACGATACCGTGCTTGTGGCCCAGGCCCGAACGGGGCAGGACCAGGGCGGCGAGGCCCGGGTCGGCGATATGGATCGACAGGCCGGTGGGGATCAGCAGGGTTTCGCCCGGTCGCAGCGCTGTGTCCTGCTGCAGCATGGCGCGCAGGTCCAGCCCGGCGGAGCCGCTGGTGGCGTATTGCGGCAGGGGGAAGTCCTGGCCGAGGCGAGGGTCGAGGATACGGGCTTGGAGTCGATGCATGGTCAAACCTGACGGGTACGTTCCGGATGATTGAACCGCTCGGCGATAAAGGCCACCAGTTGCCGGGCGATATGCCCCTTGCTGGCCTGGCCGAAACGGGTTTCGTGCTGTTGGCGGTCGATGGCGGTGACCGCGTTCTCTTCGCTGTTGAAGCCGATGCTGGGGTTGGCCACGTCGTTGGCGATGATCAGGTCGAGATTCTTGTCGCGCAGCTTGCGGGTCGCGTAGGCCAGCAGGTTCTCGGTCTCGGCGGCGAAGCCGACGCTGAACGGGCGGTCTGGCCGACCGGCCAGGGTGGCGAGGATATCCGGGTTGCGCACCATCTGCAGCAGCAGGCCATCGCCGTTGGCGGGGTCTTTCTTCAGCTTGTGCGGCGCGACGACCTCGGGGCGATAGTCGGCGACGGCGGCGGCGGCGATCAGCAGGTCGCAGGGCATGGCCGCTTCGCAGGCCGTGAGCATGTCGCGGGCGCTGATGACATCTATGCGCTGCACCCGCTCGGGGGTCGGCAGGAATACCGGGCCGGCCACCAGGGTCACGCGGGCGCCGGCCTCGGCGGCGGCCTCGGCCAGGGCGAAGCCCATGCGCCCGGAGCTGTGGTTGGTGATGTAGCGCACCGGGTCGATGTTTTCCTGGGTCGGGCCGGCGGTGATCAGCAGGTGGCGGCCGGTCAGCAGGCCGTTCTCGAAACTGTCGGCGGCGGACTGCGCCAGCTCCTCCGGTTCCAGCATGCGTCCGAGGCCGACATCGCCGCAGGCCTGGCTGCCGGCCGCCGGGCCGAGCAGGCGCAGGCCGCGTTCCGTCAGGCGCGCGCAGTTGGCCTGGGTCGCCGGGTCGGCCCACATCGCCTGGTTCATGGCTGGCGCCAGGGCGACCGGCGCATTGGTCGCCAGCACCAGGGTGGTCAGCAGGTCGTTGGCGAGGCCTTGGGCCAGGCGCGCGATGAGATCGGCGGTGGCCGGCGCGATCAGCACCAGGTCGGCCCAGCGTGCCAGCTCGATATGGCCCATGGCCGCCTCGGCGGCGGGGTCGAGCAGGTCGAGGTGGACCGGGTGCCCGGACAGGGCCTGGAGCGTCAGTGGCGTGATGAACTCGCGGCCGCCCTGGGTCATCACCACGCGGACCTCGGCGCCATGATCGCGCAGCCGGCGTACCAGCTCCGCGCTCTTGTAGGCGGCGATGCCACCGCCGACCCCCAGGACGATGCGTTTGCGATACAACCGTTGCATAGACCTGCCTTGTTGGAAATGTGAAATGCCGCACGCATTTCCCGAGCATACGGCATCAAAAAGGCCGATAAGATAGCACAGCGCCAAACGTCTCGATAAAAGTGCTGGAGGCCGGGCGGGGCGATCGCGCCATGCGCTGCAAGGAGCCGGGCACAGGGAGGTGGCATGAGCATTCGGCACTGGCCGACCGACGAGCGGCCCCGGGAAAAGTTGCTCAAGCATGGGCCGATGGTCCTTTCCGATGCGGAGCTGCTGGCGATCTTCCTGCGCACCGGGGTGGCTGGCAAAAGCGCGGTGGACCTGGCGCGCCTCCTGGTCAAGGACTTTGGTAGCCTGCGCAGCCTGCTCGAGGCCGATCAGCGTTCGTTCTGCCGCCACCTCGGGCTCGGTCCGGCGAAGTTCGCCCAGTTGCAGGCGGTGCTGGAGATGTCCCGGCGGCATCTGGCCGAACGCATGCAGCGCGATTCCGCGCTGGAGAGCCCGCAAGCGGTACGCGATTTTCTCAAGGCGCGGCTGCGGCATGAGCCCCACGAGCAGTTCGCCTGCCTCTTTCTCGATGCCAAGCACCGGGTCATCGCCTTCGAAGTGCTGTTCCAGGGCACGGTCGATAGCGCCAGCGTCTATCCGCGGCAGGTGATCAAGCGTGCCCTGGCGCAGAATGCCGCGGCGCTCATCCTTTCCCATAACCACCCTTCCGGAATCACCGAGCCGAGTCCGGCCGACCGGCTGCTGACCCGCCGGCTCAAGGAAGCGCTGGAATACGTCGATGTACGGCTGCTCGATCATTTCATCGTCGGCGATGGCGAGCCGCTGTCGATGGCCGAATATGGCTGGATCTGAACGGAGCGGTCGCAGGCTAAGCTGGAGGTGGGCGCTGCACGAGCTGTTCGTCGTGCATCCAGCGTCAATGTCGACGGTGATTTCCTCTTCCCGCTTATGGCTTTCTGCTACCAATGAAGACTGTGTTCTTCATGGGAATGTCTGGTAAATAGAACCGGTCCGACAAAAACAACAAGAGGTCGCCACTATGCGTCCCGCCTTTCGCCTTCATCCTGTCATGTTCCTGTTGCACGTGCTGTTCCTGCTGGGCCTGCTGTTCGTCCTGCAGAAGCTGCAGCCACCCTTGTTCGTGCAGGTTGCCGCCGTGCTGGCTTTCGCGTTATGGCCCTGGCTTCGTGGTGAGCGAGGGCGCGACGAGGCGCCTGCGGCCGTCGAGCAGGGCTTCGGCGACCTGAGCAAGCGTCTGTCCCGGCACACCTGTGAAAATGCACTGGCTTCGGCGCGTGTTGCCTTCAGCGTCGAGCAACTGGCTGCCCGCCTGCATTCGCAACGTGGCGCGGTCGGCGAGATTGCCGAGGGCGCGCATGCCATCGCGGCGACCGGCCAGGACAGCGCCGAACGCGCCCGCGAGGCCTTGCAGGCCGCCGAGTCGGTGCGCGCCAGCAGCGACAGTGGGCGGCAGGCCCTGCAACAGGCCATCGGCTGCATGCAGCAACTGAGCGAGCAGACCGAGACCAGCCGGGAACTGGTCGATGGCCTGTCGGCGCGTACCGAGGAGATCCGCCAGATCACCGACGTGATCCAGTCCATCGCCAGCCAGACCAACCTGCTGGCGCTCAATGCCGCCATCGAGGCCGCGCGTGCCGGGGAGGCCGGGCGCGGCTTCGCCGTGGTGGCCGATGAAGTGCGCAACCTGGCGGCGCGGACTTCCAGCGCCACCGAGGAGGTCGGGCGGATGGTGACCGATATTCGCCAGCAGGGCGAGGCGGTGGTCAGCTATATCCAGCAGCAGGCGCGGGAGCTGGATGAGGCGGCGGAGCGGATTGCCGGCATGGGTGAACAATTGAGCGGTATCGCCGAGCTGGCGGGCGACGTGGAGGCGCAGGTCGGGCAGATCGCCTGCGGCACGTCCAGCAGCCATGAGCGCCTGACCGGGCTGTTCGTCGCCCTCGACCAGTTGCGCGCCGACGCTGTCGAGAGTGAGGAACAGACCCTGCGCCTGGAGCAGGCCGCGGAGCTGCTGGTCAGCCAGGCGGAGACGGTCAGCGAGCAACTGGCCGAGGTCCAGCTCGACGACTACCATCAGTTCTTCTACGATCTGGCGCGCCAGGGCGCGCGGCAGATCGCCGAGCGTTTCGAGGCGGACATGGCGGCAGGGAAGATTTCACTGGACGATCTGTTCGACCGTAACTACCAGGCCCAGGCCGGCAGCGATCCGCTACGCTACCACACCCGCTTCGATGGTTATGCGGATGCGGTGCTGCCCGCTATCCAGGAGCCTTTGCTCGAACGCCATGACGGGCTGATATATGCCATCGCCACGACGCCGGAAGGCTATGTGCCGACCCATAACCGGGCTTTCGCCCACCCGCCGGTAGGCGATCCGCAGGTCGACCGTGTGCGCAGTCGCAGCAAGCGGCTGTTCAATGACCGCACCGGTGCGCGTTGTGGCAGCCACCAGCGCAACCTGCTGTTGCAGACCTACAGCCGTGATACCGGCGAACTGATGCACGATCTGTCGGTGCCGATCATGGTCAAGGGCCGGCACTGGGGCGGCCTGCGGCTCGGCTATCGACCGGAAGAGTGAATGGGGACGTGTGCGCATAGGGGTTACCTCGACACTGAAGCCATAGGCTGGAAGTGCATGGCGCACCTGCAAGGCCCGCCCTGCAACGGCGTCAAGCTTCCCGCTTATGGCTGCTGCACTAGGGGTTGTTGAGGTTTCGGCGAATAGCCCCGGTCAGGCCGCGCCCGTTCCCGACGGGCTTGCGGCATTCACTCCATCCCTGGAGCTTGCGCAGGACGCAGGCACCGGCGCGGTC
This sequence comes from Stutzerimonas kirkiae, assembly GCF_004327335.1. Classification (GTDB taxonomy): domain Bacteria; phylum Pseudomonadota; class Gammaproteobacteria; order Pseudomonadales; family Pseudomonadaceae; genus Stutzerimonas; species Stutzerimonas kirkiae. The sequence continues at coordinate 19,742 of NZ_QJUO01000017.1, read as the reverse complement.
GCGCCGAAACCTCAACAGACCTTAGAGCATGCGCTCCAGGCCGATGGCATTGGCGACCCAGGCATTGAAGCGCCGCCACAGGTTGCCGGGTTCCTTTTCGAGGATTTCCAACTGCCCCTGGTTCTCGGCGATCCAGACCAGTTGCAGGCTGCCATCGCGTTCGCGCAACCGCACTTCGTAGCTGATGGCGGGTGCCATGCCTTCGAGCAATAGCTGGTGAACCTCGCGTGCCAGTTCCGGGCTGTCGACCAGGATGCCGACTTCGGTATTCCACAATACCGAGCGCGGATCGAGGTTGAAGGAGCCGATGAACACCTGTTTCTGGTCGAGCACTGCCGCTTTGCTGTGCAGGCTGGATTCGGAGTCGCCGCTCAGGCTGTAGGAGACTTTCTCCTCGGGCTGGCGGCGCAGCTCGAAGAGCTGGACGCCGTTTCTCAACAAGGCCTTGCGGTAGGGGGCGTAGCCACCGTGCACGGCGGGTACGTCCGTCGCTTCCAGGGCATTGGTCAGCAGGCGGATGTTCACACCCGCGGCGGCCCGTTCCGAGAGATAGTCGACGCCGGTACGGGTAGGCACGAAATAGGCCGACACCAGGGTCAGTTCCTCACTGACCTGCTGCATGGCCGGTTGCAACTGGGTGGTCAGCAGCAGTTCGGGATCGGGCAGGCCGTTGGCGCTGATCTTGTCCGGGTCGTCCCACATGGCGGTGGCCGGGGCCCAGGTCAGCCCGGCCAGCCAGCCCGGCAGTTGCGGATCGCTCTGGTAGGCCATCAGCCGCCGGTAGCGGGTCGGCTGGGTGTGTACCGCCTCGTCGAGGGCGCGCCGCAGCTGGCGCTGTGCACGGCGCAGGTCCCTGTCATCCGGTGGCGTACGCAGGAATTGCTGGATCGGCGCGCTCAGCGCGTGGTTCCAGTACTGGTCGAAACTACTGGCCAGTTGCCCGGCGACCGGGCCGACGCCGAGCAGGTCGATATCAGTGAAGTTGAGTACCTGGTCGGCGTCGAAATACTCGTCGCCCAGGTTGCGACCGCCGACGATCGCCAGGCTGCTGTCGGCGAGCATCAGCTTGTTATGCATGCGCCGATGTTGCAGTGACAGGTTCAGCAGCCGCCCGGCGGCACGCGTGATGCCGGTGCTGCGGCCCAGGTGCAGGGGGTTGAAGACACGCAAGTGGATGTTCGGGTGCGCCGCCAGCTTGGCGATGCGGTAGTCGTTGCCGTCGCTGGTGGTGTCGTCGAGCAGGATGCGAATACGCACGCCGCGATCGGCCGCCTGCAGCAGTTCATGCACCAGGGCGCGGGTGGTCAGCCCGTCGTGCACGATGTAGTACTGGATATCCAGGCTCGTGCGGGCGGCGCGGATCAGTTCGGCGCGGGCGCTGAAAGCCTCGGTGCTGGATGGCAGCAGGCGGAAGCCGGACGTGCCCGGTGCCTGTCGGCTGGCCAGCTCCTGCACTCGTTCGCCGAGGGGCGACAGGCCGGGCGGCAGCGCATGAGAGGGCTCGGACGTGCTTTGCGACATGCAGCCGGCCAGCAGGGCCAGCGCCAGTAACAACAGGTATCTGGGTGATTGCATTTACGTTCCCGGTCCACTACTGCAGGGCGGTTGGCGCTTTGTCCGTGGTGTGCGTTGAAACGGCGACAGACCTCTGGATAGACAGCGATTCGCCCGAAAGCTCACAGTAGATCCTTCAAGCGATACCACAGCATGCCCAGTGCCAGCAGCGGCGAGCGCAACAGTGGGCCTCCCGGGAACGCCGGGTGCGGGATGCGCGCGAACAGGTCGAAACGATCACTGCGCTGCCCGGCAATGGCTTCGCCGAGCAGGCGCGCCGCCAGGTGCGTGGCATTCAGGCCGTGCCCGGAGTAGGCCTGGGCGTAGAACACGTTGGGCTGATGTTCCAGGCGCCCGATCTGTGGCAGGCGATTGGCACCGATGCCGATCGTACCGCCCCACTGGTAGTCGATGGCGACATTGCCCAGTTGCGGGAAGACTTCGAGCATTTTCGGTCGCATATAGGCGGCGATATCCCGTGGGTCGCGACCCGAATAATGGCAGGCACCGCCGAACAGCAGGCGTCCGTCGGCGGACAGGCGGAAGTAATCGAGCGCCACGCGCTGGTCGCAGACCGCCATGTTCTGCGGCAGCAATTCCCGGCACAGTGCCTGCGGGAGCGGCTCGGTGGCGATGATATAGCTGCCAGCGGGCAGCACCCTGCTCGACAGGCTGCGCTCGAGCTTGCCCAGGTGGGCGTTGCAGGCCAGCACCATGGTTTCGGCATGCACCTGCCCGTGGGCGGTATGCACCCGCACGCTCGGGCCGTATTCGATGCGCTCCACCGCGGAGCCTTCGAAAAGGCGCACCCCCAGCGACTGTGCCACGGCGGCCTCGCCCAAGGCCAGGTTGAGCGGATGCAGATGCCCCGAGCCCATGTCCACCAGCCCGCCCAGGTAGCGCGATGAACCGATGATCTCGCCCATCTCGTCCGCCGGCACCTGGCGCAGTGGGTGTGGATAACCAAGTCGCATGAGGTCTTCGAAGTCCTCCTGGAAGCCTCGCAGATGACGGGGTTTGGTCGCCAGATCGCAGTAGCCCCAGCGCAGGTCGCAGTCGATGGCGTAGCGCTCGATCCGCTGGCGCACGATATCCACCGCCTCGAAGCCCATGCGCTTGAGCTGGTCGACACCCTCGGCACCGATGATAGAGTGGAATCGCTCGACATCATGGCCGACACCACGGATCAACTGGCCGCCGTTGCGCCCGCTGGCGCCCCAGCCGATGCGCCGGGCCTCCAGCAGTGCCACGGAGAAGCCGCGCTCGGCCAGCTCTATCGCGGTGTTCAGACCGCTGTAGCCGCCGCCGACGATACAGACATCGGCGCGTGCCTCGCCGCGCAGCGTTTTGAAGGCCAGCTCACGGTTGGTCGTGGCTGCATAGTAGGAGGGGGCGTGGGCTGGCTGGAGCATGGCGGGCCTGTGCAATCCGGAGTTGCCGAAGGATAAGGGGCGCGGCTGCCATGGGCCAAGCGTTCGGGCAGTGATCGCACCATGTGCTGGAAAAAACAGCGAAAGGCCGAAAGGGCGCTGGAAAGCGATAGACCGGGCGAACAGAGCGGGAACGCCGCCCAGCGGGTGAGTCTACCCGGCGATGTGAAGCGCTTGCACCCCTCCGTCGCTCTGCTATCATGCGCGCCCTGATTCGTGCGGTACTTGGCATAGGGCCGAGTGGCGGCACGACACTTCGAGGAATCACCCATGAAAGCCGATATCCACCCGAATTACGTCGAGATCGACGCCACCTGCAGTTGTGGCAACGTCATCAAGACCCGCTCCACCCTGGGCAAGAGCCTGAGCATCGACGTTTGCTCCGAGTGCCACCCGTTCTACACCGGCAAGCAGAAAGTCCTGGATACCGGTGGTCGTATCGACCGCTTCAACCAGCGTTTCGGCGTATTCGGCGCCAAGTAATGCGCTGTGGCGCAGAAAGCCCGATGAGGTTTTCCGTGTATTCGAAAAAGGCGTCCCTGGTGGGCGCCTTTTTCGTGTGTGCCTGCATGGCCTTGCCGGCCTGGGCATTCTGCCCGGCGCCACGGGATGCACGGCTGGTCGAAGTGGCACGAGTGGTCGATGGCGATACCTTGCGTCTGGCCGATGGCCGCAGCGTGCGCATGATCGGCCTGAATACGCCCGAGCAGGGCGGCAAGGGCAAGCAGGCCGAGGCCTTCGCGCAAGCTGCGACTCGCGAATTGCAGAAGCGGGTCAGGGCCAGCGCCAACCAGGTGATGCTCGAGGCGGGTGATGATCCAAGGGATCGTTACGGTCGGCTGCTGGCCCATGTCTACGACCGCCGAGGCGACAACCTGGAGGCCGCTCTGCTGGCTGAGGGGCTGGGGTACGTTGTCGCAGTCGCGCCCAATACACGTCTGCTCGATTGCCACCTGGACGCCGAAAAAGCAGCCCGCGATCAGCGCAAGGGACTGTGGCGCAAGCCGCCGATCCAGTCTGTGGCGGATGTCAGCCAGGGTGGCTTCGCACTACTCTCGGGGCGCGTGAAATCCGTCGATCGCAACCGTGGCGGCCTCTGGCTGGACATGGGCCATTCGCTGGTGCTGAACGTTCCGCTCCAGCAGGCAAGCGCTTTTACGGAGTATCACCCGGGTTCGCTGGTGGGGCGCGAGGTCGAAGTCCGGGGCTGGGTGGTCGACCGTGCCGGCCGCACACAGAGCTCCGGCCAGGCCCGTTGGTCGCTGCGGATCACTCATCCGTCGATGCTGGCCATTCGGCGGGACTGAAGCGTTTTCTCTCAATATAAGGCCTTCGTCTAGGCAGAAAGTCGTAGCCCGCGGGCTTGACAGCCACGCCCCGTGGCTGGCTTGTGAGGCGCCGCTCGATTGGCGTATGCTCGCCGGCCCGTCTGTCCCAATAAAATAAGCGGATATGCCACATGACTGACTTGAAAACTGCCGCTCTCGACTATCACGCCCAGCCCCGGCCGGGCAAGCTGAGTGTCGAGCTGACCAAGCCCACCGCAACTGCACGCGACCTTGCCCTGGCCTACAGCCCGGGTGTCGCCGAGCCGGTGCGCGAAATCGCCCGTGATGCCGAACTGGCCTACAAATACACGGGCAAGGGTAATCTGGTGGCGGTTATTTCCGATGGCACCGCGATCCTGGGCCTGGGCAATCTAGGGCCTCTGGCTTCCAAGCCGGTCATGGAAGGCAAGGGCGTGCTGTTCAAGCGTTTCGCCGGTGTCGATGTGTTCGATATCGAAGTGGACGCGGAAAGCCCGCAAGCCTTCATCGACACGGTCAAGCGCATTTCCATCACTTTCGGTGGCATCAACCTGGAAGATATCAAGGCGCCCGAGTGTTTCGAGATCGAACGGGCGTTGATCGAGCAATGCGATATCCCGGTCTTCCACGATGACCAGCATGGCACCGCCATCGTCACCGCCGCCGGCATGCTCAACGCGCTGGAGATCGCCGGCAAGACCATCGAGCAGGCGAAGATCGTCTGCCTGGGTGCTGGCGCCGCTGCGACCTCCTGCATGAAGCTGCTGGTGAGCGTGGGTGCCCGGATCGAGAATATCTTCATGATCGATCGCAAGGGCGTGATCCACGCCGGCCGCGATGACCTGAACCAGTACAAGGCCGCTTTCGCCCACGAAACCGACAAGCGCACCCTGGATGATGCGCTGGATGGCGCCGATGTGTTCGTCGGCCTCTCCGGCGCCAACCTGCTGAGCGCCGAAGGCCTCAAGCGCATGGCGGCCAACCCGATCGTCTTCGCCTGCTCCAATCCGGACCCGGAGATCGCCCCCGAGCTGGCCCATGCGACCCGCGACGACGTGATCATGGCCACCGGGCGTTCGGATTACCCGAACCAGGTCAACAATGTGCTGGGCTTCCCCTTCATCTTCCGTGGCGCGCTGGATGTGCGCGCGACCCGTATCAACGAAGAGATGAAGATCGCCGCGGCGCTGGCCCTGCGTGACCTGACCAAGCTGCCGGTGCCGGCCGAAGTGAGTGCGGCCTATGGCCTGGAAGCGCTGGAGTTCGGCCGTGAATACATCATTCCGAAGCCGATGGACCCGCGCCTGATCACCCTGGTGGCCGATGCCGTGGCCAAGGCTGCGATCGAGACGGGCGTGGCGACTCTGCCTTATCCGGCGAATTATCCGCTGCAATCCGTGAGCGATGTCTTCAAGGACTGATTGCCAAGGCTGCTGTGAGTGTTGCGCATGAACCCCGTGACCTGCCGGCCACGGGGTTTTTTGTGGTGCGCCATCCCGGCCACCCTTCTGGCCGTCGCTGGCTAGCAATTCCGTGCCTGAGCGTGCTCCGCGCGCATCACGCCAGGATCGCTTGCGGCTGCTCCCTTGCGGGTTTCAGGCCTTGTCGACGAGCTGTTGCAGGGTGTTGAGCAACTGGGCCGAGAACACCGGTTTGTGCAGCCATTGCACACCGGGCAATTCCGCCCGGTCGGCGTCATGGCTGGCGGAGATCACGATGATTGGCAGCGCCTTCGTGCCCGGTGTGCCGCGGATCTCCTCGATCAGTTGCTGGCCGCTGCCGTCGGGCAGGTGCATGTCGAGCGTCATGGCCTTGTAGGTTGTCTGCGCCAATCGCTCCCGCGCCAGGCCGAGGTTCTGCACACGGTCGACTGTGTAACCCGCTTCATGCAGCATGATGTGCAGCATGCGCCCGGTGTCCGGCTCGTCCTCCACCACGAGGAGGCGAGGGCTGCCTGGCTGGTGATCGTTCCCGTTCTGCTGGTGAAGGGGGAGTTCGCACCAGAATGTCGCGCCCAGGCCTGCGGGCGAGTCGAAGCCGATCCTGCCCCCCATGCGTTCGATCAGCTCCTTGGAAATCGACAGCCCCAGCCCTGTACCGCCTTTGTTGCGATTGCCCGGCGCACCGGCCTGGGCGAACTTCTCGAATACCCTGGGCGAGAACTCCTGGGTGATTCCGGGCCCCTGGTCCTCGACCTCGATCCTGGCATGGCCGTCACGCAGTCTGGCGCCGATCCATACGCATTTGCCCGGTGGCGTGTGCTTGATCGCGTTGCTCAGGAAATTGCCCAGCACCTGTTGCAGCCTGGAATAGTCGACCCAGAGCCGGACATCCGGCGTACCGGCGGGTAGCAATCGGACATCGTGCTCCGTGGCATAGGCCTGGTTGCTGGTCAGGGCATCTTCGAGGAGGCGCGGCAGTGGCTGGGCATGAAAGTCGAAAACCATCTTGCCGGCGGCGATCTTGTCCATGTCCAGCAGGTCGTCGATCAGGTGGCCGAGGCGCTGGCTGTTGCGCTGGGCTATGTCGAGCATCTGTTGCAGTGTCGCGGGTACCGGCCCCAGGCTGCCTCCATTGATCAGGCCAAGGGCGCCCGAGATGGAAGCCAGGGGGGTGCGCAGTTCATGGTTGAGCGTGGCGATGAACTCGTTCTTCAGGCGCTCGCTCTGCTTGCGTTCGGTCAGGTCCATGAGCGTGCCGCTGATGCGCAGAGGTCGGTTATCCTGATCCCTGAGGATATAGCCACGCAGCAGCACCGGCACGAGCATGCCAGATTTGTGCATCAGGTGCTGTTCGGTAGCGAAATACTCGGTGTTCGAACTCATCAACTGTGCCAGGCGGATCTTGCTCTGCTGGCGCTCATCGGGCTCCATGAGACGTTGCCACAGGCTGGGGGGCGGCTCCAGCTCCCCTGGCCGATAGCCAAGCATCTGCCAGGCCCGGGTGGAGGCATAGAAGGTCCCGACCTCCAGATTCAGGTCCCACAGGCCGTCGTTGCTGCCTTTCAATGCCAGGCTCAGGCGTTCTTCACTGAGCCTGAGGGCCTGCTTGTTCCGCTGGATATGTTCGGTCATCTGCTCGAGATGTTCGGCGCGGTTGTTGCGAGCGCCCAGGGATGATGCGTAGAAGAACAGCGTCAGGCTAAGGCCGATACCAAGCGCCGCCAGCAGGGGTTCGTTGCTGTGGAAGCGTTTCTCGAACGGCGGTTCGCTCTGCAGCCGCAGGTCCCAGTTCTGCCCGTACAGGTCGAGCGGCAACTGTCGGCTGTAGCGCGGCGCCCGGTCGTGAGAGGCCTCGTCACGGTTGCTGTAGAGTGGCGAGGAAGGGCCGTCGCCCTGGGATGTATGGATTTCCAGGGCAAGTTGATGGTCGATGAGGTCGGGAATCCCCTGCAGCAAGTGGTCGATGTGGTGGCTGCTGTAGACGAACCCGCGCAATGCCTGCAGCCGTTGCGAAGAGGTGTCCGGTGCGAGGCCTCCATGGTAGACCGGCAGATAGAGCAATAGCGCGGGCTGCTCGTCCTGCATGCCCGGCCCAGCCGTGCCGACCATGCGGGGCTGGTTCTCACGTGCCGCGCGCTGCATGGTCCTGCGCAGCAGGTCGTGGCTGAACATGTCGTACCCCGGCCCGACAGGCGCCTGCTTCGTGAGCGGCTCCACATGGCTGGCCGGTATATGGACGCGGTGTCCGCTCTGGGGATGGACACGATAGTCAGCCGCCAGCTCACTGCGCATCCGCGCTTCATGCGCCGCTCGGTCCCTGGCGCCGATGACCGGGGCGTAGCCCAACTGCCGGGTTCCCGGGTATTGACTCTGCAACTGCAGGTTGCGGACATACTCGCGCCATTGTCGCTGGCTCGGTTCACCGAGGGCCGCGAGCAGCCCGGCGGCGCCATGCAGGGCTCGCTCATGGCTGAGCAGGCGATGGCGAATGGCCTCGCTGGCCTTGACCGTGAGAATGTCGAACTGCTGGCTGGCCGCCCGCGACTCGTTCCTGTGCAGATGCAGAAGTGTAATGAACTGCACCAGCAGGCTGAGCAGCAGGACCAGCCATGCGATACCGTTGCGGCGGGACAGGAGTTGCCTGATGGTCGAGGGGGGGCTGAGGCTCATGGACACAGGATGTGCAGATTCGTCTGCAGCTAGGTCTGATATAGCCTCAAGATTACTGTGGATATTGGCACATTGCCATCTTGGCTTTTGAAACCATGTTTATACTGTGATTCTTTGTCCGTAGGACATCGTACTGTCGCACCAGTCGATATCGCTGGCGGCCTGGGGTCTGGCAAAGCCATAGCCCTGTCCGAAATCGCAGCCTTCCTGCAACAGGAATGCCGCCTGCTCGGCGGTTTCGACACCTTCCGCGACCACGCACAGGCCGAGGTTGTGCGCCAGGCCGATGACCGAGCGGGTGATGGCCGCGTCCTCCTGGTCATCCGGCAGGCCGCTGATGAAGCCCTGGTCGATCTTCAGTTTGTGCACTTTCATGCTTTTCAGGCGCAGCAGCGAAGAGTAGCCCGTGCCGAAGTCGTCGATGGCCAGGCGTACGCCCAGGGCACGCAGTCTGGCGAGCAGGACACTGGCGGCATCGGGGTCTTCCATGACCGCGCTTTCGGTGATTTCCAGTTCCAGGTACCTGGGCTCAAGGCCGGTCCTGCGCAGGATACGGGCAATGTGCTGGTCCAGGTCGGCGTGACTGAAAAGCCGGCTGGAGATATTCACTGACACGAAACGCAGTACCTTTCCCTGCGACAGCCAGAGCTGCATCTGGCGGCAGGCTTCCTCGAGGACCCAGTGGTCGATGGCGCTGATCATGCCGCTTTCTTCGGCAATGGGGATAAAGGCCGCGGGAGGGATGAGCCCCTGCTCCGGGTGGAGCCAGCGCACCAGCGCCTCGAAACTGACGATCCGGCCATTGCTCAGGTCATAGATGCCCTGGTAGTGCACACGCAGTTGCTGCTGCTCCAGCGCCTGGCGCAACGAACTGGCAAGCTCCAGCCGTTGCTGGGCCTGGCTGGTCAGTTCCTGGGAGTAGAACGCGTAGGTGGAACGCCCGCTACCCTTGGCCTTGAACAGCGCGGAGTCGGCATTGCGCAGCAACTGTTCGACGTTCTGCACCTCTTCGGGATAAAGCACGATACCGATACTGGCGGTACTGAACAGTTCGTTGCCGGCCAGGTTGTAGGGGACGTTCAGGCTGTCGATCAGGCGTAGCGCCAGGGCGGCGGCCTGGTCGGCGCTACAGTCTTCGCAAAGCAGTGCGAACTCGTCGCCGCCGAGCCGTGCCAGGGTCATGTTTTCCTTTTGGTGGCCCTTGAGGCGCCTGGCCACTTCCTGTAGCAAGGCATCGCCCAGGCTGTGCCCGAGGCTTTCATTGATATCCTTGAAATGATCGAGGTCGATCAGCAACAGCGCGCCCTTGCGCCTGCCGCTGCGCGCACGTTCCAGGTCATGCTTGGCTCTTTCGCTGAACAGCAGCCTGTTCGGCAGGCTGACCAGTGGGTCGTAATGGGCCAGGTAGTCGAGTTCTTCACGTGATCGCTTGAGTGCCGAGAGGTCGGAAAATACGGCGATGTAATGGGTCACGACGCCCTGCTCGTCGACGATCCGGCGCAGATTCTGCCATTGAGGGTACACCTCGCCACTCTTGCGCCGGTTCCAGATTTCACCGCTCCAGGCGCCTTTCCCCTCCAGTGACTGCCACATTTCCCGGTAGAAATCCGAATCGTGCTTGCCCGAGGCGAACATTTTCGGCGTCTTGCCCAGCACTTCCTCGAGGCTGTAGCCGGTAATCAGGCTGAAGGCCGGATTGACATGGATGATGGTTTGTTTGGCATCCGTCACCAGCACCCCTTCCTGAGTACTGTCGACGACGGCGGCAGCCTGGCGTAGGCTGCTCTGGGAGGCCCTGTTGAACTGGTGCTGCAACGCCAGCCGGTTCAGGTAGCGCTGGCCGATGGCATAGAGCAGGGCCGTCGACAGCAACAGGAACAGCATGGCCCTGGCTACATACCAGTGAGGTTGGGAGCCTGCACTGGCCAGCCGTTCCAGCAAAGGGCCGCTGAAGACGAGCCAGAGCAGCGCGATCGCGAAATAACCCAGGCACAGCCATATGAGCCTGGTATTCAATTTTTTCAGATCCGACCGATCGCATTGCATCTTGCGATAGTTCCTGTGCAGCTAGGTGTGAATGGTACTGGTGAGCCTGCGGGGCGCGTAATTTTGCCCTGCCAGGATTTCCTTGTATTGCGCTACAGCAAGAAGCACGGACATTGTTCCGAGTCAGAAACGCTTCATCGTTGCAGTGACTCAGTCTGCGATGATAGTCGCTGCAGATAGTGATGCCCGCCGAGCTGGCGCATCTGCTGGCGTACCCAGGACGCTCTGCTCAGCACATGGCTGTCGGGCTTGCCGGCGCTCCAGCGGTGCGGGTTGGGCAGTACCGCTGCCAGTTGAGCGGCCTGTTGCTGCGACAGTTGGGCGGCCGTGATACCGAAATGATGTCTTGCCGCGGCCTCGGCGCCAAAGATTCCGTCTCCCCATTCGACACTGTTGAGGTAGACCTCGAGCGTTCTCTGCTTGGGCCAGAGCAGTTCTATCAGGGCCGTGAACCAGGCTTCAAGCCCTTTGCGCGGCCAACTGCGGCCCGACCAGAGGAACAGGTTCTTCGCTACCTGCTGGCTCAGGGTACTGGCGCCACGCAGGCTACCGCCCTGTTCATTGTGGGCCAGGGCGGCGCGTATGGCCGCAAGGTCGAAGCCCCAGTGCTCGGCGAACCTCTGGTCCTCCGCCGCGATGACCGCCATTTTCAGATCGTCCGGCAGTTCTGCCCAGGGGCGCCAGGTCCGCTCCAGGACCAGGCTGCCGCCCTCGCTCCAGGCGTTGAGCTTGCGCTCTATCATCAGGGCCGTGACCGGCGGGGGCAACCAGCGTAGAGCAAGCACCAGCAGGGCCGACCCCAGCATGAGAAAGATGATCAGTTTGGCTAGACGATGCAGCAAAGAGGGAAACATGTCACATGGCCGGAGCGGAAATGAGCGGGCATTATAGCGGTCACTCATTTCCGTGACCGGAGCTATCGAATGATTCGTGTATTTCTCATGCTGGCCGCTTTTTTCGGCTTCACCGGCGTCGCCCTGGGAGCCTTTGCCGCCCATGGCCTGAAGGGCCGCATAAGCAGCGAGTACCTGGCGGTTTTCCAGACTGGCGTACATTATCAGGTGATTCATGCGCTGGCGCTGATCGGTGTCGCCTTGCTGTTGCAGCGCGTCTCCGGGACACTGCTGAACGTCGCCGGATGGGCTTTCACACTGGGTGTCCTGCTGTTCTCCGGCAGCCTGTATGTACTGACCCTGACAGGCATCGGCAAGCTCGGCATCGTCACCCCGATTGGCGGGACGGCCTTTCTGGTGGGTTGGCTGTGCCTGTTCATCGCGGCCTGGCGGCAGGTTTGAGCGAGCGGCGTGCACGGTTGTCCTGCCCCTGCTTGTGACGGAGCCCGAACAGCCCCTAGAATGCCGGCCACTCTTCGCAACCGCAGCGATCGACATGAATATTCAATTGAATGGCGAGCCCTATTCTCTTGACCCCGGCCAGACCGTGGCTGACCTGCTGCAGAATCTGGGGCTGGTCGGCCGTCGCCTGGCCGTCGAGCTGAACGTCGATATCGTGCCGCGCAGCCAGCACGCCGTCACCGTTCTGCAGGAAGGTGATCAGGTCGAGATCGTGCATGCCATCGGTGGTGGCTGACATCGTTCTTGATTCGCCGCAGTGTTCTACCCACCGCAGCGCCATCCCGGTGCCTTTATGTTCTGACGAGGATCCTCCCATGTGCCCCGCTCCGCACGACAAGCCCTTGACCCTGGCTGGCCGCACCTACAACTCCCGTCTGCTGGTCGGTACGGGAAAGTACAAGGACATGGACGAGACACGTGCGGCCATCGAAGCCTCCGGTGCGGAAATCGTCACCGTTGCCGTGCGCCGCACCAACATCGGGCAGAACCCGGGCGAGCCGAACCTGCTGGATGTGATTTCCCCCGAACGCTACACAATCCTGCCGAACACTGCCGGCTGTTTCGATGCGCTCGAGGCCGTGCGTACCTGCCGGTTGGCCCGCGAACTGCTGGACGGCCATTCACTGGTGAAACTCGAGGTACTGGCGGACCAGAAGACCCTGTTCCCCAATGTCATCGAAACGCTCAAGGCGGCGGAAGTGCTGGTCAAGGATGGCTTCGATGTCATGGTCTACACCAGCGATGACCCGATCATCGCACGGCAACTGGCCGAGATCGGCTGTATCGCGGTGATGCCGCTGGCGGGGCTGATCGGCACCGGCCTGGGTATCTGCAACCCCTACAACCTGCGCATCATCCTGGAAGAGGCTAGCGTTCCGGTGCTGGTCGATGCTGGCGTGGGTACCGCCTCCGATGCAGCCATCGCCATGGAACTGGGGTGTGACGCGGTGCTGATGAACAGCGCCATCGCCCATGCCGGCCACCCGGTGCTGATGGCGAAGGCCATGAAATACGCCATCGAGGCCGGTCGCCTGGCCTACCTGGCGGGGCGGATGCCGAAAAAACTCTATGCCAGTGCTTCTTCGCCCCTGGAAGGGCTGATTCGCTGACAGGCGGTGCGCATCTGTCCCAGGGTGCGCACCGCGCTCTCTACTTCGTACAGGTGCCGTGATGACTGATGTGACCCCGGAGACAACCGAAGAGCCCGTTGCGCCGCGCATGCGCACCATCAAGAGCTTCGTCATGCGTGCCGGGCGCATGACCGAAGGCCAGCAGCGCGGGCTGGAACAGGGCTGGCCGCGTTTCGGCCTTTCACCGCAGCAGCCGCTCGACTTCGCACAGGCGTTCGGGCGCGATGCGGCGCGTACCTTCGAAATCGGTTTCGGCATGGGCCACTCCACACTGGAGATGGCGGCCGCCGCGCCCGAGCAGGATTTCGTTGGTGTCGAGGTGCACAAGCCGGGCGTCGGAGCCCTTCTCAGCGGTCTGCTGGCGCGTAACCTGGATAACGTCAGGGTCTATAGTTGCGATGCGCTGGAGGTGCTGCGTGACTGCATCGCCGATGGCAGCCTGGACCGTGTGCTGCTGTTCTTCCCCGACCCCTGGCACAAGAGCCGCCACCACAAGCGGCGCATCGTGCAGCCGGCGTTCGCCGAGTTGGTGCGGCAGAAGCTGAAGCCGGGTGGCGTGCTGCACATGGCCACCGACTGGCAGCCCTATGCCGAGCATATGCTGGAAGTCCTGAACCAGGCGCCCGGCTATCGCAACCTGGCCGAGGATGGCGGCTACGTGCCGCGCCCCGAAGAGCGTCCGGTAACCAAGTTCGAACGCCGCGGCGAGCGCCTTGGTCATGGTGTATGGGATCTGAAGTTCCAGCGAGTGGATTGAGCCTAGAAGGGCTTGACCACCACCAGGATGACGATCGCCAGTAGCAACAACACCGGGAATTCGTTGAACCAGCGATAGAAGACATGCCCACGCCGGTTCTCGCCGCGGGCGAAACGCTTGAGTTGTGCGCCACACATATGGTGGTAGCCAATCAGTACCAGTACCAGCGCCAGTTTCGCGTGCAGCCACCCGCCGCTGGCGAACAGGCCCGGGTTGATGCTGAGCATGCCGATGCCAAACGCCAGTGTCGCGATCATCGAGGGCAGCATGATGCCCCGGTACAGCTTGCGTTCCATCACGCAGAAGCGTTCGCGGCTGGGGGCATCCTCGCTCATGGCATGATAGACGAACAGGCGTGGCAGGTAGAACAGGCCGGCGAACCAGCAGACCATTGCAACGATGTGCAGGGCTTTCAACCATAGATAGAGCATCAGGCGTTTCCTGTTATTGGAGTGCCTCCGATATTAGGGATCGAGGGACGGTTCGTCATCCCGGCAGTTGGCCGGCGAGAGGCGTGGCTTTATCATCTAGCGCTTTCAGGCAGCATTATCGAGGGGATGTCATGGTCAAGGTCGGAATCGTCGGCGGCACGGGCTACACCGGAGTCGAGTTGTTGCGCCTGCTGGCACAACATCCCCTGGCCGAAGTGGCGGTGATCACTTCCCGTTCGGAAAACGGCCTCAAGGTCGAAGACCTGTACCCGAACTTGCGTGGCCATTATGGTGACCTGGCCTTCAGTGTTCCCGATACCGCCCTGCTGGGCTCCTGCGATGTGGTGTTCTTCGCCACGCCGCATGGTGTCGCGCATGGCCTGGCCGGCGAGTTGCTGGCGGCGGGAACCCGTGTGATCGACCTGTCTGCGGATTTCCGCCTGAAGGATGCCGACGAGTGGGCCAGATGGTACGGGCAACCGCATGGCGCGCCGCAACTGTTGCCTGAGGCCGTGTACGGCCTGCCGGAAGTCAATCGCGAACAGATCCGCGCGGCGCGTCTCGTCGCCGCGCCCGGTTGCTATCCGACCGCGACCCAGCTGGGTTTCCTGCCATTGCTGGAGAATGGCCTGGTGGACGATTCGCGGCTGATCGCCGACTGCAAGTCCGGTGTCAGCGGTGCCGGGCGCTCGGCGAAGATCGGTTCGCTGCTGACCGAGACCAGCGAGAGCATGATGGCTTATTCGGTCAAGGGGCACCGCCATCTGCCGGAAATCATCCAGGGCCTGGGATATGCGGCAGGGCATGCCGTGGGGTTGACCTTCGTGCCGCACCTGACGCCAATGATCCGTGGCATCCACGCCACGCTCTATGCCACGCTGCTGGATGCCTCCGTGGACCTGCAGGCGTTGTACGAGGCGCGTTACGCCAGCGAGCCTTTCGTCGATGTGATGCCGGCCGGCAGCCATCCGCAGACCCGCAGTGTGCGTGGCGCCAATGTGTGCCGGATCGCCGTGCATCGCCCGCAGGGCAGTGACCAGGTGGTGGTGCTTTCCGTTATCGACAATCTGGTCAAGGGGGCTTCGGGCCAGGCGCTGCAGAGCATGAACATCATGTTCGGCCTGGATGAGCGCACGGGCTTGAACAATGTTGCCCTCATGCCTTGAGCCGAGTGGCAATAGTTGATTTGTTTTGTCGGGTAAGCCGATAATGTTACGTCATTGCAAGTTAGGCGTTCGCGCCAGGAGAACCACATGAGTGTCGAGTCCTTCACGCCGACCGCGATCCAGTTCACGCTGGGGGCGGCAAGCAAGGTGAAGAACCTGGTCGAGGAAGAGGGCAATCCGCGGCTGAAACTCCGCGTCTTCGTCACGGGTGGCGGCTGCTCGGGTTTTCAGTACGGCTTCACTTTCGATGAAGACGTGGCCGACGATGACACCATCATAGAGCGCGAGGGCGTCAGCCTGATCGTCGACCCCATGAGCTACCAGTACCTGGCGGGTGCCGAGGTCGATTACCAGGAAGGCCTCGAAGGCTCTCGCTTCGTGATCAAGAATCCGAATGCGACCACGACCTGTGGTTGTGGGCAGTCCTTCTCGATCTAGGCTGCGTCAAGCGGGGTAGATCGCGCCGAGAATTCTCGGGCCTCGCGCCCCCGTCACGGCTGCCCGGTTGGCAGGAATACCTTCCAGGCAGCAGTGCGCGAGCCAGGCGAATGCCATGGCCTCGATCCAGTCGGGCGATATACCGATGGCTTGCGTGCTTTCGACCCTGCAACCTGGCAACAGGGCCTGCAGCCGCTGCATCAGTCGTCCGTTATGCGCACCGCCACCACAGACCCATAGCTGCTCTGTGTCTGGCTGACTCCGTTGCAGTGCGATGCTGATGCTGCGAGCTGTAAGTTCCAGCAGGGTGGCCTGGACATCCTGGGCGGGCAATGCCGGGTAACGCCCGAGGTGAGCCAGCAGCCATTGTAGATTGAATGTTTCCCTGCCCGTGCTCTTCGGTCCTCGAGTCGCGAAGAATGGATCTTCCAGGAGTGCCTCGAGCAATGCGCCATTGACCACGCCACTGGCGGCCCAGCGCCCATCCGCATCGTAATCCAGTTGTCGTGAATGCCTGATCCAGGCATCCATGAGGACGTTGCCGGGGCCTGTATCGAACCCGCCGGTATCCCTTTCGCAAGCGATCAGTGACAGGTTGGCGAACCCGCCGATATTGAGCACGGCACAAGCCTTGTCGCGTTTTCCCAGCAGTGCTTCATGGAAGGCGGGCACCAGGGGGGCGCCCTGGCCTCCCGCCGCCACGTCCCGGCGCCTGAAGTCGCCGACTACCGTGATGCCGGTCAGCTCGGCGAGTAGCGCTGGATTGCCGATCTGTAGGGTGAATCCCCGCCAGGGCTCATGCCTTATGGTCTGGCCATGGCTGCCGATGGCGCGGATATCGGATGCCGACTTGCCTGCTTGCCGGAGCAGGACCTCGATCGCCTCGGCGGCCAGTTCTACCCAGCGCTGCTCGGCGATGGCCGCCCTCGCCACTTCGTCGAACCCTGGGGAGCACAGCGCCAGGAGCACCTGGCGCAGCTCCGCGGGCATGGGGGTGTAATGGCTGGCGAGCAGGCGGGTCCGCGCTTCCTGCTCTATCAGCGCGACATCCAGCCCATCCAGGCTGGTGCCGGACATCACGCCGATATAGAGCGGCATGTGCTATTGCTTGTTGAGTGCCAGCATGGTGGATCTCTCTTTATCCATGCGGGCCAGCAGGGGTTTGCTTTGCAGGAGGAAGCGCTGTTTCTCGCTCTTGGCAATGGGGTCGGCCATCGCGGTCTTGATACTCAGGGGGTCGACGTGAACGCCATTGACCTGGAATTCGTAATGCAGGTGTGGCCCGGTGGAAAGGCCAGTGGTGCCGATGTAGCCGATGATCTGTCCCTGCTTGACCGTCGAGCCATTGCGAATGCCTTTGGCGAAGCCCTGCATGTGCGCGTACAGCGTGCGATAGCGCTGGCCATGCTGGATGACCACGGTATTGCCATAGCCGCCGCTGCGTCCCGCCAGAACGACCTTGCCGTCGCCTGCTGCCTTGATCGGCGTTCCGCGCGGCGCTGCATAGTCGACACCCTTGTGTGCCCGGATCTTGTTGAGGATCGGGTGCTTGCGGCCATTCGAGAAGCGCGAGCTGATACGCGCGAAATCGACCGGGGTGCGGATGAACGCCTTGCGCATGCTGTCGCCGTCGGCGGTGTAGTAACTGCTGACGCCTTGCGCGTTGGTATAGCGCACGGCGGTATGCGTCTTGCCCCGGTTGGTGAAGCGTGCAGCCAGGATATTGCCGGTGCCGACACGCTCGCCATCGACGGTTTTCTCTTCATAGATGACTTCGAATGAGTCGCCGGTACGGATGTCCATGGCGAAGTCGATGTCATAGCCGAAGATATTCGCCAGATCCATTGTCAGGTTATGGCTCAGGCCTGCCTGCTTGGCTGCCAGGAACAGGCTGCTCTCTATGCGCCCGGCGGCATAGCCGGAATCGATCTGCGGTTTTATCTGCTCTTTCTTGAAGACATACCCCTTGGATGTCCGCTCCAAGCGGATGCTTTCCAGCTTGCTCAGGCTGCTATGGAGGCTTTCCAGGGAGCCGTCTTCAGCCAGCTTGAACTCCAGTGTCTGGCCGACGCGCAGGCGTGTGAACTGCTTGGCTTCCTTCTGGCTGGCCAGCACATCATGGACGGTGGATGAGGGTAGGCCGACCTTGGTGAAGATCGTCGAAAGAGTATCGCCATTGGCGACGGTTATCGTATGTTCCCGCTTGTCTTGAGGCTCATCCGCAGGCTCGGTTACCGCGATGTCCGTGGCTGTCGAGTCGGGAGCGCTAATACTGGGGAAAGGCGATTCGGCTTTCGCGAGGTCGCTGCCGGCCTTCGCTTCTACGGCCTGGCTTTGCGGCTTCTCATCCTGCTGCTCGAGGCCGAGGTCGATGAAGGTTTTCCTGGCTTCTACTTCTCGGGAGGGAAACACCAGAAGCGCCAAGCTGAGCAGGGCCGCCACACCACTGGCCGCCAGAATATGGCTTTTGGGGTAGAGAGGGGCTGTGGTCTTGGAGTTCGTCATCAGAAAAAGACTGGCATTTTATGAGAAAATATCTGCCTAAAGTATAAGCAAAGTCGAAGCGAGGCAACCCTTTGGCTGCCTCTTCTGTCGGATGGCCTGCCGCAGGCTGTCTTGTAATTCATAGACGATATTGTAAGGTTGTCGACTTTTCGTTTTCGCCAAAATTGGTAGGGTCGATTCATGAGGTCAGTAGAAGAGCAGTTATCGGTCATCAAGCGTGGTGCTGATGAGGTGCTCGTGGAGTCCGAGCTGCGTACCAAGCTGGAGCGTGGGCAGCCGTTGCGAGTCAAGGCGGGTTTCGATCCTACTGCGCCGGACCTCCACCTGGGGCATACCGTCCTTATTAATAAGCTGCGCCAGTTGCAGGAGCTGGGGCATCAGGTCATCTTCCTGATCGGTGACTTCACCGGGATGATCGGTGACCCCAGTGGCAAGAGCGCCACCCGGCCTCCGCTGACGCGTGAGCAGGTTCTGGAGAATGCCGAGACATACAAGGCCCAGGTCTTCAAGATTCTCGACCCTGCCAAGACCGAGGTCGCGTTCAATTCGACCTGGATGGATGCTCTGACCCCTGCCGACTTCATTCGCCTGGCTTCGCAGTACACCGTGGCGCGAATGCTGGAGCGCGATGATTTTGACAAGCGCTACAGCTCCAACCAGCCTATCGCCATCCATGAGTTCCTCTATCCCCTGGTGCAAGGGTACGACTCTGTGGCATTGCGCGCCGATATCGAACTGGGTGGTACTGACCAGAAGTTCAACCTGCTGATGGGGCGTGAGTTGCAGCGTGCCTATGGACAGGAGTCGCAAAGTGTCGTGACCATGCCGTTGCTGGAAGGGTTGGACGGGGTCAAGAAGATGTCCAAGTCTCTTGGCAACTATGTGGGCATTCAGGAGGCGCCGGGCGTCATGTACGGAAAGCTGGTCTCCATACCTGACTCCCTGATGTGGCGTTATTTCGAATTGCTCAGCTTCCGCTCGCTGGAGGAAATCGCTCAGTTCAAGGCGGATGTCGAGCGGGGTGCCAATCCACGTGATATCAAGATAAAGCTGGCGGAAGAGATCGTCGCTCGTTTCCATGGCGAAGAAGCGGCGGCCAGTGCTCATCGCTCTGCTGGAAACAGAATGAAGGATGGTGAGTTGCCGGAAGACCTTCCGGAGGTATCGCTGCCGTCGTCGGAGGCGATGCCTATTTCGGCTGTGCTCAATCGTGCCGGGCTGGTGAAAAACGCTGCGGCCGCGAGGGATCTGCTGGCGGCCGGTAGTGTTCGTGTCGATGGAGAAGTCGTTGATCGTTCCTGTGTGCTTGCGCTCGGGGCTAGCCATGTGATCCAGGCCGGCAAGAAGGCTTTTGCGCGAATCTCCCTGGTTTCCGAATAAAATCGAAAACAGCGCTTGACGTGAGATTTGCCTGGCCTATAATGCGCACCACTTCCGGCGCGGTAGCGAAGGAAAACAGCTTTCAAATCAACAAGTTACATTAGGTTTGAGTGGTTTTCCGGTGTGCCGGG
>NZ_QJUO01000016.1 GCF_004327335.1 Stutzerimonas kirkiae | reverse complement strand
GTCCCTTCAACCCGAAGAAAGAGGTCGAGGAAGCTGTCAGGCACGCCGAAGGGCATGGCTGGCGTGTCGAAGTCGGCGGCAGTCACGCATGGGGGCGGATTTACTGCCCATACAACGACGAGGAATGCCGCTGCGGCGAGTTCTGCATCACCAGCGTCTGGAGCACGCCGAGGAGCCCCGGCAACCACGCCCGCGCCTTGCGGCGCGTCGTGGACAACTGCACCACGCATCGGAAGCAGCAAGAGGCTGACGATGCCAAGGAATAGCGCGATGGAATACACCTTCACCTTGAAGTACCAGCTCGCCGACGATGAGGGCGACCCGGATGCGCTGATCGAACGCCTGGGCGAAGCCGGCTGCGACGATGCCCTGGTGGGCATCGGCCAGCCGGGGCGCTTGGCGCTGGAGTTCACCCGCGAGGCGGCAGATGCCGGCATCGCCGTGCGCAGTGCGTTGGCGGACGTGCGCAATGCCGTGCCGTCGGCCAAGCTGATCGAAGTCGCGCCGGATCTGGTCGGTCTGACCGACGTGGCCGACATCGTGGGCGTGTCGCGGCAGAACATGCGCAAGCTGATGCTGGCACATCCGGGCAGCTTCCCAGCACCGGTACATGAGGGGAGTGCGTCGATCTGGCACTTGGCGGACGTGCTGGCGTGGTTGCAGGCCAGGGGCAGCTATTCGCTGGCCAAGGGCGTGCTGGACGTTGCGCGGGTGGCCTTGCAAGTCAACGTGGCGAAGGAGGGGAGGCGGTTACCGCATTCTGCATCCAAGGAGCTCGAAGCCTTGGTTGGATGAGAGCGGTTGCCTGGCGTCATGCTTTGCTCGAACCCGCCCGAACAGGGCGGGTTTTTCGTAGGTGAACATCTGGCTTCGAGACGCCGCCGCGAGACGCTTGTTTGCGCTGCTCGATCCACGCTTCCACTTCGGCCAAGTCCCACACGACGCAGCGCGGTGTCAGGCTGAAGCGGCGTGGGAACTCGCCGCGGCGCTCCATTTCGTAGATCGTTGTTTCGGCCAGGGGGACGATCTGCCGCAATTCCTGGCGGCGAATGGTGCGCCGGAAGGGAAGGGGGCTGCCCTTCGGAAACTGCGGCAGCGCTTCATAGGCTTCCGTCCCCGGCAACGGGAAGGATTGCTTGGCGACGATGCCGGTCGCGCTGGATGTTTGCGATAGCTGTTCCACCTGAGACTCCATGAGTAAGCTGCATGGAGACATGGTGAACCTCGGTAGCTATCGGGACAACTTGCTGGGGCGTAGCATAGCGAACTGGGAATAGAGTATCGACAGCTCTCTATCCCATCTCTCAACGAGCGCTATCGATTTATCGTCGCAGCGTACGCGGCCCAATCAATGGCGGGTACTGTACCAAGCGATTGCAACTTGGATAAGAGCCTAAAAAGGAAGTAAATCAAAGCACCTTCCGGTGGAACGATCTTAAGTTGACCATCGAAAGTATCGAAGGCGCCATGTTCTAGCGCGCATCCGCAATCCAATTTCTCGTGATCATCGGACGGCAGATTCTTTTGGAATGAATCGCCCAATCCATCAGCCCAACTCGACTTCGGCGCGACGATGCCTGCAATGATTGGGAAGAGTTCCTTGGGCTTGAATGTTCCACCAGCATGTGAAATCGACACCGACGTCCTAAGCAGTTTTCGCACTGATGCTGCCTTTTTTCCTGCATATTCAAGGTAACTCTTATCGAAATGTGGCTTCGACTCGAATACGCCGTACACAGCTTCCGCAGGAATGTATCGATGCTTCTGCTGGTCAAGCAGCGTCGGTGTGAAGTGACGGTCGAAGATCACCACGTCAATTTGCTCACTCCGATTTCCGAGGCTGTCAATGACGAACCCTGTCGCCACCTCGTAGCGATTGGGCAGGTAGGAGCGGAACACTTCAATCCAGTGGTCTTCATTAACTGCGCCGTGCGTCCCAGCATGTTCAATTGACTGTGCAGCACGCTTGAGCTTCAAAGCCAATTCGGATTGGACATCAATGAACGCCTCCTTCATCCATGCCGTATCAGCGGCCTTGTCTTTCTTGGTGGCCATTCATTTCTCCCTGTTCGCGATAAGCGAATAATGGTTCAGGATAAAGGGAATTTTGGACCAAAAAGTTCTCGCCAGGCACGCAGTGCTTCTCCATTGCGGCCACGTCGGACGTGGTCAATGGCGACGGATGCCTCGCGACTGGCGGCTAGCAGAAGCCGCTGGGCTCGATCTTTCCTTGCCGCATCCATATCGTTGCTGATGGCGGGACCAAGGCCGGCAGGGTCGGCCCATTCGTCATGGATGCGATCTGCCAATGTTGAGAAGAAGGCCTGAATCTCTCGATCAAAGGAGCCACCCCAGCCACCGTGCAGGCACTCAAGTGCCATGACCTCAATCAAAAACGATGGCTTGATTGGCTTGTCACTGCCATGCTTGGGGTTGTTGTTCCAATACTTCACCATGCGAACGAGGCCCTTCCATTCGCTTGAATAAGCTTGATGTGCCTCGGTTGCTTTCTTTTTATGAATCTCAGGGTCAGTCTTGATCCATTTGCCCGTGGCCAAGTCGGGGATCTCATATTCGGTCACCGTATCGAAGGCCGGGACGGCATCGACGCTCACGATGCGGTAATCGGTGTTGTCCTCTGCATCGATATGAATGCCAAAATCCACATTAATGGAGCGGGACTGTTTGCGCACTGAATCCTTGCCATACTTGTCCACCAGTGCCGTGTGAAAATCATCTAGTACGACAGAAGCCGCTTTCGAGTGATAGTGTTTCTCCGACTCCTTGAGGACGAAAAAGATGTCGATATCTTTCAGTGGTTTGGTTTTGGTGTGGCGCGCGTAGGAACCTGTCAGAAAACTGCGCGCGATACCGAACTTGGTTTCCAAATATTCGCGCACTTCGGTCTGGCGCTGAGAGGCATTCTTCTGTTCGCGTTCGTTCAATTCCAGTCGTGATTTGAACTTGCGAAAGGCTTCATCGGTTGTCAGCATCAGCGTTGTCTCCAATATCCGGCCTGTGCGCCCAAGCCACTGTGTTCGACGGTTGACCCTAAGCTTTGCTTTACCATGCCGTCCGTAGACCGATAGCTGCCTTTAGACCAACCTGGAACGTCCGGCCGCCCGGGTTTTGTTTTCAGCAGCAACGTGTACTTGGCTTGGCTGGGGAGTACACCTGCTTTAAGGATGGCGTACTTCAATTGCTCGGTGTCGGTCCAGAAGCTTCCATCACCCGAACTCCAGCTATAGATAACGTCAATGTCCCAACGAGTGATTAGGTTATTGGAGCTGGGGTTGTAGATTTCGAGGATGACCTTCTCCAAATCCTCTGAGTCGAGCCATGTCTTGACCGCAAGCAGATTGGTCGCCCAGTCGTTGACAAATCCTGATGGATCTAGACCGCTAAGCCGAATGATGTCTTTTAGGCTTTTCAGGATGTTGTCTGCCACATAGGTGACTGAGTGGGTATATGAGTAGGTTGCAACTGAACTCATGATTTCAGGAACCCCGCTACATCTAGCGTCATCGATTGGGCCGTCGCGGTATTCGATGCGTCGGTGGCGAGGCCCGTATCGAGATCGCGTGCTGTGATCCGGCTACTGTGCTTCTTGAGAGCGGCTTGAACCCAGTCCAGTTCATCCTTGGGGCAGGGAAGGGATAGCGTCCAATCGCCTTTCAAGGGATCGAAACCCAGGCCGTCTTCGCTTGCATCACTGCCGTCGACGGCGTCTTCGTCATACGTGCAATAGATGCGCGTGCGAGGCCCCTCGCAGGTAGCAACGATGGGCGCATCCTTAGGCGCTTGGTCAGCAATCAGGCTCGATGCAACGCCGGCGACGGCTCGCAATTCGCGGCGGGCCTCACTGTCTTTGCCTTGAGTCAGCAGTTCTACGATTGCCTCCCAGGTCTCGGATGCATCGCGATGCGGCGAACTGCGCAGGGTGCGGCTGGCAACGGTGTTCATTTAGAGTTTCCTCCGCGGACTCGGTTTTCCTTTGCATATTTAGCTGCTGCGATGAGGTCCCCAATGGTCACCTCATTGGGATTCATTGCTGTCTTGGGGGTCGCCGCCAAAGCGTTTGCGACCATCTTTCGGATCGCGCGACCATCAAGACCGACGCACTCGCTCGCACATTGGTCGAAGCGCGATGAGGATGCGAGTTTTGCGATTGCGGGGAAGGTCTTTCCCAAGCCTGTCAGGCAGTCCTGAAGGATCAGCTTGCAGGCATCGCGCCCAGGCAGCGGGACTTCCATAATGAGGTCACAGCGCGACATGAAAGCGGTATCGACCGCTTCTGGAAAATTGCTTGTCGCCACGAATAGCAGATTGGGATGCTGTTCGGCCAACAAGTCGAGTTGAACCAGTACGGCGTCGGTGGCGCGATGGATGTCGATTGGATTGGCTTCCAAGCTGAGCTTGGATCGATCAACGGCCAGTGTTTCCACCTCATCGAGCAAAACAATCGTGGGACCGGCACTTGCAGACTCCGCGATGGACTGGGCGAACAAGTCGGATACCGCACGCTGTGTCTTTCCCATGGCCGAACTAGATAGCGAATGTGGTTCGACCTCTAGAAGCCTGATCGTTGATCCCTTGAAGGACTCAGCTACACGGTTGGCCAAGCCGCGAGCGAGCGAGGTTTTCCCCGTTCCAGGGGGACCTACCAAGAGAATGACTCCATGCAAAGGGAGCACACTACGGTCCACTTTTGGCCGCACCGTGAAGTTGACTACAGCCTGTGAGAGCAACTGTGTTTTACGTGCTTCATCAAGGATTATGGAGTTCCACAGCGCTCCGAGCGTGGGATCAGGCAGATGCCAACTCCGATGAATTCCCTTCGGGAGGTTAGCGGCTGTATTGGATTGGGATTTCGTCATCGTGGCTGAACCTGATTCCTTGTGTGCATTTCTGCGAAAATACCCAGTCAATAGCCTGAACAGAGCACTGATAGCAGGCTCGCGATAGATAGGACCCCTTGTCTAGCCTTTCGGGGGGAAGGGGTCGTTGCCGTAGCTGTCTTTGGCGCGGATCTGCCCATTTCGGCCATGGATGACGACCTCCGCCTGATGGTGCTTGGCAATGGTTCTTGCTGCATCAATCGCCTTCTGTTGGGTCGGTTGAACAGTGGTTGCACGGCTATTGCCGGCACCCTTGACGGCCCAGCCGTTCTGGTGGGGCACGACGTGCTGGGATTTGCTTGTCATTGCGTTCTCCTGAGTGTTCGCGTAGTCTTACTATACGCATAAAAAATATGCGCGTCTAGTTTTTGTACGCATGAGAGAGTGGTGGTATGACCAGTGACCGTGACATGGGGGGTAGCCTTCCCCTGACTACTACCCCAAGGCCCGGGACCCGCTGGGGGCAGGAACGCCGGTTGGAGTTCATTGACTACCGGCTTCGATGGGACGGACACATCAACCGGAGTGATCTGACGGCTTTCTTTGGCATCTCTATACCGCAGGCATCGCTGGACTTGTCTGAGTACACGAAGCGCGCGCCTGGCAATTTGGAGTACGACACCAGCACCAAGGTCTACCGAGCATCGCTATCCTTCGAGGCCGCGTTCGCAACTAGCGCCTTGGAGCGCTACCTAGATGATCTGCTGAGAGTCGCAATCAATCCTGAGATCCCCTATGGAAGCTTTCTTGGCTGGCATCCATCTGTGGCTACGGTTCCTCGTCCTTGGCGAAGATTGGATGCGGAGACGGTGATTGAAGTCGTGCGTGCAATCAGGGATGGCCGTGCCTTGAATGTGCGCTATCAGTCATTTTCCGGACCAGAGCCTTCTGCTAGAGCGTTGACGCCGCATGCGCTTGTCAGTGATGGCTACCGGTGGCATATGCGGGCTTACTGTCATAAACGAGAAGAGTTTCGAGATTTTTTGCTTTCCCGAATTCTTGAAATTGAAGGAAGCGAAGCTGATCAGGATCGGAGTAGGGATGATGTTGAATGGCACAACATGGTACGACTGGTCCTGGCACCCCACCCGAAATTGGAGGGCACCCATCGAGCGGTGATTGAATTGGATTACGGTATGAATGACGGCGAATGTGCTCTCGAATGCCGCCAGGCGCTCCTATTCTATGTTTTACAACAACTAGGTTTGTCCGATGAAGACTCCAGCAAGTCGGCCCAGGCGCAGCAAATTACGTTGAAAAACCGGGGGGAGCTGGCTGAGTTTCTTCCCAAAACCAAACACCGGTAAATGACGTTACCGCGTTCACACGTTCTGCCGCCAGTTACACTGCCGTTCCCCTGGGCGGTCGTGAATGGGTGCTATCCGTGCAGGCCCCGCTGGCGATGATTGATCGGCCCATTCTGAAATTTGAGGAGTGGCGGTTTAGGTCCCCTCGTCTCGTCCACGAATCCAGTCATGATCGGGGACTACCAACGATCCGACGAGGCCCGTTGTCCGCTGTCCTGAGAGCTTTTCGTGCTGCGCAATAGAAAGTGTAAGCATTTGGATGGCCGACCTGGCGACGCGCAAGGCACGCAATACCTCTTGAGTAAATTGCTCCCGCCGATGATGTTCGATTTCAGGTGCTTTTCTGCAGTGAGCTGGGTTCCCCAGGTCATGCAGCACGACAAATCGGTGCGTGCCTGCATTGCGGAGATCTTTCTGAGGACGCAAGATTCCCGCACTGCTGTCATAGTCCTCGGCAAGCTCTACGAGGCCATAAAGTGCACTGGCACCCGCACGAATCGCTTTCTCAACCTTTTCGCTAAGCGGGCGCACGCCAGTTGCTTTGTCAGGGACTCCTCGCCATAACTTGCCAAAGTAAACCTTATCTGGTGGTTCCCCAAGTTCGAAGTAATGGTTCGCTGTCACGGCGATCTTGTCGAGCAGATCGAGAGCCGTCCGGTGTGCCAAGATTAGCGCAGACGCATCTGGGCCATATGTAGCGTAATCGAGAGTGTCAGCAAATCGCCCCGTCGCCGGCCACACTTCTTCGTCGGTAGAACGCCATAACAGGTCACGTGCGAGGATGAAGTCGCTTTTCAGTACGTTAAACATCGCAAACACCGGCGGTGGCGCTCCGCCTGCACCCGATTCCCGCTCCAGAATTCCGGGAAGCATGAGCCAGTCCAGCTTTCCTAAGGTGGGATCGACAAGCTCCACAACTGGCGCAAGCGTCAGGCGTTCACGCTCGACCCAACTGATGAATGGATCTTTGTGTGGCGATCGCGGTGGCGGATCTCCCAGCTCACTGGCGAACGCAGAGATATGTCTCGCGGCCTGCGCACCAGCGTATTGGATAACTCGGTCTCGATGCCGATGCGCGATCTTGGCCAACATGATCGCTTCGATACGCGTAAGGTCGGAACACCCTCCTTGCTCGTAAAGCCATAGCAAGTTATGAGCCGCGGAACTAGCAGCAACTCCGTTTTCGGGGTCGACTTCTAGCGCGGCAAGCCAGGCATCATGAGCTTCACCTAGCCGATAACCGTTGCTGAATTGGTTGGCAAGGTTTGTCCAGGCTTGAGTTCTCAAGGATGAGCTGGCGTCCGAGTCCTGGGCTACTTTCCAGAAGCATCTTCTTGCTTCAGCACGCCGTTCCCTACTGCGCTCTTGGTGGTCCAACCAGTTGGAGTCACGCGGTGGGGTGCCGGTTGTAGCAACCAACCCGTTCGCCAGATTGTAGGTGATGTCGGCAGTTGGGAATAGATCATGAAGTTCACGAAATAGTGCGAGCCCTTCTTCAATCGCGTCCTGCTGTTGAGTCAATGTGCCGCCATCTACCAGAGTCGCCGCGCGCAGGATCATCAGATTGAAGCGCTCGGATGTATCGAGATCAAAATCAATCTCCCGGGCCTGTTTCACGGCCTCAGCAGGGTCGTTGTCCAACAATGCACTCAGATGCCCAGATTGTTCGTAGAACTTTTCCAGCTTTTTGGACATAAATGGTCTCCTTAGTCGCATGTCTTCATTGATTGCCGAAAGTTTAGGCGCTGCACGGCATATTGAACCAAGATAGATTTTTAGGGACTCGAGCGATCATTGCCGCGCCGGCTCTCAGGTAATCGCGGGCCACGCTGTGAGCGTCCCGGCCAAGAAGCATGGCCGGTCGCGCTGTCGTGCTCCGCATCGAGCCCCCTGCAGGGTCTCGTCCCTGACGGGCTTCCATCGTTCCCTCGCTGCGCTCGGCTGACGCCTACGGCCCGGCTTCTAGCTTCGGGCCTGCGCGCTTCGCTTGCGTGCGGTCTGCGCATCAAGGCGGCCGTTGCCTTGTCCAGCCGTCTCCCCTGACTTCATCACCTTACCCGCGACCGTAGCCCGCTCCCGTGTGCCGTCAAGGCGCGCAGGGCCGTGTCCTCGGCTGCGCCTGCGGGCCGCACCAACCCTGCGCTTGTCTCCTTGACGGCCCCCGTCCGCGCGCTCCTTTGGCCGCGGGCGATGAACTCAGGAAAGACGGTGGCAACAGGGCCAACCGGGTTCCTCGTGCCGACCGCACCGAACAGCCGAAAGGCTGGGCTCCGAATCTAGGAATCCGGTGTGCGGTTTGAACAGCAAACCTTTTTCGTCAGGAGAAATGCCATGCAACTCGCATCCCGATTCGCTTCCCGTTCCCCGTCGCTGCGCAGCGATTACCCGCTGTCCGACGATCAAATCCGCAAGGTCGCGCCGTCAATCTTCGCGGACGCCCCGCACGAAAGCCGTTCCGAGCGGTACGCCTATATCCCCACCGCCGCCGTGTTGGCGGAACTGCGCAAGGAAGGGTTTGAACCCTTCATGGCAGCACAGACCCGCGTGCGCCACGACGACCGCCGCGACTACACCAAACACATGCTGCGCCTGCGCCACGCCAGCCAGATCAACGGTGCGGAAGCCAATGAAATCGTCCTGCTGAACTCGCACGACGGCACGAGCAGCTATCAGATGCTGGCCGGGATGTTCCGGTTCGTCTGCAGCAATGGCCTTGTCTGCGGCGACACGGTGGCGGACGTGCGCGTGCCGCACAAAGGCGACGTGGCCGGTTCCGTCATCGAAGGCGCTTACGAAGTGTTGAGCGGCTTCGACCGGGTGAAGGAATCCCGCGATGCCATGCGCGTCATCACCTTGAACGATGGCGAATCCGAAGTGTTCGCCCGCGCCGCGCTGGCCCTCAAGTACGACGACCCCGACAAGCCCGCGCCCATCACCGAATCGCAAATCCTGATGCCGCGCCGCTTCGACGACCGCCGCCCGGACTTGTGGAGCGTGTTCAACCGCACGCAAGAGAACCTGACCCAAGGCGGCCTGCGCGGGCGCAGCGCCAACGGACGCCGCCAGCAAACCCGCCCGGTGCAGGGCATCGACCAAAGCATCCGCCTCAACCG
The DNA here is from genome assembly GCF_004327335.1 of Stutzerimonas kirkiae. Lineage (GTDB taxonomy): Bacteria > Pseudomonadota > Gammaproteobacteria > Pseudomonadales > Pseudomonadaceae > Stutzerimonas > Stutzerimonas kirkiae. Next base: position 85,322 of record NZ_QJUO01000016.1, on the reverse strand, counting down.
TGCGCTTTGGCTGCTGGCCGATGGCATGCGCCAGTTGAAAGCCTGACCCCCCACGCGGCAGGGGCAGGCAGTAGCCCTTGCCGCTTCTCTCGCTGCTGCATCCCAACCGCTAGGAGTTATCACCATGAACGCCGTTACCCAAACCGAAGCCCGCGCCATCGAAACCGCCGCGCCGCTGGAAGTGGCCGACCCGAGCAAGAACCTGATTTTGGTTCCGCTCTCGCAGTTGCTGCCGCGCCGCTCCAAGCGCAACGCGCGGACGACCTCGCGCATGTCCATCCCCGAACTGGCCGCGAGCATTGCCCGCGTCGGTCCGCTGCAAAACCTCGTCGTCATCCTTGCCGTTGATGGCGAGCATTACGAAGTGGTGGCGGGCGACCGCCGCCTCACCGCCCTGAAGCTGCTGGCGAAGAAGAAGCGCATCGCCGCCGACTTTGAGGTGCCTTGCTTGCTGGTGCCCGACGCTTCGGCCCGTACCGTCAGCCTCGCGGAAAACCTGCTGCGCGAGCAGATGCACCCAGCCGACCAGTTCGAGGCGTTCGCTGCGCTGGTCAAGGAAGGCCGTCCCATCGAAGACATTGCCGCCGACTTCGGCGTGTCCCCGCTGGTGGTGCAGCGCCGCTTGAAGCTGGCGAACGTCTCGCCGCGCCTGCTGGCCGACTACCGGGCCGGAGCCGTCACGCTGGAACAGTTGATGGCCCTGACCATCACCGACGACCACGCCGCGCAGGAAGCCGCGTTCTACGGAGCGCCCGAATGGCAGCGCGGCGCATCCGCGCTACGCGAACGCCTGACCGAGCGTGAAATCGACGCCACGCATCCGCTGGTGCACTTCGCCGGGCTGGATGCCTACACGGCGGCGGGCGGCGGCATCCGCCGTGACCTGTTCGCGGAAGGCGATGCCGGAACCTACCTGACCGACGCCGCGCTGCTGGAAACGCTGGTGCGCGGCAAGCTGGATGCGCTGGCCGGGGATGTGCGCGCCGAGGGGTGGGCGTGGGTGGAAGCCGTGCCGCACATGAGCTACGCCGAGTGGCAGGCGTTCCAGAACGCGCCGCGCCAGCGCCGCGAACCGAGCGCCCGCGAAGCCCGCCGCATCGCATCGCTGCAAACCCGCCTCGACAAGATCGACGCCGAACTGGAAGAAGCCTACGACGCCGAGGACGAGGACAAGACCGAAGCGCTGGAGCCGCGCCGCGAACAGGTTGTCGGGGAACTGCAAGCCGTGGAGGAAGCCTTGCAGGGATACACCCCGGACGTGCGCGCCGTGGCCGGTGCCATCGTCACCCTCGACCGCAGCGGCGAAGCCGTGATTCATCGCGGGCTGCTGCGCGAAGCCGAAGCCAAGGCGCTGCGCACGCTGGAACGCTTGCGGCAGGGGTTCGGCAGCGCGGAAAGCGAAGCCGGGAACGATGACGAAGGCGAGGACGCCGAGCAGCCTAAGGCCGCGAGCCTGTCCGACCGGCTGGCGCAGCGCCTGAGCGCGCACCGTACCGCCGCGCTGCAAATCGAAGTCGCCCGGCATCCGCAAGTCGCGCTGGCCGGGCTGGTGCATGGCATGGTGCAGACCGTCTTGCAGGACAGCCACTACGGCCACGACCTGCCGCTAGGTGTGAGCCTGAAAGTGCAAGACCGCCTGGAAGGCATGGCCCCCGACTGGCCCGAGTCACCCGCCGCCGTGGCCCTGCGCGAATCGCAGCAGGTTTCGGGCGAAGCGCTGCCGCAGGACAGCGCCGAACTGTTCGCCGCGCTGCTGGCGACGGAGCAAGGCGAACTGGTGCGGCTGCTGGCGGTATGCGTGGCGGCGACCGTGGACGTGGTGACGCCCCGCGCCACGGCACACCAGCCGGGCGCGGAACTGGCGCAGGCCGTGGGACTGGAAATGGCGGCATGGTGGCAGCCCACCGCCGAAGGCTACTTCAAGCACGTTTCCAAGGCGGTGATTCTGGAAGCCGTGGGCGAGTTTGCGCCGTCGCACGCTACCCGGTTGGCGAAGTTGAAGAAGGCCGACATTGCCAGCGAGGCGGAACGGCTGGCGGACGGCACGGGCTGGATGCCCGCAGTGTTCAAGAGCGGACACGACACGGAGCCGCAGGAAGATGCGCAGGACGTGGATGCGTCGGAAGATGCCGCCGACGAAGTGGAGGCCCACGCACTCGCCGCGTGAGGGTGCAGCATGGCCCCGGCGTGATGCGCCGGGGCCTCAACCAAAACCGGGCGCGGCAGGTCTGCCGCGCCCGGTTTCAACGTTCACAGCAAAATCGCGCCGTCGCCGCCTTCGGCCAGGCGGCGACGGCGCTCGCGCAAGTGTATTGCACGCGGTACGGCGATCGGTGCCCGCTGACGCGGGTAAGGTTTCGATGGCGCCCCAGCCAATGGGCGGGGCTTGTGGGGCTACCCCCTGGCTTGCTGCGGCAGGTTGTGGCAAAGCGTGCCGTCCTCGACGCTGGCGGTTCGCGCTTGTACGTCACGAGGAGCGGTTCACCGACACGCCACTCGGCCTCGCTATGGAGCATCCACGCCACGCCTCAAGCCCGTCGCCGCAATCTGGGGCAAGGAGCGTTCTCGCTTGTCGTTGGGGTGTTGGCCTTGCCAGTGTCAGGGCGCAAGCCGGTGAAGCCGTCACGCGGGGATGCCGAGTCGGCCACGTCTCCATTCGGCAGCGGGCGGCCCGTGCGTCCTTGGCTTGTCGTGAATCCTGGCGAGGGAACGGCTGCGCCTTGGGCTTCATGGCCGCAACCTTCCAGCGAAAACAATTTCCCCTGCGCTGCGCGCATTCCTCGCGGGACAAATTCTTTTCGCTTCCAGGTTCTCCACGTTGTTGCGACCGCTGCGCGGTGCGGCCAGCCCATCCCCCGCCGGCCGGATCACAACAAGGACGCACTGGCGCGACCTTGTTCAACCCGAAAGGAGAAACATCATGGCTAACATCGGCACCTTCACCGCAGAGAAAGACGGCTTCACCGGCCAGCTCCGCACCCTGACCCTGAACGTCAAGGTCAAGCTGATTCCCAACGACAAGGGCGACACCGAGAACGCCCCCGACTTCCGCCTTCAGGCGGCCGGCCACGACATTGGCGCGGCGTGGAAGAAGACCAGCGAAGCCGGGCGGCCCTACGTGTCCGTATCCCTCGACGATCCTTCGTTCCCGGCGACGGTCTATGCCCGCCTGATCGAAGGCGAGGACGGCACGCACGACCTGATCTGGTCGCGCAACAAGCCCAAGGCGGCCTGACGGCCACCCGCCGCGCCCCGCCCATTGCGGCGGGGCGCGGTGCTGCTGGCGCGGCACGTCACGCATGCGCCTACGGCGTGTCGCGTTCCTTCAACACCGCCTCAAGCTCCTGGCGCACCTGCGCCAGGAGCTGATCGGTCCTGCGCGTGCTGTCGCCGGCATAGGCCAGCGTCAGCAACGTGAGCGGATGCACGTCCATGACCTCGCACAGCTCGGTCAGCTTGTGCATGGTCGGGCTTTTCAGGTCGCGCTCCAGCAAACTCAGATAGGTACGGCTGGACACGTCGGAGAACGCTTCCTGGCTCAAGCCGCGCGCTTTCCTGACCGTCCGTATTGCCGTCGCCAATGAGTTTTTCGCCGCCACCTATGGTTTTCCTTAGAAAACCAAGATGACAGCCGATTGCGCACTATAGGGCTACAAACTATAGTGCGCATTTTGTGTCGTTGATTTCCGTATTCGTGCCTTTACGGCAATCCGCATGGGCGGATTCCGACAGAATCGGGGAACCGCATCCGTGTCTTTCCTGGCCTGCGCAATTCCGCTTCGTCGTTTCCGTGCATGTGCGGATTCGATGGCTTGTGCCTTCGTGCTTTCCCGCCAAAGCAGGCATCCGCTTCAGCGGTTCCGCGCTTCGGTGGAAAAGCGTATCCGTGCATCCTCGGATGCGGGGGGATTCGGGCCATGACCCAGCCGCTTGTGACCGCTGAACAGCGGGCGCAACTGCTCGCCGTCGGCGCGGCACGCGCCGCTGGCCGAAGCATCGACCCGATGCCGGTGGTGCGGCTGTTCACCCCTGACGCGCACGCCGCCTGGCTGCTGGCCGCGCTCGATCCGGCCGATGGCGATACGGCCTGGGGGCTGATCGACCTCGGAATAGGCATGCCCGGCCTGGGCCATGTGAAGCTGTCCGATCTGGCGTCCATCGTCGGGCCGCGCAAGCAGCCTGTGATGCGCGATCGCTATTTCCAGCCGGTGTGGCTGCTGTCGGAGTACCTTCGACTGGCAGAGGAAAACGGCTCGATCACCGACTAAGTAGCACCAGCCAACGACGGCGCATTCTGACTATTTCAGTCATAACCAAGACTTGGGCGGTCTGAATCCGCACTCTTGCACCGAAGCGTTGCGCTTCTGATGCAAACAGTCATGATCTTTGGTGCGGGCTGCGGCACGGTGCTCCATGCTGCGCTCCATTTTGCGGCGGCGCAGTCGTCGCATTGAGATGATTTCCGCAATGCCTCGGAGCGAATCAGTCTTGACTACAGCAGTTGCAGGTTACCCCGATTTTGATGACGACTTGATGGCGATTCGATAGCTCCCGCGCACTGGAATCCGTGGCGACGTTCCTGCTGATCGACAGGAGATCGCGTCATGGCTGACCCGAGTGCCGAACACTGGTATCCGACCGCTGCGTATCTCTACGCGCTGCATCTCGACGGCCCCGCGCTGGCGTGGGAATACTTGCGCCGCCACCCCGACTACCGCCGCGACTGGCTGCGCCGACGCCGTCGGCCGGAGGCGGCGCACGCCTGGGGGCTTCGCCTGCTGGAAGATCCCGCCCTGGATGCGCGCGACGCACACCCGGCCTGGTTCCCTGACCACGATGCTGTCGTGCAGCTCTACCCGGACGCCGACCCGCCGCCAGACGCGATGGCCTTCGCGCTCTGGCGCATTCCCGGCCAGAAGCATCTGATCCACGATGGCAAGCGCCTGGTGCTGCTGACACGCTGGCCGGGCTGCTGCCTGCGCTTCGCGCTGGCACCCGACCTGAGCGATGGCGTGGCCTACGCCTATGCCATCCGCGCCTGCGCTACACCTTGCGTCCGCTATCAGGCACTGGCGACCGAGCTGGACAAGCTGGCCACCGCTGGCGACGCCTTACCCGCGGGAATGGCACGGCCAAGACCGACACTCGCCACATTGCTGGAGTTGAACACGCTCCAGGCGCTCGACGGCACCCTGGCGGGCGCGTCCTTGCGCGAAGTGGCCGAAGGGCTGTTCGGCGTCGATGCTGTCGCCGCCGACTGGCACGCGGACAGCGCCTTGCGCGCCCGCGTTCGCCGGCTGGTGCGCCGGGGCGATGCGCTGATGCGTGGCGGCTATCGCCGCCTGGCACAGCTTCCGCCCGTTGCACAGGGACGCGCTGCATCCCTTGCAAAACGTCCCTGAGCAGGAAGCCTTGCTTTCTTGAAAGTGCCTCTATCCGGCTGCGTGGTGTGGCCGGGCTTGATGGAGGTACATCCCATGCGACCCGCTCCCTTGCGGCCTGCCGCCGCTCCCGTTGCCACGCCCGCGCAGCCCCAGCGCTACCTGACCAACGACGAAGCCGCCGATTACCTGCGGCTGTCGCCGCGTACGCTGGAGAAACAGCGCGTGATCGGCGGCGGGCCGAAGTTCCGCAAGTTCGGCCGCCGCGTCATGTATGCGGTAGCCGACCTGGATGCCTGGGCCGATGCGCGCAGTTTCGATGCCACGTCCGACCCGGAGTACGCCGAGCGCCATGCGGGTGACTACCGTGATCGCCGCTGATCGTCGGTTCACGGGTGGTTGCCGTCATGTCCAGTCCCGCGCTGCCGTCCCGGCAGCGGCCGGTGCAGGAGCGCGAACAGCTCGACCTGTTCCGCGCCTTGCCCGGCGACATGGCGCCGCGCGACAGCCAGGACTTGATGGCCTATCCGTTCTTCTCGCTGGCGAAGTCGCGGCGCACGGCACCGATCGACTTCCGAGCGGGCAACGTGACGATTCGCGTGGAAGGCACGCAGGAACACGGCATCGCCACCATCTGGGATGCCGACATCCTGATCTGGGCGGCCTCGCAGATCGTGGAGGCGAAGGACGCGGGCCTGCGGCCCTCGCGGCTGATGCAGGCTACACCCTACGAGATCCTGCGCTTCATCGGGCGCGGCAAGTCGCTGCGCGACTACCAGCGCCTCAAGGCCGCGCTCGACCGGCTGCAATCGACCACGGTGGCCACGTCCATCCGCGAGACGACCGGGCGGCGCCTGCATCGCTTCTCATGGATCAACGAATGGAAGGAACTGGCCGATGCCAGCGGCACGCCGCTGGGCATCGAACTGATCCTGCCGGACTGGTTCTATGCCGGCGTGCTCGACGCCGCCCTGGTGCTGACCATCGACCCGGCGTACTTCCGGCTCACCGGCGGTATCGAGCGCTGGCTGTACCGCTTGGTGCGCAAGCACGGCGGCAGGCAGGCGCACGGCTGGCAGTTCGACTTCCGCTACCTGCACCAGAAATCCGGCAGCACCACCAAGCCCTACGACTTCGCCTGCGACCTGCGCGCACTGGTGGCGCGGCAGTCGCTGCCCGGCTACGTCCTGGGCATCGAGCGGATGCCGGACAACGGCATGGAGCTGCTGACCTTCCGGCCCGTGCCGCCCACGGCACGGGGATAACTCCGGGAAAGCCTGTGAATGGTGTCGTGCTATCAGGCGTGCCGGGTATCGTGCTATCAGGCGTGGGACTATCGTGCTATCAGGCGTGCCGATCGCCCGCAAACCCGCGCCAGCATTGGGTTTTCTCGCCCTCTAACATTCCTAACTTAAATTCTCTAACTTTTGGTAAAGCAGCGCCGTTTCGGTGGACAACTGCCGAAAGGCAAAAAGCGCCGCAGTACCGAAGGCAAAAACAACCCCAAAACCAACCCCGTTCGGCAAGGCAAAACCACGCTGGTTTTCCAGCTTGGAGGCCCGCGCCATGATCGTCGCCTTGCTCAACCAGAAAGGCGGCGTCGGCAAGACCACGCTCGCCACGCACATCGCCGGCGAACTGGCGCTGCGCGGCCAGCACGTCGTCCTGCTGGATGCCGACCCGCAGGGCTCGTCGCTGGACTGGACACAGCGCAGAAGCCAGCAGGGCTTGCCCCGCCTGTTCAGCGCCGTGGGCCTTGCCCGCGAGACGCTGCATCAGGAAGCGCCGGAGCTGGCCCGCCGCGCCGATCACATCATCATCGACGGCCCGCCGCGCATCGCCGCCTTGGCGCGTTCCGCGCTGCTGGCGGCCGAGCGCGTGCTGATTCCCGTGCAGCCCAGCCCGTATGACCTTTGGGCCAGCGCCGAGATGGTGGCGCTGATCCGCGAGGCACAGGTGTTCCGGCCTGCGCTGCGCGCGGCCTTCGTCATCAACCAGCGCGTCAGTACCACCATCATCGGCCGTGAGGCGCGGCAGTCGCTGGCCGAACAGCCGCTGCCGGCGCTGCGCAGCGAAGTGCGCCAGCGCATCGTTTTCGCCGACAGCGTGGCCGCTGGCCGGCTCGCCCGCGAGACGGCGCCCGACAGCGCCGCCGCACGCGAGATCGCCGCGCTCACCGATGAACTTCTGCGGTGGCCGACATGAGCGGCCCGCGCAGCAAGCGCGTCGGCATCGGCGCACGTCCACCCGCGAATCCGCACGCCGAGGCGTGGATTCGCCAGGGCGATGCCGATGCGCTGAACAAGGGCGACCTCTACACCGCACGCCTGACCCTCGACGTGACGCCTGCGCTACGCGCACGCATCAAGATCGCAGCCTTCGGCCAGGGCGTGACCGTGGCCGACCTGCTGCGCGGCCTGCTGGAACGGGAGTTTCCCGAAAAACGCACGGAGAACCTGCCATGAACGCATCCATCGCGCCGGCCGTGAACGTGGCCACGGCTGCTGCATCGACCACGCCAACGCCTTTGCTTTCGACACTCGCCAGCCAGGCTGGCAACGTGCCGCTGACCCGCGTGTCGCTCGCCTACATCGAGCCGCGCTTCAATCTCTACCTGCGTTTCGGCGAACCGGCGCGCACGCTGCGGCTCGACCGCTGGCGGCGCGTTGCGGTGTTCCTGCCCCGTGCAATGTTCTGCCGCGTGCGCTGGGAAGCAAGCGACTACGGCACGATCCGCTGGCAGCTCATGGTGATGCAAGCCGCCACTCCGCTGGATGACGTGCAGCGCATTCCCGGCGTGCGGCCCGGTGCGCGCCTGCTGCTGCACGCCGAAGGCGAGAACGCGGTGCGTGCCGTGCTGGAACGCATCGACGGCATCGACGCGCAGGGCATCGCCGCCATCGACGTGTCGCCTGCGTACTGGCGCACGCTGGGCAACCGTCTGGCGGCCCGCCTGACGCTGCCCGAATACACCGCCGAACGGCACGCCGCCTGGCTGGCCGGAAGGACATTCCCATGACCAGCATTTCTACGACTGGCCCCTCGCCGCGTCCTCGCTCGCGCCTGCGCGCTCGCATCGTGCTCGCGGGCCTGACCGCCTGCGGCCTCGCTGCGCTGGCCTGGGCGGCTTTCGTGTCGCCGCTTCCGCGCCTGACGTACAACCCATCCGACAGCGTGGCGGTCGGCTGGTATCGCATCGAACCGTTCGACCCGCGCACCGCCTCGCTGCCACGTCCGTTGTCCGTGGACAGCATCGTGCTGGTGCCGCTGCCAGCCGAGGCTGCCGCACTGGCTGCGCAGCGCGGCTACCTGCCGACGCGCATTCCGTTGCTCAAACGTGTGGGCGCAGTCGCGCCGCAACACGTCTGCATCATCGCCGGTCAGGTACGCATCGACGACGTGCCTACGGCCGCCGTGCTGCGGGCTGACCGGCTGGGCCGGCCGCTGCCATCCTTGCAGCTTTGCCGCCGCCTCGAACCGGGCGAGCTGTTCCTGTTGAGCGTGACGAATCCGGCGTCGTTCGACAGCCGTTATTTCGGGCCGGTCAGCGCATCCGCCGTGATCGGCGCCGCGCATCCGCTCTGGCTGGAGGCACGCCCATGATGGCCGCCGAATCGCTGCACGTTGCCGTGCATCTCATCGTGCCATCGGGCGTGTCGTTCCGGCTGCTGTTGCGGTGTCGTCGCGCGCGCAGTGCGAGCGCATCCGCGCCGCACTTCGCGCAACATCCGGCGCAGTCGTCCAACGTGCAGGCGTCTTGCCTCGAACGCACCCGGCCTACGGCCTTCATCGTGCTTGTTTGCGTGTTAGCCGGCGGGCGGGCTGCCAGCAGCGCAGCGCCGCCGGGCCGCCGACGCCCGGAGCGACAGCGAAGGGCAAAGGCGGAAGGCAAGACAAAAGGACGCGGCACCGGGCCGCGTCGAAAGCCTGTCTGCACATGGGGGTGGCGCGGCACGCAGCGGCTTCGCCGCCGTGCCGCGTGGGGCACGAGGCCCGCGCCAATGCAGGCATGTCCGCGTGCTTCGCACGACCGGACACGCCGGAGCTTGCAGGGAGTGCAGCCATGAGCGACCGCCGCGACGACGATTTCCGGGTGCATCCCAGCGCCCCGAAGAACCGGGGCAAGGGCCAGGGCCAGAGCTTCGTTTCCAAGGTACTCAAGCAGGCTGGCAAGGCCAGCGGCGGCAAGTCCTCGATGCGCCATTCCGCCGCGTCCGGCGGCCAGGGCCAGCGCGCAGGCCAGCGGCCCGGCTCGCGCCTGGGGCGCGGCCATACGGCGGCGCGCTTCGCCGGGGCGAAGCTGACGCCGATGTCGCGGCGCGTGACCATCAAGACCCTGCTGGTAAATCAGCAACGGGCCAGCCCGCAGTCGCTCGCCAAGCACCTGCGCTACATCGAGCGCGACGGCGCCGGCCGCGATGGCGAACCGGGCCGGGCCTACGGGCCGCGGACCGACGAAGCCGACCTGGATGCCTTCAAGGAGCGGGCCGCCGACGACCGGCACCATTTCCGCTTCATCGTCTCGCCCGAGGACGGCGCCGAGCTGGACGACCTGCGCACCTACACCCGGCATCTGGTGAACCGGATGGAAGCCGACCTGGGGACACGGCTGGATTGGGTGGCGGTCGATCACTGGAACACCGACAACCCACACACGCATTTGATTGTGCGCGGACGCGACGACACCGGCAAAGACCTCATCATCGCGGGCGACTACATCGCCCACGGTTTCCGCCATCGCGCCGCCGAGCTGGCGACGGAATGGTTGGGGCCGCGCACCGAACTGGAGATCCAGCAGACCTTGCAGCGCGAGGTGGAGCAAGAGCGGTGGACGAGCTTGGATCGCACTCTGCAACGCGAGGCCGGCGAGGATGGCCGGGTGCAGATCGAACGCTTCAACGAACCCCGGCTGCAACGCCAGCGCCTGCTGCTGATCGGCCGCCTGCAACGCTTGCAGCGCCTGGGCCTGGCCGACGAGGTGCAGCCCGGCACCTGGGCCGTCCATGCGGACGCGGAGAAGACCTTGCGCGCCCTGGGCGAGCGTGGCGACATCATCCGCACCATGCAGCGGGCCATGAGCGGCCAGCCGCGCGAGCTGGCGGTGTTCGAGCCGGGCGAGGATGGCCGAACCATCCTCGGCCGTGTGGCCGCGAAGGGGCTGGCCGACGAGCTGCGCGACCGGGGCTATCTGGTCATCGACGGCGTGGACGGCAAAGCCCACTACGTCGCGTTGAACGCCCGTGACGAGCTGGCGAACTATCCCACCGGAGCCGTGGTGGAGGTACGCGGTTCCGCCGAGGTGCGGGCGGCCGACAAGAACATCGCCGCGCTGGCGAGCGACGGCCTGTACCGCACCGATCATCACCTGGTGATCGAGCAAAGCCGGGCCAAGGCCGACCGCGACCCGCAGGAGGTCGTCGCAGCCCACGTCCGCCGGCTGGAAGCCCTGCGCCGGGCCGGCATCGTGGAGCGTGTGGCCGATGGACTATGGAAGGTGCCGGACGACCTGGCCGAGCGTGGCCGCCAGTACGACGCGCAGCGCCTCGGTGGCGTAGCCGTGGAGCTGAAATCGCACCTGCCCATCGAGCGGCAGGCCCGCGTGATCGGCGCCACCTGGCTGGATCAGCAGTTGATCGGCGGCGGCAAGGGGCTGGGCGACCTGGGCTTTGGCAGCGAGACCAAGCAGGCGATGCAGCAGCGCGCCGATTTCCTCGAAGATCAGGGACTGGCCCAGCGGCGCGGCCAGCGCGTGATCCTCGCCCGGAACCTGCTGGGCACGCTGCGTAATCGGGAATTGGCGCAGGCCGCGCAGGACATTGCCGCCGAAACCGGTCTGGAGCATCGACCTGTGGCCGATGGGCAGCGCGTGGCGGGCATCTACCGGCGCAGCGTGATGCTGGCCAGCGGGCGCTACGCGATGCTCGACGATGGCATGGGGTTCAGCCTGGTGCCGTGGCGGCCGGTGATCGAACAGCGGCTGGGACAGCAGCTCGCCGCGACGGTGCGCGGTGGCGGGGTGTCGTGGGAGATTGGAAGGCAGCGCGGCCCTTCCGTCGGTTGATCGGGAACCCGGCACCGCCGCCCGGCAGGCTCAATGCGCAAGCGCCGCTTCGGGCGCCGTCGGTTTCGGCGTCTCACCAAGTGAGGTTCTCGATTGCCCCCGGTAGCGGGCCGGCGAAACCCCGGTCACGCGCTTGAAGGCATTGCTGAAGGCGCTCTCGGAGCCGTAGCCCAGGTGGTCGGCCAACTGCGACAGTGTCGTGCCCTCGGTGCGCAGCGCACGCTGCGCCAGCAGCATGCGCCACTGCGTCAGGTACGCCAGCGGCGCGACGCCAGCGACCGACTTGAAATGCACTGCGAAACTCGTGCGCGACATCGCCGCGGCCTTGGCCAGTTCACCAAGTTGCCAGGAGCGTCCGGGATCGTCATGCATCAGGGCCATCGCCGGGCCCAGCCGCTTGTCGCTGGCGGCTCGCAGCCAGCCGCAGGGCTGGGTCTCGCAGGTCTCAAGATAGACCCGCAGGATCTGGACGAAGAGCAGCTGCGCGAGCTGGCCCGACACCAGCGTCGCCCCGGGCTGGCCGTCCACGCGTTCGCGGACCAGTTGGTCGAGCAGCCACTTCATCACCGTTGCCTGTTTCGAAGCCGCCTGGACATGGATCAAGGGCGGCAGCATGCCGGCCAGGAGTTCGCCGTTGGCCGGGTCCAGGCGGACATGGCCGCCGATCTGGATGCAGTCCTCTCCTTCGCCCAGGGTGGCGGTCTTGTTGAGCTTGCCGGCGAACAGGCGCGTGGCGTCCAGCGGAACGGCCTCCAGGTCTCCCGCCAGCACGAACGGCCGTTGTATCGAGAGCAGGAAGACGTCGCCTTCTTCCACCCGAACAGGTGTTTCCTCGTCCTCGATGCACAGCCAGCATTGGCCCTTTACCAGTGCGAAGAACTTGAGGTACTCGGGCCGGGGAAAGCGGATGGCCCAGGAACCGCCAGCGGTGAAGCCGCCGGAGATGGTGGGTTGTGCATCGGCCAGCCGGAGGAAGTCGGAGAACGGGTCGCCTTCCATATTTGAATTCCTGCGCATGTTTTTCGAATCATAGCGCATTAGAAGTTCGATGATGCACGCCTAGACTGGGTACGCCCCCCAACTCTTGGTAGCCGTCATGCCCAGCCCGCAACACCCCATCGACTCCGGCTTCAATGCCGCCTCCACGACCCAGGACGTCATTGCCGGCATCGACCTGCGCGGCAAGACCGCCATCGTCACCGGGGGCTACGCCGGCCTGGGGCTGGAGACCACGCGAACGCTCGCGGCCGCCGGCGCCGCGGTCGTCGTGCCGGCGCGCGACCGGCTAAAGGCCGAGCAGGCCTTGAGAGGCATCGATGGCGTCGGGATCGAGGCGATGGACCTGATCGACCCGGTATCCATCGATGCCTTCGCCGATCGCTTCCTGGCCGCTGGCCGCCCGTTGCACATCCTGGTCAACAGTGCCGGGATCATGGCGCTGCCCACGCTGACGCTCGACGTGCGGGGTTTCGAATACCACTTCGCGACCAATCACCTTGGGCACTTCCAATTGACGACACGCCTGCTGCCGGCGCTGCGCCAGGCGGAGGGCGCGCGGGTCGTTTCGGTATCGGCCTGGGCGCATCGGCAGTCGGACGTGGTGTTCGACGATCCCTTCTTCCAGCACCGCGAGTACCAGCCCATGCTGGGCTACGGGCAGTCGAAGACGGCCAACATCCTGTTCGCGGTCGGGCTGGACGCACGCGAGGCCGGCCATGGGGTGCGCGCCTTCTCGCTGCATCCGGGCAGCATCGTCAGCACCGATCTCGGTCGCAACTTTTCCAGGGAGCAGTTGCTCGCCTTCGGCGTCATCGACGCGGCAGGCAACCCCATCCTCGATCCCCAGCGCCAGCTCAAGACCGTCGAGCAGGGCGCGGCCACCCAGGTCTGGTGCGCGACGCATCCCAGGCTCGCCGGTATCGGCGGCGTGTATTGCGAGAACGTCGAGGTGGCCCGCTTGGTGCCGCCCGAAGACAGTCGCGAATGGGGCAGCGACGATTCGACCCGGAAGCTTGGTGTGATGCCCTATGCCGTCGATCCAGCAGCGGCCGACCGCCTGTGGGCGTTGAGCGAAAATCTGCTGGGTGACGGCCGATGAACGCAATGCCGGGCAACGGCACGGGCGCGGCATGCGGATCATCCTGACCGGCGCGACCGGACTCGTCGGCGGCGAGGTGTTGCGCCAGGCGCTGGCAGATCCACGGGTCGGGCAAGTCACCGTATTGACCCGGCGGACGCTGGGCATCCGCGACCCCAGGCTGCGCGAGCTGATCCTCGCGGACTTCCTCGATTACGCGCCGGTCGGGGATGCGCTGGACGCCGATGCCTGCATCTGGTGCCTAGGAGTTTCGCAGACCGCGGTCGGTCCGCAGGACTACCTGCGTATCACGCTCGACTACCCCGTGGCCGCGGCACAGGCCCTGTTCGCGCGCAACCCCGGCATGCGCTTCTGCTTCGTCAGCGGCGCCGGTGCCGATCCGCAGGAGCGAACCGCAGTGCTGTATCGGCGGATCAAGGGCCGCGCCGAAAATCGCTTGCGCGCGATCAGCCCGAACGCCTTCAGCTTCCGGCCCGCCTTCATCCGCCCACCCGCCGGCCGCAGGCGGCCCCTGGTGGTGAAGCTGTACACGCCGCTGGCCGACGTGATGGATCGGTTCACCGACGGCTTCAGCGTCGAGTGCGCGCAGCTCGCCCGCTGCCTGCTGGATGTCGCGGGCCACGGCACCGACCAGCCGATGCTGGACAACCGGACGATCAAGAACTGGGCCACCCCGGCCTTTCGATCACCCCATTTCTAGAAGGAGCGCCGCATGCGCTACATCAAACTCGGCAAGACCGGTCTCGACGTGTCTCCCATCGCCATCGGCGCAATGACCTATGGCGAGCCGGAACGGGGGCATCCCGTCTGGTCGCTCGGCGAGGCGGAGAGCCGCCCGCTCATCAAGCACGCGCTGGAGGCCGGCATCAACTTCTTCGATACCGCGAACATGTACTCGCAGGGATCGAGCGAGGAAATCCTGGGCCGCGCGCTGAAGGACTTCGCCAACCGCGACGACATCGTGATCGCCACCAAGGTGCGCCACCCGATGCGTCCGGGGCCAAACGGCAAGGGCTTGTCGCGCAAGGCGATCCTGACCGAGATCGACCACAGCCTGCGGCGCCTGGGCACCGACTATGTCGATCTGTACCAGATCCACCGCCTGGACAACAGCACGCCGCTGGAAGAAACGCTCGAAGCGCTGCACGACGTGGTCAAGGCCGGCAAGGCGCGCTACATCGGCGCCTCGTCGATGCACGCCTGGGAGTTCAGCAAGGCGCTGCACCTGCAAAAAGCCAATGGCTGGACACGCTTCGTCTCCATGCAGGACCACTACAACCTGCTGGCGCGCGAGGAGGAGCGCGAGATGCTGCCGCTGTGCGCTGACGAAGGCGTCGGCACGGTCGTCTGGAGTCCGCTGGCCCGCGGCCGCCTCGCGCGTCCGTGGCAGGACGCCAAGGCCACCGCGCGCTCGGGCAACGATGGCTTCGCCGACATGCTCTACACCGGGCTGACGGCCGGAAGCGACCGCGCGATCGTCGATGCCGTGGGAACGATCGCGCAAGCCCGTGGCGTTTCGCGTGCGCAGATCGCGCTGGCCTGGCTGCGCCGCAATCCGGTGGTGGCCGCGCCGCTGGTCGGGGCCAGCACGGCCTCGCAGATCGACGACGCCGTGGCGTCGCTGGAGATTGCGCTGACCGATGAGGAAGTCCACGCGCTGGAAGCGCCGTACACGCCGCGCCACGACTTCCAGGGCATTTCCGACGATAAGGAACTGAACCGCATCATGGCCCGGCTGCCTGGCTTCCAGCCCGCGGCCGCGGAAGCCGCGCCACAGTCAGTCGCGCGAGCGCCGGCAGCATGATCCGCAACCATCCCGCTGCCCGCATCGGCGCCGTCGCGCTCCTGCTCGTCCCCTTCGTCTACCTGCTCCTGGAAGCGGTCGCCGCGTCCGCGTGGATCGAGCCGCGTTACGACTACCTCTACAACTGGGTCAGCCATCTCGGCGTGCCCGGCGGGCCGCAGCATGCGTTCGGCCAGGACCTGAACTCGCCGCTGGCCTGGGTGATGAACACCGGCTTCGTGCTCTATGGCGTCGTCGTGATCGCGGCCAGCGCGCTGATCTTCCGCTTCTCGGCCGGCGCACGTCCCATCGTGCTGGGCCTGTTGTCGCTCGCCTTCGGCGTGGGCGTCATTCTGGTCGGTTCGTTTCCCGGATCGCTGCAGGCCATCGAAGACCGTACCATCGTCTACCACTTGATCGGCGCCCAGGCCGCGATGGTGGGCGGCAACCTGTTCGCGATCTGCACCGGGCTGTTCCGGCGGCAGCTCGGCATGCCGCGCGGCGCGGCCGTTCTCAACGTCGTCGCCGGCGCCATCGGACTGGCCAGCTTCGTCGCGTTCATGGTCCTGTTCCGCACCGGCGCCGACGCCCAATTCGGGCTGCTCGAACGCCTGGCGCAGTACCCGATCGCGGTCGCGCACGTGGTGTTCGCCATCTGCTTGCTGCGGGGTTGGGCGCCTGCACGCGCGCCGGCACCCGGACCAAGCCGCGAGGCGGCCGCATGAGCCGCCTCGCAAGCGCTGCCGGCGGGATCGGCGCGACGCGGGTCACCTGGCGGGCGTGGATGGTCGTCTTCATCCTGCTGCTGCTCGTCACCCTGGCGTTCATCGACCGGATGTCGATCTCGCTGATGGTCGATCCGATCAAGGCGAGCTTCGGCATCGACGACTTCAGGATGGGCATCCTGCAAGGGCCGGCCTTCGCGGTGTTCTTCCTGATCGGCAGCCTGCCGATGGGCTGGATCGTCGACCGCTACCCGGCGCGCTGGACGATCTATTTTGGGGTGACGGCATGGTCGCTGGCCACCATCGCCTGCGGCCTAGCCGGCTCCTTCACCGAGTTGCTGATCGCGCGTTGCCTGGTCGGGCTGGGCGAAGCCGTCTTGCAGCCGGCGAGCTGGAGCCTGGTCGCCCGGCTGTTTCCACCACAGCGGCTGGCGCTGGCGATCAGTGTGCTGTCCTCGGGTGCGCAGGTCGGTGCGGCGGCATCCTATGTCATGGGCGGCGTGCTGATCGCCCAGGCCACGGCCATCGCCGCCGATCCGCTGCCAGTCTTTGGCCAGGTCGAATCCTGGCAGGTGGTGTTCCTTGCCTGCGGCGTGCTGGGCGTGGCGATGGCCTTCCTGATCTTCACCGCGCCGCGCGAGCGCAAGGCGGGCGCGTCTTCCGACGGCACGGGGAATGCCGGGCTGGGCCGGTTCATCCGCGATAACCGGGTGTTTCTCGTCTGCCACTTCCTGGGATTCTCCCTGTTGTGCGCCATGACCTATGGCGCGGCCGCCTGGCTGCCGACGCTGCTGATGCGCTCGCACGGGCTGGACGTGAGGACGGTCGGTACGCTCCTGGCCGCCGTTGCCGTCACGGCGGGTATCGGCGGTTTCGTCTTCAACGGCTGGTGGGTCGATCGCGCGTTCGCACGCGGACGCAAGGATGCGCATCTGCGCCATTTCGCCCTGGTCGGCGCCGCCGTCGCCATCATCGGTGGGTTCGGCTTCAGCCTGGGCGCGACCGCGGTCGCGCTGGTTCTCTGCTTCGCCGTCATCCAGTTCCTCCAGCCGTTCTCGGGGGTGGCCGGCGCCGTCCTGCAGATCGCCACGCCGCCCGAATACCGGGGACGCATCTCCGCCGCCTTCATCCTGCTCTACAACAGCGCGGGCATCGCGCTGGGGCCGAGCCTCGTGGTCTTCCTCAGCGACCGCGTGTTCGCGTCGAGCGATCTCGGCCCTGCCATCGCCGCCAGCTACGCCTTGCTCGGAAGCACCGCCGCCGCGCTGCTCTGGGCGGGCCGCCGGCATGCCGCCGCAGCCGCGCAGCGCGGAACGGACCCCGCCACCCACCAGGACTCCCCATGAAATCCATCGATCAGCACTACATCGACGGGCGCTTCGTCGCCTCCCATGGCAGCGAGGTCATCGACCTCGTCAGCCCCACCGACCGCTCGGTGATCGGCAGCGTCACGCTGGGCGACGAGGAGGACGCCCGCGCGGCCGTCCGCGCCGCCAGGCGGGCCTTCAAGACCTATTCGATCTCCTCGCTGGAAGAGCGCGCCGATTACCTGCAGCGGCTGCACGACGCGATCATGGCGCGCGCGCCTGAGCACATCGCGATCAGGACACTGGAGTACGGCGGCGTGGCGCGGCACAACGCCTTCTCCATCCAGGGCTCGGCCAAGGTCTTTCTCAACATGAGAAAGACGCTGGAGGAAATGCCTTTCAGGAAACGGGTCGGCGCCGCCGAGGTATTGCTCAGGCCGGTCGGTGTCGCCGCACTGATCACGCCCTGGAACTCCGCCATCTTCATGGTCTGCAACAAGCTCGCGCCGGCGCTGGCGGCCGGCTGCACCGTGGTCGTCAAGCCGAGCGAGTCGAGCGCGCTGCAGATCCGGCTGCTGGTCGAGTGCATCGACGCGGCTGGACTGCCACCGGGTGTGGTCAACGTGGTCAACGGTCGCGGCGATGTCGTCGGCGACGAACTGACGCGCCACCCGGAGGTCGCCAAGGTTTCCTTCACGGGATCGACCACCGTGGGCAAGGCGGTCATGCGCAACGCCGCCGAGACGGTCAAGCGCGTGACCCTGGAGCTAGGCGGCAAGTCCGCCCATATCGTGCTCGACGACGCGGATGCCGATGCGGCCGCCGCCTTCGCGCTCTCGGCCGCGTTCATGAACAACGGACAGGCATGCATCGCCGGCACGCGCCTGCTGGTCCCCGAGCATCGCTTGGCGGAAATGAAGGCGGCGCTGCTGAAAGCCAGCTCGCAATGGAAGGTGGGCGATCCCGCGGATGACGGCTCGGCCCTGGGGCCGCTGGCCAACGCGCGGCAGTTCGATCGCGTGCAAGGCTATATCCGCCGAGGCATCGAGGAAGGCGCCACGCTGCTGCTCGGTGGGGAAGGCCATCCGCCAGGGCTGGAGGCCGGCTATTTCGCCAGGCCGACGATCTTCGTCGATGTCCGCAACGACATGACGATCGCCCGCGAGGAAATCTTCGGTCCGGTGCTTTCCGTCATCGCCTACCGGACCGAGGACGAGGCGGTCGAGATCGCCAACGATTCGATCTACGGATTGCAGGGATGGATCAGCACCGGCGATCCGATGCGAGGCAAGGCCATCGCCGAACGAATCGAGGCCGGCGCGGTGATGGTCAACCGGATCTTCGATCTGTTCGACGAAGCCGGGGTGCCGGCCGGCGGTTTCAAGCAGTCGGGCATCGGCCGCGAATTCGGCGTCTATGGCCTGAGCGAGTATCTGGGCACCCGGGCGGTGTTCGCATGAAAGGAGCCGGACCGAAGGACGACTTGCGCCCGGTTCGGCGGCGAATAGCACGCTGGAAGGTGCTGTTGCTGATCGGGGTGGCCGTGCTGCTGGCGCTGGTCGCCTTTGGTGCGTATCAGTTGAAGATGAATCCGGCGTTCGGCGGTGCTCCCTCGGGAGAACGCCTGGCACGCATGCAGCAGTCGCCGCAGTGGCGCGATGGCCGTTTCGAGAACCCCCAGCCGCAGTGGGCGGACCTGCGCAGCGCCTGGATGCGTTTCCTGTTCGGCAGGGCGAGTCCCCATGCCGAGCCGGATGTCCCGATCCCGGTGGTCCGCACCGATGCCCGCAGCCTGGAGATCCCACCGGCATCCGGCCTGCGCGCCACCTGGCTCGGCCATTCGTCGGCCCTGATCGAGATCGACGGCGGCACGGTGCTGATCGATCCGGTCTGGAGCGAACGGCCGTCGCCGCTCTCCTGGGCCGGCCCGAAGCGCTGGTATGCGCCGCCGGTGGGGCTGGACGCCTTGCGCGACAAGGTCGATGCGGTGGTGATTTCCCATGACCACTACGACCACCTGGACTACGCCACCATCCGCACCATGGCGACATGGCGCACGCTGTTCGTCGTTCCGCTCGGCGTGGGGGCGCACCTGCTGCGCTGGGGCATCCCGGAAGCCCGCATCCGCGAACTGGACTGGTGGGAATCCGCCCGGGTCGGCGGGCTGGAACTGGTCGCCACACCGGCCCGGCATTCGTCGGGGCGTTTCTCGTTCGGGCCTCGGCCCTTGTGGGCGGGCTTCGCCGTGATCGGCGCGCGGCATCGTGTCTGGTACTCGGGCGACAGCGGATTCCATGCCACCCTCACTGACATCGGCGAGCGGCTGGGACCGTTCGACCTGACCCTCATCGATGTTGGACAGTACGACGCGGACTGGCCGGACGCGCACCTGGGACCGGAACTGGCCGTGCAAGCGCATCGGCGTGTACGCGGCGAGGCCATGCTTCCGGTCCATTGGGCACTGATCAAACAGGCGAATCATGCCTGGACCGAGCCCGGCGAACGTGTGCTCGCCGCGGCCCGGTGCCACGCGGTCACAGTGCTGACGCCACGGCCCGGGGAAGGCATCGAACCGACGCGGGCCACGCCGGGCCGGCCCTGGTGGCCCGCACTTCCCTGGAACAACGCGGACGAAGCGCCGATACGCGCGACCGAGGCCGGTTCGCCGTCGCATCGCGTCCATGGCGACACGTGCAGCGGTCCACCCGCTGCGCAGACGATAGCGCCACATGCCGGGGACCGGCCATGAACGAACACGATTCCCATCGAGGAGCGGCGACATGACGGTACCCAATCCGGAGCGCGACGCCGGCATCATCGTGGTCATCGGCGCGACCGGCCAGCAGGGAGGCGCGGTTGCCCGCGCGCTCGCGGCGGACGGACGCTGGCAGGTACGCGCGGTGGTCCGCAACCCGGCTTCGCCGGCCGCCACACGCCTGAGCGGCCACGGCATCGAAGTGGTCCCCGGCGATCTGGATCGACCCGAATCCCTGTCCGCCGCCTTCGCGGGGGCCAACGGCGTCTACGCCATGCAACCGGCCAACGGCGGTCCGGAAACGGAATTGAGGCAGGGCGCCGCCGTCGTCGATGCGGCAAGCGCCGCTGGCGTCGGGCATTTCATCTACGCCTCGGTTGGCGGTGCGGAGCGGCAATCGGGTGTGCCCCATTTCGAAAGCAAATGGGCGGTCGAGCAGTACCTGGCACGCAGTGGATTGCCGGCCACCGTGGTCCGCCCCTCGTTCTTCATGGACAACTTCGCCAGGCTGCCCATGCGCATCGTGCTGATGGCATTGCTACGGCGCTACGTACCACGGGACAAGCCATTGCAGATGATCGCCACCGAGGACATCGGCGCCTGGGTCGTGCGTGCATTCGCCGAGCCCGCGGCGTTCATCGGCAGGGCGCAAGAGATCGCCGGCGACGAACTCACCCATGGGCAGGTCGTCGCGGCCTTCAAAGCCTGCGGATGGTTCCCCGGCCTTCCTTTTGCGCTGCCGCACGTGTTGCTTCGGCGCGTGCCCGGCGACGTCCTGAAGATGATCGAGTGGTTCGCAACCGATGGCTACCGCGCGGACATCCCCAGGCTCAGGGCGGATCAACCCGGCCTTCTGACGCTTGAGCAGTGGCTGCGCCGTCAACAGAGCGAACGAAACCATGACGACCAATAACCAGATTCAGCCGGATGTGCCTGTCCAACGGACGCATGCAGCAAGCGCCTTTCTGTATTCCGAAAATGGAGGCAGGCGAAAAGGATAGCTATGGATATACGCCATCTTCGTTGCTTCCTTGCCGTCGCAGAAGAACTGCACTTCGCCCGCGCGGCCGAGCGGCTGCACATCGAGCAGTCGCCGCTGTCGCGCGCCATCAAGGAACTCGAAGAAGAACTGGGCGTAGTGCTGTTCGCCCGCACCACGCGCAGCACACGGCTGACTCGCGCGGGCGCGCTTTTCCTGGAGCACGTTCCGCGCGTATTCGCCGCCTTGCAGCAGGCTCGCGACAGCGTGAAAGCAGCCGCCAACGGCTTTCACCGCCAGTTGCGCGTTGCATTGTCTGACGGAATCACGCCATCGCGCCTGCCGGCCTTGCTGGCGCTGTGTCGGCAGGAGGAGCCGGAAGTCGAGATCCGGTTATTCGAGGTGCCGCTGTCGCAGCAGATCAAGGGGCTGCACGACGACCTTTACGACGTGGGCTTCGCCCAGTCTGATGAGGTCGGCGATGGCATCGTGGCAGAAGCGGTTTGGAGCGATCCATTGATGGTGGCGGTGCCAGCACGGCATGACTTGCTCAAGTACAAGCGGATTCCTCTGGAGGAAGTGCTGCGCTTTCCGCTGGTACTGTGCGACCCGCAGGTGTGCGAGGGCCATGCACGGCAAATCGAGCGCGTGTTGCGCCAAGTGGACATGGAGCCACTGGTGGCCGAGCGGGTGGCCTCATGCGACCTGATGATGGCGCTGGTATCAGCAGGTTTCGCTCTCGGTTTCACTGGCGCGCCCCACATCGCCGCCAGCCGGGAGTCAGGCGTGGTGGCCCGGCCTCTGGCGGGACGTTCGCCGTTGCTCACCACCTATTTGCTGCGTCCGATAGGCGAGCCGTCGGAGACGCTGGCGCACTTCATCGAACGGGTGCAGGCCATCGAATCTCCCGAAGCCAACAGGCCGGCATCGGGCGGTCATCCCGATAGTGCAGAGGAACCCAAGCCATGAAGAAGACCATCCCGTTTCTGCTGGCGGTAGCGCTGACGGCCTGCGGCCAGTCCGAAACACCTCGACAGGCAAACCTGCCGACCGTCGAAGAACTGGCATCCAACCCCGAGCGGCTTAAAGAGCTGCGCCAACAATGTAGAGTCGAACGCGCGAAGCTGGGCGACGAGCTATGCAACCGAGTCGCCGAGGCCACACGCAAGCGGTTCTATGGCGACGGCACGGTGCCCTATACGCCGCCGGAGAATCCGCCCAAGTTCTGATCGTAGGCGCTTCGCCACGAAACTTCCGATTTCTTGCTCGACACGCCGCAACGCGCCATCGCTTGCGGCGTTTTCTCTGCCTGCGCTCCCGCGCGAAATCTTGCTTTTTACTCGACCTTTCTTCCGATAACGGTCTTTGACCGGCACCGACCCGGCACTGATCCTCGCGCTATGCGGCACGTCCTTGTGCCGCGTGTGAGCGAGGAATCAGCGCAGGGAAAATCGGAGGCCAGTCATGCAAGGTCAGGGCGTGCTGTTCGGGCAGATCGTCGCTGTTTTCAGCATCGTGATCGCCGGCGTATGGAGTGCAACGCAATGGACAGCGGCCGCCCTCGGACATCAAGTACGCCTTGGCTCGCCCTGGTTCGACTTCCATGGCACGCCGGTCTATCACCCCTGGCGGCTGTTTGAATGGTGGTTCTTCTTCGATGCCTACGCGCCGCACGTCTTCGACATAGGCGGCGCGATTGCGGGCGGCAGCGGCCTTCTGGCCGTAGTGGTCGCCATCGCCATGTCGGTATGGCGCTCGCGACAGTCGCGCCTCGTCACAACCTACGGTTCGGCGCGCTGGGCTGATACCGCCGACATCCGCAAGGCTGGGCTGACCCAGCCGGCCGGAGTCTTCCTCGGCCTGCATCGCGACCAGTACCTGCGCCACGAAGGCCCGGAACACGTCTTGACCTTTGCGCCGACCCGCAGCGGCAAAGGCGTCGGCCTGGTCGTGCCGACCTTATTGAGCTGGCCTGCATCCGTCGTCGTCCACGACATCAAAGGAGAAAACTGGACACTCACCGCAGGCTGGCGCTCGCGGTTCAGCCATTGCCTGCTGTTCAACCCCACCGATGCGAAGTCGGCAGCCTACAACCCGCTGCTGGAAGTTCGGCGCGGCGCGCATGAAGTGCGCGACGTGCAGAACGTGGCGGACATTCTGGTCGATCCCGATGGTGCGCTCGAACGCAGGAACCATTGGGAAAAGACCAGTCACGCGATGCTGGTCGGCGCCATCCTGCATGTGCTCTATGCCGGCACCGACAAAACCCTGCGCGGGGTGGCGAATTTCCTGTCCGATCCGGCGTGCCCGTTCGAGCTGACGCTGCACCGGATGATGACGACGAAGCACCTGGGCGATGCGCCGCATCCCGTCGTCGCATCCGCTGCGCGTGAAGTGCTCAACAAGTCGGACAACGAACGCTCCGGCGTGTTGAGCACCGCCATGTCGTTCCTCGGCCTGTACCGCGATCCCACGGTGGCCGAAGTGACCTCGCGCTGCGACTGGCGCATCGCCGACCTGATTTCCGCCGAGCATCCGGTGTCGCTGTATCTCGTGGTGCCGCCCTCGGACATCAGCCGTACCAAGCCGCTGATCCGGCTGATCCTCAACCAGCTCGGGCGGCGACTCACGGAATCACTCGACGGCAGCGACGGCATCCAGCGCCGCCACAAGCTGCTGCTGATGCTCGACGAGTTCCCCGCGCTCGGCCGCCTCGACTTTTTCGAGACGGCGCTGGCGTTCATGGCCGGCTACGGCATCCGCAGCTTCCTCATCGCGCAGTCGCTCAATCAGATCGACAAGGCGTATGGGCAGAACCATTCCATCCTCGACAACTGCCACGTCCGGGTGACGTTCGCCACCAACGACGAACGTACCGCGAAACGCATTTCCGAAACGCTCGGCACCGCCACCGAACTGCGCGCACAACGCAACTACGCCGGTCATCGGCTTGCGCCGTGGCTCGGGCATCTCATGGTGTCGCGGCAGGAGACGGCCCGACCGCTGTTGACCCCCGGCGAGGTGATGCAGCTTCCGCCCGACGAATCGGTGGTGATGGTGTCCAGCCTGCCGCCGATCAAGGCGAAGAAGCTGCGCTACTACGCCGACGCCAACTTCAAGCAGCGCGTGTTGTCGCCGCCCAACCTCGCAGCCGGGCGCTATGCCGATGCGCCGCCGACCCGACCCGACGACTGGAGCGGCCTGGCGATTCCCGCCGTACCCGCCGCGCCAGCCACGGCATTCGTCGATGACCTTGGCGGCGCCGACGACGGCGGCCCGCGCCGTCAGCCCGAACTCTCCGAAACCGTCGCCTACGACCCCGAACCGGACGCGCACGCGACCGACCTTGCGCTGCTCGATGACGACGACCTGCCGCTGCCGCTTCCCGGCCAGCTCGACCCCGCGATGCAGCGCACGGCCCGGCTGGCATCGCTGAACCCCAACGACGGAATCGACCTATGAGCCAATACCGCCTCAATCTGTTCATCCAGCCCGAGCACGCCAAACGCCTGGACGAATTGGCCGCCAAGAAAGGCGTGTCGAAATCCAGCATCGTCGCGGCGGCGCTGGCGTCATGGTTGTCGCCGGACGCGGGCGACCAGCGCGAGGCGGCCATCGCCAAGCGGCTGGATCGGCTGTCGCGCCAGACCGAGCGCCTGGAGCGCGACCAGAACATCCAGATCGAAACGCTGGCGCTGTTCGTCCGCTACTTCCTGACCGTCAGTACACCCGTGCCCGAGGCACATCAGGAAGCCGCCCGTGCCCAGGGCAAGGCACGCTTCGAGCAGTTCGTCGAACAACTCGGCCGCCACCTGCTGCGCGGCCGCAGCCTTGTGCGCGACGTGGTGGAAGAACTGCATCCCGATCCGATGCGAATGGATGACGCGGCGGCCCAGGTCGAAGCGCAGGAGCGTGCCTCATGAGCGCCGTTCCGCAGATCCCGCCCGAGCCGCGTTCGTCGGCCGCGACTTCGCTGGATCGCCGCATCCAGATGCTGCGAACAGCAATGGGGCCGTTGATCGCCGCCGCGCTGGAAGACCCGGACGTGGTGGAAATCATGCTCAACCCCGACCGCACCCTATGGGTCGATCGGCTGTCGTCGGGCCGCGCACCGCTGGGCGTCGAACTGCCCGAAGCCGATGGCGAACGCATCATCCGCCTGGTCGCGGCCCACGTCGGCGCGGAAGTGCATCGCGGCCAGCCGCTGCTGACCGCCGAGCTGCCCGAAACGGGCGAACGCTTCGAGGGCATCTTGCCGCCGGCTGCACCGGGGCCGGCGTTCGCGCTGCGCAAGCGGGCCGTGAGCATCATCGGCCTGGATCGCTATGTGGCCGACGGCATCCTGACTGCCGGCCAGGCGGACTTCCTGCGCCGCGCCGTGCGCGAGCGGCAGAACATCCTGATCGCCGGCGGCACCAGTACCGGCAAGACCACGCTCGCCAATGCACTGCTGGCCGAGATCGCAGCCACCGGCGATCGCGTGCTGGTGCTCGAAGACACCATCGAGCTGCAATGCGCGGCCCGCGACCATGTGCCGCTGCGCACACGCGCGGGCGTGGTGTCGATGCAGGAACTGGTGCGCGCCACGATACGCCTGCGCCCCGACCGCGTGATCGTCGGCGAGGTGCGCGGCGGCGAGGCGCTGGATCTCATCAAGGTGTGGGGCACCGGCCACCCCGGTGGCATCGCCACGATTCACGCCGGTTCCGCCTTGGGCGCGCTGCTGCGCCTGGAACAACTGATTCTTGAAGTGGCGGTGAATCCGCCGCGCGCGTTGATCGCCGAGGCCATCAACGTCGTCATCCACATCGCCGGGCGTGGCCGCAAGCGCCACGTCGAAAGCATCGCCCGCGTCGTCGGCTTCGACGGCGTGGGCTATCGCATGGCGGATGCGCTGGAAACGCCGTTTCCCGAGCTGCCGCCAGTTCCTTCCCCGTCCCCTGAACCCTCTGGAGAACTGCCATGACGCAGATGCACATTCATGCTTTCCGCATTTCCGTAAATCCGGCTTCGGCCTTCGCGCGCCTGCGGCGCCTGGCCGCGCCGGCGCAGCACGGCCTGCTGCTGGCCGCCATCATGCTGATGATGGCCGGCACCGCGCAGGCCTCCGGTTCCTCGATGCCCTGGGAAGGCCCGCTGACCTCGATCCTCGAATCCATCCAGGGGCCGGTGGCGCGCATCGTCGCGGTCATCATCATCATTTCCACCGGCCTGGCCCTGGCCTTCGGCGATACCAGCGGCGGCTTCCGCAAGCTGATCCAGATCGTGTTCGGCCTGTCCATCGCGTTCGCCGCGTCCTCGTTCTTCCTGTCGTTCTTCTCGTTCTCCGGCGGGGCGGTCGTATGAGTGCCCCGGATGCCTTCACGGCGGGCTTCGAGGTGCCGCTGCATCGCTCGCTGACCGAGCCGATCCTGATGGGCGGTGCGCCGCGCACCGTGGCGATCGCCAACGGCACGCTGGCCGCCGCCGTCGGGCTGGGCCTGCAACTGTGGATTCCCGGTGCGGTGCTCTGGATCGTCGGCCATTCGCTGGCGGTCTGGGGCGCGCGCGTCGATCCGCAGTTCATGCAGGTCTTCGCCCGGCACATCAAGCACAAACCGCTGCTGGACGTGTAGGGGGACGCCGCCATGCTGAACCTTGCTGAATACCGGCAGCGCCCGGCCTTGCTCGCCGACTGGCTTCCGTGGGCTGGGCTGATCGCGCCAGGCGTCGTCTTGAACAAGGACGGCAGTTTCCAGCGCACGGCGCGCTTTCGTGGGCCCGACCTGGACAGTGCCACACACGGCGAGTTGATCGCCACATCGGCGCGGCTCAACAACGCGCTGCGCCGGCTGGGTTCGGGCTGGGCCTTGTTCATTGAAGCCGAGCGCCGGCCGGCGGCGGATTACCCACACTCCGACTTTCCCGAACCGCTGTCCTGGCTCGTGGACGAGGAACGCCGCGCGGCCTTCGAGGAATCGGGGCATCACTTCGAGAGCGGCTATCACCTGACGCTCGCGTACCTGCCGCCCGAAGAATCGCGCGCCCGCGCGGCCAAGCTGCTCTACGAGAACTCGCCGGGCGACGGCGTGGACTGGCGCGGCCGGCTCGATGCCTTCGTGGCGGAAACCGATCGTGTCTTCGACTTGCTCGATGGCGTGATGCCGGAAATCGCCTGGCTCGATGACGCCGAGACACTGACCTACCTGCACGCCACGGTGTCCACGCAGCGCTATCCGGTGGCCGTGCCGGAGGTGCCGTTCCACATCGACGCGCTGCTGGCCGACTCCGCGCTGGTCGGTGGCCTGGCACCGATGCTGGGTGACCAGCACCTGCGCGTGGTGTCGGTGCGCGGCTTTCCGACTTCGACCTGGCCGGGGATTCTGGACGACCTCAACCGCCTGGGCTTTGCCTACCGCTGGAGCACGCGCTTCCTGTGCCTGGACAAATCCGAGGCGGAGAAGGAGCTGGGCCGCCTGCGCCGCCAGTGGTTCGCCAAGCGCAAGAACGTCGTCGCGCTGCTGCGCGAAACCATCTTCCAGCAGGAGTCGCCTCTGGTCGATACCGACGCCAGCAACAAGGCGGCCGACGCCGACGCTGCCTTGCAGGAACTGGGCAGCGATCAGGTCGCCTTCGGCTACCTGACGGCGACCGTCACCGTGATGGACACGGATGCCGGCGCGGCTGACGAGAAGCTGCGCATGGTGGAGCGCGTCATCCAGGGGCGCGGGTTCGTCACCATCCCCGAAACGCTGAACGCCGTCGATGCGTGGCTGTCCTCGATCCCCGGCAACGCTTACGCGAACGTGCGCCAGCCCATCGTCTCGACGCTGAACCTGGCGCACATGATGCCGCTGTCAGCGGTGTGGGCCGGGCCGGAGAAGAACGACCACCTCGACGGCCCGCCGATGATCGTCACCCGCACCGATGGCGCGACGCCGTTCCGGCTGTCGCTGCACATCGGCGACGTGGGGCACACGCTGGTCGCTGGCCCGACCGGCATGGGCAAGTCCGTCCTGCTCGCCAAGCTGGTCTTGCAGTTCCGCCGCTACTTCGGCTCGCGGGTCTTTGCCTTCGACATGGGTCGCTCGATGCGCGCCACCATCCTGGGCCTGGGCGGCGAACACTACGACCTGGGCGCCGATGGCGGCATTGCCTTCCAGCCGCTCGCGCGCATCGACCATGAGGGCTACCGCACCTGGGCGGCCGAATGGGTGGAAGGCCGCTTACTGCATGAAGGCGTGACCGTCGGCCCGGACGAGAAAGCGGCGATCTGGTCGGCGCTGGGCAGCCTGGCCGGCGCGCCGGTGGAGCAGCGCACGATGACCGGGCTTTCCGTGCTGCTGCAATCCAACGCGCTGCGACAGACGCTCGCCCCGTATGTGCTCGGCGGCGCGCACGGCAAGCTATTGGACGCGGACGCCGACCGTCTTGGCCTCGGCGCCGTGCAGGGCTTCGAGATGGAAGAATTGATGCACAGCCCGGCTGCGGTGCAAGCGGTGCTGCGCTACCTGTTCGCCCGCTTCGATGAGCGTTTCGACGGCGCACCCACGCTGCTGATTCTCGATGAGGCGTGGCTGTTCCTCGATGAGCCGTCTTTCGCCGCGCGCATCCGCCAATGGCTGAAGACGCTGCGCAAGAAAAACGTGTCGGTGATCTTCGCCACGCAGTCGCTCGCCGATATCAAGGATTCGACCATCGCACCCGCGATCATCGAAAGCTGCGCCAGCCGCATCTTTCTCCCCAATCCCCAGGCCACAGAGCCGCAGATTCGCACGATCTACGAGGGCTTCGGCCTCAACAGCCGGCAAATCGAGATCGTCGCCACCGCGCAGCCCAAAAGGGACTACTACTACCAATCCCGTCTCGGCAATCGCCTGTTCGACCTTGATCTGGGGCCGACCGCGCTCGCGTTCGCGGGCGCATCTACACCGCAAGACCAGCGCGACATTGACCGCGTGCTGACGCAGACCGGCGCTCCGGGCTTCGCGGGCGCGTGGCTGCGCCATCGCGGCCTCGACTGGGCCGCCGACCTGCTGCCGTCCGCACCGGCGGCGGCTTCCTTCCTTTCCCAACCACGACAGGAGAACCTGCCATGAAGATCCGTGCGCTTTCCGTTTCGCTGGCCGCCGCGCTGGCTGGCTCGCTGATGCTCGCCCAGCCGGCGGCGGCCATCACCGTATTCGACCCGTCCAACTTCGTGCAGAACACGCTCACCGCCGTTCGCACGCTGGAGCAGATCAACAACCAGATCAATCAACTGCAAAACGAGGCGCAGATGCTGATGAACCAAGCTCGCAATCTGGCGAGCCTGGACTTCAACATCGTCAACCGCCTGCGTTCGACGCTCGCCACCACTGAACGCCTGATCGCCGAGGCGCAGGGACTGGCCTACGACGTGACGAACATGGATCGGGAGTTCGCGCGCCTTTATCCCGAGCAGTACGCCGCCACCGTCAGCGGCGACCGCATGGCGCAGGACGCCCGCGAGCGTTGGCAGAACACCTTGGACGGCCTGCACACCGCCATGCGGATGCAAGCCCAGGTGTCGCAGAACCTGACCCAAGACGAAAGCGCGCTGGCCGACCTCGTGAGCCAGAGCCAATCGGCCACCGGCGCGCTGCAAGCCATGCAGGCGACCAACCAGCTTCTCGCGCTCCAGGCCAAGCAGTCGATCCAGGCGCAGCAGCTCCAGATCACGCAAGACCGGGCCGCTTCGCTGGAACTCGCGCGGCAGGCGGCGGTCACCGAGCGCGCCCGCGAAGTGCGCAGGCGCTTCCTTGGCACCGGCACGCCGTACACGCCGCAGTCCGTCAATTTCTACCCCAACAACTGACGGAGGCGGCCATGCGATGCGCTTGTGTCCTGCTGGCCGTGCTGCTGACCGCTTGCGGCCAGCAGCCGGCCGAGAACCTGGCCGACGCCCTGGCCGCCGATCCCGTGCGGCTCAAGGCGCTGCGCGGGCAATGCGCGGCTGACCGGCAGGCCGTGGGCGAGGACGCCTGCCGCGCCGCCGCCGAAGCCTTCCGGCAGCGCTTCTTCGCAGGCCATACCGGGCCGGACGAGTACGACTCGCTGGCCGAACTGCCGCCAATCCCGCCGAGCTTCGATACACCCGCCGACGACATGCAAGAAGGCGACACGCCGCTCGCCCCACCGGAGGACACGCCATGAACGACGTGACCATCATCGACCGCTTCCTCGATACCTTCTCGCGCTACATCGACTCGGGTTTCGGCCTGCTGCAAGGCGAAGTGGCGTTTCTCACCGCCACGCTCATCGTCATCGACATGACCATCGCCGGCCTGTATTGGGCCATGAGCCACGCCACCGGCCAGGGCGAGGACGTGATCGCCAAGCTGCTGCGCAAGGTGCTCTACGTCGGTGCGTTCGCCTACATCATCGGCAACTTCAACTGGCTGGCCGGCATCGTGTTCCGCTCGTTCGCCGGCCTGGGCCTGACGGCCACCGGCTCGGCCATCACGATGGAGAACTTCCTGCAACCGGGGCGGCTGGCGAAGACCGGCATCGACGCGGGTGCGCCGATTCTGGAGCAGATCGGCGACATGGCTGGCTTCCCCGAAGTGTTCACGAACATCGACCCGATCGTGGTGATGTTCCTCGCGTGGCTAGTGGTGATCCTCTGCTTCTTCGTGCTGGCCGTGCAGCTTTTCATCACCCTCATCGAGTTCAAGCTGACCACGCTCGCCGGGTTCGTGCTGGTGCCGTTCGCGCTTTGGAACAAGACCGCATTCCTGGCCGAGAAGGTTCTAGGCAATGTGGTGTCGGCTGGCATCAAGGTCTTGGTTTTGGCTGTGATCGTCGGTATCGGTTCGGGCCTGTTCGCCGAGTTCCAGACCGTGCCGGATGAGCCGTCCATCGACCATGCCCTGGTCGTGATGCTGGCTTCGCTCTCACTGCTGGCCTTGGGCATCTTCGGGCCGGGCATCGCCACCGGCCTGGTGTCCGGTGCGCCACAGCTTGGCGCGGGCGCGATGGCCGGTGCCGCTGTCGGCGCTGTTGGCACGGGCGTTGCCATTGGCGCCGCAGCGACCGGCGTGGGCGGTGCCGTAGCAGCCGGGGCGCGCATGGCGCCGGCCGCTGCCAAGCTGGCCGGCAGCGGCGCCCGCGCTGCGACATCGGCGGCCAGCGGTGCCCGCTCGGCGTTCCAGGCCGGCTCCGCCGCTGCCGGCGGCGGGGCCAAGGGCGCGGCGGCTGGTCTTGGCAACATCGCCAAGACCGGCGCGCAGGCCGCCGGCCAGAAGGCCGCCGCCGGGGCGCGCTCGCTCAAAGACCGCACAACAGCCGCTTTCCGCGCCGATGGCGCGGCCCCGGCTTCTGGCGGCGGTGCGGCAGCGGCCAGTAGCGCTGCCCAAGGGAATGCAGCCGAAGGCGATGCCCCGGCCGCCGCTGGGCAGAAGCAACCGGCCTGGGCCAAGCGCCTGCACCGCCGCCAGCAGATGACCCACGCCGCGACCACCACCGCTCACACGCTGCGCGGCGGCGATGGCGGCGGCTCAGGGCAAGGCCCGAGCCTGCGCGATTCCGATTCATAAGGAGAGACGACCATGCGATTCAAGCGACCGCAGGTGCGCTATGCCGATACGCCGCAGCCTGCCACCCCATACCAATCCGCCGCGCAGGTGTGGGACGAGCGTATCGGCTCGGCCCGCGTGCAGGCCAAGAACTGGCGGCTGATGGCCTTCGGCTGCCTGGTGCTGGCCTTGCTGATGGCCGGCGGCCTGGTCTGGCGTTCGGCGCAGTCCTTCGTGACGCCCTATGTGGTCGAAGTGGACAACGCCGGCCAGGTACGCGCAGTGGGTGAAGCGGCCACGCCGTACCGGCCCAACGACGCGCAGACGGCGCACCACATCGCGCGCTTCATCACGCTGGTTCGATCGCTGTCCATCGACCCCATCGTGGTGCGGCAGAACTGGCTGGATGCCTACGACTACGCGACCGACAGGGGCGCGGCCGTGCTCAACGACCACGCCCGCACCAACGACCCGTTCGCACGCATCGGCCGCGAGTCGGTGACGGTGCAGATCACCAGTGTCGTGCGCGCCAGCGACACGTCTTTCAACGTGCGCTGGACGGAACGCCGCTACGTCAATGGCGCGGCCGCCGGGCTGGAGCGGTGGACGGCCGTGGTGTCCATCGTGCTGCAAACCCCGCGCACCGAGGAACGTCTGCGCCACAACCCGCTGGGCATCTACGTCAACGGCCTGTCGTGGAGCCGCGAGCTGGATTCTTCCGAAGGAGCCAAGCCATGAACCTGCCTTTCCGCTTTTACGCTTTGCCGTTGATGCTTCTTGTCCTGGCGGGCTGCGCCACTCAGGGCAAGCCGCCGCCGACCATTTTGCTCGATGAGCCGGTCCGGGCGCAGCCGCTGCCCGAACCGCCCCAGCCGGTGGAGGTCGTTGCCATTCCCGAGCCGCTAGCGCTGCCGGCACAGTTGAAGCCGCTGCCGGAGGT
The DNA here is from genome assembly GCF_004327335.1 of Stutzerimonas kirkiae. GTDB lineage: Bacteria > Pseudomonadota > Gammaproteobacteria > Pseudomonadales > Pseudomonadaceae > Stutzerimonas > Stutzerimonas kirkiae. The sequence goes on along the minus strand of NZ_QJUO01000016.1, from coordinate 52,779 downwards.
GGACGAAGCGCCGCCCGCGCCGGAGCCGGAGCCGGCCGACGAAACCGTGCGCGTATCGAAGGCCAACGCCGAGGCGCGCATCGCGCCGTCGCGCGAGGGCTACGTCAATGCGATTCAAGTCTGGCCCTTCACCGACGGCGCGCTGTATCAGGTCTATGCCGCGCCGGGGCGCGTGACCGTGATTTCGCTCCAGCCAGGCGAGGAACTGGTTACGGTCGCCGCCGGCGATACCGTGCGCTGGATCGTCGGCGACACGTCCAGCGGCAGCGGCGACGAGCTGCGCATCAATGTGCTGGTCAAGCCGATCCGTTCCGGGTTGAAGACGAACCTCGTCATCACGACCAGCCGCAGAACGTACCTGCTGGAGCTGACCTCGACCGAGAAGGCGTGGATGGCGTCGGTGTCCTGGGACTATCCGAGAGACAGGATGTTGGCCTTGCAGCGCCAGGCGCAGGCCGCGCAGACGGCTGCGCCGGTCGATACCGGCCTGTCGCTGGAGCGCATCCGTTTCCGCTACGCGATCAGCGGCAGCAATCCGCCGTGGAAGCCGCTGCGCGCCTTCGATGACGGCGAGAAGGTCTATATCCAGTTCCCGCCGGGCATCGCCCAAGGCGAGTTGCCGCCGTTGTTCGTCATCGGCGCGCAGGGCGACGGGCAACTGGTGAACTACCGCTTCCGCCCGCCGTACTACATCGTCGATCGGCTGTTCGGTGCGGCTGAACTTCGCTTGGGCGGGGACGGGGGCGACGTGGTGCGCATCGAGCGCACGGATGGCACGCGGAGGAACTGACCATGCGCCAGGATGACACTCCTGACGTTGCCGCGCCGCAGGCGGGCAAGGTCGAACCCGAGGCGGTGGCATTGCGCGCTCAGCCTCGGCCGGTCACACGGTTGAACCGGCGCACACTGGCCATCCTCGCCGGCGGCCTGTCGGTCGCCGTGCTCGGTGCGCTGATGTGGTCGCTGCAACCGCAGCGGCACGGGGCCAGCGAGCAGGCCGAGCTTTACAACGTGGATCGCGTCTCGCGCTCCGAAGGACTCGACCAGCTTCCGGCCGACTACTCGAAGTTGCCACCGACGTTGCCGCCAGAGGTTCCGGAACTGGGGCCACCGCTGCCGGGCGACCTTGGGCCGGCCATCGTGAATTCGCAGCAGCCGGCCGTGGCCGCCTACGCCACACCCGGTCACGACCCGGCCGAGGCGGAACGCCTGACCCGGTTGAAGGAGGCCGAGGAAGCGGCGGCATCATCTGTGTTCTTCCGCACCGGCACTCAGCAGGCCGCGCCGGTGGCGCAGTCGCAGGTGGCCGCCGCGCCGGGCTTCGCCGCCAATGCGGCCTTCGACCCGATGGCGGCCGGGCCGGCCTCGACGGCGGCCCAGCCTGCCGACCCAACCGCCGTGCAGAACCGGCAAGACCAGAAGGAGGCGTTCCAGCAAGCCGGAACCACGGAAACCCGTAATTCCGGCAACCTGCAAATGCCGGCATCGCCGTATCAAGTCATGGCCGGCACGGTGATCGCCGGGGCGCTGGTGACGGGTATCAAGTCCGATCTACCGGGCGACGTGATTGCCACGGTCACGGAGCCGATCTATGACACGGCTACGGGCAAGTTTCTGCTGATCCCGCAGGGTTCGCGCATCCTCGGCCGCTACAACAGCCAGGTCAGCTACGGGCAGAGCCGCGTTCAAGTCGTCTGGAACCGGATCATCCTGCCCGACACGTCCTCGCTCACGCTCGACAACCTGGCCGGCACTGACCCGGCCGGCTACGCCGGGCTGGAGGATGGCGTCGATTGGCATTGGGATCGCATCTTCGCCGGTGCGGTGCTGACCACGCTGCTGGGCGTCGGCGCCGAACTGGCCGCGCCGGAGAACCGCCAGAACGGGGATCGCGTCATCATCGCCGGGCGCGACAGCGCGCAGGACAGCATCAATCAGGTCGGCCAAGAGATGACCCGGCGCAACCTCAACATCCAACCGACGCTGACGGAGCGACCGGGCCTGCCGGTGCGCATCATCGTCAACCGGGATCTGGTGCTGCGGCCCTACCAGCCGCTGTTCTTCAATCGGGGGACTTCACGATGAACACGACCAAGAAGCTGCGGCTCGGGCCGCTGCCCAAGACCGAGAGCATCAAGCTGACCTTCGCCTGCCCAGCCAGTTTGAAAGCCGACCTCGACCGCTACGCCGCGCTGCATGCGCAGACCTATGGCGAAGCAGTTGATGCCGTGACACTGATCCCGCACATGCTCGAAGCCTTCATCGCGGGGGATCGGGGGTTCCGGAAAAGGCAATAGGTCGAAGGTGAAGCCGCACAGGCCAGGTCTCCAAGAGGTGAGCGCTTCGTAAGCCGACTCAAATTTGCACGGACACCGCGTTCGCTACCAGCGAACTTTGATTGCCATTTGCGACCTTCTTTGTTATGCTTTGTTCGCTTGGGCTAAAGAGAGCACTCGTCAAGCGAGGGGCGCGTAAGCGCTCGTGGCGGCCGAAAGGCTGCTGATGTTCACCGCGGGCATGGCACTGGTCGGGTTGGTCCGGTCGGGTCGATCCTGCGGCGAAGCCGGTCCCGGACGAGTTCCGGGACCGGTTGAGAGCCCAGGGGTAAAAGTGCCGACGTTCTCTCCGTCTTCTCTGTGACTGACGAGAGGCCCCGCATGGTGCGGGGTCGTTACTGAGAAGGAGTCAGAAATGACTGAACAAAAGCGTGAGCGTCCAAGCCGTTGGTATGCATTTTTGAGCAGCATCCGGAAATGGCTTCGCCATCCCGGCGTACTGAAAGTGATCATTTGGGCCGCGAGGCTGATCTGGTACTTGTACAAGCTGTTCAGGGATGACCCCTGGACTTTTTATGTGAAACACATAGGAGAGTTTCATGCAACACGAAGCACTGCGTTTGGTGCGCGTGTTCCACGATCTGAATCAGTCGGAGCTAGCGCAACGCCTGGATATTTCAAAGTCCTATCTGTCAGAGCTTGAGAACGGGAAAAAGGCGCCGACTTTGGAGCTTCTGCAACGATATGCAGACACGTTTGGTATGCCGTTGTCGTCATTCCTGTTCTTCTCTGAGAATTTAGAGAATCCATCTCGTTCGGAGCGAGCGCGTGCGGCAATTGCCGGCAAGGCACTGAAGATGTTGCAATGGATTGCTGACAAGGACGAGGTTACGTGAAAGTCCGAAAGACGTATCCGCTGCATCAATCTCCTCTTTACCGCATGCAGAGTAGGAAAAGGCTTGCGGCGGAGATCTTTAACGCCGATATTGATCTTCTTGAAAGGATCGCTGGGCATGGCGACAACTTTCGAGTGTTTCATATAATCCAGGGCGAGAAGCGGCGGCAGGTCGAAACACCGAAGCCCATCTTGGAACGATTGCATCGCCGCCTGTTTGTGCTCTTTGAGCGCATTGAGAAGCCAGCATACCTGCAGTCTGGAGTTAAGGGGCGATCGTACATAACGAATGCACAAGAGCATGTAGGTGCGGTGCCACTCGTAAAACTCGATATCAAGAAATTTTACCCATCGGTTGACGCTGCGCGGGTATATCGATTCTTTCATGAGGTCATGCGATGCAGCCCAGACGTCTCTGGCTTGCTGACTAAACTTTGTATCTACGATAGTCATGTCCCGACAGGAAGCTGCGTTAGCCAGCTGCTTGCATATTTTGCTACACGCCCAATGTTCGACGAGTTGTCCGCATTGGCGGAGAGCCGCGGCGTGAAGTTCACGCTTTACGTCGACGACATGACGTTTTCAGGAAGAAGCGCGACGCCGGCGTTTCTCTGGGATGTAAAGAAAGTCGTGCATTCGCATGGGCTGCAGTACCACAAAGATCGGATCTACGCAGCGGATAGTCAGAAAGTGGTGACGGGCGTTCTGGTGAGTGCCCAAGGTATAGCAGTATTGCCATCGAAGGAGTTCGGCATCTGGTTGCAATCTCGGAATCTGGGCAGTGGTGACCTAGCGGAGCGTCGTGCTGCCATCGAAAGCCTCTTGGGAAGCGTCATCGCTGCGGGTCAGATCGAAAAGCGCCTCTTGAGTCGGGTGCGCGGTCTCCGGATATTGCATGCTGATGCGCTCCGCAGTGCAGGTTGAACGGAGCTTGTTGTACGCCCTGGCTTTCTATCGCGACGCTCTCACGTGGCTCTTACCCCACAAAGCAACAGTCTGTCGAAGCGGCCTGAAGTAGAGATAACCCCATGTCTTGTAAAGATTTTTATCCCCTGGCGGCTTTCGCTAGGGGCTTGACACTGGTACGGGGATCGGGGATTCGGCGGGGCAGGGGAGGCGACAACCGACCGTCTTCCCGTGCGGCTACGCCGAAGGAGATGAGATTTTGGAAAAGTTACCATTGTCGTATCAAGGCTACGACTGGTGACAACATATCAAATTGACTTGTGCTTGGAAAAGTTATAAAAATCGTAGTATGGCTCCGACGAATACAAGCAAGCTAAATGCGCTCTACACCCGGCTGGCACCGGGGACGCCACTGACCTCGGAGGATTTGGCGGCGCTGGGCATCTCCGCCGACTTGGCCGTCCACTACGTCCGGGCAGGATGGCTCACGCGCCTGGCGCGCGGCGTCTATGGCCGTCCGAACGACACCCTGGCTCTGCATCCCAGCCTGCTGCTGTTGCAGCGCAGGTTCGCGGGGTTGCACGTTGGCGGCAAGTCGGCCCTGGACTGGTACGGCGTGCGCCAGTACGTGTCGCAGCAGCCCGCGCTGCACCTGTATGGCTGGACGGCAGCGCGTCTGCCGGAATGGTTCACCGAACGTTTCCCGGCCGAGTACCACCGCAAGCGTCTGTTCGACGAGCAGCCGGACGTCTTGCTACACGTCGGCCCGTTCGAGAAGCGCAGCGGGGCGCCGCAGGTGTCCGCGCCGGAGCGCGCATTGCTGGAACTGTTGAGCGAAGTCGGCGTGCGTCAACCATTGCAGGAAGCCCGCGAACTCGTCGAGAGCGCCTACAGCCTGCGCGCCGACGTGCTGCGCGAACTCTTGCAACGCTGCACGAGCGTCAAGACCGTGCGGCTATGCCTGCAACTCGGCCGCGAGGGTTCGTTGCCTTGGGCAGCCAAGCTCGACCCGGCCACGCTGCCAACGGGCAGCGACAGGCCCTGGGTGTCCCGATCGGCTGATGGTCTGCTGGTGCTCAAGCCATGAACCAGATCTATCTCGATACCGCGCGCCTGCTGACGCAGGTGGCGCCGCTGATGTTCGTGGACGACACCTTCGCATTGAAGGGCGGCACGGCGATCAATCTGTTCGTCCGCGACATGCCGCGCTTGTCGGTGGACCTCGATCTGGTCTTTCCCGATCACACGCTGCCGCGTGACGCGGCGCTGACGCGAATCAACGAGGCAGTCCGGCAGGCCGCCGAGCGGTTGAAGACGCGAGGGTTCCAGACACACGCACCGGTGGCAGCAGCAGGGGAGACGAAGTTGCTGGTGCGCCGCGGCTCGATCGAGGTCAAGATCGAAGTCAACTTCGTCATGCGCGGCACGGTGCAGCCGGTGCGCCGCGCTTCGCTCACACCGACCGCGCGCGACGTGCTGATGGCCGATCTGGACATCCCGGTGGTGTCGCTGGAGGACGTGTACGGCGGGAAGCTGGTGGCGGCACTGGATCGGCAACACCCGCGCGACTTGTTCGATGTGATGCAGCTTTTCGTGCACGAGGGCATCACGCCCGGCATCCGACGCGCTTTCGTGGTCTATCTATCCAGCAGCAACCGGCCTATCCATGAAGTGCTGTTCCCGCCGCTGCGGGACATCCGGCACGACTACGCGCACAACTTCCGAGGCATGACGACCGAGCCGGTGCCACTCGATGCATTGCTCGCCGCGCGAGAACGCATGGCGCGCGAAATCCAGGAGGGCTTGGACGACAACGAGCGGCGCTTCTTGCTGTCGTTGGTTGCTGGTACGCCGGAGTGGTCGCTGCTGGGCATCGCGCACCTCGAACAACTGCCAGGCATCCGCTGGAAGCTGCACAATCTGGCACAGTTGCAGAAGACCGATGCGAAGAAATTTTCTGAGCAGACCGACTTGCTCGCGACGCGGATGTCTGCGTTATCCTAGGCGCTGATTGATGATAGGCCGATGCCCCGTAAACCCGCGCCAGAAAAGGATGTGCGTTTCTGACGGTAAGAGCGACGGTAGAGGCCCATGTCGATCACTGAAAATCCCTTAAGCCACGCGGGTCTGCGTGGCTTGTTGATGATCGAGTGGGAATGACGGAGCGTCTTTCGAGGGCTATCGCCAGGTATCGGTAGAAGTGACTTAACTTGTTGATTTTAATAGTATAAGTCGCGATTTCTATCGGTGGCTATCGCCGGCCAGCAGAACGGGTCGGCGACAGAACTGACGGTAAGCCCCCGGAGGTCGGATCCAGACCTTCCTGTTTACTATTGAGACCGAACCGGTCTTTGACGGTAAAAAACTCTTCAGGAAAGCTTGTTTCATGCGGCTTTCCGAGCATCAACGGGTCTCCAGGTCCCTGACGGTAAAAGCCGTCACGAACAGGAGGAACACCCTCAATGCTCACCGACACTGCACAGCGCAATCTCAAGCCTAATTCCCAGATTTATAAGGTTTTTGACCGCGATGGCATGTACGTGGCGGTATCGCCCGTCAGTACCATCACCTTCCGCTACGACTACCGTCTTAACGGGCGCCGCGAGACGCTGACGCTCGGACGGTATGGGCCGGCCGGCATGTCGCTGGCCATGGCGCGAGAGCGACTGCTCGATGCCAAGCGCTCGGTCGATCAGGGCCTTTCCCCGGCGCTGGAGAAGCAGCGGGCCAAGCGGCGGCTGACGGCCGCCAAGACCTTCGGCGAGATGACGGAACGCTGGCTGGCCGATGCCCGCATGGCCGACAGCACCCGGGCGATGCGCAAGCACATCATCGACTGCGACATCCTGCCGATCTTCCAGAATCGCAAGCTGAGGGAAGTCACCCCCGACGACCTGCGGGCGTTGTGCAACAAAGTGAAGGCGCGCGGCGCACTGGCCACGGCCATCCACGTCCGCGACATCGTGAAGCAGGTCTATGCCTTCGCCATCCTGCATGGCGAGCGGCTCGCCAACCCGGCCGACGATGTGAAGGCGGCTTCGATCGCGACCTTCGTTCCCAAGGACCGGGCGCTCTCGCCAGCCGAGATCCGACTGGCCTTCCACCAATTGGAGACAATCGCGTCCTATCCGACCATCCGGCTGGCCTTGCGCCTGATTTTGCTGACGATGGTGCGCAAGAGCGAACTGGTCGAGGCGACCTGGAACGAGGTGGATTTCGAGAACGCCACCTGGACGATCCCGAAGGCGCGGATGAAGGGGCGCAAGCCGCACGTGGTCTACCTGTCGCGGCAGGCAATGGACATTTTCGTGGCCTTGCACACCTGCGCGGCGGGCTCGCGGTTCGTGCTGCCGTCGCGCTATGACCCCGATCGGTGCATGTCGCATGCAACGCTCAACCGGGTGACCCAGCTCATTGGTTCACGCGCGAAGGAAGCCGGGTTGCCGCTGGAGCCTTTCACGGTGCATGACGCTGCGGCGTACCGCGTCTACGCTGCTCAACGAGGTCGGCTTCAACGGGGACTGGATCGAGAAGTGTCTGGCGCACGAAGAAGGCAGCCGGACTTCGCGCTCGGTCTACAACAAGGCCGAGTACGCCGGGCCGCGGCGGCACATGCTCCAGGAGTGGGCCGACATGGTGGCGGCGTGGATCGATGGGCGCACGCATGTGCCGAAGCTGGTGCCGGAGGACGTGACAGTTCCGGCCCTGAGTCCTGCGGTCTGAGACAGATGCATGCCCGTCGTTCCAAAGGATTCGTTCGAAAAGGCTCTAGTCGGAATCCTTGTCGTGCTTAAACGGTTCTACGGGAGTGCTTATCATGTTCTTGAACACTTGATTTGGCGACATGCTTAGGCGCTCATGTCGTCAAGAACGACATGAGTTGCATACGTGTCGCTATTTCATTGAAATAAGAACATGAGCCGTTGGCGCGTCGCTGGCAGCGACGTAAGCTGATGACGCGTCGTTAAAATGGTATTTTTGCATCATGAACGATATTGAACTTGCCTGGCATCCAGAGCAGCCCCACAACCAGCTGCCAGCGCTGCCAGCGCTGCCACCGGCACAGGAGTTGGAGACCCGGCCCGTGCTCAAGGCCTGCATCGAGGCCCGTGCCGCGTTGGCCGAACTCAAGCAGGCGGCCGAGTTGATTCCCAACCAGGCGATGCTGATCAACACCATTCCGTTGCTGGAGGCCAAAGACAGCTCGGAAATCGAGAACATCGTCACCACAACCGACCGACTGTTCCAGTATGCGCAGGGCCACGACAACGCCGATCCTGCCACCAAAGAGGCGCTGCGTTACCGCACCGCGCTGCACCAAGGATTTCAGTCGCTCAAGACGCGGCCGTTGTGTACCGCCACCGCCGTGGATGTCTGTCGCACCCTCAAGGGGGTGGACATGGACATCCGCCGCACCCCGGGCACTCAGCTCGCCAACGACCGCACGGGCGAGGTGGTCTACACGCCGCCCGAAGGCGAGGCCCGCTTGCGTGACATGCTGGCCAACTGGGAGCGCTTTCTGCACAACCAGACTGACCTGGACCCGTTGATCCGCATGGCCGTAGGCCACTATCAGTTCGAGGCCATCCACCCATTCACCGACGGCAACGGCCGCACCGGTCGCGTGCTCAACATCCTCTACCTCATCCAGGAAGAGCTGTTGAACCTGCCGATTCTGTACCTCAGTCGCCATGTGATCGCCAACAAGGCCGACTACTACCGTCTGCTGCTCAGCGTCACGCGAGATGGCGCCTGGGAACCCTGGCTGCTTTTCATGCTGCAGGCCGTAGCCGACACATCCAAATGGACCACGGGGAAGATCGCGGCCATTCGCGGGCTGGCCGAACACACCACCGAGTACGTGCGCACACGCCTGCCCAAGATATACACCCGCGAATTGGTGGATGTCATCTTCGAGCAGCCCTACTGCCGTATCGGAAACCTGGTGGACAAAGGTATTGCCCAACGCCAAGCCGCATCGCGCTATCTGCACGACTTGGCGGGCGTGGGGGTGCTGCGCGAAATGCCGTTCGGCAAGGAAAAGCTCTTCATCCATCCCAAGCTGATGCAACTGATCAGCCGGGACAACAACCACTTCCAGCCTTACGCCTGAAAGCGCCGGAACGGAAATCGCTTTTGGTGCGCAGCCGAAGGTTTGAATTTATCCATAAAAGATCACTAAGGGTGATATTTTCCTAACTTTGTCAAACTCGTCATCCTTGGTGGCGGTTTATAAATATGATATTTTGAGCACTATGGATGCTCAAAATTCAGGAAAATTGAACCGCTTGCTGGCTGAACTGGGCGATACGCGCCTGGTGTCCAGCCGCTGGCTGCGCGCGCATGACTACTCCAACAGCCTGGTCGCGCGCTATGTGGGCAGCGGCTGGCTGGTGTCGCCGGCGCGTGGCGTCTACATGCGCAGGGGCGGGCGGCTGCAATGGGAGGGCGTGGTCCGCAGCCTGCAGGTCGGGGAGGGCATGCCACTGCATGTCGGGGGACGCTTCGCGCTGGCCTTGCAAGGGCACGAGCACTACTTGCGTCTGGGCGATGCCGGGACGATCACGCTTTACGGGCCGGTGCCGCCGCCGGGCTGGGTCGGCAAGCTGTCCATGGAGCAGCGCTTCGAGTACCAGGGCAAGGGGCCGTTCGATCTGCCGGCTGTGTCCTTCACTGCGGAAGTCTCCGAGAAGGCGCTATCCGAGGCGGGCTTGGCTTGGCATTCCGTTGCGCCTGGTGTCGATGCCCTGGTGTGCTCGACGCCTGAGCGGGCCATGCTGGAACTGTGCGATGACGTATCGGATGCGGCGGGGGTCTACGAGGCCGACGCGCTGATACAGGCCATGACCACCCTGCGGCCGCAGCGTGTCGGCCTGCTGCTGCGGCGTTGCCGCAGCATCAAGGCCAAGCGGCTGTTCCTGGCCCTGGCCGAGCGCCATCGGCATGCGTGGCTGTCGCACGTGCCCCTGGAGGGCGTTGATCTGGGCCGTGGCAAGCGCGCGTTGGTGCCCGGCGGACGCCTTCATCCGACCTACCAGATCACCTTGCCGGGAGACCTCGATGAGCACCTGGCTTGACCACTGGGACCGGCGCTACACGGACCGCGTGCGGCTGATGGTCGAGATCCTGCCGAAATATGCAGTGTCGCAGGTTGTGGGGTACATCAAGGGCAAAAGCGCGATTCATCTGGCCCGAGTCTATGGAGAGCGTAAAAGGAATTTTGTTGGGCAGAGCTTTTGGGCTCGGGGGTATTTCGTCTCGACGGTTGGTCGTGACGAGGCTGTGATTCGGGCCTATATCCAGAACCAAGAAGCGGAGGATAGGCGTCTGGATCAGTTGCAATTGCTGAGGTAATTGCCACCTTCAGGTGGCCAAGACAAGGGACGCGCGCAGCGCACCCGCCAGCCGCTTTGAGCGGCTCACATAATTAAAGCCCCCGGCTTTGCCGGGGGATACTTACTGCCGTGGCGTCCGGTGATCGAACAGCGGCTGGGCCAGCAACTTGCCGCGACGGTACGCGGCGGCGGGGTGTCATGGGAGATCGGAAGACAACAAGGCATTTCTCGCTAATCCGTGTACGGCCGCTATTAAGGCCGCTCCAGAATCCGCGGCCCGGGACCCTCTTCGCCCAGCACGTCCAGCGGGTTGCGCAGCGGGCACTCCTCCAGTGAAAGGCAGCCGCAGCCGATGCAACTGTCCAGTTCGTCGCGCAGCCGCGTGAGTTTCCTGATCCGTTCATCGAGGCTTTCGCGCCAGCGCGAGGAAAGCTCGCGCCATTGCACGGCGCTGAGCTTGCTGCCCGGCGGATAACGGCCCAGCGCTTCCTTGATCTCTTCCAGCGGGATGCCGGTGCGCTGGGCGACCTTGATGATGGCGATGGAGCGCAGCACCACCGAGGCAAAGCGGCGCTGGTTGCCAGCGTTGCGGGTACTGGCGATCAATCCCTTCGATTCGTAGAAGTGGATGGTGGAGACCGGCACGCCCGCGCGGTGGGCCACTTCCCCCACCGTCAGCAGGCGCGAGAAATCAATCGGTTTCTTCGCATTCATTGCTTGACCTCAACTTAACTTGAGGTTTTATAGTCCCTGGCGTCTTGTTTGGCAACTGCGGTTGCCGATCGCCCTGCAACCCCCGCGGTCGTGGTGCCTTGTGCACGCGGCTGCCTCATCAGGAGTGGACGCATATGCGCCCTTGTATCGACAACGCCCTCGACAGCCGCTGGCTGTGGATCACCGCCCGCATCCTGCTGGCGGTGGTGTTTCTTTCCTCTGGGCTGGCCAAGCTGATCGACTTCCAGGGCGGGCTGGCCGAGATGCGCGCGGCCGGGCTGGAGCCGGACTGGCTGTTCAACATCGCCACCATCGTGGTGCTGCTTGGTGGTTCGGTGCTGCTGTTGCTCGATCGCGCGCTGTGGCTGGGTGCCGGTGCGTTGGCGTTGTTCCTGCTGCTGACCATTGTCGTCGTGCATCGGTTCTGGGCGTTGCCGGAGCCGCAGGCTAAGGAGGCGATGTTCTGGGCGCTGGAACACACCACTGTGGTCGGCGGGCTGATCGCGGCGGCGATTGCCAGCCGCCTGCGTCGTCGGCTGGAGGGGCGGACATGAGCGCGCGCATCGTTTCACGCAGTCTGGTGCTGGCCTGCGCCGTGTGGCTGGCCGCCTGCAGCTCGGGCGCGGACGAAGGCGGCGGCTGGCCGGCCACCAAGGTGGCGCTGGCCACGGCCGAGCGTGCCGAGGCGCCGCGCGCCTTCCATGGTGTCGGTGAACTGGAAGCGGCCAGGCAAGTCGAGCTGGCCTCGGAAACCGCCGGGCGTATCACCCGCATCGCCTTCGCGTCCGGGCAGGCGGTCAAGCAGGGTGACCTGCTGGTGCAGATCAACGATGCGCCCGAGCAGGCAGAACGCCTGCGGTTGCGTGCGCAGCTGCGCAATGCCGAGCGCGTGCTGGCGCGTACCCGCCAGTTGAAGGCCGACCAGGTGGCCACGCAGGAGCAGCTCGACAATGCCCAGGCCGCGCACGACATGGCGCTGGGCCAGTTGCGTCAGATCGAGGCGGTGATCGCGCAGAAGGCGATCCGCGCGCCATTCGCGGGCGTGATCGGCATCCGCCGCGTGCACGAGGGGCAGTACCTCAGCGCCGGCGATGCGATCGCCAGCCTGGTCGATGCCGGCACGCTCAACGTCAATTTCGCGCTGGACGAGCAGGCGATCCCGCAGTTGCAGCCGGGCCAGCCGGTCGAGGTCCGGGTCGATGCCTGGCCGCAGCGCCGCTTCGCCGCACAGGTCGCGGCGATCGACCCACTGGTCGGCAAGTCGCGCACGGTGCAGGTGCAGGCCAGCGTGCCAAATGACGATGGCGTGCTGCAGGCCGGCATGTTCGCCAACGTGCGGGTGCTGCGCCAGCAGCCGACGCCGGTGCTGGCGGTGCCGGAAACCGCAGTGACCTACACCGCCTACGGGCAGACGGTGTTCGTGGCCGTGCCCAACGAGCACCAGGGCCTGAGCGTACGCCGGGTGGCGGTGAAGACGGGCGAGCGCTGGGGCGGTCGGGTGGAGATCGCCGAGGGTCTGGAAGATGGCGACCAAGTGGTGGTATCCGGCCAGCTCAAGCTCAGCGATGGCATGCCGGTCGAACCGGTGGCGCACGATGCGCTGCGTGGCGATGGCACTGAGACGCCCGCTCCCGCAGCGGCGCAGGAGCAGGCGTCATGACATTCACCGACGTGTTCGTGCGCCGGCCGGTGCTGGCGCTGGTGGTCAGCAGCCTGATCGTGCTGCTGGGCCTGTTCGCGTTGGGCAAGCTGCCGGTGCGCCAGTACCCGACGCTGGAAACCTCGACGATCACGGTCGCCACCGAGTATCCCGGCGCCTCGGCCGAATTGATGCAGGGCTTCGTGACCCAGCCGATCGCACAGGCGGTGTCCTCGGTCGAGGGCATCGACTACCTCTCCTCGTCGTCGCAGCAGGGCCGCAGCCTGGTCACGCTGCGCATGGAGCTGAACCGCGATGCGACCCAGGCGCTGACCGAGACCATGGCCAAGGTCAACCAGGTGCGCTACCGCCTGCCCGAACAGGCCTTCGACCCGGTCATCGAGCTGTCGGCGGGCGATTCGACAGCGGTGGCCTATGTGGGCTTCTCGGCCGGCAGCCTGTCGATCCCGGAACTGACCGACTACCTCTCGCGCGTGGTCGAGCCGCGCCTTTCCGGCATCGACGGCGTCGCCAAGGTGCAGGTCGAGGGCGGCCAGCGTCTGGCGATGCGGCTGTGGCTGGATGCCGAGCGCCTGGCCGGGCGCGGTCTGACCGCCTCCGACGTGGCCGCCGCGATCCGCCGCAACAACTACCAGGCCGCGCCAGGCCAGGTGCGCGGGCAATACGTGATCGCCAACGTGCGGGTCGATTCCGACCTGACCAGCGTCGAGGAATTCGCCGACCTGGTGATCCGCAACGACGGCAACGGCCTGGTGCGGCTGCGCGACGTGGGCACCGTCGAACTGGGTGCGGCCTCCACCCAGACCAGCGGCCGGATGGATGGCGAGCCGGCGGTCTACCTGTCGCTGTATCCCACGCCCGCGGGCAACCCGCTGGTGATCGTCGAGGGCATCCGTTCACTGCTGCCCGAGATCGAACAGACCCTGCCGCCGGGCGTGACGGTGGACCTGGTCTACGAGCGCGCCCGCTTCATCGACGCCTCGATCAAGGAAGTGGTCAAGACACTGCTGGAAGCCGTGCTGATCGTGGTGCTGGTGATCTGGCTGTGCCTGGGCTCGCTGCGCAGCGTGGTGATTCCGGTGGTGGCGATCCCGCTGTCGATGCTCGGTGCCGCTGCACTGATGCTGGCGTTCGGCTTCAGCATCAACCTGCTGACCTTGCTGGCGATGGTGCTGGCCATCGGCCTGGTGGTGGACGATGCCATCGTGGTGGTCGAAAACGTGCACCGCCACATCGAGGAAGGTAAATCGCCGGTGGCCGCAGCGCTGGTCGGCGCACGCGAGATCGCCGGGCCAGTGATCGCGATGACGCTGACCCTGGCCGCCGTCTATGCGCCGATCGGTCTGATGGGCGGACTGACCGGCGCGCTGTTCCGCGAGTTCGCGCTGACCTTGGCCGGAGCGGTGATCGTCTCCGGCGTGGTGGCGCTAACGCTGTCGCCGGTGATGAGTTCGCTGCTGCTCAAGTCCGGTGAGCAGGGCCGCATGGTGCGGCTGGCCGAGCGTGTGTTCGGCGGGCTGGCCGAGCGCTACGGGCGGGTGCTTGGATTCTCGCTGCGGCATCGCTGGCTCAGTGGCGGCCTGGCGCTGCTGGTCTGCCTGAGCCTGCCCGTCCTGTACCAGTTGCCGCAGCGCGAACTGGCGCCGGCCGAGGACCAGGCCGCGGTGCTGGCGGCGGTCAAGTCGCCCCAGCACGCCAGCCTGGACTACGCCGAGCGCTTCGCCGACGAACTGCACCAGGTCATGTCCGGCATTCCCGAGGGCATCGGCACCTGGATCATCAACGGCACCAACGGGCCGGCGGCCAGCTTCGGCGGCATCAACCTGTCCGATTGGGGCGAGCGCACGCGCAAGGAACCGGAGATCGTCGCTGAACTGCAGGGCGCGGTCGGCGACATCGCCGGCAGCAGCATCTTCGCGTTCCAGGTCGCGCCACTGCCGGGCGGCAGCGGCGGCCTGCCGGTGCAACTGGTGCTGCGCAGCGCGCAGGACTACCCGGTGCTGTACGAGGCGATGGAAGGGCTGAAGCAGGACGCCCGCGAAAGCGGCCTGTTCGTCGTGGTCGACAGCGACCTGGAGTACGACAGCCCGGTCGTGCAGGTGCGCATCGACCGTGCCAAGGCTGCCAGCCTCGGCATCGGCCTGCAGGACATCGGCGATTCGCTGGGTGTGCTGGTCGGCGAGAACTACGTCAACCGCTTCGCGCTGTTCGGCCGCTCCTACGACGTAATTCCGCAAAGTGTGGGCGAGCAGCGGCTCACGCCCGAGGCCCTGGCCCGGCAGTACCTGCGCACGGGCGATGGCGCACTGGTGCCGCTGTCCACCGTGGTGCGGCTGGAGATGCAGGTCGAGCCCAATCGCCTGAACCAGTTCGACCAGCAGAACGCGGCCACCCTGCAGGCCATCCCTGCGCCGGGCGTGTCGCTGGGCCAAGCCGTGGCCTTCCTGGAACAGGCGGTAGCCCGGCTGCCGCCGGGTTTCAGCCACGACTGGCAGTCCGAGTCGCGCCAGTACGTGCAGGAAGGCAATGCGCTGGTGTTCGCTTTCCTCGCCGCGCTGGTGGTGATCTACCTGGTACTGGCCGCGCAGTACGAGAGCCTGGTCGATCCGCTGATCATCCTGATCACCGTGCCGCTGTCGATCTGCGGCGCGCTGCTGCCGCTGGCGCTGGGCTGGGCCACGCTGAACATCTACACCCAGATCGGGCTGGTGACGCTGATCGGGCTGATCAGCAAGCACGGCATCTTGATGGTCGAGTTCGCCAACGAACTGCAGGTGCGCGAGCGGCTGGACCGCGGCGCCGCGATCATCCGCGCCGCGCAGATCCGCCTGCGCCCGGTGCTGATGACCACCGGCGCGATGGCCTTCGGCGTGCTGCCGCTGCTGTTCGCCAGCGGCGCCGGCGCCAACAGCCGCTTCGGCCTGGGCGCGGTGATCGTCTGCGGCATGTTGGTGGGCACGCTGTTCACCCTGTTCGTGCTGCCGACCATCTACACCTGGCTGGCGCGCGACCACCGCGTGCAGAGCGCGCGCAGCCGGCAACTGGCCGAGATCGAGCAGGCCGAAGGAGCGACCGCATGAGGACGAGCAAACCAAACGTGCGCACTTTGGCGGCTGCGGCGATGGCCCTGGCCGGCTGCGCGGTCGGGCCGAAGTACGTGCAGCCCGAAGCACCAACCATTGTGCTGGCCAGCCCGCAGGCGGCGGAATTCGCCACGGCCCAGGCCAATGCAATGCTCACCGACTGGTGGCGCATCTTCGAGGACGAGGGCCTGAGCCGTTGGATCGACGCGGCGCTGGCGCACAACCACGACATCCGCCAGGCCCAGGCCAACCTGCTGGCCGTGCGCGCCATTTTCGACGAGCGCCGGCTTGACCGCCTGCCGGGCGTGACCAGCAGCGCTGGCTACACGCGAGGCATCCAGCAGCAGGCCAACAACGGCGGCCAGCGCACCTTGTCCGAATCCTGGCAGGCCGGCTTCGACGTGCAGTGGGAGATCGACTTGTTCGGCCGCTTGGACCGCCTGCAACAAGCGGCGAAGGCACGGGCCGAGGCCAGCCAGACCGAACTGGACATGACCCGCCTGAGCATCGCCGCCGAGGTCGCCCGGACCTGGTTCGAGGCGCAGGCCCATCGGCGGCACCGGGACGTCGCCCGGCAGGAGGCCAACAACTGGCGCGAGACCGTGCGCCTGGCCGAAGCCAGCCTGCGCGCCGGTGCCGGCCTGCCGGAAGAGTTGGAGAACGCCCGCGCCAACCTGTTGCGCAGCGAGGCGGCGATTGCGCCGTTGACCGCATCCCTGCAACAGGCGCGCTACCGGCTCGACGTGCTGGCAGGCCAACGGCCCGGCCAGGGTGTCTTGCCCGATCCGGGCGCTGCGGCGACCGCGCCGCTGGTGGCGCAACTGCCGCTGGGCAACATCAACCATTCGATCGTTTCGCGGCCAGACGTGGTGCAGGCCGAGCGCCTGCTGGCCGCCAGCGTCGAGGACGTGGGCGCGGCGACCGCCGCGCTGTATCCGCGCATCGACCTGGGCGGCTTCCTCGGCTTCTTCGCCCTGCGCGACGGCGATCTCGGCAGCGCCGCCTCGCGCGCCTTCCAGATCGCCCCCACGCTGTCCTGGCCCGCGCTGCGCCTGGGCAACGCCCGCGCCCGCCTGCGCGGCGCCGAGGCGCTGTCGGACGGCGCCCTGGCGCGTTACGAGCAGGCGCTGCTGACCGCGCAGGAGGAAGTGGAGAACACCGTTACCCAGCTGGCCGAACAGCAACGCCAGATCGCCGCCCTGCTGCAATCGGCGCAGCACGCCCAAGCCGCCTTCGATATCGCCGACAGGCGCTACCGGGCAGGATCCGGCAGCTACCAGGCGGTGCTGGAGAACCAGCGCACGCTGTTCCAGCTACGCGCGCAGATCGTGCAGGCGGAAGCGGCTTCCTGCATCCAGGCCGTCGCCTTGTACAAGGCATTGGGCGTTGCCTGAATGGTGTTGCTGGTGCCCGACTCCCACGTGTCCGGCCCAAGCATTGAACCCCTGAACGTTTGGGGCTGCGCGCGATACAGTACGCAGCCCCGGGCATGGGGAGATGACGCGATCTCCGTTTCGGATATCGGCTTACGCCGCGCCGCGCAGCTTCACCGCGGGAAAGTCCACCGGCACCGCGAAGGCGATGTTGATGTAGTTGGTGAACAGGTTCAGCGCGACATGGGCGAGGATCTCGACGATCTCCTCCTCGCTGAAGCCGGCCTCGCGCACGGCCTGCACGTCGGCATCGCCGACCTGGCCGCGCGCCTCGACCAGCTTGAGCGCGAAGCGCAGCGCGGCGGCGGTCTTCGGGTCGGACGATTCGCCGGCCTGCGCGGCCGCCAGTTCCTCCGGCGTCGCGCCGGCCTTGCGGCCCAGCACGGTGTGGGCGGCCAGGCAGTATTCGCAGGCATTGCGGTCGGCCACGGCCACGGCGATCAGCTCGCCGAGCCTGGCGCCGATGACGCCGCCGCCCAGCGCGCCGAAGCTGCCCCACAGGCTCTTGAGCGCGGCGGTGGAATTGGCGGCGGCCTTGAACATCGCGGGCGTGGCGCCGAAGGCGTCGTGGATCTGGGTCAGCAGCGCCTGGCGCTCGCCGCTGGCGGTGCCGGGGTCGATCAGGGGGACTCGGGACATGGGAAACTCCTTGAAAATCGGTGGATGGCGCACGCAAAAGCTGCGTACGAAGCAGATGATAGGTAGAATCCCTGGACGATAAATGCCTGAAAGTCCTAGTAAGTTGTTTTAACGTCCATGACTTCCGCCGCGCCTTCCGCCCCTGCGCTGGATCGCCTCTCCACCGTGCTGGAGCGCTTCCGCGTGCAGGCCGCGCTGTTCCACAGCGGGGCGCTGTGCGGCACGCACCACTTCGAGGCGCTGCCCGGGCGCGCCTTCCTGCACGTGCTGCGGCGTGGCGAGATGGAGGTGCGGCACCGGCCCGGCGACACCGATGCGACGCGCCTGCACCTGGACGCGCCGACCCTGCTGTTCTATCCCAGGCCGCTGCAGCACGTCTTCGTGAACGCGCCGCGCGACGGTTCGGACTTCACCTGCGCGACGCTGGACTTCGACGGCGGCGCACGCAACCCGATCGTGCAGTCCCTGCCGGCGCTGGTGCGCGTGCCGCTGGACGCTGTCGATGGATTGCAGCCCGCGCTGGACCTGCTGTTCGCCGAAGCCGATCACGTGCGCTGCGGATCGCGGCTACTCGCCAACCGGCTGTTCGAGGTCGTGCTGATCCAGCTGCTGCGCTGGATCGTCGACCATCCGGCCGAGGCCGGCGTGAGCAGCGGCCTGCTCATGGGCCTGTCGGACCCGCGGCTGGCGCGATCGCTGGTGGCCCTGCACCGCGCGCCGCACGAGGACTGGCCGCTGCAGCGCATGGCCGCCGAGGCGGGCATGTCGCGCAGCGCGTTCGCCGCGGCCTTCAAGGCCGCGACGGGCAGCACGCCGGCCGCCTACCTGACGGATTGGCGGCTGACCCTGGCCACGTCGCTGCTGCGCAACGGGCAGCCGGTCAAGCGGATCGCCGTGGATCTGGGTTTCGCCGACAGCGCCTCGTTCTCCAGGGCATTCCGTCAGCACATGGGGATGTCGCCACGCGGGTGGTTGGCGGCATCGGGCTTGGGTCATGCTTCATGAGGCCGATGTCATGAATGCCAGGTTGAAGATGAAGACATGCATCGTGCCGATACCGGCGATGACGGCCTGCACCAACGCAAGCCGCACGCACGGTCAGCCGTTTTTTTCATTGGAATGGAAAGGATGAACGCCCATGTTCAGTCACATCACCGTCGGCGTCAGCGACCTGGCGCGTGCCGCCGCGTTCTACGATGCGGTGCTCGCCCCGCTGGGCCTGCGCCAGCGTCCGGTGACGCCGGATGGCGGGCCGACCTCCCTGTGCTGGATCATGCCCGGCCAGGCGTTGCCGCGCTTCTATGCCTATCGTCCGTTCGATGGCGAACCTGCAAGCGCCGGCAACGGCAGCATGGTGGCCTTCCTCGCCCCCGATGAGGCGGCGGTCGCGGCGGCCCATGCCGCCGGACTGGCCGCGGGCGGTTCGGACGAAGGCCCACCGGGACCGCGCCCACGTTACGGCGCCGGCTACTACGGCGCCTACCTGCGCGATCCCGATGGCAACAAGCTCCATATCGTCCATCGAGGAGACATTCCGCGTTGAAGGCCATGCGCAACGCCCCTGCGTATTCAGGCCTCTTCGCTCAGCTCCTGGCGCCATTGCCGTAGCTGGTCCACCGTCGCGGTGACGCCGCCGCAGACGATGATCAACACGTTCTCTGCATCACCAAGCGCATCGGCATGGCCATAGCCCAGCGCCAGGCTGGCGCCGCAGGCGGGTTCGACCAGCATGCGGTGGTCGTCGAGGAAGCGTCCGCAGGCCGAGACGGCGGCGAGGTCGCTGACCGTGGCGCTGCGCGTGGCGTGCTGCTGCGCCAGCGCGAATGCTTGCGCGCAGACCTGTTTCGCGGCCAGTGAGGTGGCAATGCTGGTGATCGCCGCCAGTTCGACGCGGTAGCCCTGCGCCAACGATTGCGCGAAGGCATCGGCGCCGAGGGTTTCCACCGCAATCACCGGCACGTCATTCCAGCCATTGCGACGCAAGCCTTCGACCACCCCTGCGTACAGGCCGCCACCGCCGACCGACAGCACCACCACGTCGGGCCGGATGCCGGCCTGCGCGACTTCATCGACCAGGCTGGCATGGCCCTGCCACAGCAATGGGTCATCAAAGGGATGCAGGAAGGCATCGTTTTCGCCCAGCAGCGACTGGGCCAGGGCGTTGGCCTCGTGCCAGGCCTTGCCGTGCACGATGAGTTCGGCCTGCTCGGCGCGGATCAGCGCGCGGGCGCGCTCGGTGGTGGTCTCGGGCACCACCACGGTCACCGGGATGCCCAGGCGGCGCCCGGCGTAGGCCACGGCAATGCCGGCATTGCCGCCGGACGAGGAGACGAAACGCCGCTTGCCGCGCCGGGCATGTTCCTCACAAGCGGCGCCGATGCCGCGGATCTTGAACGAGCCCGGCGGCTGCAGGTTCTCCAGCTTGAGCCAGACCCGGCGGCCGCTGGCCTGGCCGAGGGCGTGGGATTCGATGCAGGGGGTAGGGATGTGCAGGGTCATGGTGTCCTTGGCGATGAACGGCGCCTTGGCGCGGATATTGTTTCTGGACTGTGGTTGATGCTGGTCATTTGTTGCATTTGATTGCTGCCCGGTCACCGGCTCAAGGCGCGCAGCACATTGGCCAGCTTCTTGACGGCGAGTTGCATTTCATGCGGCGCATGCGCGGCGAACCCCATCAGGAAGCCGGCCTCATGTCGGCCCGATGCGTGCAGCGCGGTCAAGCCGAGGAGATCAATGCCCGCCCGGCGCGCGGATTCCACCGCCTCGCGCTCTGGAATGTCGCGGACGAACACGCAAGGCATCTGCATGCCGCCGGCAGGCACCCGAGGTTCGACGAAGTCGGCCAGGTGCTGGCGCACCAGCCGCGCCAGCACGTCGCGCCGTTCGGCATAGACCGCGCGCATGGTGCGGACGTGGGCGCCGAAGTGGCCGCCTTCGATGAAGCGCGCCAGCGTGAGCTGGGGAATCGGCGCGCTGTGTCCGTCCAGCAGGGTGCGGGCCACGGTCATCGGCTCCACCAGTGCCGGCGGCAGCACCATGTAGCCGATGCGCAGGCCGGGAAACAGCGATTTGGTGAAGGTGCCGATGTAGATCGTCCGCTCATGCGGATCGAGCCCCTGCACGCAGGCGGTGGGTTTGCCGGCGTAGTGGAACTCGCTGTCGTAGTCGTCCTCGATGATCCAGGCTTGGTGCTTCCTGGCCCATTCGATGATGGCCAGGCGCCGGTCCAGCGCCAGCGTCGCTCCGGTGGGGAACTGGTGTGATGGCGTCAGGAACACGGCCTTGGCCGGTTCACCGGGCGCTTGTGTTGCCTCAAGCAGGTGCTCGACCCGCAGGCCGTCCGCATCCAGCGGTACGGGCACGCAGTCCAGTCCGGCGGCATCGAACGCCTTGCGCGCACCGTGGTACACGGGATCTTCGATGAAGATCCGCTCGCCCGCATCGAGCAGCACGGTGGCGCACAGGGTCATGGCCTGCTGGGAACTGGTCAGCACCAGCACACGATCGGGCGAGGCGCGCGCGCCGCGTTCGAGATTCACGTAGTCGGCGATGGCACGCCGCAGCGGCTCCATGCCCTGCGCAGGGCTGTGCAGCAGCGCCAGGGTGCCGTATTCCTTCAGCACCTGCCGTTCCAGCCGCTCCCAGGTTTGCAGCGGAAAGCTGCGCGTTTCCGGCACGCCGGGCGCGAACGGGCGTGGCGCCAGGAAGTCACGCACACCGCCGCTCTGGAACATGGCGCTGCCGCGCTGGCTCAGGCGCACCGTTGCCTTGCCGTCCACGCGCGTTCGCCGAGGCTTGCCTCGCCCCGGCAAGCGCTGTGCTCGCTCCGACACGAAGCTGCCGCTGCCTACGCGCCGCTCGATGAAACCTTCCGCATGCAACTGGCTGTAGGCCGACTCGACCGTATCGCGCGAAACCCCCAGCGACTTCGCCAGGGCGCGTGACGCGGGCAAGGGTCTGCCCACGTCAAGCGCGCCGTCAAGGATCAACTGGCGAATCGCGCGCTGCACCCGCGCGTGCAGGGGCAAGGCAGCGTGTGCCGGGTCGCCGATCCAGGCTTTGACGGATTCAAGTTGGGCGTGCTTGAACAATTGGCCGGTATCTCTCGTTAAAAGTGGCTGGGAACATACGACCATTTTAAATCTATAAAGACGTTTCACAAGCCATTCATCCGATTTGCCAGGAGTCACCGCCAGACCATGCTTTCCAACACCCAGACCCGCCACGACCAGCATGGCCGCTATCCCGAGGCCGCCACAGCCCTGGACTTCCAGCGCAACCTGGCGGCGGTGCGGGCGCGCATCGCCGCCGCCTGCCACCGCGTCGGCCGCGATCCGGCCGCCGTGCGGCTGTTGCCGGTGAGCAAGACCAAGCCCGAGGCCAGCCTGCGGCTGGCCCATGTGGCCGGCTGCACGATGCTGGGCGAGAACAAGCCGCAGGAGGCCTACCGCAAATGGGAGGCGATGCAGGACTTGGCCGATCTGCAGTGGTCGGTGATCGGCCACCTGCAGACCAACAAGGCCAAGCTGGTGGCGCGCTTCGCCGCCGAGTTCCAGGCGCTGGACAGCCTGCGCGTGGCCGAGGCGCTGGAGCGCCGCCTGCAACTGGAAGGCCGGGCGCTGGACGTGTTCGTGCAGGTCAACACCTCGGGTGAAGCCAGCAAGTACGGGCTCGCGCCCGAAGACGTACCGGCGTTCCTGCAAGCGTTGCCGGCATTCACGGCGCTGCGCGTGCGCGGGCTGATGACACTGGCGCTGTTTTCCAGCGAAGCCGAGCGGGTACGCCAGTGCTTCGTGCGGCTGCGCGACCTGCGCGAGCGGCTGCGCCAGGACGCGCCCGCAGGCATCGCCCTTCATGAGCTGTCGATGGGCATGTCCGGCGACTTCGAGATCGCCATCGAGGAAGGCGCCACCGTGGTGCGCGTCGGCCAGGCCATCTTCGGCGCCCGTCCCATGCCGGACAGCCACTACTGGCCCGGCGAACCCAGCACAGAGGAGTCATCACCATGAAAACCGCCCTTGCCATCCGCCATCTGGATTTCGAGGACCTCGGCACGCTGGAGCAACTGTTGGCGGAGCGCGGCTATGCCGTGCGCTATCAGGATGCCCCTACCGACGACCTGCGCACCGTGGATACGGCGCAAGCCGATCTGCTGGTGGTGCTGGGCGGCCCGATCGGCGCCTTCGATGAGGCCCTTTATCCCTTCATCGAGGACGAGCTGGCGCTGATCCGGCAACGCCTGGACAGCCGGCGACCTCTGCTGGGCATCTGCCTGGGCGCGCAACTGATCGCCCGCGCACTGGGTGCGGATGTCGCCAGCATGGGGGTGAAGGAAATCGGCTTCGCGCCATTGACGCTGACCCCGGAGGGTGAGGCCTCGCCGCTGGCGGCACTGGGCCAGGTGCCGGTGCTGCACTGGCATGGCGACCGCTTCGACATTCCCGCCGGCGCCACACGGCTGGCGGGAACGGCCATCTGCGCCAACCAGGCGTTCAGCATCGACGGCCATGTACTGGCGCTGCAATGCCATCTGGAGGCGGACCCGCGCCGCATCGAGCGCTGGCTGGTCGGCCATGCCTGCGAACTGGCGCAGGCCGGCATCGACCCGCGCGCATTGCGCGCCGAGGCACACGCCCTGCAATCCGATTTGCCGCTGGCGGCACGGGCGGCGTTCGCTGCCTGGCTGGACGGGATCGAGACCGCCCCGCGAAGGGCAGCATCATGATCGACGGTTCATCCTTTGCGACACCTCGACCACTTCCGCTGGATGTGGTTTCGGTGCAGTCACAGGTGGTCTATGGCCGGGTGGGCAACAACGTCGCGGTGCCGACCCTGGAAGCGCTGGGGTTGTCGGTGGCCGCGGTTCCCACCGTGGTGCTCAGCAATACGCCGCATTACCCGACGATGCACGGCGGCGCGCTGCCCATCGAATGGTTCGAGGGCTATTTGCAGGACTTGTCGGCACGCGGTGCGCTCCATGCGTTGCGCGCCATCCTGGTCGGCTATCTGGGCAATCCACGGCAGGCCGATGCCCTCGCGCGTTGGGCGCGGGCGCGGCGGGAAGAGCGTGCCGCGCTGCGCATCGTGATCGACCCGGTGATCGGCGATCACGACCACGGCATCTATGTCGATCCCGGCCTGGTCGATGCCTACCGCCGGGACTTGTTGCCATTGGCCGACGGCTTGACGCCGAACGGCTTTGAACTGGCGCACCTGACCGGGCGGGCGGTGAACGATGTCGAAAGCGTGGTCGCCGCGGCCCGCAGCTTGCTGACGGGACGCACGCAATGGGTCGCCGTGACCAGTGCCGCACCCGATACCTGGGCCAGGGACGAGATGCAGGTGGTGCTCGTCACCCGCACGCAAGCCGAAGTCATCGTGCATCCACGCGTCGCCGCCACCCCCAAGGGCACGGGCGACCTGTTCTGCGCCACCTTGACCGGACGTTGGCTGGGCGGCGAGGGCCTGGCGGAAGCCACCGCTCAGGCATGCCGCCAAGTCGTGCAAGCGTTGCGCCACACCGAACAGGCGCAATGCGCCGAGCTGCTGCTGCCGATGGCGGACAGCCACAACGACCGCAGAGCGACGGCACGTGAGTGCGTCAGCCAATTCACCTACAGGATTTTCCCATGCAAGCAGCCATTTCCCACCTGATGGACGCCTACGCCCGGCAACCCGTTTCGTTCGTGCGCGGCAGCGGTGCGCGCCTCTGGGACGAACAGGGCGTGGAGTACCTGGATGCCATCGCCGGCGTCGCGGTCACCAGCCTGGGCCACGCCCATCCGGATATCGCGGTCGTCATCGCCGAGCAGGCGGGGATGCTGCTGCACACCTCCAACGTCTTTCGCATCGACTGGCAGGAACGGCTGGGCGAACGCCTGTGCGCGCTGACCGGCATGCAGAACGCCTTCTTCTGCAATTCCGGCGCGGAGGCCAACGAAACCGCATTCAAACTGGCGAGGCTGCATGGGCATCGCAAGCAGGTCGCGCGGCCGAAGATCCTGGTCATGGGCAACGCCTTCCATGGCCGGACCCTGGCCACGCTGGCGGCCACCGACAACCCGGCCAACCAGCACGGCTTTGGGCCGTTGCCGGAGGGCTTCCTGCGCGTGCCCTACGACGACATCGGCGCGGTGCGCCAGGCGGCCGAACAGTCGCCCGACATCGTGGCGGTGCTGATCGAGCCGGTGCAGGGCGAAGGCGGCATCCGGGTGGCCAGCGCCGACTACCTGCGCGAATTGCGGGCGTTGTGCGACCAGCATGGTTGGCTGCTGATGCTTGATGAAATCCAGACCGGCCTGGGCCGTACCGGCAACTGGTTCGGATATCAGCATGCAGGCATTGCGCCGGACGTGATGACCCTGGCAAAGGCGCTGGGCAACGGCTTTCCCATCGGCGCCTGCCTGGCGCGGGGTACAGCGGCCGACCTGTTCTCGCCCGGCCAGCACGGCTCGACTTTCGGCGGCAATCCGCTGGCCTGCCGGGTGGCCTGCACCGTGCTGGACATCATGGCGCGCGACAAGCTGCCGGAGCGCGCTGCCGTACTGGGCGCGCGCTTGCTCGCGGGATTGCGCAAGGCGCTGAGCGATCACCCGAACGTCACCGCCATTCGCGGCCAGGGCCTGATGGTGGGGATTGAACTGGACCAACCCTGCAAGGAACTGGTGGGGCAGGCACTGGAGGAACAGCGCCTGCTCATCACCGTGACCCGCGACACCGTCATCCGGCTGCTGCCGCCGCTGGTCTGCGATGAACTGCAGATCGACGACATCGTGGTGCGTGTGGCTCGCCTGCTATCGGCGAGCGCGACGAATGGCGCGGCAACGGATGAAGCGGCTGCGCACATGGAAGCGGCGACGTGACGTGCAAGCCGTCTACCGCACACCCGGCCTTCGCCATGGCGGGCGTGTCCCAAGGCGTCCGCCCATGAACCGGATCGACGCGACCTTCCACGCGCTTGCACAGCAGGGCCGCAAGGCGCTGATTCCCTACGTCATCGCCGGGTATCCAGGCGTGGACATCACGCCAGCGCAGTCGCCCGGATGGCCGATGCCGTGGTGATCGGTTGCTGGCTCATCGAACGCCTGGCCGGCAAACCGGCGGCCAAGGCGCTGGCGGCGGCCAGCGACCTGATCCGCGACGTGCGCCACCAACTGGACCTGGATACGCCCGAGCCGGATCACGCCTTCAAACCCGAACACTCCAAGCCATAGGACACCTCCATGTATGACGCATCCCTGACCCTGGCCGACTTCGACCCCGAACTGGCCCAGGCCGTCCAGCACGAAGAACGCCGCCAGGAAGACCACGTCGAACTGATCGCCTCCGAGAACTACGCTAGCCCGCTGGTGATGGCCATCCAGAACTCGGTGTTCACCAACAAGTACGCCGAGGGCTATCCCGGCAAGCGCTACTACAGCGGCTGCGAGAACGTGGACGTGGCCGAGCGCCTGGCCATCGAGCGGCTCAAGGCGCTGTTCGACTGCGACTGGGTCAACGTCCAGCCCCATGCCGGCGCCCAGGCCAACGCGGCGGTGTTCCTGGCGCTGGCCAGGCCCGGCGACACCGTGATGGGCATGAACCTGGCCCAGGGCGGCCACCTGACCCACGGCAACCCATCCAACTTCTCCGGCCGGCACTACAAGATCGTGCCCTACGGCCTGAACCCCGACACCGGCCTGATCGACTACGACGAGATGGAGCGCATCGCACTGCAAACCCGCCCAAGGATGCTGATCGGCGGCTTCTCCGCCTACTCGCGGCACAAGGACTGGGCGCGCATGCGCGCCATCGCCGACAAGGTGGGCGCCATCTTCTGGGTGGACATGGCCCACGTCGCCGGCCTGGTGGCGGCGGGCGAATACCCGAACCCGCTGCCCCACGCCCATGTGGTCACCAGCACCACCCACAAGACCCTGCGCGGCCCACGCGGCGGCATCATCCTCGCCAAGGGGCAGGACGAAGATTTCTACAGGAAGCTCGATTCCGCCGTGTTCCCCGGCGTCCAAGGCGGCCCGCTGATGCACGTTATCGCCGCCAAGGCGGTGGCCTTCAAGGAAGCGCTGCGGCCCGAGTTCAAGACCTACCAGCGCCAGGTGGTGACCAACGCCCGCGCCATGGCGGCGGTGCTCCAGCAGCGCGGCTATCGTGTCGTTTCCGGCGGCACCGACAACCACCTGATGCTGATCGACCTGTCCGCCAAGCCGTACACCGGCAAGGATGCGGACGCGGCACTGGCCGACGCCTGGATCACGACGAACAAGAACTCGGTGCCCAACGACCCGCGCTCGCCGTTCGTGACTTCAGGCATTCGCATCGGCACGCCAGCCGTCACCACGCGCGGCTTCGGCGTGGCCGAATGCGAACAACTGGCGCACTGGCTGTGCGACGTGCTGGATGCGCTGGAAATCGGTAGCGACGAGCGGACGACGGTGCGTGATCGGGTGAGGGAGCAGGTGGCGAATCTGTGCCGTCGCCATCCTGTCTACAAATAGAGAGAGGCCGTCGGATGGAGTTGCGGCATCTGCGTTGCTTCCTGGCCGTGGCCGAAGAACTTCACTTCGCTCGTGCTGCCGAGAAGTTGCACATCGAGCAATCGCCGCTGTCGCGCGCCATCAAGGAGCTTGAGGAAGAACTGGGTGTGGTGCTGTTCGCCCGCACCACGCGCAGCACGCGGCTGACCCGCGCGGGCAAGCTGTTCCTCGACCATGTGCCGCGCGTCTTCGCCGCCTTGCAGCAGGCGCGCGACAGCGTGAAGGCGGCGGCGAATGGCTTCCATGGCCAGTTGCGCATAGCGCTCTCCGACGGCATCACGCCTTCGCGTTTGCCTGCGTTGCTCGCCCTTGTCGCCAGGAAGAACCCGAGGTCGAAATCCGCTTCTTCGAGGTGCCGCTGTCGCGGCAGATCCAGGGACTGCATGATGATCTGTACGACGTGGGAGTGATTGGGCGTCTGGCATAGACCGGCACCCGATAACGGTAAATACAGGAAAGCCCGTGTAACTACGGGCTTTCCTGCGTCTGGTAGCTACTGGCAAGTGCCATGGTGCGGATGGATTGATCGTGTCCTGTGGCCTGTATGCCGGGGCGAGGCGATGAGCACGACTGACGGTCCGCTACCCCGCCTGCCGGGTCCTCGGCTGGGCGGGGCATTCGCTCATCGGTTTCAATAACTCAGCAGGCTGACTTCCCTGACGGTTATCTCGTCCACCGGTTCGCGCTGTTTCTTGATCAGGATGCGGTAGTCGCTCTCGGGCTGCAGTTCGTCGGACACGTCGAGGAGGAAGGTTTTCCGCCCTTCATGGGCGTGATCATGGCCGGAGTCGAAGCCGGCATGGTGGCCCGCGCCGAAGAAGGTCAGCAGGCCGGCCAGCTTTTGCGTACCGCTGGCATCGACGATATACACCGCGTAGGTGTCCTCGGGTTCCTTGACGAAGGAGACGGTCAGTTGCAGGACGAGCGGCGATAAAGCGGCCTGGGCCGACAGGACGGAGGCACGGGCCTTGGCGGCCTGCGCCGGCGCCAGTTCGAGCTGCCCGCCTTTGACGGGCTCGTCGGGTTGCTCGCTCCACAGCACGCGCTTGTTGTCGTTGCGTTGCTGGTTGAGTTGCAGCAGACGGGTATGTTTCTGGCTGTCGAGGGCGGCGATGCCACTACGCAACTGGTCGTAGACGTAATTCGGGTTGAAGGCTGTCTTGTAGGCCTCGGGAATGGTGTATTCGTGGCGTTTGCCGGTGCCATCGTGGAACTGGTACGGCCAGGGCACCGCTTGCAGTTCGGCCAGGGTCGGGCGCACGCCGTTCGCCGAGTTTTCCCACGTCTGCCACAGGTAGTCGATGTTCGCGTGGTGGAGCCAGAACACCGGGTCGAAGCCGGCGGAGGGCACCAGCGCCATCAGGCCATTGGTTTCCTTGCGGTAGATCGGGTTCCACATGGTCAGCTTGTCGGTCTGGCCACCGATGTAAAGGTGCATGGCGCCATGTGGGGCGGCATCTATCTGGCTGTTGAAGACGGCAAAGACCTGGTTCTGGAACAGGGTGGTGGTATCCAGGGCCTCGTCCATCTCCGGGCTGATGTTCTTGCCGTCGTTGAGGCTGGGCAAGCGTGCCTCGGCATACAGGCTGGAGGCGCTGTCGCGCAGGGCTGCGGGTAGGACCCGGTTGGCCGGATTGGTGTAGTCCCAGTAGGGCAACGCGAAGTCTGCCTTGCCAGAGAGCGTGCGCACGATCGATTCGAAGTGCTGGATATACAGCCGGTGCCAGACCAGGAAATGGATCTCGGAGCCGTCCAGGTGGGTGCAGGTATTCCAGCCCCACTTCAACTGGCTGATCTGTGTGTAGGAGGGGCAGAGCGGGTTGTCGCCATTCGGGATCGTTGCCGGAATGGCATGGGTGGCGCCCTGGTAATACCAACTGCGCGGATCGGCACAGCCCAGGGCACGCATTTTCTTCAATGCCTGGTCCAGTGCCTGCAGGTCGGCCTCGGCTTCCGGGCTGTGGGCGTTCTTGCGGATATAGAGCAGGCCTGTCGCGCCGCCCGCAGAGGCCGATGGAGTGGCGGGCTGTTGCGCCTGGGCGTAGGCGGAGAGGATCGTTGCCGAGGCGACGATGCCGATGGATAGGGCTTTCTTCATTGGACTGTTCCTTGTCTGGTGCCGTGTCGAGTGATCACGGGCGGGTGCCATGCTCCGCATGCTTTGCCATCAATCCAGTGCATGGCGTGTCTACGATAGACGGCGGATGGCGAACAGGCCAGTCAATGTTTTGCGACTTTGGTCGGTACGGCGTATGGGGGCGCCGTACGCATCTGGAGGACGAAAGCGGTGCGCATGGCCTACGGCAGCGCTGGCCGTGGCGGCAGGCTCGCGAACCACTTCAGCACTTCCTGCCAGAGCGGTTCGGCCGCTGCCCGGAAATAGCCCATATGGCCTATCTGGCCGCCCCATTGTGCGGGGTCGAGGTCCAGGCGAGTGATGGGGGCGCTGCTGTAGCCTTCGAGGAAGGCATCCCGCGAGCGGGGCATGGCCCACAGGTCGTCCAGGGCGTTGGCGGCGAGGATCGGTGTGCGTACGGCGGCGAATTGTTCTTCGATGCCGTGCATGGCCGGGTCGTCGAAGAAATAGCGCGGGAAGCCGCACCAGTGGCGCCACTGGCGGTAGACATCGAGGGGCAGGTCTTCGCCCAGGCCGAGTATTTTCCACGGGCAGTAGCCTTTCCAGTAGGTCAGCGGCGGCAGCACCAGGCGCCACATCGCCAGCACTTTCAAGCGTTCGGCCAGTGGCATGTGCCCGTGCCAGCCTGCGCCGACACCGAAGCCGTAGAAGCCGGAAACCGCCTGGTGATTGGGCAGCAGGCCGAAGCCATGGCCACCGTACGAGTGGCCGACGATATACAGTGGCAGGTCATCGCCGCCCATGGCCTCCACCGCCGCGGCCAGGTCGAGCCGTCCCCAGTCCAGCAGGTTCATGCGGAAGCCTTTCAGCGATGCCGGGCGTGACAGGCCGATGCCGCGATAATCCAGCGTCAGCGTCTCGAACCCCTGTGCACTCGTGTACAGCGCGAAGCGCCGGTAGAAGCCCTGGGGGACGGCGGTCGCGCCGGCGACGATCAGGCGCCCGCGCAGTGTTCCGCTGGCGGGGTAGCGGGTGACTCCGAGGGTATAGCCGTCTGCGGCGGTGAGTGTCGAAGGCATGGGTTTCATCGACTCGGTTTCGTGGAGGGCGCCATCGCCATGCTGTGGCGCCGCAGTCAACGGCGCAGGGCCGGCAGGAGCTCCAGCCAGCGCTGCGGCAGTCGCCGGCGCAGGCTGGCGGTCAGGCTCTCGCGGTGCTTCTGGTAGAGCATGCCGAGGGCGATCAGGACGATACCGATCAGGCTGACGAAGAGCGGGAACAGCAGCGAATCGGCGAATACCTCGCGTGCCAGGTAGGACAGGTAGCCGGCCAGGCCAAGGCCGCCGAAGACCATGAACAGTGGGCGGCGCAGCAGCACGGCAAAGACCAGCAGCAGCAGGTTGACCAGGCAGTAGAACAGTTTGCCGATTTCGCTGTTGCTTTCCATCATCGTCAGGCCGCCCCAGAACGCCAGCAGCCCGGCCAGGTAGCCCCAGAAGGCGAAATCGCCCTGGCGGCGGCCATCCAGCCACAGGCTGGGCAGCAGCACTGCCAGGCCGAACAGCAGGGAAACCAGGCAACGGTCGTTCCAGCCGAAGCTGTCGGGGAAGAGCAGCCGGCCCAGGTCCATCGACATGAACCAGAGCGCCAGGGCAATCGGCATCACGATGAAGGGAAAGGGCACCAGCCGCAGCATCAGGAGACCGGCCAGTATGGTGGCGACTTCGAGAATCAGCCATTGGCTGTCGATATAGCGATAGTAGTCATCGAAGTCGTACTGGCCCTGTGGCCACAGATCGAGCAGGCGCAGCGCCGCGAAGCTGACCAGTGGCACCAGGCTGACGGCCACCGAAGCCAGCAGGCCGCCGGGAATGAAGCGCTGCCGGCGCCATAGTGCGATGCCTGCCGCCGCCGTCAGTAGCAGGTAGCTGCCGCCAAGGGCCAGCAGGGCGCTGTCGCCCAGGCTCGTCCAGGCTTCGTTGAGCAGCCAGCCCAGTGCGCCCATGATCAGCAGGGCACCGAGGTAATAGGCCACATGGGCCAGTTGGAAACTGCCGCGCCGTTGCGGCCTGCCGCTGAGGAACTCCAGCAGCGCCTGGTCCTGGCCGGGTTGCAGAATGCCGGCCTGGACCGCCTGGCGCAGGTCTTTCGCGTCGATCCCGAGTGACATCGTGCCTCCTGTAAAAGGGTGGATGCGATCTTTACCAAACCCTGACACCACTCTTACCCACCCATGTATTTGCCATCGCTTATAGTGGCGACCGCTAGCGTGCGGCGGTGTCCGCACATTCCTGCAAGTGTTGTCGGCGAGTCTATCCCAATGAGTCTATTGCGACCGCGTTATCTGCTTCCGGTTCTGGCTGTCCTGGTGCTTGGCGCCTGGCTGGCCTGGAGCCGTCTGTTTTCCGTACCCTCCACGCAGGGCCTGTTGACCGCCGAGGTGGTCGCCCAGGATATCCAGCGCACGGTGGTCGCCACCGGTACCCTGCAGGCTTTCAACCAGGTGAGCGTCGGTGCCCAGGTGTCGGGGCGGATCGAGTCGCTGAAGGTGGATTTCGGCGATGAAGTGAAGAAGGGCGACCTGATCGCCGAGATCGACTCGCTGACCCAGCAGAACGACCTGAAGAACGCCCGTGCCGCGCTGGCCAACGTCAAGGCCCAGCGTGCCGCCAAACAGGCTTCGCGCAAACAGGCGCAACTGGCGTTCGAGCGCCAGCGCAGCATGTCGGCGCAGAATGCCAGTTCCAGGGAAGACTACGAGACCGCCGAGGCCAGCCTGGCGATGGTCAAGGCCGAGATCGAGGCCCTGGATGCGCAGATCGAGCAGGCGCAGTTGCAGGTTTCCAGTGCCGAGCTGAACCTTGGTTATACCAAGATCACCGCACCCATCGACGGCACTGTGGTCGGTGTGGTGGTCAAGGAAGGCCAGACGGTGAACTCGGCGCAATCGGCACCGACCCTGGTCAAGCTGGCGCAACTGGACAAGATGACGGTCAAGGCGGAAATCTCCGAGGCCGATGTGGTGCATGTGCAGGCCGGCCTGCCGGTCTATTTCACCACCCTGGGCGAACCGGGCAAATACCATGAGGCGACGCTGCGCGCGATCGAGCCGGCGCCCGACTCGATCAACAGCGAGAGCGACAGCAGTTCGACCACCTCCACCGACACGGCTATCTATTACAACGGCGTGTTCGATGTGCCCAACGAGGATGGCCGCCTGCGCATTTCCATGACCGCCGAAGTGAATATCGTGCTGGACCAGGCCAAGGGCGCGCCGAGTATCCCGGTGGCGGCGCTGGGCAGCGCCAACCGTGATGGCAGCTATACGGTGCAGGTCTTGCGCGGCGACGGGCGGAGCGAGCCGCGCAAGATCCGCACCGGCATCGAGGACAGCCTGTATGTCCAGGTGCTGGATGGCCTGCAACTGGGCGAGAAGATCGTGCTGGGGGATGCCGCCCAGGGCTCCTCCACGCAAATGCGCCGTGGCCCCGGGATGAGGTTCTAGGATGAGCCGGGTATTGCTTGAAATCCAGGGGCTGAATCGCGAGTTCGCCGCTGGCGATCAGACCGTGCGGGTGCTGGAGAATATCGACCTGAGCATCGAGCAGGGCGAGATGGTCGCCATCGTCGGTGCCTCGGGTTCCGGCAAGTCGACGCTGATGAATATCCTCGGCTGCCTGGACCGACCGACCTCCGGGGTCTATCGCATCGCCGGGCGCGAAACCTCCAGCCTGGATGCCGACGAACTGGCGCACCTGCGCCGCGAGTATTTCGGTTTCATCTTCCAGCGCTATCACCTGTTGTCCGACCTGGATGCCCGCGACAACGTGGAAATCCCCGCCATCTATGCCGGCACCGAACCGAGCGAGCGCCGCGAGCGCAGCGTGGCGCTGTTGCAGCGCCTGGGGCTGGGCAATCGCCTGGAGCACCGCCCCGGCCAGCTTTCCGGCGGCCAGCAGCAGCGGGTCAGTGTCGCCCGTGCGCTGATGAACGGCGGCCAGGTCATCCTTGCCGACGAACCGACCGGCGCCCTGGACAGCAATAGCGGGCAGGAGATGCTCCAGCTGTTGCGTGAGCTGCATGCCCAGGGGCATACGGTGATCATCGTCACCCACGATATGAGCGTGGCACGGAGCGCCGATCGCCTGATCGAGATCAGCGATGGGCGCATCGTCGCCGACCGCCGCCTTGGCGAAGGTGCCGCCAAGCCCCTGGCGAATGTGAGCGAACTGGCGCCGGTGACGTTGCGCGAACATCCCTGGAGGGCCGTGCTGGGACAGTTCGGCGAAGCCTTCCGCATGGCCTTGCGCGCCATGCTGGCGCACAAGCTGCGCACCTTCCTGACCATGCTCGGGATCATCATCGGCATCGCTTCGGTGGTGTCAGTGGTGGCGCTGGGGCAGGGCTCGCAGCAGCAGATCATGGAGAACATTTCCTCCATCGGTACCAATACCGTGGATGTCTTTCCCGGGAATGGCTTCGGCGACCGGCGTTCGGCGCGTATCCAGACCCTGGTGCCTGCGGATGCCGATGCGCTGGCCAGGCAGCCCTTCGTCGACAGCGTGACGCCCTCGGTATCCAGTTCCAATACCCTGCGCTATCGCTCGGAGGCCCTGAGTGTGTCGATCAATGGCGTGGGCGAGCAGTTCTTCCGTGCCAAGGGTTTCAAGTTCGCCCAGGGGCAGGGCTTCGACGCGGCCGATGTGCGGGCCTCGGCGCAGAGCGTGGTGATCGATGACAACACCTGGAAGAAGCTGTTCTCCGGCAAGGGCAACGCCCTGGGCGAGGTGATACTGCTGGGCAATGTACCGAGCCGTATCGTCGGTGTGCTGGAGCCGGCGCAGAGCATGTTCGGTAACAGCGAGTCGTTGCGCGTCTACATGCCCTATACCTCGATCATGAATCGCATGCTCGGGCAGTCCTACCTGGAAAGCATCACCGTGCGCATCAAGGACGAGGTGTCCAGCGATGCCGCCGAGCAGGGCATCATCCGCCTGCTGACGCGCCGGCATGGCACCCAGGATTTCTTCGTCATCAACACCGATACCATCCGCCAGACCATCGAGAAGACCAGCCAGACCATGACGGTGCTGATCTCCACCATCGCGCTGATTTCGCTACTGGTAGGGGGCATCGGTGTGATGAATATCATGCTGGTGTCGGTGACCGAGCGTACCCGCGAGATCGGCGTGCGCATGGCGGTCGGCGCGCGGCAGAGCGACATCCTGCGGCAGTTCCTGATCGAGGCGGTACTGGTGTGCCTGATCGGCGGGGCGCTCGGGGTCGCTTCGGCATTGGCCTTCGGCGCTATTTTCAGTCGTCTTTCCAGTGAGTTTCCCCTGGTATTTTCCAGCGCCTCCATCGTGGCGGCGTTCCTCTGTTCCAGCCTGATCGGGGTGGTTTTCGGCTACCTGCCGGCGCGCAACGCCGCACGCCTGGACCCGGTCGATGCCCTGTCGCGAGAGTGATGTCGATGAGCAAGTTACCCGTTATTGCCCTGTTGGCCCTGGCCGTGAGTGGCTGTTCGATCCTGCGCAGTGACTATCAGCGGCCCGAGTTGACGATCCCGTCCACCTGGAACGAAGGCAGTGGATTGTCACGGCTGGAGGGCGACCAGGCCTGGTGGCAGGCTTTTCAGGAGCAGCGCCTGGACAGCCTGGTGGAGCAGGCGCTGCTGCGCAACAACACGCTGGGCAGCTCCCTGCTCAAGGTCAGGCGCGCCCAGTTGCAGGCGGGCCTGGCGCGTGACGCGTTGTTCCCGCAGCTTGGCAGTGGCTTCGATGCCAGCAGGAGCCGCAACCTGCGCGGGGATTCCAGCACTACCCACAGCTATAGCCTGAATACCAGTGTGAGCTGGGAGGTGGACCTCTGGCAGCGCCTGGCCAGTGCCGAGGATGCCGCGCAACTGGAGGCCCTTGCCAGCGAAGGCGACTATGAGGCGGCGCGCCTGAGCCTGGTCGGCACCCTGGGTAGCCTGTACTGGCAGATCGCCTACCTCAACGAGCGCATCGCCTTCAGCCAGCAGAGTGTCGAGGACGGCGAGCGCACCCTGGCGCTGGTGCAGGTGCAGTACGACAGCGGCAAGGCCTCCACGTTGGAGCTGGCCGAGGCACGCCAGAGCCTGGAAACCCTGCGCGCCAGCCACCAGTCGCTGCTGCAGCAGCGGGTGGAGCAGCGCAATGCCCTGGCGGTGTTGTTCGACGGTGCGATCCCGGCCGAGCTGGATGCCATCGAAGGGCTGCAGCAGGCCGTGCTGCCGGGGGTCGCCGCCGGCCTGCCGGCCTCGCTGCTGGGGCGTCGCCCCGACCTGCGCGCCGCCGAGCTGCGCCTGCGCGCCAGCCTGGCCACGGTGGACTCGACCCGCGCCAGCTACTACCCGGGCCTCAGCCTGACCGGTTCCCTGGGCTTCGCCAGCAGTGCGCTGGGCAATGTCCTGCAGAACCCGGTGGCGGCCCTGGGCAGCGGCCTGACCCTGCCGTTCCTGCAGTGGAACCAGATGCAACTGAATGTGGATATCGCCCGGGTCGATTACCAGACCGCCGTCGTCGACTTCCGCCAGACCCTCTACGAAGCACTGGCCGAGGTGGAGAACAACCTGGCCGGTCGTCGTCATTACGCCGAGCAGCAGGCCATGCGCGAGCGGGCGCTGCAAGCGGCCAGCGAGGCCGAGCGCATCTACCGGGTCCGTTACGAGGCCGGCGCGATCGACCTGCAATCCTGGCTCAATGCCCAGGAAACCCGGCGCAATGCGCAGATCACCCTGCTGGAGAACCGGCGCGATCAGTTGCTCAACCATATCGCGCTGTGCCAGGCGCTGGGCGGGCAGGCGCAATAGTCTGGTCCCGCCAGTCGGCAGCACTGCCGGTACTGGTGGCAGCGCTGTGCGGCGCTGGCTTCAGCCGGTGTGCGGCAGGAGTCGCAGCAGGCTGGCGCTGAAGAAGTCGGCCTGTTTCTTCAGGCTGAACAGTTTCGGGTCCGCCAGCCAGGTCTGGGTGATGCCCATCAGCGCACTGTAGAGCAGCACCGCGATATCTTCCGCGGGCTGCCCCTCGGCCAACTGCCCACGCTGGCGTGCCGCCTCGACAAGGCTGGCCAGGCATTGCACGATCAGCCGGGTCAGCTTGCGCTCGCGGCGCATGGTGCCGGCCACCTGCGAGGTCAGTTCCGTCTTGTTCAGCAGGATCTCGAAGGATTGCCGGTGCCAGCGGTTTTCGATCAGCAGCCTGAACCAGTGGACGATCAGGTAGCGGATCGCTTCCAGGGGGGCGTCGGTGAGTTCCAGGCTGCGCGCCACCAGTTGTTCCAGCGGCTCCTGGGAGTAGTGCAGGACGGCCTCGTAGAGTTCGTCCTTGTTCTTGAAGTGCCAGTAGATGGGGCCGCGGCTGAAGCCCGCGGCATCGGCGATCATCGCCAGGGTGGTGCGTGAGTAACCGGTCTTGCTGAATTGTTCGAGTGCGGCTTCGATGACCTTCAGGCGGGTTTTCTCGGCGTCTTCTTTGGTACGGCGCATGGCATTTTCATAAGTGCTGGGCGGCCCCGGCAGGGGGCCGCCATGGTTCATGCGTCAGAGTTTGCCATCTGCAGCCATTTGCATATAGGTGGTATCGAAGCGCAGCTTGATGTTTTTCCCGTCGCCCAGCAGTTTGCCGTTGGGCATGGCGATGCCGATGAAGTCGGCATTCGCCGCTCCCTCGCCGAGCAGGCCGTGTACGAAGGAGAACTGGCGCACGCTGTCCATCGCCGCCAGCGCCTCGGTGCTTTCGATGAACGCCAGCGAGTCGGCGGGTTTCCAGAACATCTTCATGCCCCCGAGTTGTGCCTCGTAGCCTGCCTGGTCGGTACCCGAGGCCTGGCCGAGCGCGGCGCGGGCCTGCGCGCCCTCGCGGCTGTCGCTGGCGAGGATGCCCATGACTTCGTACCAGGCGCCGACCACCGCCTTGCCGAAGGCCGGATTGTCGGCCAGGGTCTTGCTGTTGGCCAGGGTCAGGTCCTTGATATGCCCGGGGATGCTGCTGGAGTCGAACACGCGGTGTGCCCCTGGCGTTTTCGCGACCTCGTCGAGCAGCGGGTTCCAGGTCACCACATTGCGCACATCCGCGGTGGCGAAGGCGGCGACGATATCGGCATCGGAGGTGTTCACCACCTGCACGTCACGTTCGCTCAGGCCCACGCTGGCCAGGGCATGCGCCAGCAGGTAGTGGGAAACGGAAAGCTCGACCAGGTTGACCCGCTGTCCCTTGAGCGTCTTCAGGTCGGCACTGTCCTTCATCACCATGCCGTCGTTGCCGTTGGAGTAGTCGCCGACGATCAGCGCGGTGCTGTCCACGCCACTGGCGGCGGGAATCGACAGCGCATCCATGCTGGTCAGCACCACGGCATCGAACTGCCCGGTGGTGAACTGGTTGATGGATTCGACATAGTCGTTGATCTGGGTGATTTTCACCTCGATGCCGTACTTGTCGGCCCACTTTTTCATGATTCCCGAGTCGTCCGCGTATTTCCACGGCATCCAGCCGGCGTAAATGGTCCATGCCAGGTTGAATTGCTGTTTCTGTTCGGCTTGCGCCGCGGCGGGAAGCAGGCTGGCCAGGGCCAGGCTGGCGGCGCAGAACAGGGTTTTCAGTGAGTACATGGCATCGCTCCTCATGGCATTCAGAAGAATTTCAGGTAGCGCTGGATTTCCCAGTCTGAAACGTGGGTGTGGTAGGCGGTCCATTCGTCACGCTTGAAGTCGACGAAGGCCTGGAAAAGGCTGTCGCCGAAGACTTCATGGCTCAGCGGGTCCTGCTCGAAGGCATCCATGGCCTCGCTCAGGTTGCGTGGCAGGCACTCGATGTTCATCTCGGCGACCTGCTTCTCGTTGTAGTTGTACATGTTTTCCCGGTGCGGCAGCCCCGGTTCCAGTTGTTCGCGCACGCCTTCCAGACCGGCGGCGAGGATCATCGCGGCGCCCAGGTAGGGGTTGCAGGAGATATCCGCGGCGCGGCATTCGACGCGGCCGCCCTGGGACGGGATGCGCAGCATGTTGGTGCGGTTGTTGTTGCCGTAGCAGACGAACACCGGCGCCCAGGTCGAGCCGGACATGCTGCCCTTGCGCACCAGGCGCTTGTAGCTGTTGACGGTCGGCGCGATCACCGCGCAGATGGCCTGGGCATGCTTGAGCACGCCGGCGATGAAATGGTAGCCGAGCTTGCTCACGCCACACTGGTACAGGTCGTCGCCGTCGGCTTCGAACAGGTTGCGGCCGGTCTCGCGGTCGGCCAGCGACATGTTGTAGTGCGCGCCGCTGCCGGTGCGCCTGGCCGAGGGCTTGGGCATGAAGCTGGCGAAGGCGCCGTGCTTGCGGGCGATCTCGTTGGCGAGCATGCGGAAGAATACGAAACGGTCCGCCATGGTCAGGGCGTCGGCATATTTGAAGTCGGTCTCGAACTGGCCGTTGGCATCTTCGTGATCGAAGGAGTAGACATCCATGCCGATCGCGTTCAGCGCTTCCACCAGTTCGCCGATGATGTGCATGTTATCCATCAGCCCGCGCGGGTCGTAGCAGGGCTTGGCCAGGTCGTCGCGCACGCTGATCGGCTCGAAGCCGCCATCGGCGCTGTCCTTGTAGATGAAGAATTCGGTTTCGATGCCCAGGTTGAAGGTGTAGCCCATGGCCGCGGCGGCATCGGTCTGGCGCTTCAGCGCGCCGCGCGAACAGGCGTCGAACGGTTTGCCGTCGAGGTAGAGGTCGCTGGCGAACCAGGCGAGATCCTTGTTCCAGGCGCACTGGATGGCGCTGGCCGGATCGGGCATCGCCGCCACTTCATTGTCGCTGATGTCCTGCGGCACGCCATCCAGCGCGGCGCCGGTATATAGCTCGGAGCCGGCGAGCATCTGCCCGAGGTGCGCAAGGGGCACGAACTTGCCCTTGATCACACCGTGGATATCCACATAGCTGGCCATGGCGTATTTCACGCCTTTGTCCTGCAGGCTGTTTTTCAGGGTTTCCACTTCGGGGTAGTGGCTCATGGTGTGACTCTCCGGCAGATAAGGGATCAGCGCAGCGCGCTATGGCACGAATCCTTCATTCAACATACATGCCATTGTGTATATATATTGATGGCGCGGAGGCTCGCGACAAGGCCCGGCGATACCTCATACACCCGGAGAGATGCAGCAAATGATTGAAATCGGTAAGGAAAAACAATTCATGCAACTGGGCGAGCTGCCGCTCGAAAGTGGCCAGACGCTTTCCTCGTGCCAGCTCTGCTACCAGGTGGTCGGCCAGCCGAACAGCGCCCGCGACAATATCGTGCTGATTCCCGGCTATTACGGTGGAACACATTGGGGCAGCCTGCCCCTGATTGGCGCAGGCAGCCCTTTGCTGGGCGGCGACTATTGTGTGGTGCTGACCAACCTGCTTGGCGCGGGCTGGTCGAGTTCGCCGAGTAATACGCCAGCTCCGCAGCAGGGCGCCGGTTTTCCGCGTATCGGCCTGGCCGACAATGTCGAGGCGCAGCACCGGCTGCTCGACCGGCTGTTCGGTGAATGGCGGCTGGCCCTGGTCTGCGGCTGGTCCATGGGCGGCATGCAGGCGTTCGCCTGGGCCATGCGCTACCCGCAAAAGGTCGCGAGGATATTGCCGTTCTGCGCCACCGCGCGTTGCTGGCCGCATAACCGGGTGTTCCTCGAAGGGGTACGGGCCGCACTCTGCGTCGATGCCGCCTGGCAGTACGGCCACTATCGGCAGCCGCCACAGCGCGGTTTGCGCGCCTTTGCCCGGGTCTATGCCGGATGGGCCTACTCGCAGGCCTTCTACCGGGAGGCGCTGTATCGCGAGCTGGGCTTCGCCAGCATCGAGGAACTGCTGCTGTTCTGGGAGCAGGATCACCTGCAGCAGGATGCCAATGACCTGCTGTGCGTACTGGACACCTGGCAGGGCAGCGCACCGAGCGAGCGGGACCTGCGGGGCATCCGCGCCAGGGCGCTGATCATGCCGTGCAGCAGCGACCTGTATTTCACCGTTGCCGATGCCCGCCATGAGGCGAGCCTGATTGCCGGTGCCGAGTTGCGCGTACTGCAATCCGACTGGGGGCATTGCGCCGGCGGCCCTGGCCGCGAACCGCAAGCCATGCGGCAGGTATTCGAGGCCATGGCGCAATTGTTGGCGCAACCTGAACGCTAACGGGGTGTCGCTTTCGCGCTGCCTCAGGGATGTATTCACGCGTGCCCCGTCCCGCCATCAGGCATTCACACAGGGACGCTGAGCCCAAGGTCACGCCGCATGCTCTATAGCCAGACACACTATTGCCAATCCGCTCGCCATACATCCCACCCTTGCGCCGGGCTGGAGCCCTGCGCCCTTCATTCGGCAAGGCTCTGCCGCAGCTTCGCCACCTCGCCGGGGGACACGGCCGCGGCGGCGTTGCCCCAACTGTTGCGGATATAGCTGACCACGTCGGCGACCTGCCGGTCGTCGAGGTTCCAGGCGAACGAAGGCATGGCCGGGGCGGTGGGGGCTGCATCGGTGGCGCCGGCGCGGCTGCCGGCCAGTACCACGCGGATCAGCGAGGTGGGGTCGCTGGCGTTGACCAGCGGCGCACCGGCGAGTTTCGGGAACAGTTGCTCGATGCCTT
Organism: Stutzerimonas kirkiae; assembly: GCF_004327335.1. Lineage (GTDB taxonomy): Bacteria > Pseudomonadota > Gammaproteobacteria > Pseudomonadales > Pseudomonadaceae > Stutzerimonas > Stutzerimonas kirkiae. Next base: position 11,610 of record NZ_QJUO01000016.1, on the reverse strand, counting down.
CGCCGGAACCGATATGGCAGGCGGCGCAGCGGTCGCTGTAGATCGCCGCACCGGTGCGCATGGCCGGCGCGTCCGCGGGCAGGGCGGTGGGTTTGTCGCTGCGTTCGCCACCGAGGCTGCGCAAGTAGACCGCCACTGCGCGCAGGTCGGCGTCGCGCCAGTGTTGCAGCGAATGCTCGACGGCTTCGGCCATCGGCCCGGAGGCGATGTCGTAGCGGTTGGCGCCGGTTTTCAGGTACTGGATCAGTTCTTCGTCGCTCCACTTGCCGATGCCCTGGTGGGCGTTGGCGGTGATGTCCGGGGCGACCCAGCCCTGCAGGTTGGCGCCGCGCAGGTACTGGCCGGCCTGATCGCCGCCGAGCAGGTTCTTCGGCGTGTGGCAGGTGCCGCAATGACCGAGACCCTGCACCAGGTAGGCGCCGCGGTTCCACTGCTCGCTGCGTTGCGGGTCGGGTTGGTACTCGCCCTGTTCGAAGTTGAGCCAATTCCAGGCGAGCAGGCTGAGACGGATATTGAAGGGGAAGGGCAACTGGTTGGTCTGCACCGGGTTTTCCACCGGGTCGAGGGTACGCAGGTAGGCCCAGAGTGCGCGATTGTCCGCCTCGCTGACCTTGGTGTAGGCGGTGAACGGCATGGCGCCGTACAGGCGCTTGCCGCCACGGGCATGGCCGCGGGACATGGTGGCCTGGAAGTCCTCGAAGCGCCATTTGCCGATACCGGTGTTGCGGTCCGGGGTGATATTGGCGCCGAGCAGGATGCCGAAGGGGGTTTCGACGGCGCCGCCGCCAGCCAGGAAGGGTTTGCCCGGCACCGTGTGGCAGGCGGTGCAATCGCCGAGCACGGCCAGGTAGCGGCCTTTCTCGACCAGTTCGTAGGCATCCGCGCCGTCGGCGGCATGCAGCGACGCGATGCCCAGGGAGAACAGCGCGACGCCAAGCAGGGCTGCGGTCTTCATAGGCTGATCATCTCCCCGGGGCGCTTCAGGTAGCGTGTGCGGATCGCGTCCGCCGCCTTGAACGCCAGCGCCCCGACGGTGCCGGTGGGGTTGTAGCCGGGGTTCTGCGGAAAAGCCGAGGCGCCGACCACGAACAGGTTGGGCACCCCCCACACCTGCAGGTATTTGTTCACCGAACTGGTGGCCGGGTCGGCGCCCATGACGAAACCGCCGACCACGTGGGAGGACTGGTAGCTGGCATTGCTCCAGGGGCCCTTGCGCGGGTTCGCTTCGATGATCGCCGGGTTCATGCTGCGGGCGATCTCCGCCACCCTGGCGGTGCAATATTCGGCCATGCGCAGGTCGTTCTGCGGGAAGTCGAAGGTGATGCGCAACAAGGGCCGGCCATGCGCGTCCTTGTAGTTGGGATCGAGCGACAGGTAGTTGTTACGCGTACTGTAGCTGCTGGCTTCGCAGCCGATGGACATGCTGCTCAGGTAGTGGCGCACCGTCGCGCGTTTCCACTCCGAGCCCCAGGCCGGAGTGCCCCTGGGCACCGGGCGCGAGTCGATCGGCGCGGCGCCTATGGGGGTGACGCGGGTACTGCCGCCGCCGACGAAGCCAAGGCCGGCGTGGTCGAAGTTATCGTTGTTGAACTCGTCGATGCCCATGCCGATGGCGCCACCGCCGATGAAGGGGTTGAAGTTCTTGTCATCGAAGAACAGGCGCACGCTGTTGGCGGTCTGGTAGGTATAGTTGCGCCCGGTGGTGCCGCTGTTGGCGAGCGGATCGTAGGCCTGGCCGACGCCGGACAGCAGCATCAGGCGCACGTTCTCCAGGGTGAAGGCGGCGACGATCACCAGCTCCGCCGGTTGTTCCCACTCCTGCCCGGACGAATCGACATAGATGATGCCGGTGGCCTTGCCGCCGTTCTTGTCGAGGGTCACGCGCAGCACCTCGCAGTTGGTGCGGGCGCTGAAGTTGGCCTTGCGCGCCAGCACTGGCAGCACCGAGATGATCGGGCTGGCCTTGGAGTAGTTGGCGCAGCCGTAGTTGGTGCAGAAGCCGCAGAAGGTGCAGGGGCCCATGCGCACGCCAAGGGAGTTGGTGTAGGCCTGGGACAGCAGCGCCGAGGGCACCGGGAAGGGTTTGTAGCCGAGATTGCGCGCCGCCTCGGCGAACAATGTCGGGGCATAGGGCTGCGCGGTCGGCGGGTTGGGGTATTCCTCGCCGCGAGGCCCTTCGAACGGGTTGCCGCCTTCGACGAGGCGTCCGCCGAGGTTGCCGGCCTTGCCGGAAAGACCCGCCAGCTTGTCGAAGGCGGTATAGAAGGGTTCCATCTCGTCCCAGTCGGTACCCCAGTCCTGCAGGGTCAGTTCGGCGGGCACTTCCTTGCCGTAGCGCTCGCGCAGGTGGCTGGCCAGGCGGAATTCCTCGGGCTGGAAGCGGAAGCTGATGCCGGCCCAGTGGTTGCCGGCGCCGCCAGTGCCGTTGCCGGGATGAAAGGAGCCCCAGTCGCGCATCGGCAGGGCCGTCTGGCTGGGGTCGTTGCGCAGGGTGCAGGTGTTCTGGCGCGGGCGCAGCATCAGTTCCTGGCGGCGGTTGTAGCGCAATTCGTCGGCGGCGGAGGCGACATTGAAGTCCCTGGCGGTGTCGCGCCAGGGACCACGCTCGAAACCGATGACTTGCAGGCCTTCTTCGGCCAGTTGGTTGGCGATGATGGAGCCGGCCCAGCCGAGGCCGACCACCACCACATCGGTGCTGGGGAGTTTTCTAGCCATGTCGGGTTATCCCTTGCGGTTCCAGGCCGAGCTGCCGATGATCGACAACGGTTCCAGGTCGAGCTTCTGGTTATGCCGGGCGATATGCTCGCGGTAGTCGTAGCGGGCGCCGGGGAAGCCGAGCATGCGCCAGGACAGCATGTCGCGGTTGCCGCCGTAGATCGGGTCGGCGAAGAAACCTTCGAGGGTGTTGCCCAGTATCTGCGCGAAGAACAGGCTGGCATCGATGCCCAGCAGTTCGATTTCGCTGCGCTCCAGGCCAGCGAGGATGGCATCGCGCCGCTCGTCGTCCAGTGCGCTGAAGGAGGCGCCGAACCGTGCCTGGCAGTAATGCTCCAGCGCGGCCAGGCCGAGGCGGTAGCGTTCGCGTGGCACCAGTGGCGACTGATCGCCCTGGGCCGCTGTGCCCGGCTGGAACGGGCCTTCCATGTACTGGCGCTCGAAGCCGCCGTACGCGCCGGCCAACTGACGGTCGATGAACACCGCGCAGCCAGCGTCCTTGCCGCTGGCGCTGAGTTCGTCGGCGGGGATCAGGCGTTCGACGATGGCCTCCACTTCGCGCGCCTGCGCGGCGCTGAAGAACTGCCAGCCGGGCTTGTCGATATACAGCGGGGCGTTATGGTCGAAGGGGTTCCAGGCCGGAATGCCGGCAATGGTGGCGGCCTGGGCAGAGGCTACGGCGCCGAGGGCGGCGCCTCCGGCGGAGGACAGTAGCAACTGGCGCCGGGTCAGGCCGGCGTTACGCTTCTCGCTCATGGAGGACTCCCGGCGAGGGCGGATACGACACTCTCGCTTTCGTTCACGGTAAGGAGGCGTCGCCAACGCAATGTCGGCGAGCCATGCGCGCCTTGTCCGTCGGCTGCGTCGAACCTGGAGATGCCACCCAGGCTGCGCAGCCGATCCGTCAGGGTCTGGCGCTTATCTGCTTAGTGGGTGTCGGGCGGGAAAAGTGCTTTTTTTATTCAGGGTATGTGGAAAAAGCCCAACGACGAGCGGCAACGCCCTCGCGAATGGAAGGGCTACGGCTTTCCAGGCCCAGGGATCAGGCCGCTTCGGCGCGGCGCATGGCGCTACGCTGGCGCCACTCCATCCAGGTCTTGAGCAGCAGAGTGAACAGCGCCATGCAGGCCAGCAGCGCGGCGGCGGTGAAGGCGGCGGCGGGCTTGTAGTCGTTATTCAACTGGTCCACCAGCAGCGGCAGGGTCAGCGTCTGGTTGAGGATGGTGCCGGACACCACCGAGACCGCGCCGAACTCGCCGACCGCCCGCGCGTTGCTGACCACCACGCCATACAGCAGCGCCCACTTGATGTTGGGCAGGGTGACGTGGCGGAAGATCTGCCAGCCGTTGGCGCCCAGGCACAGCGCCGAGACTTCCTCGGCATTGCCCTGGGACTGCATGACCGGGATCAGGATGCGCGCCACATAGGGCGCGGTGACGAACACGGTGACCATGACGATGCCCGGCCAGGCGAACATCAGTTGCATGCCGTGATCGTAGAACCAGCGGCCGATGGCGCTTTCCAGCCCGTACACGACCAGGTAGCAGAGGCCGGCGACCACCGGGGACACGGCGTAGGGAATGTCCACCAGGGTGGTCAGCAGCTTGCGCCCGCGAAAGTCGTAGTGGGTCACGCACCAGGCCAGCAGGATGCCGAACACCAGGTTGAGCGGTACGGTCAGGGCGGCCACCAGCAGGGTCAGGCCGATGGCGTGCAGCATATAGTCCTGTGAAAGATTGTCCGCCAGCAGCGCCCAGCCACCGCTCAGCGCCTTGCTGAAGATCAGCGCCAGCGGGACCACCAGCAACAGCCCCACCAGCGCCAGGCCGAGGACGATCAGTAGCCACTGGTGCCAGGAATCGGGTCTTTTCATCTGCCTTGCCGCTGCCATTTGAAGATACGCCCCTGCAATACCTGCAGGCCGAAGAGCATGGACAGCGACGCCAGCAGGATCACCGAGGCGATGGCCGCCGCCGCTGGATAGTTGAATTCCTGCAGGCGGACGAAAATCATCAGGGACGAGACTTCGGTCTTGAACGGGATATTGCCGGCGATCATGATCACCGCGCCGAACTCGCCCAGGCTGCGGATGAAGGACTGCGAGGCGCCGGTGATCAGCGCCGGCGCCAGGCTCGGCAGCACCACGTGGAAGAAGCTCTGCAGCTTGTTGGCACCGAGGATGCTGGCCGCCTCTTCGTATTCGCTGCCCAGGCTTTCCAGCACCGGCTGTACGGTGCGCACCACGAACGGCAGGCTGGTGAAGACCATCGCCACCAGGATGCCGGGGTAGGCATAGGCGATCTTGATGCCCAGTGCGTCGAACCACTGGCCGAGCCAACCGCCGGGCACCAGCAGGGTCGCCAGGGTCAGGCCGGCGACCGAGGTCGGCAGGGCGAACGGCAGGTCCACCAGCGCATCCACCAGGCGGCGGCCGGGGAAGTCGTAGCGGCTGATGATCCAGGCGATCAGCAGGCCGATCAGCACGGCGGCGATGGTGGAGTAGAAGGCGCCGCTGAGCGTCACCTTGTAGCTTTGCACCACCCGTGGATCGCTGATGGCCTGCCAGTACTGCGCCCAGCTCATGTCGCTGACGTAGAGCAGCAGCGCCGACAGCGGGAGCAGGATCACCAGTGACAGGTAGAAGACGCTGAAGCCGAAGCTCAGGCCGAAACCCGGCAGCAACGGATACTGCAGGAAGAAAGTGGGGGTTCTGCTCACACGCCAGTCCTTGAAAACGCAGACCGCCGCGCGAGGCGGCGGTCTTGGGGTTTTCTGCCGGATCAGCGTCCGCTGGCCAGCAACTGGTCAAGGATACCATTGCCGTCGAAGTGCTTGGCAGTGATATCGTCCCAGCTTCCCAGCACCTCGGTCGGGTTGACCAGGCGGATCGTCGGGAACTGCGCCTTGGTCGCCGCGACCACTTCCGGGTGATGCACACGGTAGTTGTAGTGGGTCAGCAGTTGCTGGATGTCCTTGCTGTACTGGAACTTCAGGTATTCGGTAGCCACCTCGCGGGTGCCTTTCTCATCGACCACCTTGTCCACCACCGCGACCGGGAACTCGGCCAGTACGCTGACCGGCGGCACCACGATCTCGAACTCGCCGGACTTGAACTCCTCGCCGTTGGCGATGTTGACCACTTCCGATTCGAAGGTCAGCAGCACGTCGCCCTGGCCGTTCTGGGCGAAGGCCACGGTGGCGCCACGGCCGCCGGTGGGGAAGTTCTCGACGTTGTGCAATACCTTGCCGACGAACTCCTTGATCTTGCCTTCGTCGCCCTTGAAGGCTTCGTTGGCGTAGAGCCAGGCGCCCAGGTAGCTGTAGCGGGCGTTGCCGGAAGTCTTCGGGTTGGGGAAGACCAGTTTCACGTCCGGGCGGGCCAGGTCGTCCCAGTTCTTGATGTTCTTCGGGTTGCCCTTGCGTACCAGGAAGGCGGTGGTGCTGTAGTAGGGCGAGCTGTTGTTGTCGAACTGCTTGGCCCAGTCGGCGCGTACCAGGCCGCGTTTGGCGAGGATGTCCACGTCGGTGACCTGGTTGAAGGTCACGGTATCGACCTTCTTGCCCTGGATGATGTCCTGGGCCTGGCGCGAGGTGCCGGCGAACGACTGGTCGATCTTCAATTCCTTGCCGGTCTGCTCCTTCCAGTGGGCGACGAATTTCGGATTGATCTCGGCGAAAAGCTCGCGGGCGATGTCATAGGAAGCATTCAGGATCGGCTTTTCCGCTGCAAGTGTGGCAGCGCTGCTGAACAAGGTAGTGGCAACGGCGGATGCCAGCAGGAGTTTCTTGAGCATGGTATTGGCTTTCCTTGATGATTGAGCGGATCAGACCCTATCCGATATGCGGAGCGAATATAAACCCTTGAAGGTGTATCGACGTGCCCAGTCTGCTTAAGCTTCTTATTCTTTAAAAGAATCGTTTTTTTATATTTTTATTCTTTTTTTTGTGCGCTCGTCCATGATGGGTGCCTTCCTGATAACGGCGATCCGTTCGCCCTGGAGGTGAAACATGCGTAGCTTCGGATCGGTACTGGTTCTGGGATTGTCCGCGCTGCTGGGCGCTTGTGGCACATCGGCGATCAGGGATGAGTCGCTGCCATTGGCGGAGCGACTGGCGATGCTGGATTATCGCCAGGCCGAAGAGGTGCGCTCGATACAGCGCTACGACATCGATGGCTGGCAATACCTGGACAAGTTGCACCTGATACTGGATGGCGGGCCGCGCCGGGCCTACCTGATCGAGTTTTCCTCGCCTTGCCGCAACCTGGCGTTCAGCAACCGCATCGGCTACAGCACTACTGTAGGCTCCCTGAGCCGGCTGGATAGAATCATTTCCACCGATGGCAGCGGTTTTCCCGAGCATTGCCTGATCGGCAACATCTATCGCCTGGAGCATATCGAGAAGAACGAGGAGTGACGCTTCACTCCAGGCGCTGCTGGCCGCTGAAAAGCAGTTGCGCCTTGCAGGCACGGCACAGGTAGCGTCGCCCCTTCGCCACCAGGGCGTGGCGTTGTGCGGTGAAGGCGAAGTCCTGCGAAGGGCAGTTGCAGTTGTAGATATAGCGGATGGCGGGTGTGCGCTTGACGGCATAGGAGTGGCATCGGTCTGGCTGCAACCCATAGACGCCAAGCATGATTCGCTGCCATTCCTCGCCGTGGGGCTTGATGCCCGGGCCGAACAACTGGTGGGCGATCAGGTGGGCGACCTCGTGGGGCACGGTCTGCCGGAGAAAATGTTCGCTGTTTTCCAGGTACAACTGCCGGTTGAAGCGCAGCAGGTTGTCATGCAGGTGAGCGACGCCCGCTTTCTGCCCGCGCAGCTTGAGGCTGACTTGCGGGCGTTTGAAGCCTCTTCCGAAGAAGTCTTCCGCCAGTGTGTAGCAGTTCTCGACACGGGCTTGGATCTGTTCAGGCATGCTTCCCTCCGACTGGAGGGCGATTATGCCAGCCATGGCCTGGTGATGGAGGAAAAGCCGAAGCCAGGCCATGGCGATCGCATGAAGTCCCGGTCCAGGGCCGTGGAAGCTGGCTAATCGTGTGCTGACTCGTTGCGAGCGGCTTGGCAATAGTGTGTCTGGCTGGCTTCTGGATCGTAGCGCGTGATCTCGGGCTCATCGTCCCTGGCATCCGCACAGCCACCTCCTGTAGCGCCTGCGGGAAAGATCCGGCGAAACCGAAAGACCTACCAATGATCCAGCAGTGCGCTGACGGCTTCTTCCATCGTCGCCGCGGTATTTGCCGCGAGCCCGGACCGCCTCGCCACGAAACCTTCGTCGGCAGGGCCTCCGAGAAGAGCGCTCCCTTATTCATATGGGCGACGGGTTCATGCGTGTTTCGTGGCGGGGCTGGTCGGGTTCGCGACACCACGGGCGCCAGGACACCGCCAGCCGCCCACGATGAAATGCACACTTGATTGCCAATCCGCTCGCCCTGTCTCCCCCCTCAGGCAGGGCATATGCCTGCCCGGGAACGGAGGTGAGCCGTGCATGCGATTGCCCTGGAAACCAGGCTCCCCGGGCTTTGGCGGAGGCTCAGCTGGTGTATACCGGGCCTATGCCCAGGCTCCAGATGATTACCGATGCAGCGATGATGGTGACCAGTACCACCAGCCCCGCCGCCAGCACCGAGCTGGAGAACATGAAGCCTTCGGCCTTGGGGATGGCCATGAAGGTCGGGAGCCCCACGTACAACAGGTAGGCCGTGTAGCTGACCGCCGCGGTACCGGCCAGCATGGCCAGCCACAACTGAGGATAGAGGGCGGCCAGGCCGCCGATGAACAGTGGGGTAGCGGTATAGCCGGCGAAGACGATGCACTGGCTCAATGACGGATTGGCGTTGTAGGTGCGGGCCATCCAGTGGATGAAACTGCCCATTACGGCCACCCCGGCCAGCATGGTCAGGTAGGACAGTATGGCCAGTGGCAGGGCGCTGGCCTGGGTCAGCCGAACCGTGTCGCCGCCGGCGATGCTCCAGCCGAGCTGGGTGGTGCCTATGTAGGCCGAGATGGCGGGGATGGCCGCGAGCAGCAGGATATGGCCGAAATACAGGCGGCTGACCGTCGGCCTTTCATTGCTGATTTCACGCCACTCCTGGCCCGGGTGGGCGAATAGACCCCATACGTGATTGATCATGTCAGTCTCTCCTCTGCGATTGAAGCACTGTGGCTCGATACTTCGGTTCAACTTCTGTACGACCTTGGTTCAGAGTGCGTATGGGGTGGGGAGTTCGCCAGGCATGAGGTTGGCTGGCGGCGAAGCTATTGCCCGATATTGCGCCGGAGGCAGGCCGGGGCGATCCAGGCGAGCTGCGAAGAGCCGGAAAAAGCGCTGGAAAGCGGGAGGCTGGGCGCAAGAGCGTGGCCGCCGGTGTTTGTCGTCCAGCCTCCAACTGCTTGAGCCAGTACCTTGCCCGTGAATGACGGCATAGCGTGAGCGCCCTGTTTCCTGCTGCCCGCAAAGGTGCTTTGCGCGTAAAATGCGCGGCTTTGGCAATTATCCGGATTCCTCGACATGGGCAGCCTCTCGGTCAACCAGAACAAACTGCAAAAACGCCTGCGCCGCCTCGCGGGAGAGGCTGTCACCGATTTCAACATGATCGAGGAAGGCGACAAGGTCATGGTCTGCCTGTCCGGCGGCAAGGACAGCTACAGCATGCTCGATGTGCTGCTGTACCTGCAGAAGGTCGCGCCGATCCACTTCGACGTGGTGGCGGTCAACATGGACCAGAAGCAGCCGGGCTTCCCCGAGCATGTCTTGCCTGAATACCTCAAGGGCCTGGGCATCGAGTACCACATCATCGAGAAGGACACCTACTCGGTGGTCAAGGAGAAGATTCCCGAAGGCAAGACTACCTGTTCGCTGTGTTCGCGCCTGCGCCGTGGCACGCTCTATACCTTCGCCGACGAGATCGGCGCGACCAAGATGGCCCTGGGGCACCACCGCGACGACATCCTGGAGACTTTCTTCCTCAATATGTTCTACGGCGGCACCCTCAAGGCGATGCCGCCCAAGCTGCTGTCGGACGATGGCCGCAACGTGGTGATCCGCCCGCTGGCCTATTGCAGCGAGGCCGATATCGAGGCCTATGCGCGTATTCGGGAGTTCCCGATCATCCCCTGCAACCTCTGTGGTTCGCAGGAGAACCTGCAGCGCCAGGTGGTCAAGGAGATGTTGCAGGAGTGGGAACGCAAGTCGCCGGGGCGCACCGAGATCATGTTCCGGGCCTTGCAGAATGTCGTGCCGTCGCAACTGGCCGACCGCAACCTGTTCGATTTCCGCAGCCTGCGCATCGACGACAATGCCACTCCGCGCTTCGTCGATGTGATGAGTTTGTAGGACAGAGCAGCCCCAAGCCCCAAGCGAAGGCTCGATGGCGCCGCCCGGAGGAAGCAATGCACGATTACCAATGGCTTCACGAATACTGCCTGAACCGCTTCGGCTCCAGTGCCGAGCTGGAGTCGCGGCTGCCTGTGCCGCTGAGTGCCGAGCGCTTGCGAGCGTTGCCGGATGATCGCTATCTGTCACTGATCTCGCTAAGGGTGTTCCGGGCTGGGCTGAAACACAGCGTGGTGGATGCCAAGTGGCCTGCCTTCGAGGAGGTCTTCTTCGGTTTCGATCCGCAGAAGGTGGTGCTGATGGGGGCCGAGCATCTGGAGCGGCTGATGCAGGATACACGCCTTGTCCGGCATCTGAGCAAGCTCGCCAGTGTGCCGCGCAATGCCCAGATGGTGCTGGATGTCGCCAGGGACAAGGGCGGTTTCGGCAATCTGCTGGCGGACTGGCCGGGCGAGGATATCGTCGGCCTCTGGCGTTACCTGGCGCGCCATGGCAACCAGTTGGGCGGGTTGTCGGCACCGCGCCTCCTGCGCATGGCCGGCAAGGATACCTTCGTGCCCACGGACGATGTGGTCTCCGCACTCAAGGCCCAGGGCGTGATCGACAAGGCCCCGACCAGCCAGCGCGACCAGGCCGCCATGCAGGCGGCCTTCAATCGCCTGCACGAGCAGAGCGGCCGCCCGCTCTGCCAGCTATCGGCGATGCTGGCGTTTACCGTCAATCATTGATACGGGCGCCGTCAGGAACCGGCGGTAGGGCCGCCGTAGTGTACGCCGCGCGCACCGGCAGTGGCCGCGCTCCCCCGGTGCGCACGGCGCACACTACGGTATCCCTGCTGCCTGCTATTGCAGCGCCTCGATGATCTGCTGGACATCCTGCTCCAGGGCGGCGACCGGGTCCTGCTGCTCCTGGAGCACCAGCAGGCGGCTGCCGCCAGCCGCGATGGCCTCGGCGACTTCCTTCGGTGGCTGGCTATGATGCAGCACCAGGGCTACGTCGTTCTCTTCGAGTGTCGCGCTCAGCGCCTCCAGGGCTTCGACGGGCCATTGGCGTGTCTCGGGTATTTCCAGCGGCAGCAGGTCGAGATTGAGGCCGCTGAGCAGGTAGTTCAGGCGCTCGGACAGGCTGCCCACGGTGACATTGTCGACCTTGGCCAGGGCCTGCTCGCTGCCGGCGTTGAGTTTCAGCAGCCGCTGTTTGAGAGCGGCCAGGTTGCTCTCGATACGCGGTGCCGCGGCTGGCGCGAGGCGCACCAGGTCGGCGGCGATCACATCGGCCATGCGCCCCATGTTGCCGATCGACAGCCAGGGTTGGCTGCCCAACGCATCCTCCGCACTGTCCTGCTGGGTGGCGATGCCCGGCAGGGCGCCGTCGACCGGGCGGGCGGCGTCGATTTCCACGATGCGTATATTGCTGCGGCGGGCCATCGGGTACAGCGGGTCTTCTTCCCAGAGCGAACGCAGGGCGATCACCGCGTCGGCTTCCTGGGCGAGCTTGTCCAGGCTGGCGGCGCCGCGGCCGTTGAAGTAGGCGATCTGGCGGGGGCCGGGGACTGTCTCTTA